>NZ_JALLIN010000026.1 GCF_023630175.1 Streptomyces cellostaticus | reverse complement strand
GCACACGGTGGCGATGCCGCCGTCGCCATGGCAGGACGACACGGTGCGCTTCCGCTGCGCGTTCAAGGCGTGACTGACGGTAGGTCATAAATTTATGCCGCTGCAAGCCAGTCCCGTAATCTGACCCCGAACGAGTGGCCACACCTTCGCAGTTGAGGAAAGAAGGACGTCGTGCCAGCAAGACGGCACCCCACAGCACGACAGATGCGCCTGGGGATCGAACTCCGCAGACTCCGGGAAGCCGCTGGACTCAAGGCGACCGAGGCGGCCGGCCTGCTCGGGGTCAACTCGGTACAGATGAGCCAGATGGAGTCGGGGATCGCCGGGGTGAGCGAGCAGCGTGTGCGTCGGCTCGCCGCCAATTACGCCTGCTCCGACGAAGGTCTGATCGAGGCCCTGGCGGTCATGGCGAGGGACCGTACACGCGGCTGGTGGGAGGACTACCGAGGCGTACTCCCCGCCGCCTACCAGGACCTCGCCGAGCTGGACCACCACGCGCGGTACCGTCACGACGTCGCCGTCATCCATGTGCCGGGTCTCTTCCAGACGGAGGACTACGCCCGCGCCCTCTTCGCCTACCTGAACCCCGAGTTCCCGGACAGCGAGGTCGATCTCCGTGTGGAGCACCGGATGAAGCGGAGGGTCGTCATCGACGGGCCCGAGCCCATCCCGTACGAGGCCGTGATCCACGAGGCGGCGCTACGCATCCGGGTCGCCGGACGTACCGCCTCCCGGGCTCAGCTGGACCGCATCCTGGAGGTGTCCGGGGCCGGCCACGTGACCGTTCGGGTCATCCCCTTCGAGCTGGACGACTTCGCGGGTGCCGGTGCCACCATGGTGCACCTGGGCGGCGCGGTCCCTCGGCTCGACACCGTCGTGCGTGATGCTCCGCACGGCACGGCCTTCGTCGACTCCGAGGCGCAGCTGGAACACTTTCGAAAGCTGTTCCATAGGGTGAAGGGAGCGGCACTGCCACCGCGGCAGTCACGCGAACTCATCCACCAACTGGCCAAGGAGCTGTGAGGACCGGCATGACCATGCCCGCCGTGTGGAAGAAGTCGTCGTTCTCCGGTGGAGGCGAGGGCAACGACTGCGTCGAGATCGCCGAAGGCACCACCCGCATAGCCGTCCGTGACTCGAAAGCCCCCGCCCGAGCCACCCTCACCTTCGCCGCCCAGGCGTTCACCCCCTTCATCGACGCGCTGAAGACCCCGGGCCCCACCGCCGGCAGGGTCGGCTAGTTCCGCGAAGACACACAATTCGAGAGAGGCACACCATGTCGTTCGGTCCGCCGCCCGCGGGTTTCAGGCCTGCCGCGCCGCCCGCCCGAACGCCGCCGACACAGATCGAGCAGGCCCTGACGGAAGCGAAGGCGCGGGAGGACTGGACGGCGTACTTCGAGACCCTCGCGGACAGTCGGCTGTACTTCGAGGTACGGCGTGACGGGGCGGACGCGGATCCGAGCCGGACGGTTCCCGTCTTCGGGCACGATCCGCGGGTGGCCGGCGGGCGGGTGTGGGCCGTGCACACGGAGGGGATGCTGCCCGCGCCCGATCCGCACCGGGTGCTCGACCGGCAGAAGCTCGGGTGGTTCGCCAAGGTGTGGGCGCCGACGGATCCGGCGATGATCGTGGTCAACCCGGGGACCCCGTGCGAGGCGTTCCTGCCCTCCGCGCCGCCGCGCTCCGTCGCGTGGGCCCGGCACGGCGCGCGGGACAGGGCTCCCCTGGACCGGGCGCGGGTGCTCGCACGGCGCGGTACTGCTCGCCGCCGGAGGCCGAGGCCGCCGTCGTGGCGGCGGGCCGGGCCGCCGCGCTGTCGTACAAGTCGTGGCGGGACTTCGCCGCCGGGTACATCCTGGGGCGCTGTCTGCACTTCGACGACGAGGAGTTCGGGAACTGGTACACGGACATGGTGGACGTCCACCGGGTCCTGATGCCCGACCCGGAGAGTCCCTGGCTGACCGTTTCCTTCAGGTGAGGTCCGGCCGACGGCCGGATGCGGCGGGTTGGCCGCGTGTGTGCGGGCTACGGCGAGTTTCGGCCGGAGACCGCGGGCACACCGGCAAGTATTGACCTGATCATGCCAAGGTCGGACCATGAGCGCCAGCCCCGCACAGCGGACCCACAGCCACCGGCTCCCCGCGTCCGCACCCGCACGTCGCACTGAGGCACCTCAGCTCCCAGCTCCACTCCCCCACTTCCGGCGACCCCGGAATCCCTGGAGATCCAAGGAGAGTTCATGCGACTTCGCATCCGCGGCTCCGGCGCGCGCGGCAGCAGGCGTACCGCCGCACTCGGCGCGCTGCTGGCCCTCGCTCTCGCCGCCCCCGTCTCGGCCTCCGCCACGCACGCGGCCGCCGAGAGCGCCCGGAGGACCGATCCGGCGTCCACCGAGGACATCCGGCAGTACGAGATCCACCGCAGTACGAATCCCGTGACGCGGACGGCCATCCAGGCCACCGGTGTCACCGTGGACGAGGCCGACGAGGAGACCGTGGTCGTCTCCGGCCGGGCCGACCAGATCCGGCGGTTGCGCCGGCTCGGGTACGACGTCACGCCCCTGGGCGCGCCGCCCGACCGGACCGGCGCCCGCGGCGAGCAGCGATTGCACGACTTCCCGAGCTCCGACTCGAAGTACCACAACTACGCCGAGGCGAACGCCGAGATCGACCAGCGGATCGCCGCCCACCCGGACATCATGAGCAAGCGGGTGATCGGGAAGTCGTACCAGGGCCGGGACATCGTCGCCGTCAAGGTCAGCGACAACGTGGGCACCGACGAGAACGAGCCCGAGGTGCTGTTCACCTTCCACCAGCACGCCCGCGAGCACCTGACCGTGGAGATGGCCCTGTACCTGCTGCGCGAGTTCGCCGCCGGGTACGGGAGCGACCCAAGGATCACGAACCTCGTCGACAGCCGCGAGATCTGGCTCGTCCCCGACCTCAACCCGGACGGCGGTGAGTACGACATCGCCACCGGGTCGTACCGGTCGTGGCGGAAGAACCGGCAGCCCAACTCCGGCTCCTCGTACGTCGGGACCGATCTCAACCGGAACTGGGACTACAAGTGGGGCTGCTGCGGCGGCTCGTCGAGGACGAAGTCGTCCGAGACCTACCGCGGCACCGCCGCCGAGTCCGCGCCCGAGGTGAAGGTCGTCTCCGACTTCGTGCGCAGCCGGGTCGTCGGGGGCAAGCAGCAGATCAGGGCCGGTATCGACTTCCACACCTACAGCGAGCTGGTGCTGTGGCCGTTCGGGTACACGTACTCGGACACCGCCCCCGGGATGACCGCCGACGACGCCGCCGCGTTCAAGGCCGTGGGCCGGAAGATGGCGGCCAGCAACGGCTACACCCCCGAGCAGTCGAGCGACCTGTACATCACGGACGGGTCGATCGACGACTATCTGTGGGGCACGCAGAGGATCTTCGACTACACCTTCGAGATGTATCCGACGTCCTCCTGGAACGGCGGTTTCTACCCGCCCGACGAGGTGATCGAGCGGGAGACCTCGCGCAACCGGGACGCGGTGCTGCAACTGCTGGAGAACGCGGACTGCATGTACCGGTCGATCGGGAAAGAGGCCCAGTACTGCGGCTAGGAGGGGCGCGGGCGGGGGCGCCGGGTCCCTCCCGGCGCCCCCGTCGTCACGCGGCCCTACGCCTCCTCGAAGTACGCGTCGAGCACCGCGTCCAACCGGGACTCCCATTCCTTGAAGCGGGACCTGGACGTCGCCTCGATCTCGATCGGGTACCAGCGGCGGTCCGGGGTGTGCACGGTGATGGTGAAACGCTTGCCGAAACGGGCGGACTCGGTCTCGACCGCGGCGATCTCGTCCCAGTGGAACTCGCAGTCCTCCTCGTCCAGACGGAGTCGGACGCCGCGGTGGTCGGCCGCGAACCGGGCCCGGCGGTCGGAGGCCTCGAAGACGGGGGCGCCGTCCTCGGGTGCGCTCGCCTGTGCCGGTTCCTTCTCCGGTCCGCCGTCCGCCGTCTCGGAGGAGGGCAGTTCGGAGGACGCCGGTTCGGCGGACGCCGGTTCGGCGGACGCCGGTTCGGCGGACGCCGCTTCGGCGGGCTCCCGGGTCGCCGGCTTCGCGTCCTCGACGTCGGGCCCGGGCCCGGTCGTCGGCGTGGCGTCCGCCGGTTCCGGTTCCGTCGCCGGTGCGGTGATCCCCGGGATGAAGGCCGGGTCGAAACCGGCGCCCTTGACGGGCTCGCCCTTCAGGGGCTGGCTGCTCGATCCTATGCGCTGGTCCACGGCGGCAGTATGGACGACATTCCTGTGCCGGAACCAGTCAGCTCGCTCTTCCTGAGGGTCCACACGGGTCACTCCTGCACAAACAGGCTCACCGCCCGGCGCCGGAGAGGACCCCGGAGGGAGGGCGCTGGGGAGGCAGGCACCCGAGCCGTCGTCAGCCCAGGACGGCGAGGGCGTCGATCTCGACGAGGAGGCCGGGCGGCAGGCCGACGTAGACCGTGGTCCGGGCGGCGGGCGGCGGGCGGCTGGGTGAGGCCCTGCTCGCCGAAGTAGGTGTCGTAGATGTCGTTCATCTCGGCGAAGTGGTCCACGTCGGTGAGGTGGACGCGGATCATCATCACGTCGTCCCAGCCGGCGCCGCCCTCCTCCAGGATCGCCCGGACGTTGGCGGGGGTCTGCAGGGTCTGCTCGCGCGGCGTCGGGCCGGCGGGTGTGGGGGGCTTGCCCTCCTCGGCGGGCAGGAAGCCGACCTGGCCCGCGACCTGGAGGATGTTGCCCGTGTCGGGTGAGATGCTGGACAGCGGTGAGCGACATACGCAATGGACGTTGCATGCAGTGCAACGCACCGGATCAGGAGGTCACATGCCCCGCGGCACCGGCGCCGAAGCGCTCGCCCGCCTCACCGAGGAACGGGTGGACCACCGTTTCAAGGGCCTCCCGCCGGACGCCGAGGGCCTGACCGTCGCCGAGCTGGCGGCCCAGCGCCGCAACCTCTTCACGGGCGGGTTCAGCACGCCCGTCCTCGCGCTCTCCGCCGAGCGGCTGGAGCACAACCTGGCGCTCATGGAGGCCTACGCGGAGCGCCACGGCCTGGCCTTCGCGCCGCACGGCAAGACCTCGATGGCCCCGCAGCTCTTCCGGCGGCAGATCGAGCACGGCGCCTGGGGCATCACCCTCGCGGTGCCGCACCAGGTGTGGGTGGCCCGGGCGTTCGGCGTCGAACGGATCTTCCTGGCCAACGAACTGGTGGACCCGGCCGCGCTGCGCCGCGTCGCCGCCGAGCTCGCGGCCGACCCGGCGTTCCGCCTGGTCTGCTACGTGGACTCGGTGCGCGGCGTCGAGCTGATGGACGCGGCCCTGCGGGGCGCCGCCCGGCCGGTGGACGTCGTGGTGGAGCTGGCCGCGGGCGACGGGGCCCGGACCGGGGTGCGCACGGAGGCGGAGTGCGCGGCCGTCGCCGACGCCGTGGCCGCCGTGCCGACGCTCCGGCTGGTCGGGGTCGCGGGGTACGAGGGCGAGGTGCCGCGGGCCGACACCGGGCGGGTGACGGCCTACCTGCGGCGACTGACCGCGCTGGCCGCCGACTTCGACAGGAGCGGCCGGTTCGCCGGGGTGGACGAGATCGTGGTGAGCGCCGGCGGCAGCGCGTGGTTCGACGCGGTGGCCGACGTGTTCGCCGCGATCCCCGAACTGTCCGCGCCGGTGCTCAAACTGCTCCGCTCGGGCGCCTACGTCTCGCACGACGACGGGCACTACCGCAGGCTCACCCCCTTCACCCGCGTCCCCCAGGAGGGCGCCCTGGAGCCCGCGTTCCGGCTGTGGGCGCAGGTCGTCTCCCGGCCGTCCGCGGAACAGGCCTTCGTCAACGCGGGCAAGCGGGACGCGGCCCACGACCTCGACCTGCCCGAGGCCCAGGTGGTGCGCCGGGACGGCACCGAGCGTCCGGCCGACGGTGTCACCGTGACCGGCCTGTCCGACCAGCACGCCTGGCTGCGCACCACCGGGGAGGCTGATCTGGAGGTCGGTGACTGGGTCGGCTTCGGCCTGTCCCACCCCTGCACCTCCTTCGACAAGTGGCAGCTCATCCCGCTGGCCGAGGCGGACGGGACGGTCGTCGACTACATCCGCACGTTCTTCTAGGGCGCGACGTGGCGGAACTGGTCGTCCGGGGGACGCGGACGTCGTCGACGGCAGCGGCGCCGGCGCCTACCGCGCCGACGTGGTGGTCGACGGCGGCCGGATCGTCTCCATCGTCAGGGAGGCCGACCTGGAGGTCACCGGCTCGGACGGCTGTCACGGCGTGCCGGTGGAGGGGGACACGATCGAGATCTCCGGTGTGACCGGCCCTGCCCTGGCGGGCGAGGTCGGACGGACCGTGCGGGAGTCGGCGGACGCGCGGGGCGAGGACCCCTGGACGGCCGCCCGCCGGCTGCTCGTCGAGGACCGGCTCGGCACGTCGGTCCTCCAGCACGTCGGCCACGAGGAGAACGTCCGCACGATCATGCGGCACCGCGCCCACACCGGCGGTTCCGACGGCATCCTGCGCGGTGCCAAGCCGCACCCGCGCGCGTACGGCACCTTCCCCCGCTATCTCGGCCACTATGTGCGGGAGGCGGGTGTGCTGTCGCTGGAGGAGTGCGTCGCCCACCTCACCGCGCGGCCCGCGGTCCGGCTGCGGCTGCCGGACCGGGAGCTGGTGCGCGAGGGGTACCGGGCCGACCTGGTGCTGTTCGACCCGGACACCGTCGCCTCCGGTGCCACCTTCGCCGAGCCCAGCGTGCTCCCGGCCGGGATTCCGTACGTGCTGGTCGACGGCCGGCTCGCGATCGACGACGGCCGCCGCACGGACGTGTCGGCGGGCCGGGCGGTCCGCCGGTCACCGGTGTGACCGCCCGGCCCTGGGCCACGCGCCCGGACCGGGCGCGTGGCAGCCGGGGCTACGGCTTGGGCAGGGTGCAGCCGGACGCGCTCAGGTTCAGCTTGTTGCCGGTGGTGAAGCAGGCCGGGATGTTGTAGGTCTCCTCGGCGTAGTTGATGCCCTGGCGGACGGTGACGTTGCCGCTCTCGTCGACCTCGCAGGGGTTGTTCTCGGTGCAGCGCCGGCCGTCCTCGTTGCCCGTGTTGTTGACGGCGACGACCTTGCCGGTGGCGGTGTCGATCACCGGCGAGCCCGAGGTGCCGCCGATGGTGTTGCAGGCGGAGGTGTAGCGGACCGAGTCCTTCCAGGTCCAGCCGCCCTCCTTCAGGCGGTACACGAAGCCGTCGATGTTGCAGCTGTAGACGCGCTTCCAGTAGCCGGAGACGACCTTGATGGCGGTGCCGGCCACCGGGTGGGTGTCCTGCACGGTGAGCGGGCCGATGCCGTACGAGTTCTTGATCGCCGCGTAGGTGGTGGTGGTGCGGTAGATCGTGACGTCGGTGTCCGTCATGGTCGAGTAGACGACCTGGTTGGCGCGGAGCGTGGCCACCTTGCGGCCGGAGGAGTTCAGCAGGCCGAAGCTGCGGCTGGAGGACTGGCCGGTGATGACCTGGCCGGGCGCCGGGAAGCCGGTCTCCAGGCAGTGGCCGTTGGTGAGCACGAGCGCCGGGTCGGTGTCCGCGGAGCCGGGGAAGCGGATGACCGAGCCCGAGCAGTTGCTGAGCGAGACGGTACCGGCGAAGTTGACGGTCACGCCGTGGGCCGCCTTGGCCTGCGGTGCGGCGGCCGCGGGGGTCGCGCCCAGTCCGGCGATGGCCAGGGAGGAGAGCGCGGCCAGGAGAGGCTTGTTCATGTGGGGGTCCCCTCTTACGACTTGGGCGACCGGAGATCTTCCGGCCGCCTCACGTCTTGTCATGAGCATTCTCATGAGAGGGGCGTGCGGGGGCAAGCAGTTGTATGCGACGACCTGACCGCCCGGGGCATACGCGCACGTTTGTCGGGCGGCGGACCGCCATCCGGCCGAGCGGCGGACCACAACTCCACCTCAATCGCTACCCACTTGGCGGCGCGCTACCGCCGGCGCCGGCTACTGGGGGCGCTTGGTCGCGCCGTGCCCGTGGCCCCGGCCGCCGCCGGGGGTGCTCCAGTCGGACTGGGTCGGCGTGGCACCGGTGAGCGTCGGTGCGGGCGTGGCGGAGGCCGAGGCGTTCGGGGATTCGGGCGCGCCGGTGGCGGTGGAGCCGTCGGTGGCGGTGGCCGTCGCACCGGCCGCGGCGGGCACGGAAGCGGTGGACGACGACGCCGCGGGAGGCCCGCCCTCCGTGCCGGGCGCGGTCGTCGCGGGGTCCGGGGAGTCCGCGCGGGTGGGCGCGGCACCGGGGGCGCGGCCGGGCCCGTCGCCCGCGGGGCGTGTTCCCGACGGGGCGCCGTCCGGCCAGGCGAGCACCGCGATCACCGCGACCGCGCCGACCGCGCCGAGGCCTCCGGCCAGCAGTGCCGTCCGGCGGCCGCCCGCCCGCCGCTTCCGGCGCCGGTCGCGGCGGCCGCCGTCCGGCCCGCCCGGGACCCGCGGCCCGCCGGACCCGGGCGGCCCGGAGAGCGCGGGCAGCTCGCGGGTCTCGTCGTAGGCGTTCTGCCAGCCGTGGGCGGCGGCGGGATCGGCGTACTCCTCGTAGGAGGGAGCCGCGACCGTCTGCGGGTGGTACACGTTCGGCTGAACCTCCGGCTCGCCGCCGCCACCGTGCGCCTCGTACAACCCCACCCTCCCCTTGACCGACCGTCCTCGCGCCGCACCCCTGTCGCACCAGGCCCATCGGCGGCCTCGGCGCAACGGCACCGCGGCGCATTCTAGGGACGCGAGTGACTTCCGAGACAGCTACCGCCGATAACAAGGCAAACCGCATCGTCTCAAGTGGCGGAAGACACCACCCATGAGCCGTTACCGGGTCGTAAGCTCACGGACATGCAGGTGATCCAGTCGACCAAGCTCGCCAACGTCTGTTACGAGATCCGGGGGCCGGTTCTCGAGGAGGCGATGCGCCTGGAGGCGGCCGGGCACCGCATCCTGAAGCTCAACACGGGCAATCCCGCCGCGTTCGGCTTCGAGTGCCCCCCGGAGATCCTCGAGGACATTCTGCGCAACGTCTCCGGCGCGCACGGCTACGGCGACGCCAAGGGCCTGCTGGCCGCCCGCCGCGCGGTCGTCATGCACAACCAGACCATCGGCATCGAGACGGACGTCGAGCACGTCTACATCGGCAACGGCGTCTCCGAGCTGATCGTGATGGCGATGCAGGGCCTGCTGGACGACGGCGACGAGGTGCTCGTGCCGGCACCGGACTACCCGCTGTGGACGGCGGCCGTCTCCCTGTCCGGCGGCACGGCCGTGCACTACCGCTGCGACGAGCAGTCCGACTGGATGCCCGACCTCGCCGACGTGGAGCGCAAGGTCACCGACCGCACCAAGGCGATCGTCATCATCAACCCGAACAACCCCACGGGCGCGGTGTACGACGAGTCGGTGCTCAAGGGCCTGACCGACATCGCCCGCCGGCACAACCTGCTGGTCTGCTCGGACGAGATCTACGACAAGATCCTCTACGACGGGGCCACGCACACCCCGACCGCGAAGGTCGCCCCCGACCTGCTGACCCTCACCTTCAACGGCATGTCCAAGGCCTACCGGGTGGCCGGCTACCGCGTGGGCTGGATGTCGATCTCGGGCCCGCGCGCGCACGCCGACTCCTACATCGAGGGCCTGACGGTCCTGGCGAACATGCGCCTGTGCGCGAACATGCCGGGTCAGCACGGGGTCGTGGCCGCGCTCGGCGGCCGGCAGACGATCGACGACCTGGTGCTGCCGGGCGGCCGGCTGAAGGAGCAGATGGATGTCGCCTACGAGCTGCTGACCCAGATCCCCGGGGTGAGCTGCGTCCGGCCCAAGGGCGCGCTGTACCTCTTCCCGCGGCTGGACCCGCAGGTGTTCAAGATCAAGGACGACCGGCGGATGGTGCTGGACCTGCTGCGCCAGGAGAAGATCATGGTCGTCCAGGGCACCGGGTTCAACTGGCCCGAGCCGGACCACTTCCGCGTGGTGACCCTCCCCAGCGCGGGCGATCTCCGCGACGCGGTGACCCGGATCGGAACCTTCCTCGACGGCTACGGCCAGCCCTAGTGCTGTGAGGCGGACAGGAGTCCGACCACAGAGCCCGGGGACCGGCCCCGGAGCCTCGGATGCTGCCGACGGTAGCCGGAGGGCCGCGATCCGTGACCCGACTCAACTTTAGACGAAATCCAAGCTAGGATGGCTTCCTGTCAGAGCACAGGAGGCCATCCCCCATGTACGAACCGATCCGCACCAAGTCGGTCCACAGCACGATGGCCGGCGACCCTTCCGACTTCCCCCACCGCTCGCGCGAGGAGGAGCTGGACATCCAGCTCGCCGGCCATCTCGCGGCCCTGCTCGCCGTCACCGACGAACTGCGCGCCCTCACCCCCTGCACCGACCTGGAGACGGCCGCCGAGCGGCTCGCGGCCCAGGTGGCCCGGCTGCGCGGAGGGCGGGCGCCGTTGCGCGCCCAGCCGTCCGCCGCCGGCGGACCCCAGGGCCTGCACCGACGGGCGCACGCCCTGGCGGGCCGCGCGCTGGTGGTCGCCGCCTCCCGCGCCGACACCGCGGCGGCGATCCTGTCGGCCGAGCGGATGGACGCGCACGCCGCCGCCCTGGCCGGGCCGAGGGAACTCAGCTCGGCCCACTGACCCCGCCCAGGGTCCCCCGAACGGCCCCGGTCCGCGCGCACCCGCAGCGACGCGCGGACCGGGCGCCACACAGCCGGCCGGCCTCAGCGCCGGACGTACACCGTCGCCGAGGCCGTGGCGCCCTCGTGCAGGGCGTCACCCGCCCAGGCGACCGTGTAGGTCGTGTCGCGGCGGGCGCGCGGCAGGTCGTCGACGGCGAAGGAGCCGTCGGCGGCGACGGTGACCGACGACAGGGTGCCGGTGCCGAGCCGGTCCGTGCGCTTCACGGTGAGCGTGGCCCGCTCGGGCAGCGCCTTGCCCTGGGCGGCGAACGTCCCGGTGATGTGCACGCCCCCGCTCATGGTCGCCTCCTCGGGCGCGGTGAGCGTGATCGAGCTGGGCGCCTTGCCGACCGTGACGGTGGTGGTGACGTCCGTGGCCGGACGGTGGGTCAGGTCACCGAGGAAGGACACGGTGTACGTGGCCTCGCCGACCAGGTCGGGCTCGTCCAGGACGGTGAAGGTGCCGTCCTCCTTGACGGTCGCGGTGCCGAGCTGGTGCGTGCCGTCGGCGTCCTGGCGGACGGCGGTCACCTTGAGCGGCCCGGCGGGATCGGGCCCGTCCCACTGGAGCCGGCCGCGCACCGCCAGCGGCTCGCCCGCCACCGCCGCCGAGGGGCTGTGGGTGAGACCGCCGGTGAACGCGGTGTCGTACTGGACGGCCGGGGGCTGGATGACGTGCAGCCAGTACTGGCTGCCGGCCGCGTTGGTGGTCACCGCGAACAGCCGGGAGCCGTCGGCCGACCACTCCATGCCGCGCGGGGCGACCCGGTCACCGTCGAGGCTGCCCTCGAAGACGAACTCCAGCGGGGCCGTCGCGTCGGTGGGGTCGGCCGGCTGGAGGAGCAGGTCGGGCGTGGCACCGGTGGCCGCCGCGCCGCGCGCCAGGTACTTGCCGTCACCGCTGAAGGCGACCGAGCTGGCGGTGGCGCCGGCCGGCAGGGCCGGGTAGGCGTCCGCCGTGTCGGAGAGGTCGTCGGTGTTGAGCAGCCGGGTGCCGTAGGCCGCGTCGGCGAGGGCCACCTTGCTTCCGTCGGCGGAGAACGCCATGTCCTTCAGGTTGAGCGCACCGTGGCCGGCGCTGTCGGCGAAGCGGCGCGCGGCGTTGCGGACGAGGGAGTCGCCGCTGGTGTCGTAGACCGTGACGAAGGGGTCGGCGGCCTTCGCGTTGAGCGGCTGGCCCATCAGCATCCGGCCGCCGGGCCCCGCCTCGAGCTGGAGCTTGCCGGAGTCGTTCCAGCCGGTACGGGTGTACGCCCCGTTGACCACGCCGTCCAGGTAGGTCTGGGCGGTGGGGCACTCCCCGAGGTACTGGGAGTACGGCGTGGTGAAGTACAACTGCCCTCCGGAGAAGGCCAGGTCGCGGCCGCAGGTGTCGGTGCTGGCGTTGGTGAGGAGGGCCGGCTCGAGGGTGGTGGTGTCGTAGGTCTGGATCTGCTCGCGCAGGCCGGCGTAGAGCCGGGAGCTGTCGGCGTTGAGCGCGAGACCGGAGACATGGGCCGGCGTCTGCAGGGTGGCGACCCGCTCGCCCTGGAAGTCGTAGACGGCGATGGTGCCCTTGTTGAGGTAGTAGCCGGTGTTGCTGTCCGCGACGAAGACGCGCTGGTGGACGGAGTCGACCGCGATCGCGGAGTACGAGGAGATCGGCAGCTTGACCACGGCGTCCGAGGCCGCCGCGTAGGCGGCGGGCGCGGCGGCGACGGTCAGTCCGGTCCCGGCGAGAGCGGCGGTCAGCAGCGTGGCCGCGAGCCGTCCGGATCGGTGTGCAGTATTCAACTGTGCCCCCCACAGGCTTGGTTGGGCGCTCCACCGGTGCCGATGGGGCGCCTGTGGACGTCATCCAACCGGTGTGAAGATCCAGTAGCAAGGGGGCACGCAGCGGGGACCCGCACCTTTGTGCGAGTCCCCGCCGGGGTTGTCACCACGGCCGGCCGTGACGATCGCTGGTCAGGGCATCCGGACCGGCCGTGGAGTCATGGGGTGCCGGCCTCAGCCCAGGCGCTGCACCAGCGCCCGGTACTGGTCCCACAGTTCCTTCGGGGTGTGGTCGCCGAAGGTGTTGAGGTGCTCGGGGACCAGGGAGGCCTCCTCGCGCCAGACCTCCTTGTCGACCGTGAGCAGGAAGTCCAGGTCGGTGTCGGACAGTTCGAGGCCCTTGGTGTCCAGCGCCGCCTTGGTCGGCAGGATGCCGATCGGGGTCTCGACACCCTCGGCCGTGCCGTCCAGCCGGCCCACGATCCACTTCAGGACGCGGCTGTTCTCGCCGAAGCCCGGCCAGACGAACTTGCCCTCGTCGTTCTTGCGGAACCAGTTGACGTAGTAGATCTTCGGCAGCTTGGCCTGGTCCTTGTCCTTGGCCACGTCGACCCAGTGCCCCATGTAGTCGCCCATGTTGTAGCCGCAGAACGGCAGCATGGCGAACGGGTCGCGGCGCAGCTCGCCGACCTTGCCCTCGGCGGCGGCGGTCTTCTCGGAGGCCACGTTCGCGCCCAGGAAGACCCCGTGGTTCCAGTCGAAGGACTCCGTGACCAGCGGCACCGCGCTGGCCCGGCGGCCACCGAAGAGGATCGCCGAGATCGGCACGCCCTTGGGGTCCTCCCACTCCGGCGCGATGATCGGGCACTGCGCGGCCGGGGTGGTGAAGCGGGCGTTGGGGTGGGCGGCGGGCGTACCGGACTCGGGGGTCCAGGAGTTGCCCTTCCAGTCGGTGAGGTGGGCCGGGGTCTCCTCCGTCATCCCCTCCCACCACACGTCGTTGTCGTCCGTCAGCGCCACGTTGGTGAAGACCGAGTTGCCCCACAGCGTCTTCATCGCGTTGGCGTTGGTGTGCTCACCGGTGCCGGGGGCGACGCCGAAGAAGCCGGCCTCGGGGTTGATGGCGTACAGCCGGCCGTCCTCACCGAAGCGCATCCAGGCGATGTCGTCGCCGATGGTCTCCACGGTCCAGCCGGAGACCGTCGGCTCCAGCATGGCGAGGTTGGTCTTGCCGCAGGCGCTCGGGAAGGCGGCGGCGACGTACTTGGACTCGCCCTGCGGCGGGGTGAGCTTGAGGATCAGCATGTGCTCGGCCAGCCAGCCCTCGTCCCGGGCCATGACGGAGGCGATGCGCAGCGCGTAGCACTTCTTGCCGAGCAGGGCGTTGCCGCCGTAGCCGGAGCCGTAGGACCAGATCTCGCGGTCCTCGGGGAAGTGGGAGATGTACTTGGTGGAGTTGCACGGCCAGGGGACGTCCTCCTGGCCCGGCTCCAGCGGGGCGCCGACGGTGTGCACGGCCTTGACGAAGAAGCCGCTGTCGCCGAGCTCGTCCAGGACCGGCTGCCCCATGCGGGTCATGGTGCGCATGGAGGCCGCGACGTAGGCGGAGTCGGTGATCTCGACGCCGATCGCGGACAGCGGGGAGCCCAGCGGGCCCATGCAGAACGGGACGACGTACATCGTCCGGCCCCTCATCGAGCCGCGGAAGACACCGCCCTCGCCGCCGGAGCCCTGGAAGATCTCCCGCATCTCGGCCGGAGCCTTCCAGTGGTTGGTCGGGCCGGCGTCCTCCTCCTTGGCGGAGCAGATGAAGGTCCGGTCCTCGACGCGCGCGACGTCGGTGGGGTCGGAGGCCGCGTAGTAGGAGTTCGGGCGCTTGATCGGGTCGAGCTTGCGGAAGGTGCCCTTCTGGACGAGCTCCTCGCACAGGCGCTCGTACTCGGCCTCGGATCCGTCACACCAGACCACGCTGTCCGGCTGCGTCAGTTCGACGATCTCGTTGACCCACGAGATCAGTTCCTGGTGATGGGTGGGGACGCCGGTGGGAGCCGCGATGTCGCGCGCCACGATTGCTCCTAAATGAGGGATTTTTTGTCTTGTCGCCCCGTGGGGGCCTCGACCCGGACGCTTCGTAGCCGCTCATCCGGTGCCGACCGCACTCATTTGATCATCCGATTCTAGTGCCCATCTGTCCAGAGGGCATCACAGGTGAGCGACGTGAGGAACACCACGGTTACCGCGGTTCTTTGCGTACACATGAAGTTCGACAGAAGGACTTTTTGCGTTGGGGCTCTCATGGGGGCGCCCTGACACACGACTTACGGAGCCGTAGGTACCATGCCCGGCATGACTGCGCCCGTCCCCGACGCGCCCCAGGACACGCCGGCCGCCGGCCGCGGTCCCGTGGCGCTCTCACTGCCGCACCCGATCAAGCCGCGACTGCGCGGCTGGCTGCACCTCGGCATGTTCCCGGCCGTGCTCGTCGCGGGCCTCGTGCTCACCGCCCTCGCCGACTCCAGCAGAGGCCGGATCGCGTGCGGCATCTACGTCCTGACGGCATGCCTGCTCTTCGGCGTCAGCGCGCTCTACCACCGGGGCGACTGGAGCCCGCGGATGGACGGCGTCCTGCGCCGCCTGGACCACGCCAACATCTTCCTGATCATCGCCGGCACCTACACACCGCTGACCATGCTGCTCCTGCCGGGCGCCAAGGGCCAGTGGCTGCTGTGGGGCATCTGGGCCGCGGCCGCCGCGGGCATCGTCTTCCGCGTCTTCTGGGTCGGCGCCCCGCGCTGGCTGTACACGCCGTGCTACATCGCGATGGGCTGGGCGGCGGTCTTCTTCCTGCCCGACTTCATGCGCAGCGGCGGTATCGCCGTCCTGGTTCTGGTCATCGTCGGCGGCCTGCTGTACAGCGCCGGGGGCGTGATCTACGGCATCAAGCGGCCGAACCCCTCACCCCGCTGGTTCGGCTTCCACGAGGTCTTCCACTCCTTCACCCTCGCCGCCTTCGTCGTCCACTACGTCGGCATCTCGCTGGTGGCGTACCAGCACGCCTGAGCGCCCCCGCGCACTCCACG
Source organism: Streptomyces cellostaticus (assembly GCF_023630175.1). GTDB lineage: Bacteria > Actinomycetota > Actinomycetes > Streptomycetales > Streptomycetaceae > Streptomyces > Streptomyces cellostaticus_A. The sequence goes on along the minus strand of NZ_JALLIN010000026.1, from coordinate 91,078 downwards.
GCCACGGCTCGCAGCCGTGGCCGTTCTTCGTGCGCCCGAAAGCACCTCCCGATTGACAGCAAGCTTGTTTTGATAGTTACTGTCATTTCATGGCTACTGTCATCGACAGGGGAGAGACGCGGCGCGACCCCCGCCGCTGGTGGGCCCTCGGGGCCCTGGTCGCGAGCATGCTGACGCTCGGCTTCGACATGACGATCCTCAACGTGGCGCTGCCGACCATGGCCGACCGGCTCGGCGCCACCACCGGTCAGCAGCAGTGGACGGCGGACGCGTACGTCGTCGTCTTCGCGGCGCTGATGCTGCCCGCCGGACTGCTCGGCGACCGCTTCGGACGGCGGCGGATGCTGATCACCGGCCTCGGGATCTTCCTGGCCGGTTCGCTGGCGGGCGCCCTGGCCGGGGACGTGAACCAGGTGATCGCCGCCCGTACCGTCATGGGCGTCGGCGCCGCGCTGATCACCCCGCTGGCGCTGTCGGTGCTGCCGTCGCTCTTCGCACCCGACGAGCAGGGCCGGGCGATCGCCCTGGTCTCCACCGGCTCCGCGCTCGGTCTGCCGCTGGGTCCGATCATCGGCGGCTGGCTGCTGGACCACTTCTGGTGGGGCTCGGTCTTCCTGATCAACGTGCCCATGGTCGCGGTCGGCATCGCCGCCTGCGCCCTGCTGCTCCCCGAGACCGTCGACCCCGCCTCCCCCCGGGTCGACGTCCGCTCCACCGCGTTCACCGCGGCGGGTCTCGGCGCCCTGATCTACGCGATCATCGAGGCGCCCGAGCGGGGCTGGGCCGATCCGCTGGTCCTGGGGACGCTCACCGGCTCCGCCGTCCTGCTCACCGGGCTCGTCCTGCGCGAGCGGCGGATGGAGCGCCCCCTGCTCGACATGGCACTGCTGGCCCGCCGCGGCTTCCTGCTCAACACGATCGCGGCCACCCTGGTGATGTTCGTCCTGTCCGGCCTGCTGTTCGTGCTGCCGCCCTACCTCCAGGCCGTCCTCGGCAACGACACCCTGGGCACCGGCGTCCGGCTGCTGCCGCTGGTGCTCGGTCTGGCCGTCGCCGCGAAGCTCGCCCCGCCGGTCACCACCCGCTTCGGGGCCCGCGCCACGGTCGCCGCCGGCCTGGTGGTCCTCGCCTTCGCCGGTCTCCTCGGCACCCGCACCACGACCGGGTCCGGCTACGGCTTCACCGCGCTGTGGCTCTCCGTCGCGGGGCTCGGTTCGGGTTTCGCGCTCGTGCCGTCGATGACAGGGGCGCTCGCCACCCTGCCCCGCGACCGCGCCGGCAGCGGCTCCGGGCTGCTGCTGACGATGCGCCAGGTCGGCTCCGCGATCGGGATCGCCCTGCTCGGCAGCCTGCTGTCCGGCGTCTTCCGCGACCGGCTGGACGTCACCGGCCTGCCCGCGGGGGCCGCCGGCACCGCCGGTGACTCCGTGGTCGCCGCGCACCTGGTCGCCGCGCGGACCGGCTCGGACGGGCTCGCGGCCTCCGCGGACAGCGCCTATGTGCACGGCATGGGCCTGGTCCTGCTGGTCTGCGCGATCGCCGCCCTGGTCTCCGCGCTGCCGGCCGCGGCACTCCTGCCCGGTGGCGAGCCCTCCGCGCGCGGGGTCTCGCGCACCGGTCCCGAGATGGTCACCCCCGGGCCGGATGCCGGACAATGACCGCATGACGGCAGCACCCTCTCCCCTCTCCCCCGCCGACCGCCCCCGGCCGGGCCTGCGGGAACGCAAGAAGATCAAGACCCGCGAGGCGATCCGCTCCGCGACGTACGCGCTGGTCGGGGAGCAGGGGTACGACGCCACGACGATCGAGCAGATCGCCGAGCGGGCCGAGGTGTCGCCGTCGACGGTCTTCCGGTACTTCCCCACCAAGGAGGACATCGTCCTCACCGACGAGTACGACCCGCTGATGGTGCGGGAGTTGCGGTCCCGGCCGGCCGGTGAGCCGTGGATGGACTCGCTGCGGTACGTGATGGACAAGTCCATCGACGCGATGGCGCGGGAGAACCCCGAGGTGCTGCGGATGCGGGCGCACCTCGGCGTCCAGGTCCCCGCCGTCCGCTCCCGGATGGTGGAGAGCATGTCGGAGACCGGGCGGCTGCTGCGCGGCGCCCTCGCCGAGCGGGCCGGCCTCGACCCGGACGCCCTGGAGGTGCGCGTCTACGCCATGTCCCTGGTCGGCGGCATGATGGAGGTCTACATGGCCTGGGCGGAGAACGACTTCGAGGGCGATCTGCGCGACCTCGTGCATCGGGCCCTGGACGTCCTGGAGCACGGTCTGCCCACCGGAAATCCCTGAGCCCCGGCGCCCCGCGGCGTGTCATCCTGGCCGGGTGAACGGTCCCGAGATCCACGTCGAGTTCGCCCCCGGTCTGGCCCTGTTCGTCCCGAGCCGACGGCGCCGGGGAGCCACCGCCCTGGTCACCGACGGCGTCTCGACCCTCGGCCACGTCGTCGAGTCGGCGGGCGTCCCGCTGACCGAGGTCGGAGCCCTGCGGGTCGACGGCCGCGAGGTGCCGGCCTCCTACGTCCCCGGCGCGGGCGACTCGGTGGAGGTCCGCTCCGTCGTCCGTCCCCAGCGGGTCCCCGGCGCACCGCTCCGCTTCCTGCTCGACGTCCACCTCGGCACCCTCGCCCGCCGGCTGCGCCTGCTCGGCGTGGACACGGCGTACGAGTCGATCGACATCGGCGACCCGGCGCTCGCCGCGCGCTCGGCCGCGGAGAAGCGGGTCATGCTCAGCCGGGACCGCGGCCTGCTGCGCCGCCGCGAGCTGTGGGCCGGAGCGTACGTCTACAGCACCCGCCCCGAGGACCAGCTCCGCGACGTCCTCGAGCGCTTCGCCCCCGAGCTGCGCCCCTGGACCCGCTGCACCGCCTGCAACGGCCTGCTGGCGGAGGTCACCAAGGAGGAGGTCGCCGGACAGCTCGAACACGGCACCCGGCACACCTACGACGTCTTCGCCCGGTGCGGCGACTGCGGCCGCGCCTACTGGAAGGGCGCGCACCACGACCGGCTCGAGGCCATCGTGGAGCGCGCCCTGGCGGAGTTCAGCGGACAGGGCTGACACCGCCCGCCGCTCAGGTGGTGTTCAGCGCCCGGCCCAGCCGCTCCGGATCCGTCGTCGGGGCGTCGCAGGCGAAGTTCCGGCAGACGTAGGCCGCCGGCCGGCCGTCCACGAGCGGGCGGTCGGCGAGCAGTGGGAACTCCTCGCCGCCGGGTGTCCCGGCCGCGACCACCGCGCCCGGCGCGGTGCCGAGAAGTGCCTTGCGGTGCAGGGCCGTTGTCGCCTCGTCGGTCAGGGAGGGGCCGACCACCGCCACTTCCCGCGGGCCGTCGAGCAGGGCCTCGGCCACGGCCAGCCCCCAGCCGACGAACCGCGGCACCCGCGGGCCCAGCGCCTTCACGACGCCCAGCGCCCGCTCCGCGGCGGCGCGGTGCGGCTCGGAGCCCGTGTGGGCGGCGTAGCCCAGCAGGGCGCCCGCCGCGGCACTCCACCCGGAGGGGGTGGCGTTGTCGGTGGGGTCCTGCGGCCGGCGGATGAGCTGCTCGGCGTCGGCGGCGGTGTCGTACAGGGCGCCGCCGGCGGGGTCGGCGAAGCGGGCCGGCACCTGGTCGACGAGCAGCCCGGCGAAGTCCAGCCACACCCCCTCCCCGGTCACGGACGCGAGCGCGAGGAAGCCCTCGGCGACGTCCGCGTAGTCCTCCAGCACCCCGGCGTTGGGCCCCACCAGGCCGTCCCGGCTGGTCCGGGCGAGACGGGCGTGCTCGTCCAGGTGCACCCGGACCAGGAGATCGGCCGCCGCGACGGCGGCCCGGACGAGGTCGGGCCGGTCGAAGTAGGCGCCGGTCTCGGCGAGCGCGGCGATCGCCAGCCCGTTCCAGGCGGCGACGACCTTGTCGTCCCGGCCGGGGGCGGGCCGCAGCGCGCGGTGCGCCAGCAGCCGCTCCTTGACCGACGCCACCTGCTCGGCGTCGAAGACGCCCTCGGTCTGCGGCAGTTGCAGCACCGACCGGCCGTGCTCGAAGGTGCCCTCCTCCGTCACCCCGAAGTACCTGGCGGCACGTTCGGCCTCGCCGCCGAGGACCTCGCGCAGCTCCTGCGGCGTCCAGACGTAGTAGGCGCCCTCGGCATGGCGCCCGGTGCCGTCGTCGCTGTCCGCGTCGAGGGCCGAGGCGAACCCGCCCTGCTCCGTGCGCAGTTCGCGGACCATGAAGTCGGCCGTCTCCAGGGCGACCCGCCGGGCCAACTCGGATCCGGTCGCCCGCCACAGATGGGCGTACACCCGGCACAGCAGGGCGTTGTCGTACAGCATCTTCTCGAAGTGGGGCACCACCCAGTCGCGGTCGACGGAGTAGCGGGCGAAGCCGCCGCCGAGCTGGTCGTAGATGCCTCCCCGGGCCATCCGCTCACAGGTGTCGGACGCCATCTGCAGGGCGCCCTCGGCACCGGTGCGGGCGTGGTGCCGCAGCAGGAACTCCAGCACCATCGACGGCGGGAACTTGGGCGCCCCGCCGAATCCGCCGCGCTGGACGTCGTACTCCCGGGTGAGCGCGAGCAGCGCCTGGGCCGGCTCCTGCTCTCCGGGCGGCTCGGTGCCCTGGTCGCCCAGCTCCCGCTGGGACAGGTCCCGCACGATCTTCCGCGCGACCTCGCCGACCTCGCCCCGCCGGTCGGCCCAGGCCTGCCGGACGCCCTCCAGCACCTGCCGGAAGGAGGGCATGCCGTGCCGGGGCTCGGGCGGGAAGTAGGTGCCGAAGTAGAAGGGTTCGGCGTCCGGGGTGAGGAACACGGTCATGGGCCAGCCGCCCTGACCGGTGGCCGCCTGGACCGCCTCCATGTACACGGCGTCGACGTCGGGGCGTTCCTCGCGGTCGACCTTGATGCTGACGTAGTGCTCGTTGAGGTAGTCGGCCGTGGCCTGGTCCTCGAACGATTCACCGGCCATGACGTGGCACCAGTGATCAGCCGGCTAAGTGGCACGACGAGTAACCCACCGAAAGAAGGATGGGAACGTCGCGCCTCTTGGCCTCTTGCATCGCCTCCTCTCCCCATGGCCACCAATCCACCGGATTGCTGGCGTGCTGGAGGAGATACGGAGACTGGGAGTGAGCCAGTCGATTCATACCGGCATCGTCGCACGACGGAGGCCGTTCGGCACAGCACGCGGGGACGTACGACCGCCGAATGCGGCGACATTCTCGGTTGACAGACAGTCACTTTGGACTACGCTCGGGCAGGTTCGTGGTCCCTCAATACCCGAGACCACATGGGCGAATCTTCCGCCGGTGTTCGGCCAGGCCGGTAAATCCCTTGATGCTTCGACGCTGCGATGCTATTACAGCGGCTCCTTGAGGAAGGCTATTTCTGCGCGCTTTATCGGCTTCGACACCGGTCATGCCGGCAGTGCGCCTGCGCCCGGCCCGAAGAAGTCGCCGTCGAGACCGGCCCGCTCCTCCGGCGGCCTCGCGCGGCCCGGCGAACGGCCACGAGGACCGCGCCGGACGCCGCTGCCGCCGCCGGCGCTCGATGCTCACCGGCCGCCGCCCGGAGCAGGCCGGCGAGGAACGGTCGATCGACCCGCCCCGCAACGGCACCCCGCCCGGCCGACCGGCTGGTGGTCGCCCCGCGCGAGGGCGTCGGCGCCCTCGCCCGGTTCACCGGCGAAAGCGCCGTGCACTGATGGCGCACCGTTCGGCGGCCGTGGCCGACCGCGCCGACACTTCCTGGAGGCCCTCATGACGACACACCCGACCGACCAGTCGCCCGGCGACATCCCCGACTGGGCCCACGGCGTCCGCCGGCTCGTGGTGTTCAGCGGTGCCGGCATCTCCACCGACTCCGGCATCCAGGACTTCCGCGGTCCCTCCGGCGTCTGGACCCTGAGCCCGGGACTCCAGACGAAGCACACGTACCAGGCCTTCATGGCGGATCCCGAACTCCGGGTCAGCTACTGGAAGACGCGCTACGAGCACCCCGTCTGGGGAGCCGAGCCCAACGCCGGCCACCGCGCGGTCGCAGCGCTCGGCGAGTCGGGGATCGACACGACGGTCGTGACGCAGAACACCGACGGGCTGCACCAGCTCGCCGGCACACCCGCCGACCGGGTCCTCGAGTTGCACGGCACGATGCGTACCACCCTGTGCGTCGCGTGCGGGGACCGCTCGCCGACCACGGACGTGCTGGCCAGGATCGAGGCCGGCGAGGCCACGCCGCCGTGCCCGCGGTGCGGTGGCATCCAGAAGACCGCCAGCACCATGTTCGGGCAGACCATGTCCCCCGAGACGTTCGTCCGGGCCGAGGAGGCCGTCACCTCGTGCGACCTGATCCTCGCCGTGGGGACGACACTCACGGTCGAGCCCGCGGGCTCGCTGTGCGCGAGCGCGGTGAACGCCGGGGCGACCCTGGTCATCGTCAACTGGGATCCCACGCCCTACGACGCCATCGCCACCGACATCATCCGGGACCCGCTGGGCGAGGCGCTGCCGCGCATCGCGGCACAGCTGCGGGCCGCCGCCTCGGGTGCCGCCACCCGTGCGGAGGCCGCCGCCGAGGAGACGGCCGCGCCGGCGGCGCGTCCCGGTGTGCTGCTGCGCGCGGACGCCCGGACCGCGCGGTTCCGCTCGCGGACCGCCGAGCTGGAGCGGCTCGCCCAGTGGTGTGCGGGCAGCGGCACCCGGACCCATCTGGTGTCCGGGCCGGCCGGCAGCGGCAAGTCCCGCCTCGCCCTGGAACTCGCCGACCGCGTGGGCGAGTCGGGCGACTGGGACGTGGTGTTCCCGACGCGGGGAGCAGGCCTTCCCGACACCGGGCGGCCGCTGCTGGTGGTCGTGGAGAGCGCCGAGACCCGCGGCGAGCAGGTGGCCCGGCTCCGGACCGAGGCGGCGGCACGCGAGTCCGGCGCACCGGTCCGCCTGCTGCTGCTCGCCCGCACGGACGGCCCCCGGCCGGCGGCGGACACGTACGAGGAGCTCGGGGCACCGGACACGGCGGGGCAGGGCCACGCCGACGCCGTGCTCGAGGCCGCCCGGGACTACGCGGCGGCCCTCGGCGCCCCGGCCGCCGCGGCCGTCCCGACCCGGGACGCGCCGTCGCTGCCCGGCGCCCTGCAGGCCGCGGTGCTCGCCACGGCACTGGCGCCGTCCGCCGGTACGGGCGGGCAGGACGAGGGCCTGCTGCTCCGGTGCGAACTGGCTTATCTGCGGGCCGCCGCGGACGAGCACGGGCTGGAGCTGCCCGCCGGCGTCGTGGCCGGTGCGGCCGCCACCGCCGTCCTGTGCGGCGCCGCCGACGAGGAGGCGGCCCTCGCCGCCCTCGGGCACCTGCAGGCCCTGGAGGAACCGGAGTTGCGGCTCCGGGTCGCGCGGTGGCTGCGCGAGATGTACCCGCCGGCCGCCGGGGACCCCGGCTACTGGAGCGAGTCGCTGCCCGACGCGCTGGACGAGGAGCTGGTCGCCGAGGTCGCCACACCCCGGTTCCTGCTCGCCGCTCTGATGGAGACCAGCGAGGATCAGGACCGGCGCGTGCTGACCGTGCTGGCCCGCGCCGCGCACACCCGTCCGCAGGTCCGCCGGCGCCTGACCGAGCTGCTGTCGCTGCTGCCGGGTGTCTCTCCCGCGGCGGTCGAGGTGGCGCTGGCCGGCGGCTACCCGGCACCGCTGGCCGAGGCGCTGACCGCCCTGGCCGATAAGAACCCCGCCCTGCCCGCCGACCTGCTGGACGCCGTACCGTCGGGAGTGACGGTGTTCGGCGAGTTCCCGGTGCTGCTCGCGGAGAGCCTGGTGGACGCCTACGAGCGGCGGGCGCGGACGCAGAACGGGCTGCGCGGCCTCACCAGGACGCTCATCGAACTGGCCGAGCGCCAGGCCGACCTGGGCCGTGCCGAGCAGGCCCTGGACGCGGCCCGCCGGGCGGTGGAGACCGCCGGCGCGCTGGAGCAGCAGGACGGCCACCTGGCCCGGGCCGAGCGGGCGCTGCAGCGGGCCACCGAGCTGAGCCGGTGACGGCGGTGAGCTGAGGCCGGGCGCCCGCCGGGGACGGGCCCCGGTCCTGCTGGACCGGGACGTCGGCCGCGGCGAGGAACGGCTCGGTGCGCGGCTCGCTCCGGCATGGCCATGCGACGGGCCGGGGCGTGGAAGCGCTCCGCTTCGGTGTGACGGACCGCGGCCGGGCCGGACGTCCGAGCCCTTCCCGCATCCCGCGGCCCCGTGTGACTATCGCCCACGGCACCGCGTACGAGTGAGGAAAGCACACCGTCACGACGACCGAAAAACGGCCGCTGACAAGGGAGTTGTCCGGAAATCCGCACCCATCCGCTGATCGTCGCCCCCTCGCCAACCCGCCGCCTCCGAAGGACACTCGTAGGCAACGGAGTTGTCGCCGACAGGGGGACGGGACATGCGGGACGGCCATCGGACCGAGGCCGAGCGGCTGCTGGCGCGGGCCGTGGACGAGGAGGTGCGGCGCTCCGGCGGCCGCACCGACGGGCAGTTGCTGCTGTCGCGGGCGCGCGGCTCGCTGGACACCATGGCCCAGCAGGCCGCCGAGGAGTACGAGACCTATGTCCGCGCGCTCGACGAGGCCGAGGCCGGCCGGCTCACCTTCGGCGAGCGCTACACGCGCGAGGGCGCCGGAACGGCGGTGCTGGTGGCCGCCGTCGCCGCGGCGGCCGCCGCCGTCGCCGACCTGTCCCTGGGCACCGGCGCCGGCACGGCCGTCGGCGCCGGTGTCACCGCGGGCGTCGCGGGCGCCGTCGCGACGGTGGTGAAGGTGGCCGGCTCGCACCTGCCGGCCGCCCATCACCGGGCGGGCGCCGCCGGACAGCCCGGGGGCCCCGAGCAGCTCCGGCTGCAGTGGCTGACCGCGCTGGAGGTGCGCGGCATCCGCCCGTTCCTCGACCAGCAGCGGGTGCTGGCCGCCTCCGCCGGGCCGAGGAGGAAGACCGGCCCCGCGCTGCGCGGCGCCGACAAGAGCGCGGCGGCCCGCCGGCGTACGGTGCTGGAGCAGTCCTTCGGGCAACTTCCGGAGCCGGACGGGCCGTTCGCGGGCCGCCGGCCGGAGCTGGCCCGGATCAGGCAGTGGGCGCAGGCGGCCAGGGCGGCCACCGAGACCCGGCCGACGGTGGTCGTGCTGCACGGCGAGCCGGGATCGGGCCGCACGACGCTCGCGGTCCGCGCGGCGCACGACCTGCGGGACCACTTCCGCGGGGCGGTCGTCGTGGACCTGCGCGGCGGCAGCCGGGACGAGCCGCCGCTGCCCGTCCGGGACGCGCTGCTGCACCTGCTGAACCGGCTCGGCGCACCCCGTGAGCAGTTGCTGTTCCGCGAGCGCTCCTCCCCGGACCAGCAGGTCAAGCGGCTGTCCGAGCTGTACCACCGGCATCTGACCGGCCTGCCGGTGACGATCGTGCTGGACGACGCCTCGGACCCGGAGCAGGTGCGGGCCCTGGTGCCCGAGCGCTCCGACAGCCTGGTACTGGTCACCGCCCGCACCCCGCTCGAGCTGCCCGCGGAGCTCGCCGCCTGGGTGCACCACCTGCCGGTGCGGGAGCTGGACGCGGCGGGCGCCGAGGAACTGCTGGGGGCGACGGCACAGGACGCCTCGGGGCCGTACGACGCGGAGTCCGCCGACCGGGTGCGCGAGTTGTGCGGCGGCCTGCCACTGGCGCTGCGCGTGGCCGGCTCCTCGCTCGGCCCGCGTTCGCCCCGGCAGCTCGCCTCGGACCTCGGCGCGTACGGCCCGGTCGAGCCGGTGGAGCGGGCGCTGTGGCTGCGCTACGCCGACCAGCCGGACCCCGCGCGCCGGCTGCTGCGCAGGCTGGCGCTGGCCGGCCGGGCCTCGCTCGGCGCGGCCGCGGCCGCCGCCCTGCTGGCCACCGACGAGCCGGCCGCCGGCCGGCATCTGGCGGCCCTCGCGGACGCCGGCCTGATCGACCACGTGCGCGGGAGCCGCTACCGGCTGCACGACCTGGTGCGGGCCTTCGCCCAGGCGCGGCTGCTGGACGAGGAGGACCCGGCCGAGCGGGCGGCCGCGCAGGAGCGGCTGGTCGTGAACTACGCGGAGCTGGCCGACTCCGTGCTGCGCCTGGTCGACGGCAACATGTCGACGCGCTCGAACCAGTTCGGCGGGCACGGCTTCACCTCGCTGGACGAGGCGCTGCGCTGGCTGGACGACGAGTCCAGCTTCATCACGGCCGCGCTGCGCCACGCCGAGGGCGTGGACCGGGCCGCCGTGCAGAACCTGCTCGGCGCCCTGTGCGACTACTGCCTGCTGCGCGGTGACCTCTACCGCCTCGGTGAGATCAGCGAGCTGGCGCAGGCCGTGGACGAGGGTCTGCTGATGCGCTCCGTGCAGTGGCGCACCGGTATCGCGGCCCGGCAGCTCGGCGAGCTCGACAAGGCGCGTACCACGCTGGCCTCCGTGGTCGACCTCTACCGGGAGGCCCACCAGGACGCGGGCGCCGCCCGCGCGCTGTGCTCCCTCGGGATCACCCTGCACCACCAGGGCAACCTCACCGAGGCCGCGGCCCGGCTGCAGGAGGCCCTGGACCTGCAGGCGGCCGAGGAGCTGGCGACCGACCGGGCCTGGACGATGCACGCGCTGGCGGCGGTGCAGCGCGACCGGGCCCGGCTGCCGGAGGCGCTGGACCTGCTCACCCGTTCACTCGTCCTGCACCGGGAGGGCGGCTCCCTGCACGGGGAGGCGTGGGCGCACTTCCAGCTCGGCCAGCTCGCGCTGCGCACGGGCGACGTGCCCGGGGCGGAGACGGAGCTGCGGGCCGCCCTGGAGCGCTACGGCCGGACGCACGACGCGCGCGGCGAGGCCTGGGCGCTGACGCAGCTCGCCCGGGCGCGGCTGGTCGGCGGGGACGCCGGTCCGGCGGTGGAGGACCTTCGCCGCGCGGCGGCGCGGCACCGGGACAACGAGGACGCCCGCGGCGAGGCCTGGACGCTGTTCCACCTCGGGCAGGCGCTGGAGGAGACGGGGGAGCTGGACCGGGCGGTCCGGGAGCTCGAGCGGTCCCGGCAGATGTTCTCCCGGATGCGGGACGTCTACGGCCTTGCCTGCGCCCGGCACCACTCGGCGCGGGTCACCCGGGACCAGCGGGCCGCGCAGACCGGCTCGCTGCGCAACTCGGGTTTCGCCCGGCAGCTCCTCGTCGACGCCCGCGCCGACTTCCAGCGCATCGGCGTCGCCCACGGCGAGGCCTGGACCTGTCTGGAGCTGGCGGTGGTGGACGCGGGCAACGGCCGGATCCAGCAGGCGCTGACCCTGTGCGACGAGGCGCTGCCCCTGTTCACGTCCTACGGCGACCGCCGCGGGGAGGACTGGGCGAGGTTCCTGCGCTGCACCCTGCTGCCGTACGCGGCGCCGGGCGGGGTGGAGGTGGGCACGGCGGTCGCGCAGGAGGAGCTGACCCGGCTCGCCCGGGCCGCGCATCCGCTGCGGGACGACAAGCTGGCCGAGTGGGTGCCGGCCTACGCCCTGCTGCTGGAGCGGGGCGTCAGCCTGGAGGCGGGCTGGCAGGCATGGCGTCTGCGCATGACCCCGGACCGCCACGCCCGCGAGGTGATGGGGGTGGCGGTTCCGGCGCGGGGCTGACCCTCCCGGGTCAGGCCCGCGGCGTCTTCGGCCCGGTCTTCTCCTCGGCCCCGGCTTCGGGGGCCTCCTTGAAGTCGACCTTCTGCATCTGCTTGCTCATCGACTTCATCAGGCCCCACACGGCCAGGGCCATCACCGCGAACACGATGAAGCCGAGGACGCCGGGGGTGACCTTGTTCTCGTCGACCTCCTTGGCGAGAGGGACCAGATGCGTCAGTGCCAGGCTTGCGCTCATGTCAGGCATTGTCCCGGATGCCCGCGAAGAGGTCGTCCTCGGGGAGGGAGGTGTCGACGAGGGACTTCGCCAGCTCGTACTCCTCCGTCGGCCAGACCTCCTTCTGGAGGTCCATCGGCACCCGGAACCAGCCGCCGTCGGGGTCGATCTGGGTGGCGTGGGCGATCAGCGCCTTGTCGCGGACCTCGAAGAACTCCGCGCACGGGACGTGCGTGGTCAGCGTGCGCTCGACGCGCTCGAACTCCTTCCAGCGCTTGAGCCAGTCCCCGTACGGCGACTCCAGGCCCCGGTCCAGCATCGCGTGGTGCAGGGCCTCGGTGCGGGGCCGGTTGAAGCCCTGGTTGTAGTAGAGCTTCCGCGGCTGGTGGACGGGGCCGTACTCGGCCTCGGGGTACTTCTCCGCGTCCGCCGCGCCCTCGAACGCCACCATCGAGATCTTGTGGGTCATGATGTGGTCGGGGTGCGGGTAGCCGCCGTTCTCGTCGTAGGTGGTGATCACCTGCGGGCGGAAGGAGCGGATCTGCTTCACCAGCTCGCCGGCCGCCTTGTCGACGTCCTCCAGGGCGAAGCAGCCCTCGGGCAGCGGCGGCAGCGGGTCGCCCTCGGGCAGGCCGGAGTCGACGAAGCCCAGCCACTCCTGCCGGACGCCGAGGATCTCCCGGGCCTCGTCCATCTCCTTCTTGCGCACCTCGTGGATGTGTTCCTCGATGTAGGTGTCACCCTGCAGCTTGGGGTTGAGGATGGACCCGCGCTCGCCGCCGGTGCAGGTCACCACCAGCACGTCCACCCCCTCGGCCACGTACTTCGCCATGGTGGCCGCGCCCTTGCTCGACTCGTCGTCGGGGTGCGCGTGAACGGCCATCAGTCGCAGCTGGTCAGTCAAGACTCAATCCTCGGTAAGTCGGCGCCCCGTGTCCTCGGCGCAATCGCAGGCTTCTATAGTGACGGAATCGGGGGGCGATTAATTCCGCGGAGAGGACGATCATGGGTACGCCGAGCACGCGACTGCCCGAGGGCCGCTACGGCCGCTCCTCGGACGAGCGTGCCGACCGCGGGCTCAAGATCGTCGGATCACTGCTCGGTGTGGTCCTCCTCGCCCTGATCGGCTACTTCGCCTACCACTACGTCGCGCGGAACGAGATCAGCGCCCAGGTGATCGCCTTCCAGGCCGCCGACGACGAGGTCCGGGTGCACCTCGAGGTGCACAAGGACGCCGGTGCCTCCGGCTACTGCACCCTGCGCTCCCAGTCTGCCGACGGCGCCGAGGTGGGACGGGCGGACTTCCGCTTCACCGGCCCGGCCGCGAGCATCGACAAGGTCGTCACGCTCCGCACGACGGCCAGGGGCACCACGGCCGAGCTGCTCGGCTGCCACGCCGGCTGACCGGGCGCAGGCCGTGACCTGTGCCGATGTGATTCTGATGGCTTATGTCCTCCCCCTTCCGCCGTTGAATTGTTAGGCTCGTGGTTTCGCCCATCCATGAGGGAACATTCTTCTGGGTAGGGCGATGCTTTGTATTTCCCAGTACCGACGAGGAGCACCCTGTGACCCAGACCAGCGAGAACGTCACCTGGCTGACCCAGGAGGCGTACAACAAGCTCAAGGACGAGCTTGAGTACCTTACTGGTCCTGCGCGCACGGAGATCGCCGCCAAGATCGCCGCCGCGCGTGAGGAGGGCGACCTGCGCGAGAACGGCGGGTACCACGCGGCCAAGGAGGAGCAGGGCAAGCAGGAGCTCCGTGTGCGCCAGCTGACCCAGCTTCTGGAGAACGCCCAGGTGGGCGAGGCTCCGGCCTCCGCGGACGGTGCCGTCGCCCCGGGCATGGTCGTCACGATCGCCTTCGACGGTGACGAGGACGACACGATGACGTTCCTGCTCGCCTCCCGCGAGTACGCGAGCGCCGATGTCGAGACGTACTCGCCGCAGTCGCCGCTCGGCGCCGGCGTCATCGGCCACAAGGTCGGCGAGGACGCGGAGTACGAGCTGCCGAACGGCAAGACGGCCTCGGTGCGGATCCTGAAGGCGGAGCCGTACTCGGGCTGACCCACCGGACCGGGTTCATGTCGCGCCCCCGGCGTCCCAGGACGCCGGGGGCGTCTTCATGCCCTCACGCGGTGGCCGAGCGGTACTTGCGGACGGCGAGCGTGCGGAAGGCCACGGTGATCAGGACCGACCAGATCAGCGAGCTCCACACGGGGTGCTGCATGGGCCAGGCGTCCGGGGTCCGGTAGCCCGGGGGGAGGTTGCCGAACAGCTCACGGCACGCCTGCACGGTGGCGCTGAACGGATTCCACTCCGCGATGTGCCGGAGGAACGGCGGCATCTTGTTCGCGTCGACGAACGCGTTCGAGATGAAGGTCAGCGGGAACAGCCAGATCAGGCCGCCCGACGTGGCCGCCTCGGGGGTGCGCACGGAGAGGCCGATGAGCGCGCCGATCCAGGAGAACGCGTACCCGAGCAGCAGGAGCAGGCCGAATCCGGCGAGCACCTTGCCGAAGTTCTCGTGCGTGCGCCAGCCGACCAGCAACGCCACCACGGCAAGGACGAGCAGGGTGAGCGCCGTCTGGACCAGGTCCGCGAGGGTACGCCCGGTCAGCACCGCGCCGCGCGCCATGGGCAGCGAGCGGAAGCGGTCGATGAGGCCCTTGTGCATGTCGTCCGCGATGCCGGCACCGGCGCCGGCCGTGGCGAAGGTGACGGTCTGCGCGAAGATGCCCGCCATCAGGAACTCGCGGTAGGCCTGGGTGGAGCTGGATCCGCCGACCTGGATGGAACCGCCGAACACATAGGTGAACAGCACCACGAACATGATCGGCTGGATCAGCCCGAAAATGACCATCTCGGGGATCCGGCACATGCGGATCAGATTGCGCTTGGCGACGATCAGCGAGTCACGGACGGCCCGGCCGACCGGGTTGCCGGGGGCCGCGGAAGGTGCGGCTTCGGTCACGGCACTCATTTCACGGCCTCCTTGCCCGTGGCGCCCTGGGCGCCCTTGCTGCCTCTGTCGGCCTTGCGGGACCGGTCGTCACCGGTGGACTCCTCGGCCTCCGCCACATGGCCGGTCAGGGAGAGGAAGACGTCGTCGAGGGTGGGGCGGCGCAGTCCGATGTCGTCCATCTCGATCCCGCGTCCGTCCAGCTCCCGGATGACCTCGGCGAGCAGCTTGGCACCGCCGGTGACGGGCACCGTGAGCTTGCGGGTGTGCTCCTCGACCGTGGTGTCGCCCTTGCCGAAGCCGCGCAGCACCTCGGCGGCGGTCGCGATGTGCTCCCGCTCGTGCACCACGACCTCGACGCGCTCACCGCCGGTGCGGGCCTTGAGCTGGTCGGAGGTGCCCGTGGCGATGACCCGGCCGTGGTCGACGACCGCTATGTCGTGGGCGAGGTGGTCGGCCTCCTCCAGGTACTGCGTGGTCAGCAGCAGGGTCGTACCGCCGGAGACGAGCTGCTTGATGACCTCCCAGAGCTGCTGCCGGTTGCGCGGGTCGAGGCCGGTGGTCGGTTCGTCCATGAACATCACGGGCGGCGAGACCACCAGGGCGGCGGCGAGGTCGAGACGGCGGCGCATGCCACCGGAGTAGGTCTTGGCGGGACGGTCGGCGGCTTCGGTGAGATGGAACTGCTCCAGGAGCTCGACCGCGCGCTGCCGGGCCGCCCTGCCCCCCATCTGGTACAGCCGGCCGACCATCTGCAGGTTCTCCCGGCCGGTCAGGTACTCGTCGACCGCGGCGAACTGGCCGGAGAGGCCGATGGAGCGGCGTACGGCGTCGGGGTCCCTGAGGACGTCCACGCCCGCCACGACGGCGCGTCCGCTGTCGGGCCGCAGCAGTGTCGTCAGACAGCGGACCGCCGTGGTCTTGCCGGCGCCGTTCGGCCCGAGCAGGCCGAGGACGGTGCCCTCGGGGACATCGAGGTCTACGCCGTCCAGTGCCCTTACGTCGCCGAAGGTCTTCACCAGGCCTTCGGCATAGATGGCGCCTGGCATGTGGGTCTCCACGTCGTCGGGGATGCTTCGGAAAGGCTAGGTTCGCGTGCCCGCCGCCGCCTTCGGTTTTCCACCAGCGGCTTTCACCCCCGGGTCCCGGCGTCGGGCGGCGGCGCACCGCGAGCGACCCGCCAACCATAACGCGATGTATCGCGTCCGCCAATGGTTTTCCCCGGACGGGTGACACCGCCCCACGGCGGTCCGGTCCGGTGCCTCAGTCGATGACCGTGTAGCCCGCCTGCCGCAGCGCCTGGCCGACCTCGACGCAGTGCGCCGGGCCCTTCGTCTCGAGGTGCAGTTCCACCTCGGCCTCCGTGAGCCCGAGCCGGGGGTCGGTCCGCACATGGCTCACGTCGAGGACGTTGGCGTCGGCCACGGACAGCACCCCGAGCAGCGTCGCGAGCGCGCCCGGGCGGTCCGTCAGCCGCAGCCGGACCGCCAGGTAGCGGCCCTGGGCGGTCATGCCGTGCCGCAGCACCCGCTGGAGCAGCACCGGGTCGACGTTGCCGCCGGACAGCACGGCGACGACCGGGCCGGGGAACGCGCCGGGCTCGGCCAGCAGGGCCGCGACCGGGCTGGCCCCGGCCGGCTCGACGACCAGCTTGGCGCGCTCCAGGCACAGCAGCAGCGCCGCCGAGAGCTGGTCCTCGGTGACCGTGCGCACCTCGTCCACCAGGTCGCCGATGATCTCGAAGGGCACCAGACCGGGCCGGCCCACCTTGATGCCGTCGGCCATCGTCGCCGGGTTCTGCACCTGGACCGGACGGCCGGCCGCGAGCGAGGGCGGATAGGCCGCCGCGCCCTCCGCCTGCACACCGACGATCCGGACCTCGGGGCGCAGCGCCTTGACCGCGACCGCGATGCCGGCCGCGAGCCCGCCGCCGCCGATGCCGACGACGATCGTGCGCACCTCCGGGCACTGCTCGAGGATCTCCAGGCCGACCGTGCCCTGGCCGGCGATGACATCGGGGTGGTCGAAGGGGTGGATGAACACCGCGCCCGTCGTAGCCGCGTACTCCTGCGCCGCGGCCAGGGTCTCGTCGACCACCTGACCATGCAGCCTCACCTCGGCGCCGTACTCCCGGGTCGCGCTGATCTTGGGCAGCGGGGCGCCCTTCGGCATGAACACGGTGGCGTGCACACCCAGCAGCGAGGAGGCCAGGGCCACGCCCTGCGCGTGGTTGCCGGCGCTCGCCGCCACCACCCCGGCGGCCCGCTCCTCCGGCAGCAGCCCGGCGATCCGGACGTAGGCGCCGCGCAGCTTGAAGGAGCCCGTTCGCTGCAGGTTCTCGCACTTGAGGTGCACCGGCGCGCCGATCAGCTGGGACAGGTGCCGGCTGCCCTCCATCGCGGTCCGCCGCGCCACACCCGAGAGCATCTTCTGGGCTCCGCGCACGTCATCGAGGGTGACGGAGCGCAAGGAGCCGGCCGTGCGGTAGCTCATGAACCGAGTCTCGCAGTTCACGGTCGTACGTGACGGGTGTGACCAAGCTCCGAGACCGGGTTTGCGCAGCGCCGGTACGGTCCGCGTCCGGGCCGCGTACCCTGTCCCCCAACCCAGCAGCCCTCATGAAGCGAGCCTCCGGCCATGCCCACAACACCTGAAATGTCGATGGACATGACGACCGTCGGTGACACCGGTCTTCTCGACACCCTCCAGCACGAGGTGGCGGTGTTCGCCCGGCGTGCCGAACAGACCCGGCTCGGTGGCGTCGGGCAGGTGCGCAACACCATGGACCGTGCCGCCTACCTGCTGCTCAACCGTCTCGACAGCGAGGGTCCGATGGGCGTCAAGGCGCTCGCCGCGAGCATGGGGATCGACTCCTCCACGGTCACCCGGCAGGTGGCCCCGCTGGTCGACACGGGCCTCGTCAAGCGCACCTCGCACCCGGAGGACGGACGGGCCGTGGTGCTCCAGCTCTCCCCGCGCGGGGCCGCCCGGCTGGAGGAAGTACGTTCGTCGAGGCGTCAGTTGATGGCCGAGCTGACACACGACTGGGCCCCGGAGGAGCGCGAGCAGTTCTGCGCGCTCCTCACGCGCTTCAATACCGCGCTCTCCTCCCGGATGGCGGTCCAGCCGGTACCGGCGGCCGAGGCGGCGCCCGCTTCCTGACGCGCCCCCCGGACGACGGGTGCGGTCCCGAGTCTTGACCCCGGGCCGCCACTGGCCTGATATGAGACCGGGTCCTGCGTGGTGCGCGGTGCGTCCGTCCCGTACCGGACGGGACCCCCTCAGGGGGGAGGCGCGGTGCGTGATCGGCAGGCGTCCCGCGATGCCCGCCGGGACCGGGAGTTCGAGGCGTTCGTCGCGGGCGCGGCGGGGCGGCTGCTGCATGCCGCGACCCTGCTCACCGGAGAGGCCCCGGACGACGGCCCGCGCGCGCGGAGGCTGCTGGTGCCGGCGCTGGCCCACACCTACGCCCGCTGGCACCGGCTGCGCGGCGAGGATCCCTACGAGTGCGCACGCCAGTACCTGGCCACCCGGTTCGCGCACGAGGCCTGGCGGCACTACGGGGCCGCGGGCCGGGCCCGCCCGCATCCGCGCAGCCCGCTCGCGGAGCTGGCGCCGCAGGAGCGGCTGATCCTGGTGCTGAGGATGTTCGAGGGGGTCGCCGAGGAGCAGACCGCGGCCCTGCTGGGCCTGCCCGTCGAACGGGTGCACGCCGTCTGCGACCGGGCGACGGCCACTGTCCTGCATCCGGCGCGCAGGGCGGCGCCGGGCGCGATGGGCACGAGGGTGGCGCCGTCGTGAGGCGGCCACCGGGTGGGAGGCGGCGGTGAACCGCCCCCAGCGGGAGGCCGCCGTGCGGCGGATCCTGGAGGAGGTCCCGGTGCCGGTACCGCCCGACCTGCACGCCGAGGCCGTCCGCCGCGGCGGCCGGCTGCTGCGGCGCCGGCTGCTCGCGCACCGCCTGATGTGGCTGCTGCTGTGCGCGGCGGCCGTGGCCTTCACCGTGTGGGCGGTGCGGGCGCAGCCCTGGGCGGAGCCGCCGTCGCAGACGACCGTGCCGCTCACCGGCTGGTGACGTGGACGGCGTTCCCGGCGCCCGGAGCGTGCCTTGCGGGGGTGCCCCGACCGCCGCAAAGGCCAGAAGCCCGGGCCCTCGCATGCGTATGCGAGGGCCCGGGCTCCAGGTCGGCACTCCCCCGGCCCTCGACCGGGCGGCCCGGGCACGCACCGGGCGCGGCGGCGCCGGCGCCGGGCCGTACGCCGCGACGTCCCGGACGCGACCGGGTGCCGTGACCGGGAGGGACCCCACCCGATGCCGTGAGCGGAGAGGTTCACCGGCTCGCGGCGCCCGGCACGGCACTGAGGGCTGTCCCGCGATCCCCGGCGGGCGCACGACGACGGCCACGGCACCTCGCCGCGTTGTCGGATCGCCCGAGTACGCCCCGTACGAGGACGACCCTCCGCCGTGCGACGCACCGCATCCGACGCCGTGCGCCGACCCACCGGGGAATACGGGACAGCCCTTAGCCGAGCGCCTGCTGCAGGTCCTCGAGCAGGTCGTCGACGTTCTCGATGCCGACGGACAGGCGCACCAGGTCGGCCGGGACCTCCAGGGCGGAACCGGCCGCGGAGGCGTGGGTCATCCGGCCGGGGTGCTCGATGAGCGACTCGACGCCGCCCAGCGACTCGCCGAGGGTGAAGACCTTGGCGCGGTTGCACACCTCGACGGCGGCCTCCTCGCCGCCCCGGACCCGGAAGGACACCATGCCGCCGAACGCCTTCATCTGCTTGGCGGCCACCTCGTGCCCGGGGTGCTCGGGCAGGCCCGGGTAGAGCACGCTGCTGACGCGCGGGTGCCGGGTGAGCATGTCGGCGACCCGCGTGGCGTTCTCGCTGTGCCGGTCCATGCGCACCGCGAGGGTCTTGGCGCCGCGCAGGACCAGCCAGGAGTCGAAGGGGCCGGCGACGGCGCCCATCGCGTTCTGGTGGTACGCCAGTTCCTCGCCCAGCGTCTGGTCGGAGGCGATCAGGGCGCCGCCGACCACGTCCGAGTGACCGCCCATGTACTTGGTCAGCGAGTGCACCACGACGTCGGCCCCGAGCGACAGCGGCTGCTGGAGGTAGGGCGTGGCGAAGGTGTTGTCGACGACGAGCCGCGCGCCCGCGTCGTGGGCGACCTGGGCGACGGTGGCGATGTCGGTGATGCCGAGCAGCGGGTTGGAGGGGGTCTCCACCCAGACCACCTTGGTCTTCGGCGTCATCGCGGCCCGTACGGCGGCCGGGTCGCTGGTGTCGGCGACGGACCACTCCACGCCCCAGCGGGTGACCACCTTGGCGAAGAGCCGGAACGTGCCGCCGTAGGCGTCGTTGGGGATCACCACGTGGTCGCCGGGGCTGAGCAGCGTACGCAGCAGGGTGTCCTCGGCCGCCAGGCCGGAGGCGAACGCGAGGCCGCGCCGGCCGCCCTCCAGCGCGGCGAGGTTCTCCTCGAGGGCGGTCCTGGTCGGGTTGGCGCTGCGGCTGTACTCGTAGCCGCCGCGCAGTCCGCCCACGCCGTCCTGCTTGTAGGTCGAGACCTGGTAGATCGGCGGGACGACCGCGCCGGTGAGGGGATCCGCGGTGTTGCCCGCGTGGATCGCGAGGGTCTCGAAGTGCTGACTGATGTGCCTGTCGCTCATGTGGACCGAGCGTAGTGCGCTCGGCCGGATGGTGGTGTCCGGCGGACCCGGGAGCGCCGGGTCCCGGGGCTTCGGCGGCGCCGGGCGCCCGGGGTTTCCACAGGCACGGCGCGCGGGTTTTCCACAGGCGCGGCGGGCGGGGTTGGCCAATCGTCGGCGGCGTCTGGTTCGCTTGTGGCATGGCGATTCTCTGGCTGCTCATGGCGCTGGTCCTGCTGTGCTTCGTGCTGCTCCCGGTCCTGCGGCGCGGGCGAGGGGCGGGCGCGGGCGGTCCGGCGGGCCGGCCGGACCCCGCGCGCGCGGCGGCCTACGGCCTCGTGCCCGAGGAGGAGCTGGACGTGCGGTTGCCCGGCCCGGACAAGGATCTGCTGGACGTGCTGGACGTGGTGCGGCGCACCCGGGACTACGGGGCCGCCGCCCAGTTGCTGGCCGGCACCGACGCGGAGGGCGAGGCGCGCTGGCAGCGTGTGCAGGCCTTCGCGGGCGCGGCGGCACTGGAGCTGGCGCAGCAACCGGGCGGGATACACCAGACGCCCGGCGGGCAGTGGCTGCGGGTGTGGCGGGCGGAGCGGCCCAAGGACGCGGGCGGCGCGGCCGTGTACGCGGAGTTCCTCGCGCAGCAGGCGTGGCGGACGTCCGCGCCGGGCACGGAAGCGTTCCGGATCATCATGGAGGAGGCCCGGCAGGCCTGCGGCGAGGCGGCGCTGCTCGCCCCGGGCGACCCGGTGCCGTACATCGTGGAGCTGTCCGCCGCCCGGGGTCTGGGCAGTCCGCGGGAGGAGTTCGAGAAGCTGTGGCGGACCGTGGCGGACCGCGCTCCGCACCACATGGGGGCGCATCTGGCCGCGCTGCGGTACTGGGGGGAGGAGTGGCACGGTTCCCGCGAGGAGGCGTACGCCTTCGCCGAGGACGCCGCGGCCCGTGCCCCGGAGGGCTCGCTGCTTTCTGCGCTGCCGCTCTTCGCGGTCTTCCAGCACATCCCCGAGGTGAACCTGGTCCGGAGCTTCTACCAGAGCGAGGTGGTCACCCGGGCGGTGCAGGGCGCACTGCACGCGGTGCACACCGCCCGCGCGGACGACCAACTGGTCGCGCACGTCCGTCATCTGCTGCTGTTCTTCCTGGTCCGGGCCGAGCGCTGGCCTGAGGCCATGGACCAGCTCGCGCACGTCGACGGTTATGTCGGCGCGCTGCCATGGACCCTGTCCGCCGACCCGGCCGCCGCCTTCGCCGCCCACCGAGCGCTGGCCGTGGCCGGCTACGAGGCGGCCGGCGGCACCCCGGCGGGTCTGCCGGGCTGACGGCCGGTCCGCTCCGTCCGGCACCGGTCCGCACTGGTCACGGCCGGGATCGCTGGGATTGCCCCGTCGATCTTCGGTAGGGCATACTCCGCTTGCTCCGGGCTTTGCCCGCGCTTTGCCGGGAGCCGGTCCGGGCGTATCCCGGAGGCCGCCTCGCGCCCGCTCGACGTCTGCTCCGAGTCCCCCCACACTCACCGGCAGCACCGTCCGGGGGGCGCACGTCGGCCTGTTCATTTCTCCGGGTCCTGTGGGGGGGATCTGCCCGATGGGTGCAACTCTGCGCGCGCTGCGCGCCGTCGTTCTGCTGTGCGGCTTCCATCTGCTGAGCCTGCTGCTGCTCGCGGCGCTCGCCGGTGTCGACGTGGCCGTGTTCACGTGGGTGCACGGCGCCGCCGGCATGAAGATCGTCGCCGTCTCCGTGCTGCTCGCCATCCCGGTCGTACGCGGCATGTTCATGCTGCGCACGCCGAAGGGCGAGGGTCCGCCCGGCATCGAGGTCACCGACGCCGACGAGCCCCGGCTGTGGGCACTGGTGCGGGAACTGGCCGCGGCGACCGGTACCCGCGCCCCCGACCGGATCGTGCTGACGGCCGACGTCAACGCGGCCGTCAGCGAGGACACCCGCCTGCTCGGCCTGCGGCCCGGCCCGCGCCGCCTCTACCTGGGCGTGCCGCTGCTCACCGGCCTGACCGAGGCACGGCTGCGCGGTGTGCTCGCCCACGAGTACGGCCACTACACGGGCGGCGACACCCGGCTGTCCGCACTCGTGGTGCGCGGCCGGGTGCAGATCGCCCGGGTCGTCGAGCACTTCCACGAGAAGGCGGACGGCAAGGTGGCCGCCGAGCGCGGCCGCCAGGAGAAGGCGTCCGCCAAGCGGGTCGCGAAGGGCAAGGAGGCCAAGGAGGTCGACACCACCGGGGCCGGGGTCACCTACCGGATGATGGCGTCGATCTACACCCTGTACGGCAAGCTCTATCTGCGTGCCTCGCTGTCCACGGCGAGGGCCCAGGAGTACGCGGCCGACCGGGCCGCCGCCCGGATCGCCGGGCGCGACGCGATCGCCTCCGCCCTGCGCGAGATCCCCGCCCTGTCCGCCTCGCACGACTTCTACCTCGACTCGTACGCCACCCTGGGCCTGCCGGTGCGGCTGATGCCGCCGCGCGGCGAGTTCTTCGGGGGCTTCGGCCGCCTGCTCGCCGCCCGCGAGGAGGAGCTGGCGAGGCTGCGGGCAACGCTGCCCACGGCGCCGGCCTCGCCCTACGACTCCCATCCGCCGATCGCCGAACGGGTGCGCCGGCTCGAGGCGCTGCCCGCCGACGGACGCGCGGCGGAGGCCGGGGGCCCGGCGCTCGCTCTGCTCACCGACCCGGAGAAGACCCTGGTCGCGCTGGAGGACGCCGTCCTGTCGGACGAGGTTCTCGGGTACCCGCGTGCCGCCGCGTGGCAGGAACTGCTGGACGCCGCCATGGCCCAGGGCATGTCCGACGCGCACACCCCGCTGCACCGGGCGCTGGCCGAGTACACCGGACAGCCGGCCACGCTGCCGGCGCTGCTGGAGGTCGTCGACGACGGCCGGCTGTGGCGCCTGGCCGAGCGGCTGCCGCTGTCCGACGAGGCGGCCGCGGCGAAGGGCCGGGCCTTCCGTGAGTTCGTCCGTCCCCAGCTCCGCTCGTCGCTGCGGACGATGGTGCTGGCCGAGTTCAGCACCCGTTCGCTGCTGAGCTGGGAGTTCTCCTGGTCTCGGGCGGCCGCCGCGCGACTGACCGGCCCGGTCCCGGGCAGCACCCCGGACAGCGACCCGGACGGCGGTCCCGAGGCCGCGCTCGACGCGGCCGTGGACGCGGCGCTGGCCGACCGCCCCGACACCGCCCCGCTGCGAGCCCTCCTGAGCCCGGCGGCGACTCCGCCCGCGTGAACCGCGGGCACACCGCCCGCACCCACGCATCCACCCGACCCCTCGTCCACGCCACGCCGGCTCCCCCACGCCGGTTCTTCCGGCACTCCGACGCCGTCCCCGACGAACGGACCCCGCTCCCCATGACCGTCCTGCTCTGGATCCTCGGCATCCTGGCCGCTCCCGCGGTGCTCTTCGCACTCTGGCTGGCCTGGGTCTTCCTGAAGGAGTTCTTCTCCTCCGACTCCGACTCCGACGACGACACCGACGCCGCGGAGGCGGCCGCGGCCGCGAAGGCCGCGGAGAGACTCGGACTGCTGCCCGTCGAGCGGCAGAACACCGAGCACGCCGCCCCGCTGCCCGCGGACTGGGCGGCCGCGCTCACCGCGGTCCGGGCCGGCGACTGGCGGCCCGCCGCCGAACTGCTGAGCGGCATCGGCCGGGACTGGGAACGCCGGTCGGCGGTCGGCTTCCTGCTCGCCGAACGCGCGGCCGAGGAGGACGAGTGGCTGCTCGCCTGGGAGACGGCGCGCCCCGACGACCCCGACGCGGCGATGGTCCGGGCGCGCAGCACGGTGGTCCTCGCCTGGAAGCTGCGCGGCGCCAAGACGGGCGAGCACACGACGCGGGAGCAGGCCGAAGGCTTCCACCGGATGCTGCGCGGCGCCCGCGAGGAGATCGCGCGGGCGGCCGCGCTCAACCCCGACGACCCGACGCCGTACATCACGGAGATCTGGGTGGCGCTGGGACTCGGCTACCCGAACGCCGAGATGGAGAAGCTCTGGGCGCAGATCACCACCCGGGCGCCGCACCACTACGAGGCGCACTTCTCGGCGCTCCAGTACTGGTGCGCCAAGTGGCGCGGCTCCGAGCGGCTGGCGTTCGACTTCGCCGAGCGCGCCGCGGCCGAGGCGCCGGCCGGCAGCCTGCTGACCGCGCTCCCGCTCATCGCGCACTTCGAGCACGACGACTCGGACGACACCGCCGCCGACAACACCCCGCTGATGCTGGCCCGGGTGGAGGCGGCCCTCGCGGACGCGGCGGCCGCCGACCCGTCCCACCCGCGCCTGCCGGAGCTGCGCCACCTGCTGGCGTTCTACCTCCACCTCCAGGACCGCGACGAGGCGGCGCTGGAGCAGTTCAAGCTGGTCGACGGCCATGTCGACGCGCTGCCCTGGCGCTACCGGGGCGACGGCATGGCACGCCACTTCTGCCAGGTGCGCGACACGGTGGCCCACAGGGTGACGGCCGCGGACTGACGCCCGGCGGCGCATATTCGGGCGACGGCGCCGGCCCCGACCCCGTACATTCGCCCCTCGCACCAGGACGAGGGGACGAGTGGGGACGAGTGAACGGGAGGGGCCGGATGGGCGGTCGTACGTTTCTGATCGGGGGCGGACGGGACCACGCGGAGGTGTACGCGCCGTTTCTGCGCGCGGCCGCGGAGCGCGCCGGCGGTGTGCCGCGGATCCGCTGCGCCGTCGTGGACGAGGGTGACGGGCGGGAGCAGTTCGAGCGGTTCGCGCAGGCGCTGGACAGGAGTGGTGCCGGGTGCACGCCGGTCCCGGCGCTCGTGCCGCTCGGCGGGCGGTTCGAGCCGGAGGAGGTGCTGGACGGCGCCGACGGGCTGTTGGTGTGCGGCGGCCTGACGCCCGCCTACCAGGAGGCGTTCGCCGGCTGCGCGGACCGGCTGCCGCGGCTGCTCGCCGAGCGCGGACTGCCGTACGCGGGCTTCTCCGCGGGTGCCGCCGTCGCCGCCCGGCGGGCGGTCGTCGGCGGCTGGCTGGTGGACGGGGTTCCCGTCTGTCCCGGGGACACGGCGGAGGACCTTGAGGAGGTCGCGGTCCGGCCGGGTCTGGGCCTGGTGCCGTTCGCGGTCGACGTGCACGCCGCGCAGTGGGGGACGCTGGCGCGGCTGGTCTCGGTGGTGGGGCGCGGGGACGCGCCCTGCGGAGTCGCCGTCGACGAGGACACCGTGGTGGAGGTGGCCGGTCCGGCCGCCCGGATCACGGGGCGCGGGCGGGCGCACGTGGTGCGGCCGGGCGCGGACGGTGCGGTGACCGTGCGGTCGTACGCCGATGGTGAGGGTTTCGACGTCGTGTGAGGCGGCCGCGGTGCCGGCCGGGCCGAGGCGGGACCGGCGGCCGCCGGCCGGCGCGCTCGGCGCGCCGGCCGGTGGGAGCCACCCGTCGGACGGTTCAGATGGTGGCCGTGTCGATGACGAAGCGGTAGCGGACGTCGCTGGCCACCACCCGCTCGTAGGCCTCGTTGATCTCGGCCGCGCCGATCAGCTCGATCTCCGAGCCCAGCCCGTGCTCCGCGCAGAAGTCCAGCATCTCCTGGGTCTCGGGGATACCGCCGATGTTGGAGGTGGTCAGGTTGCGCAGGTTGCCGAAGAGCGAGGTGAGGGCCACGTGGACCGGCTCCTCGGGCAGGCCGACGTTCACCATCGAGCCGCCGGTGCGCAGCAGCGACAGGTAGGCGCCGAAGTCCATCGGGGCCGAGACGGTGTTGAGGATGATGTCGAAGGTGCCCTTCAGGTTCTCGAAGGTCGCCGGGTCGCTGGTGGCGTAGTAGTGGTCGGCACCCAGGCGCAGGCCGTCGTCCTTCTTGCGCAGGGACTGGGACAGCACGGTGACCTCGGCGCCCATCGCGTGAGCGATCTTGACGCCCATGTGGCCCAGGCCGCCGAGGCCGACGACGGCGACCCGCTTGCCGGGACCGGCGTTCCAGCGCTTGAGCGGCGAGTACGTGGTGATGCCGGCGCACAGCAGCGGTGCGGCCACGTCCAGGGACAGAGCGTCGGGGACGCGGACCACGTAGTTCTCGTCGACGACGATCTTCTCGGAGTAGCCGCCGTAGGTGGGCTCGCCGTCCCTGCCGACGGCGTTGTAGGTCCAGGTCGGGCCGCGGTCGCAGTACGGCTCCAGCCCGGCCTTGCAGTTGTCGCACTCACGGCAGGAGTCGACCATGCAGCCGACGCCCACCCGGTCGCCCACGGCGAACTTCGTGACGCCGGGACCGACCTCGGACACGACGCCCGCGATCTCGTGGCCGGGGACCATCGGGAAGATCGCCTCGCCCCAGCCCTCACGGGCCTGGTGGATGTCGGAGTGGCAGATGCCGGCGAACTTGATGTCGATCAGGACGTCGGACTCGCCGACCGGACGCCGCTCGATGGTGGTGCGCTCCAGCGGAGCCTTCGCGGCGGGCGCGGCATAGGCGGCAACAGTGGTCATGGGGGATCTCCTAGCAGACTCTCGGTGCCCGGCAGCCTTCCGGCCAGGCACGTCTTCCAGCGTGCCCCAAGTCCCACGAGTCACCCAGGTCCGCTTCTTCGTACGACCGCCGTGCCTACCACTGGCGGGGTCAGGCTCGCCTGCGTACTACCACGCGGCACCACGGATACTTGCCGTATGGACGTACAGCCGGAAGCGGCCGCGGGACCACCTCTGGACCGGTGGGCCGAGCTGAGCGAGTTCCTGCGCAGCCGGCGGGCCCGGCTGAAACCGCAGGACGTGGGGCTGCCCGACTTCGGCCGGCGCCGCCGGGTGCCGGGGCTGCGCCGCGAGGAGCTGGCCCAGCTCGCCGGGGTGTCGGTGGCCTACTACACGCGGCTGGAGCAGGGCAACGGCCGGAACGTCTCGGCGGAGGTGCTGGACTCCATCGCCCGGGCCCTGCGCCTGACGGACGCCGAGCACGCCCATCTGACCCACCTCGCCAAGCCGACGGCGCACAAGAAGAGGCCCGCGGCACGGCAGCAGCAGGTGCGCCCGGCGCTGCGCCGGCTACTGGACTCGCTGGAGGGCGTCCCGGCGTACGTGGTGGGCCGGCGCTCGGAGGTGCTGGCCTGGAACCGGATGGCGGCCGCGATCTTCGGGGACTGGTCGGAGCTGGCGCCCGCCGAGCGCAACTGGGCGCGGATGGTCTTCCTGCGCCCGGACTACCGGGACCTGTTCATCGACTGGGAGCAGAAGGCCATCGACATCGTCTGCGCCCTGCGCATGGACGCGGGCTGCTACCCGGACGACCCCCGGCTGTCCGCCCTGGTCGGCGAACTGTCCGTGAAGAGCGCGGAGTTCCGCCGGCTGTGGGCGACGCACGACGTCAAGGAGCGGAGCCACGGCGTCAAGCGCCTGCGGCACCCGCTGGTGGGGGAGCTGTCCCTCAACTACGAGACGTTCCGGCTGGCGGACGACGCCGACCAGGCGCTGATCACCTACCACGCCGAGCCGGACTCCCCGTCGGCGCAGTCCCTGCGGCTGCTGGCGAGCTGGGGCGCGGACGCGGCCCGAGGCGTGCCGTCGGCCTGAACCGGCTCCGGCCCGGAGCGTGTCCCCCGGTGGACCGGCCGGGTGACCGGACTGTCACAGGCCCAGGTCGGTGACGAACGCCGAGAGGGTCGGTGCCACCACCCGCCACTGGCACAGCAGGGGGTTCCTCACGGCCGTTGCGCGGGCGGCGGCCACGGTGGCGGCCGCCGCGGCTGCTTGCACGCCGTCAGGCGCCCGCGTTCTCCTCGACGGTGATCCTCCCCTTGCGCAGGGTGGCCAGTCGCGGGGCCTTCCTGGCGATCGAGGAGTCGTGGGTGACCATGACGAAGGTCAGCCCGTGCTCCTTCCACAGGCGTTCGAGCACGTCCATGATCTCGTCGCGCATGCCCTCGTCGAGGTTGCCGGTCGGCTCGTCGGCGAGCAGCACCTTGGGCCGCTTGACGAGGGCGCGGGCGATGGCGACGCGCTGCTGCTGTCCGCCGGACAACTCCGAGGGCAGGTGCGCCGCACGCTCGCCGAGGCCCACGGAGTTCAGGGCCTCGGCCGCGCGTTCGCGCCGCTCCCGCGCCCTCATCCCGAGCGGGACCAGGGCGGTCTCGACGTTCTCCTGGGCGGTGAGGGTGGGGATCAGGTTGAAGGACTGGAAGACGAAGCCGATGTTCTCGCTGCGGACCCGGGTCAGCCGGGCCTCGGGGAGCCCGGCCAGGTCGGTGCCGTCCAGGACCACCTCCCCGGAGGTGGGGCGGTCCAGGGCGCCGAGCATCTGCAGGAGGGTGGACTTGCCGCCGCCGGTGGGGCCCTGGATGACCAGGCGGTCGCCGTCGGGGATGGTCAGGTCCACGCCGTCGAGGGCGTGGACGGTCTCCCTGCCTCTCGTGTAGTGCTTGGTGACGTTCCTGAGTTCGTACATGGAGACTCCTGAGGTGCGTTCGGATCGTGTGCGGCGCGGGACCGCCGAGGCTTCGTGCGGGCCGGCCGCTACTCCACGCGCCGCAGCGCGTCGGCCGGCCGCAGCCGCGAGGCCCGCCAGCCACCGAACGCGCCCGCGATCAGGCCGCCCGCCACCGCGAGGCCCACCGCGAGGACGATCGTGGTGACGCCGACCGGGGCCGTGAGAGCCACCTCGAGCGTCCTGGCCGCCTGCCGCCCGGGGCCCCCGAAGCCGCCGCCACCCGGCCCGCCGCCGAGGCCCGAGCCGCCCGTACCGCCGCCGAGCTGCGCCTGCAGGCTGGGGCTGAGCGCCGTCACGGCGTAGGCGCCCGCCAGACCGAGCGCGATACCGAGGACGCCGCCGACCAGACCGTTGACGACGGCCTCGCCGACCACCTGCCGGGTCACCCGGCCGGACCTCCAGCCCAGGGCCTTCAGCGTGCCGAACTCGCGCACCCGGCGGGACACCGCGGAGGAGGTCAGCAGGCCCGCCACCAGGAACGCGGCCACGAGCACCACGATCGACAGCCACCTGCCCACCCGGGTGGCCAGCGAGGAGGCGGTGGAGAGCGAACCGGAGACGGTCCTGGCCAGGTCCGCGGACGTGGTGACGGTCGTACCCGAGACGTTCTTCCGGATGGCGCTCTTGACCGAGTCGATCCGCTGGGAGTCGGTCGCCTCGACGTAGATCGTGGTGATCTTGTCCTTCTCACCGGCGAGGGTCTGGGCCCGCTTCAGCGGGACGTACAGGTTGGCCGCCGCGTCGCCGCTGCCGGCGGTCGCGATGCCGATCACCTTGAACTCGGTGCCCTTGACGGTGACCGTCGAACCGACCTTGTACTTCTTCGTCCTGGCGTAGGCCGCGTCCACGACGACCACGTCGGCGTCGGTCTCGGTGGTCCGGAAGGTGCGGCCACTGGTGATCTTCGAGGAGGTCAGCGGGCCGAGCGCGGACCTGGTGACGTCGGTGCCGAAGACGGTGTACTGGTTGATGTCGAAGTCGGCTCCGCCGCCGCGCACCTCGCCCTGCGGCTGCCCGCCCTCCGCACCGCCCGTGCGGCCCTGCCGCGTGCCGCCGCTGCCGTTCTGCTGGAACTGGCCGCGGGTGAAACGGCCGTCGACCTTCACCACGTTGAGGCTGAGCCCGCCGACGGCCGAGGAGACCCCCTGCTGCTGCTCGACCTCGGCGACGGTCGAGGAGGCGAGGGTGGTGAGGCCCTGCACCATGACCCGGTCGCTGCTCTGGGACGTGGTGTCGCCGTCGTTCTGCGCGTCGAACCGGAAGCGCGGACGCTGTGCGTCGCCGGTGGACGCCGACGCGGCCTTGGTGACGGTCATGTCCGTGCCCAGCCCGTACAGCGACTGCAGGACCTCGTCCTGGGCCTTCGCCATGCCACTGGACACCGAGTCGACCACGATGACGAGGGCGATGCCGAGCGCGAGACCGGAGGCGACGACCAGGGCCGCCTTTCTGCGGCGGCGCAGTTCGCGCCTCAGGTAGGTGAAGAACATGCCCGCAAGCTAGGGACGCGCCGTGATGACTCGATAAGGCCGAGATAAAAGAACCATGAGAAGGCCGCGCCTCGGCCCGCGAAAGGACCGGGAAGGCCGCGGGAGGCCCCGCAGGGGCCCGGAGAACGGCCGGTGCCGCCCCTGCGGACAGGGGCGGCACCGGAGTTGGTCGTGCGGAGGCGGGGGCGGGATCAGACGGCCGAACCGGCCTTCCACTGCTCCCAGTCCATGTTCCAGCCGTTGAGGCCGTTGTCCGGGGAGACGGTCTTGTCACCGGTGTGCCGGATCACCACGACGTCACCGACGAGGGAGTGTTCGTAGACCCACGCGGCGGGGGTGCCGGAGTCCTTGGCTCCCTTGGTGTCGGACAGGCCCACGCAGCCGTGGCTGGTGTTGACGTTGCCGAAGATGGACTTCGCACCCCAGTAGTTGCCGTGCAGGAAGGTGCCGGAGCTGGTCAGCCGGATGGCGTGCGGCACGTCCTTGATGTCGTACTCGCCCTTGCCGTCGTCGTCGGTGAAGCCCACGGTCGCGCCGTTCATGCGGGTCTGCTTGAACTTCTCGGACATCACCATGATGCCCTCGTACGTCTTGTTCTCCGGCGAACCGGCGGAGATCGGAATGGTCTTGATCGTCCTGCCGTCCTGCGTGACCTTCATCTTCTTGGTCTGCGCGTCGACGTAGGAGACCTGGTTGCGGCCGATGTGGAAGGTGACCGTCTTCTGCTGCACGCCGTAGACACCGGAGGCGCCCTCGACACCGTCGAGCGCCAGCTTCAGCGTGACGGTGGAGTTCTCCTTCCAGTACGCCGCCGGGCGGAAGTCGATGCGGTTGGCGTTGAACCAGTGGCCCACGACCTCCTGACCGCTGCTGGAGGTGACCGAGATCCCCTTCTGCACGGCGGCCTTGTTGGTGATCGCCTTGTCGAAGTTGATCGACACCGGCATGCCCACGCCGACGGTCGAACCGTCCTCCGGTGTGAAGTTGCCTATGAAGCTGTTGGTCGGCGAGACCGTGGTGAAGGAGGCGTTCTCGTGGGCGACGCGGC
This sequence comes from Streptomyces cellostaticus, assembly GCF_023630175.1. Classification (GTDB taxonomy): domain Bacteria; phylum Actinomycetota; class Actinomycetes; order Streptomycetales; family Streptomycetaceae; genus Streptomyces; species Streptomyces cellostaticus_A. Next base: position 59,673 of record NZ_JALLIN010000026.1, on the reverse strand, counting down.
CCTCGGAGTCCTTGGCCTCGGCCGCGAGCTTGTAGGTGGTCGACCGCTCGAGCTGGGCGTTGGGCTTCCAGCTCGTCCTGTCGGCGGACAGCTCGCCGGACACGGCCTTGCCGTCCTCGGTGGTCATGGACACGTTGGTGAGGGTGCCCTTGGCGACCTCGACGGCGGCCGAGTTGTTGATGGAGGCGTTGTTCGAGCCGTCCTTCGGCGTGATGGTGATCTGGGCCGCGGACGACTTCTTGGCCGCCGCCTCGTCGGCCTTGGCCTGCGAGGTGTCACCGCTGCCGGACGCCTTGGCGTCGTCGCCGCCTCCGGAACACCCGGTGAGTGCCAGCACACCGCCGAGCAGTGCGGACGCGACCGTCAGGCCCTTGCGCCGCTTACCGTCCGTCATCACACGCTTCTCCATCGTTGCCGAAATCGCGAAAACCCCGAGTCCCCATGGGAACCCTCAACGCTACGGGCGATTCCTCCCGCCCCACCTGGCGCGCGGGTGTGGGGCATCCCACGCCCTCCCGTGACGGGTGGTACCGAAGTCGTCCATGCTCCCCTTGAGACGACAAAGCCCCGGACGACGGTTGCCGTCCGGGGTGCACAAGTGCCCCAGGACGCTCAGCCGATGCCGCCCTCTTCCTCGTCCTCTCCTTCTCCATCATCCTCGTCCAGGTCCCAGTCCGGTGAGTCGGGGTCGTAGTCGATGCGTTCGCTGGACCACGAGGCCTGCTGCAGCTCCACCCCGGGCACCTCGCTGACCAGGTCGAACGGGTCCACGAGATACGCAAGGGCCTCGGCGGTGTCCTCCGTCACAGCACCCTCGGCGTGCGACCGCTCCTCCTGCGGCAGGTCCGGATCGGCGGCGAGCCGGCGCAGCGCGGCCTTGGTCAGCCCGTCCTCGTCCTCCACCTCGAGGACCAACTCCACCCGAAGGCGTACAAATCTGGATGTCTCTTCCGTGTCCATGGCGAGAGCGTACGACTGAAACCCCTCGTGACTTTCCTGTGACCCGCGACTTTCACTAACATCGCCCCCACACGGCCAATTCGCCAGCGTCACAAGGGGATCGATATTCCGTGTCATCCGCTCGCCGTCCGCTGCTGACCGCCACCGCCGCGGGGACGCTGCTGTGCGCCCTGTGGTTCGTCCCGTCCGCCAAAGCGTCGCAGGACGACACGGCGAGAGCGACGACCGAGGTGGCCTCGTCGAGACCGGTCACCCAGCAGGCGAAGGCCGTGAGCGAGGCCACGACGGCCGGCGCCGCGGACGCCACGGAGCTGGCCGACACCGGCAGCTTCGACACCACGCCCTACGTCGTCGGCGGCAGCCTGTTCCTCGCCGTGGGCGCCGGGTTCGTGGTGTATTCGGTGCGCAGGGAACGCCTGGGCCTTTAATTCCGCTTGACGATTCTTTGACAGCGCCTTCATAGTCCGCTCATGAAGAGATCATCGGGCGTGCGGCTGTGCGCCACCGCGGCTGCGGGCGTCCTGTCGCTCGCCCTCATCACCGGCTGTTCCGACGGCGGCTCCGGGGACGGCGAGAAGGGCTCGGCGAAGGCGCTGAGCGCCGCCGAGCTGAAGGACCTGGTCATCGCCAAGGGCGAGGTGCCGGGATTCAAGGTCGAGGCCGTCAAGGGCGGCATCCCCGACAAGAGCAAGGTCGAGGCGGAGGACAGCCGCTGCGACCCGCTGCTGCGGGCCCTGACCGCCATCGCGCCCGGCGAGCCGGCGGAGCAGACCAGCCGGATGGCCACGGAGGACAAGAAGGACCCCACGGACGACGCCACGTCCCTGGACGACCTGGCCGACGGCAAGTTCGAGGAGGCGCTCAACAAGTCCATGGACCTGGACGTCACCGTGGTCACCCTGGCCTCGTACGACGGCGACGGCGCCGAGAAGGCCCTGAAGTCGGTCTCGGACGCGGTACGGGCGTGCTCGGGCGGCTTCACCGGTGAGCAGGACGGCGAGAAGGGGAAGTTCACCAAGGTCGCCGAGGAGAAGTCCTCCGGCACCGGTGACGCGTCGGTGGCCTTCACGGCGACCAACGCCGGCTCCGACGAGGGCGCCATGCCGCTGCACGGCGAGGTCGTGCGGCACGGCAACACCCTCGCGACGTACTCCACGGTCAACATCGGCGCGATGATGTCCAAGAAGCCGTACACGGTCTCGGCGCCGGTCATCAAGGCCCAGGCGGCCAAGCTGAAGTGACGGCCCGTCCCCGCGAGGGGACACCCGGCGGACCCGGCCTCCCGGAGCGGCGCTCCGGGAGGCCCCGTCGCACGAGGCACCCCCGGGGCCGCCGGGGGCACGGACGGGAGGTCAGGCCAGCGGCCCCGTCACGGACTCGGCGGCGCTGACGAGCCGCCCGCCGCGGACGAAGGCTTCCGCGGCGGCCAGGTCGGGGGCCAGGAACCGGTCCGGGCCCGGGCCCTGCACGCCGGCGGCGCGCACGGCGTCGATCACCGCACGGGAGGCGGGCGCCGGGCTCAGGCCCTCCCGCAGCTCGATGGCCCGGGTGGCCGCGTACAGCTCGACGGCGACGATCCGGGCGAGGTTCCCGACGGCGGTGCGCAGCTTGCGCGCGGCGGACCAGCCCATGGACACGTGGTCCTCCTGCATGGCGGAGGACGGGATGGAGTCCGCGGAGGCCGGGACGGCCAGCCGCTTCATCTCGCTGACCAGGGCGGCCTGCGTGTACTGCGCGATCATCAGGCCGGAGTCGACGCCGGCGTCGTCGGCGAGGAACGGCGGCAGGCCGTGGCTGCGGTTCTTGTCCAGCAGCCGGTCGGTGCGGCGCTCGGCGATGGAGCCGAGGTCGGCGGCCGCGATGGCGAGGAAGTCCAGGACGTAGGCGACGGGCGCGCCGTGGAAGTTGCCGTTGGACTCCACCCTCCCGTCGGGCAGCACCACGGGGTTGTCGACCGCGGAGGCCAGCTCGCGCTCGGCGACCAGGCGGGCGTGCGCGAGGGTGTCCCGGCCGGCGCCGGCGACCTGCGGGGCGCAGCGCACCGAGTAGGCGTCCTGGACCCGGGGGGCGTCGTCCTGGTGGTGGCCCGTGAGCTGCGAACCCTTGAGCACGGCCAGCATGTTGGCGGCGGAGGCGCCCTGGCCCGGGTGCGGGCGGATGGCGTGCAGCTCGGGGGCGAGCACCTTGTCCGTGCCGAGCAGCGCCTCCATGCTGAGGGCGGCGGTGACGTCGGCGGACTTGTACAGGGTGTCGAGGTCGGCGAGGGCCATGACCAGCATGCCGAGCATGCCGTCGGTGCCGTTGAGGAGGGCGAGCCCCTCCTTCTCGCGCAGCTCGACGGGGGCGATGCCGTGCTCGGCGAGCAGTTCGCCGGCGGGCCGGACGGCGCCGTCGGGACCCTCGGCGTCGCCCTCGCCCATCAGGGTCAGGGCGCAGTGGGAGAGCGGGGCGAGGTCGCCGGAGCAGCCCAGCGAGCCGTACTCGTGCACGACCGGGGTGATCCCGGCGTTGAGCACGTCGGCCATGGTCTGCGCGACCTCGGGCCGGACCCCGGTGTGTCCGGAGCAGACGGTCTTCAGCCGCAGGAACATCAGGGCGCGTACGACCTCGCGCTCGACCCGCGGGCCCATGCCGGCGGCGTGCGAGCGGACGATGTTGCGCTGCAGCTGGGCACGCAGCTCCTGGCTGATGTGCCGGGTCGCCAGGGCCCCGAAGCCGGTGGAGACGCCGTAGACCGGGTCGGGCTTGGCCGCCAGGGCGTCCACGATCCCGCGGGCCGCCGCGAGGGCCGCCACCGCCTCCGCCGACAGCTCGATGCGGGCACCGCCGCGCGCCACGGCGAGAACGTCGGACGCGGTGACTCCCGACGTCCCCACCACCACAGTGTGCATATCCATATTCAGGAGCGTACGCATTGAATGCGGTGGTGTCACTAGTGGGGCACGGGAGCACCCCTTACCGCCCCGTGAGCTTCACCTCACGCACCCTCAGGGCAGCCGGCCCCGGAAGCGGCGCCGCTCGGCACGCTCCGGCGGCGGCTCGTCGGCGAGGCGCACGACGGGGTCGTCCGGCCCCTCCCGGCCCGCCACCACCGGCCGGTCCGCACCCAGCGCCTTGGCCCGGTACTGGGCGGCGTCCGCCAGCCGGAAGAGCCGCCGGGCGTCGTGCACCGGACCGATCGGGTCCTCGGTCGAGGCGACACCGCAGGCCACCCCTTCACCCAGTTCCAGCTCCCCGGCCCGGCGGCACAGCTCGTCCGCCGCCTTGACCACGTCGTCGGCCGGCGGCCCGGCCACCAGCAGGCAGAACTCGTCGCCGCCGAGGCGCGCGGCGAGCGCGCCCGGCACCATCGCCCCGCACAGCGAGAGCACCGAGCCGAACCGCTCCAGCAGCCGGTCGCCCACCGCGTGCCCGAGGGTGTCGTTGACCCGTTTGAGCCCGTTCAGGTCGCAGACCACGAGGCTGACGACCACTCCCCGCGTGCGGTGCGACTCGACGGCCTCCTCCAGCCGCACGTCGACGGCGCGGCGGTTGGCGAGGCCGGTGAGCGAGTCGGTGAACGCCAGCCGGCGGGCCTCCTCCAGCCGCTCGGTCTGGGCCAGCCCCGCGGCGACGACCGCGGCCAGCACGGTGGCGAAGTCGGCGTCCGGGGGCCCGAACACCGGCGCGCTGACCGCCCGGGCCACATACAGCTCGCCCCAGGCCCGGCCGTGCAGCACGACGGGGGCGACCACGCAGCAGCCCCGGCCGCGGCGGCGCAGCGCGGCCACCCGCTGGTGGAAGTAGCCGCGATCGCCGGCGGCCGCGCCCCCCGCGGTCTCCACCCAGGCGTTCGGGCCGCCCCCGCCCACCCAGCGCTCGTGCAGGAACTCGGTGATCTCCGGGAACTGGTGCACCGGGTAGGTCTCGGCCTCCGGGAACTCGTCCTCGTCCGGGCGACGCTCCCCCACGTTCACCAGCACCCGCAGCCGGCCCAGATCCCGCTCCCACACCGACAGCGCGGCGAAGTTGCCGTCCAGCGCCCAGCACGCGCCGAGCGCGGCGGCGCGCCACGACTCCATCGGCGCACGCGCCGCGGCCATCCCCTGAGCCAGCGCCACCACGGCGGCCAGCCGCTTGTCCTCACCCATTGCTCCAGATTATGAAGAAAATGGGACTAACAGGAACATTAAGGGATCGCCGTTGACGCAACGTAGCGGTCCGGACCGGGCCGGCCCCGCCGGGGATCCACACCCGGCGGGGCACCGGCGGGCAGCGGGTCCGACAGGGCACCGGCCGGCATCACCTCGGAGGCGTCCCCGGCGCCGGGATCCGGGCGAGGCTCCGCCCCCTCACTCCCCCGGCCACTGCGGCCTGCGCTTCTCGTTGAAGGCCGCCACGCCCTCCGCCCGGTCCCCGGAGAAGGCCACCGACCGCCAGGCCGCGTCCTCGACCTCGAGACCGGCCCGCAGATCCAGCCCGTGCCCCAGCCGCAGCGCCCGCTTGGCGGCCCGGAGCCCCACCGGCGAGTTGCCGGCGATCCGCGCCGCCAGCGCCAGCGCCTCCTCGCGGTCCCGGCCCTCCTCCACCAGCGTGTCCACGAGTCCGAGGCCGGCGGCCTCCGCCGCGTCCAGCCGCCGCGCCGTGAAGATCAGCTCGGCCGCCCGGGCCGCCCCGACCCGCCGGGGCAGCAACTGCGTACCGCCACCGCCCGGGATCACGCCCACCGACACCTCCGGCAGCCCCACCACCGCCGTCGGGTCGGCCACGATCAGGTCGCAGGACAGCGCCAGCTCGAACCCGCCGCCCAGCGCGAACCCGTGCACGGCCGCGATCGTCGGCATCGGCAGCTCCAGCACCCCGGTGTACGCCCCGCGCGCCACCGGCCGCTGCCGCACCAGGTCGGCGTCGCTGAAGGAGTTCCGCTCCTTCAGGTCGGCCCCGACGCAGAACGCGCGCTCGTGCGAGGAGGTCACCACGACCACCCGCGCCTCCGGGTCGGCGGCGAGCGCCGCGCACGCGCCCGCGAGGGAGCGGGCCATCTCCGTCGAGACGGCGTTCATGGCCTTGGGCCGGTCCAGGACCAGCTCCGCCACGTGCCCGTGCCGCCGCACCAGCACGAACTCCCCGTACCGCTCCTCGCTCATGACATCCTCCGGTTAACGCGGGTTAACTCTCTGCCGGCCCGAATCATCGCAGCCGCACCCCGCCCCGGGAAAGGGCCGCCCCGATCGGGGCCCTACACCCGTTCGAGTGACATCCCGGCCCTCTCCTCCCGCACCGCTCACGGGAGCGCATAACGTGCGCTCCGCGCCACGGCGGGGAGGGGACCTCATGAGACCGACACGCGCCCGGTCCGGTGCCGGGGAAACGAATCGGCGGACCGTCGCCGCGCAGTGCGCCGCGCCCTTCGTCCGCCGTGGCCGGCACCGCAAGCCCCGCCCCCGCAGGGTGCTGCTCGCCACGGGCGGCCTGGCGCTGGCCGCCGGCGTCCTCACCCTCGTCCGCGTGGCACCGGAGTCCGGTGTGGGCGCCCCGGACACGGCGCGGGCCGAACCCCGTCTCGACCCGGGCGGCGGCGCCACCGCCCGCTCCACCGCCCCGGCACCGACCACCGGCGCCGCCCGCACGACCCGGCCCTCCGCCACCACGGCCATGGGCGGGGTGAGCCCGGCCCCGACCGCACCGACGGCCCCGCCGGAGCCGCGCGAGGCCGTCCCCCGCGCCTCGGCGAGCCGCGTGCCGACGCCGGACGGCACCGGCACGCCGGGAGCCGCCCCGCGGCACACCGATCCGGCCACGACCGCGGCGGACGCCCCGCCCACGGCCCCCGCGCCGTCCCGGACCGCGCCCGGGCCCGCGCCCGCCCCGAGCCGGGTCACGACGGCCCCGCCCAGCCGGGACGACGGACTGTGCCTACCGGTGATCGGCCTCTGCGTGGGCGTGCTGGACGACGGTCAGGACTGACCGTCGCGGCGGCCGAGCAGCCACGGCTCGACGACGCCGAGCCCACGGACCGGGCGCTGCCACATCGGCTGGAGCGCGAAGCGGTACGACGGCGGCTCCTCGCCCTCCTTCTCCGCGGCGGCCGCGGCCTCGGCGGCCGCCGCCTCCGAGGCGGGCGCCTCCTTGGTGCGGATCAGCTCCTCGGCGAAGGCGCTGTCGACCAGCACGGCGTCGCGCGGGGCTATGGAGGTCAGCCGGGAGGCGAGGTTGACGGTCGTGCCGAAGACGTCGCCCATGCGCGTGGTGACCGTGCCGAACGCCATGCCGACCCGCAGCTCCGGCATCGTCTCGTCGTTGGCCATCGTCTCGACCAGCCGCAGCGCGATGTCGGCGGCCGTGCCCCCGTCGTCGGCGACGTAGAGCACCTCGTCACCGAGGGTCTTGATGAGCCGCCCGCCGCGCGCCGCGACCAGGTCGGCGGCCGTGGTCTCGAAGGCCTCGACCAGCTCGCCGAGCTCCTCCTCCTCCATCCGCCGGGTCAGCCGGGTGAACCCGACCAGATCGGCGAAGCCGACCGCGAGCCTCCGGTCGACCATCTCCTCGTCGTCGGCGGTCTGCACGACCCGGCCGGCCGAGGCGGCGAGCTGCCGCCGCCACACGTAGACCAGGAACTCCTCGAGTTCGGGCAGCAGCAGCTCGACGATCGGATAGGTGACCTCGGTGCGGGTCATGCCCGGCTCGGGCGGCTCGGTCAGCCCCTCCAGGAAGGAATCGATCTGCCACTCGGCCAACCGGGCGGTGGTCTGCCCCGTCGACCGGGCCACCTGCACCGCCATGGCCTCGCTGAGCAGCCCCGCCTCGACCAGGCCGGCGAGCCGTCGCAGGGCCAGCACGTCGGCCTCGGTGAGCGCCTTGGCCTGCCCTATGTCGGCGAAGCCCATGGCCCGCCAGAAGCGGGACGCCAGCTCCATGGAGACACCGGCGCTGCGGGCCGCCTGGAAGGGGGTGTAGCGCCGCTCGGCGCCGAGAATGAGCTGCTCCAGACGGAGGGCGAGCGGATCCTCGCCGGGGTCGGCGGCGTGGGGATCCACCCGCGCGTCCGCGCCGGAGCCCGTGTCGTCGACGGTCACGCCTGCTGCCCTTCGTATCTGTCACGGTCAGGTACGACCGGCCTCAACTCTACGGCAGGTGTGCGCCAGCTCACTCCGCCGGGTTGAGCCGGGGGCCCCTCCCGGCACCGGCCTTCCCAGGGGCCGTCACCCCCCTCCGCCCAGCGGAACGACCCCGCTCAGCACACCTCCCGGCGCTCCCGGCCCCCCGGCCGCGCCCGGGCCGCTCGCGCGATTCCCCGCGCCCCCTGCGGGCGCCTTTGCGCCACCCCCGACCCGCGCGGCACGGGGCCGGTCGCGCGGTTCCCGCGCCCCCTGCGGGGCGCTCACGACCGAGGGTGGGAGAAGCCCCCGGCCGGCGGCGGGCCACGTGGCTACGCGGGGCGCAGGTGGACGATGTCGCCCGCTCCCACCGGCTCCCGCACACCGGCCTCCGTGGCGATGACCAGGCGGCCGTCGCCGTCGACCGCGACGGCCTCACCGACCACGGCACGGTCCCCGGGGAGTTCCGCCCGCACGGTGCGTCCCAGCGTCGCGCAGCCCGCCGCATAGGTCTCCTGCAGTCCGCTGGCGGCAGGATCGCCCCCGGCCGAGCGCCACCGCCCGTACCAGTCCTCCAGCGACCGCAGCACTCCGCGCAGCAGCGGATCCCGGTCCGTGCCGGCCGCCCCCGCCAGTGCCAGCGACCCCGCCTGCGGAACCGGCAGCTCCTCGGCCCGGAGGCTGACGTTGACACCGACGCCGATGACGACCCCGTCGTCCCCGGCCCGTTCCGCGAGGATGCCGCCGGTCTTGCGCTCCTCGCCGCCGACGGTCACCAGCAGGTCGTTGGGCCATTTGAGTGCCGTGTCCACGCCGGCCGCGCGGGACAGGCCCGTCGCCACCGCGACGCCGGTGAGCAGCGGCAGCCAGCCCCAGCGGGCCACCGGCACCTCGGTCGGCTTGAGCAGCACGGAGAAGAACAGGCCGGACCGGGGCGGCGCGGTCCACTGCCGGTCCAGCCGGCCCCGCCCGGCGGTCTGCTCCTCGGCGACCAGCACCGCGCCCTCGCCCGCCCCGCCGGCCGCGGCCCTGGCCACCAGGTCGGAGTTGGTGGATCCGGTCCGCTGGACCAGCTCCACCTGCGACCACAGCCCGCCCGCGCGGACCAGCCCGCGCCGCAGGGCCGCGACGTTCAGGGGCGGACGGTCGAGGTCGGACCAGCGGTTGTCGTCTGATGCATTGTGCGGCGTCATGCAAGTCACCCTAGGTGTGGGAAACGCCGCACTGCTGATGCGCAGCGACACCACTACGCTACGGATGAGTAACCGTCCCCCCTTTTGAGCAGGCAGGGAGCCGCGATCCCGATGTCCGAGCCGGAAGAGCGTCAAGAGATCGACATCCACACGACCGCGGGCAAACTCGCGGATCTGCAGCGCCGCATCCACGAGGCGACGCATGCCGGCTCGGAGCGCGCCGTGGAGAAGCAGCACGCCAAGGGCAAGCTGACGGCGCGTGAGCGCATCGAACTCCTCCTCGACGAGGGCTCCTTCGTCGAGCTCGACGAGTTCGCCCGCCACCGCTCCACCAACTTCGGCCTGGAGAAGAACCGCCCGTACGGCGACGGCGTCGTGACCGGCTACGGCACGGTCGACGGCCGTCCGGTCGCGGTGTTCTCGCAGGACTTCACCGTCTTCGGCGGGGCCCTCGGCGAGGTCTACGGCCAGAAGATCGTCAAGGTGATGGACTTCGCGCTGAAGACCGGCTGCCCGGTCATCGGCATCAACGACTCCGGCGGCGCGCGCATCCAGGAGGGCGTGGCCTCGCTGGGCGCCTACGGCGAGATCTTCCGCCGCAACACCCACGCCTCCGGCGTGATCCCGCAGATCAGCCTGGTCGTGGGCCCGTGCGCGGGCGGCGCGGTCTACTCGCCCGCCATCACCGACTTCACGGTCATGGTCGACCAGACCTCGCACATGTTCATCACGGGTCCCGACGTCATCAAGACGGTCACCGGTGAGGACGTCGGCTTCGAGGAGCTGGGCGGCGCCCGCACCCACAACTCCGCCTCCGGCGTGGCCCACCACATGGCCGGCGACGAGAAGGACGCGATCGAGTACGTCAAGCAGCTCCTGTCGTACCTGCCGTCCAACAACCTCAGCGAGGCCCCCGTCTTCGCGGAGGAGGCGGACCTCACCGTGGGCGCCGAGGACCTGGAGCTGGACACCCTGGTCCCGGACAGCGCGAACCAGCCGTACGACATCCGCACGGTGGTCGAACACGTCCTGGACGACGCCGAGTTCTTCGAGACGCAGGCGCTGTTCGCGCCGAACATCGTCACCGGCTTCGGACGGGTCGAGGGCCACCCGGTGGGCATCGTCGCCAACCAGCCGATGCAGTTCGCCGGCTGCCTGGACATCGACGCCTCGGAGAAGGCCGCCCGCTTCGTGCGGACCTGCGACGCCTTCAACGTCCCGGTGCTCACCTTCGTCGACGTGCCGGGCTTCCTGCCGGGCGTCGACCAGGAGCACACCGGCATCATCCGGCGCGGCGCCAAGCTGATCTTCGCCTACGCCGAGGCGACGGTCCCGCTGATCACCGTCATCACCCGCAAGGCCTTCGGCGGCGCCTACGACGTCATGGGCTCCAAGCACCTGGGCGCCGACCTCAACCTGGCCTGGCCGACCGCGCAGATCGCCGTCATGGGCGCCCAGGGAGCCGTCAACATCCTGCACCGCCGCACCATCGCCGAGGCGGAGGGCCAGGGGGACGGCGAGGCCACCCGGGCCCGGCTCATCCAGGAGTACGAGGACACCCTCCTCAATCCCTACGTCGCGGCCGAGCGGGGCTACGTCGACGCGGTGATCATGCCGTCCGACACCCGCTCCCACATCGTCCGCGGCCTGCGTCAACTGCGTACGAAGCGGGAATCCCTGCCTCCGAAGAAGCACGGCAACATCCCCCTGTAGGACCCGTGGGGCCCGGCCGGCGGACCACGGCGGACGGGCCCCCGCCCGGCGGACCCCTGGAGCGGTCATGAACATCAAGGTCGTACGAGGCAATCCGACCCCCGAGGAGCTGGCCGCCGCCCTGGCGGTGGTCCGGGCCCGCGCCGTAGCGGCCGCCGCGGCGCCGCCCGGCGCGCCCGGGACGAGGGACTCGTGGTCGGACCCGGCCCGTATCGCGTCCGCGCGTCTGCCCCAGCCGGGCCCGGCGTCCTGGACGCGGACCTACTGGCCGAGCTGAGCCCGGCCGGCCGGGCCGGGCGCCAACTTGAGTACGGGTACTCAGGCGCCCGGCCCGGCACCACCCGCACGCTGGGGGAATGCTGTGGTCAGACCCCGATGACGAGCCGCCCGAGGACCTGCGGGACACGCAGGAGATGCTGCGGCGGCTCGGACTCGTCCTGGCCCTGGCGATGGTGCTCGGGATGATCGTGATCGGCCTGCGGTAGCGCGGCGCCCGATCCGCGCGGGAGGGCCTAACCTGGCCGCATGACTGCCAAGCCACGCAGGCGACTCGTGCTCGCCTCCCAGTCCCCCGCCCGGCTCGGCCTGCTGCGCCAGGCGGGCCTCGCCCCCGAGGTGATCGTCAGCGGGGTCGACGAGGACGCCGTCACCGCGCCCACCCCGGCGGAGCTGGCACTCGCGCTGGCCGAGGCCAAGGCCTCCGTGGTGGCGGCGCGGCCGGAGGTGCGGGGTGCCCTGGTGATCGGCTGCGACTCGGTGCTGGAGCTGGACGGGCAGGCGCTCGGCAAGCCCGCCGACGTCGAGGAGGCCACCGCCCGCTGGAAGGCCATGCGCGGGCGGGCCGGAACCCTGCAGACCGGGCACTGCGTCTGGGACACGACGGCGAAGCGCCACGTCTCCGCGACCGCCTCCACCGTCGTGCGCTTCGGCGAGCCCTCGGACGAGGAGATCGCCGCGTACGTCGCCTCCGGCGAACCTCTCTACGTCGCCGGGGCGTTCACCCTGGACGGCCGATCGGCGCCGTTCATCGAGGGCATCGACGGCGACCACGGCAACGTGATCGGCATCAGCCTGCCCCTCGTTCGCCGGCTGCTGGCCGAACTGGGCGTCGGCATCACGGAGTTGTGGTCGCCGGCTGAGTGACCTGGGCGGGGGCGGAGTCCCGCGGCCCCTCGTCCCCGTCCCGCCGCTCGCCCGTCCCGCCGTGCTCCGCGCCCACGCCCTGCGGGGACCCGGCGGCCGGCTCGTCCTCGGCCCTCGGGGCGCCGCCCGCCCCGGGGGCGCCGCCGGACGCGCCCTGCTCCGGGCCGGCGTCCCGGTCGTAGGTCACCAGGAGCAGGACGAGCAGGCCGAGCATCACCACCATGAACAGGAAGGCCGGCCAGCCCATCAGGCTCAGCGCGAACGCCCCCAGCAGGCCGTGCACGACCGCCACGCTGATCAGCAGCACCCGGCCGAGCCCGGCGGGCGCCCGGTCTCGTACCGCCACCAGCAGGGCCACCAGGGCGCACAGGGCGAAGTAGAGGCCGAAGACCAGGCCGCCGACCTTCGAGGACGTCGACATGACGTCCGGATCGAGTCCGGCCAGCGACATCCTCTGGCGCTCGACCACCATCCCGAGGAACCAGTTCAGCGCCCCGATGACGAACGCCTCACCCAGGAGGACGATCGCCACGGCCCATGCCACCGGTCTGCGCACCACCGGCCTCCACCCACTCTCCGGCCAAAACCCGGTTACTCCGGGTACGTTCAAGTCATCGCGAACGCTACTAACGGGTAAACCCCGGGACAAGGGTTCGGCCACCAGCAAAGAATCATTGGGCCATTCGTAGGGACTCGACAAAGAAACGGAGTGGGGCGCGGCACCCTCTCACAGAGACCTTGACCACATGTCGGGGCTAGGGTTGCCCGGAGGAGTCCTGCCGCACCCCAGGTGCGACATGGGCTTTCGCGGGTCGAGCGGGCCTCGGATCACGCTCCGTGTGGGCAAGCTCACCATTGGGAACGGGTCGATGAGCCGTGTCGGCAGTCCCTAAACTCGGCTTGTTTCAAGGAGGGAGCCTCAATCGTGCGCAAGGTGCTCATCGCCAACCGTGGCGAAATCGCTGTCCGCGTGGCCCGGGCCTGCCGGGACGCCGGGATCGCGAGCGTGGCCGTCTACGCCGACCCGGACCGGGACGCTCTGCATGTCCGCGCCGCGGATGAGGCGTTCGCTCTGGGCGGTGACACTCCGGCCACCAGCTATCTGGACATCGAGAAGGTCCTGAACGCCGCCCGGGAGTCCGGGGCCGACGCCATTCATCCGGGCTACGGCTTCCTCTCGGAGAACGCGGAGTTCGCGCAGGCCGTGCTGGACGCGGGCCTGATCTGGATCGGACCGCCGCCGCAGGCGATCCGCGACCTGGGTGACAAGGTCGCCGCCCGGCACATCGCCCAGCGCGCCGGCGCCCCGCTGGTCGCCGGCACGCCCGACCCCGTCTCCGGCGCGGACGAGGTCGTCGCCTTCGCCGAGCAGCACGGACTGCCGATCGCCATCAAGGCCGCCTTCGGCGGCGGTGGCCGCGGCCTGAAGGTGGCCCGGACCCTCGAGGAGGTCCCGGAGCTGTACGACTCCGCGGTGCGCGAGGCGGTCGCCGCCTTCGGCCGCGGCGAGTGCTTCGTGGAGCGCTACCTCGACCGTCCGCGGCACGTGGAGACCCAGTGCCTGGCCGACAAGCACGGCAACGTGGTCGTCGTCTCCACCCGTGACTGCTCGCTGCAGCGCCGGCACCAGAAGCTGGTCGAGGAGGCCCCGGCGCCGTTCCTGTCCGAGGAGCAGGTCGCCGAGCTGTACCGCGCCTCGAAGGCCATCCTGAAGGAGGCCGGCTACGAGGGTGCCGGCACCTGTGAGTTCCTGGTCGGCCAGGACGGCACGATCTCGTTCCTCGAGGTCAACACCCGCCTCCAGGTGGAGCACCCGGTGACCGAGGAGGTCGCCGGCATCGACCTGGTCCGCGAGATGTTCCGCATCGCCGACGGCGAGGAGCTGGGCTACGACGACCCCGCGCTGCGCGGACACTCGTTCGAGTTCCGGATCAACGGTGAGGACCCGGGCCGCAACTTCCTGCCCGCTCCCGGCACCGTCACCGCCTTCGAGGCGCCGACCGGTCCCGGCGTCCGGCTGGACGCGGGTGTGGAGGCCGGCAGCGTGATCGGCCCGGCCTGGGACTCCCTGCTGGCCAAGCTGATCGTCACCGGCCGCACCCGCAAGGAGGCCCTGGAGCGGGCGGCCCGGGCGCTGGACGAGTTCCAGGTCGAGGGCATGGCCACGGCCATCCCGTTCCACCGCGTGGTCGTCAGGGACCCGGCGTTCGCCCCGGAACTGACCGGATCCGAGGACCCGTTCACGGTCCACACCCGGTGGATCGAGACCGAGTTCGTCAACGAGATCAAGCCCTTCGCCGCTCCGGCCGACGCCGAGGGCGAGGAGGAGACGGGCCGCGAGACGGTCGTGGTCGAGGTCGGCGGCAAGCGCCTCGAGGTCTCCCTGCCGTCCTCCCTGGGCATGTCGCTGGCCCGCACCGGCCTCGCGGCCGGCGCGAAGCCGAAGCGCCGCGCGGCCAAGAAGTCCGGCCCGGTCGCCTCCGGTGACACCCTCGCCTCCCCGATGCAGGGCACGATCGTGAAGGTCGCGGTGGAGGAGGGCCAGGAGGTCAAGGAGGGCGACCTGGTCGTCGTCCTGGAGGCCATGAAGATGGAGCAGCCGCTCAACGCCCACCGGTCCGGCACCATCAAGGGCCTGAACTTCGAGGTGGGCGCCTCGGTCACGTCCGGCGCCGCGATCTGCGAGATCAAGGACTGACGCGAGGCGTCTGCGTACCCCGACGCCCGGTGGCGCCCGACAGGGCCGCACCGGGCGTCCGGCTTTGACGGGCCGCCACACGGAGGGGGGTCCCGGCGCCCGGCCCGCAGGGCGGCGAGCCGTGCCGGTCGCCGCTCGGCCACGTGGCCGAGCGGACCTGCGGGGCTCACGCAGCCGTCCGGCGGCCCGTCCCACCGCGGCGCACCGGCGTCCCACGGCCCCGCAGCGAGCCGGTGGACCGGCGTCCGGCGAACCGCGCCGCAGCCCCGCGGCCTCCACGCCCACGGGGGCCCGGCCGCCCGTGACGGCTCCGGAGCGCCCCGTGACAGCCCCTCAGCGCCTGCACAGGTCGGTGACACGCCCCGGCTCGGCACCGTCGGCACCGGCCTGCTGCCCCCCGGGCATGCCCCGCGGAGCCCGTGACGCCCCCGGAGCACCCCCGCGACAGCCTGTCGACTCGCCCGCGACCGCGGCCCCCCGGTACCCGCACAGAGGCTCCCCAGGCCCGCGTGAAGCCCCTCAGCGCCTGCGCAGGTCGGCGACACGCCCCCGCTCGGCACCGGCCGGCTGGTCCCCGAGCATGCCCCGCAGCGCGCCAGGGGCGACCTGCCCCCGACGGGGCCCCGGCAGTGAGGAGGACCTCTGCTGCCGGGCCGCGGGCACGGGTTCACCCACCGGGTTTCCCCCCGCTCCCGCCACGGCGATCTGCACGCCCTGGTCGGCGAGGGCCTGCAGCTCGGTGCCGGCACGGTCGTCGTGCCCGGGCGGCTCGTCGGTGACCAGGCGGGTGATGACGTCGGTCGGCACCGTCTGGAACATCGTGTCGGTGCCCAGCTTGGTGTGGTCGGCGAGGACCACGACCTCGGCGGCGGCCTGGACCAGGGCCCGGTCGACGGAGGCCGAGAGCATGTTGGACGTGGACAGCCCCCGCTCCGCGGTGAGCCCGCTCCCGGACAGGAAGGCCTTGGAGACCCTGAGCCCCTGGAGGGACTGCTCCGCGCCGGAGCCGACGAGGGCGTAGTTGGAGCCGCGCAGGGTGCCGCCGGTCATGACGACCTCCACCCGGTTGGCGTGGGCCAGCGCCTGCGCCACCAGCAGGGAGTTGGTCACGACGGTCAGCCCGGGCACCCGCGCGAGCCGACGGGCCAGCTCCTGCGTGGTGATGCCCGCCCCGACCACGATGGCCTCGCCTTCTTCGACGAGGCCGGCGGCGAGGTCGGCGATGGCCGTCTTCTCGGCGGTCGCGAGATGGGACTTCTGCGGAAAGCCGGACTCCCGCGTGAACCCGCCCGGCAGTACCGCACCGCCGTGCCGGCGGTCGAGGAGTCCTTCTGCCTCCAGCGCGCGCACGTCCCGCCGTACGGTCACTTCGGAGGTCTGGACGACGCGGGCGAGTTCACGGAGCGACACCGCTCCGTTCGCTCGCACCATTTCGAGAATCAATTGGCGACGTTCTGCAGCGAACACGAAACTGACAGTAACCCCAACGAGCGTCTGGTTTCAGCAGTTTGCGCCGAATTACAGAAGTTGTTCGTACGGCACGGCAGGAGGTGGTATAGGGCCTAATCCGCCCGCCTATGCCGCACGCATGCTCGACAACTCCCCGTGACCAGCGGGAAGTCGGCTCCCAGGGGTCAGGCCTCGATGCCCGCCTTGCGCGTGTGCAACTGCCGTGCCACCTCCGCGATCGACCCCGAAAGCGAGGGGTACACCGTGAAGGCCTTCGCGATCTGCTCGACCGTCAGATCGTTGTCGACGGCGATCGAGATGGGGTGGATCAGTTCCGAGGCGCGCGGCGCGACGACGACACCGCCGACGACGATCCCGGTGCCCGGCCGGCAGAAGATCTTGACGAAGCCGTCCCGGATGCCCTGCATCTTGGCGCGCGGGTTGCGCAGCAGGGGCAGCTTCACCACCCGGGCGTCGATCTTGCCCGCGTCCACGTCCGCCTGGCTGTACCCGACGGTGGCGATCTCGGGGTCGGTGAACACGTTGGAGGAGACCGTCTTCAGGTTCAGCGGGGCCACCGCGTCGCCGAGGAAGTGGTACATGGCGATGCGTCCCTGCATCGCCGCGACCGAGGCCAGGGCGAAGACGCCCGTGACGTCACCGGCGGCGTAGACGCCCGGAGCGCTCGTGCGCGACACCCTGTCGGTCCAGATGTGCCCGGAGTCGCGCAGCTTGACGCCGGCCTCCTCCAGGCCCAGGCCCGCGCTGTTGGGGATGGCGCCGACGGCCATCAGGCAGTGCGAGCCGGTGATGACCCGGCCGTCGGCCAGCGTCACCTCGACCCGGTCGCCGACGCGCTTGGCGGACTGCGCGCGGGAGCGGGCCATGACGTTCATGCCGCGGCGGCGGAAGACGTCCTCGAGGACCGCGGCGGCGTCCGGGTCCTCGCCCGGCAGCACCCGGTCCCGGGAGGAGACCAGGGTGACCTTGGACCCCAGCGCCTGGTAGGCGCCGGCGAACTCGGCGCCGGTGACGCCGGAGCCGACCACGATCAGCTCTTCCGGCAGCTCGGTGAGGTCGTAGACCTGCGTCCAGTTGAGGATGCGCTCGCCGTCGGGACGGGCGTCCGGGAGCTCGCGGGGGTGACCGCCGGTGGCGATGAGGACGGCGTCGGCGGTGAGCGTCTCCTCGGTGCCGTCGGCGGCGGTGACGACGACCTTGCGGGAGCCGTCCAGGGCCTGCATGCCGTCGAGCCGTCCGCGCCCGCGCATGACACGGGCGCCGGCCCGGGTGACGGACGCGGTGATGTCGTGGGACTGGGCGAGCGCGAGGCGCTTCACCCGGCGGTTGACCTTGCCGAGGTCCACGCCGACCACCCGCGCCGCCTGCTCCAGCGGCGGGGTGTCGTCGGCGACGATGATGCCCAGCTCCTCGTAGGAGGAGTCGAAGGTGGTCATCACCTCGGCCGTAGCGATAAGGGTCTTCGACGGCACGCAGTCGGTCAGCACCGACGCCCCGCCCAGACCGTCGCAGTCGACGACGGTCACCTCCGCGCCGAGCTGGGCGGCCACCAGGGCCGCTTCATATCCGCCGGGTCCGCCACCGATGATCACGATCCGAGTCACGTACCCCATTGTCCCGCACGCCTCAAGGTGCTACTGCCCGGGGGCGCCCGCCGGTGCCCTCCGGTACGTGCGGGACGAGTGTTTCGCCTGCCGTACCCTTCGTGCATGTCGCTCTATGCCGCGTACGCCGGCAACCTCGACGCGCGGCTGATGTCCCGCCGCGCCCCGCACTCGCCGCTGCGCGCCGTGGGCTGGCTGAACGGCTGGCGGCTCGCCTTCGGCGGCGAGCAGCTCGGCTGGGAGGGGGCGCTGGCGATGATCGTCGAGGAGCCCGGGGCGCAGGTCTTCGTCGGCCTGTACGACATCGCACCGATGGACGAGGAGTCCCTCGACCGGTGGGAGGGCGTGGGGCTGGGCATCTACCGCCGCGTCCGGGTCCGCGCGCACACCCTGGACGGCGAGGAGCCGGCCTGGGTGTACGCCCTCAACGGCTACGAGGGCGGACTGCCCTCGGCCCGCTACCTGGGCGAGATCGCGGACGCGGCGGAATCGGCGGGCGCACCCCACGACTACGTGATGGAGCTGCGCAAGCGCCCGTGCTGAGGGCTGTCCGGCAAGCCGGGTTCCGCCCGTCGCGACCGGGCGGAACCGGGCCCACGCGGGCGGCGGCAGCGGCCGCGCGCCGGACACCGTCCGGACGGAGACCGTGCCTCGTTGGAAACGACAAGACAACGATCGCCATCCCGTGGGGTCCGTCATCTACGCGCGTAGGCGAGAACCGGCTACCCTCGTCGGCGTGAACGCATCTCTTCTTCCGGACGACATCCAGGGCGATCCCTACGCCGCCGCCGACGCCGCCGCCGCGCGCCTGCGCGAACTGACCGGCGCCGAGACCCACGACGTAGCTCTCGTGATGGGCTCCGGCTGGGCTCCGGCCGTCGACGCCCTCGGCGCACCCGACGCCGAGTTCCAGGTCACCGAGCTGCCCGGCTTCCCGCCGCCGGCCGTGGAGGGGCACGGCGGCAGGGTCCGCTCGTACTCCTTCGGTGACAAGCGGGCCCTGGTCTTCCTGGGCCGCACCCACTACTACGAGGGCCGCGGCGTGGCCGCCGTCGCCCACGGCGTCCGCACGGCCGTCGCCGCCGGCTGCAAGACCGTGGTCCTCACCAACGGCTGCGGCGGCCTGCGCGAGGGCATGCGCCCCGGCCAGCCGGTGCTGATCAACGATCACATCAACCTGACGGCGACCTCGCCGATCGTCGGCGCCAACTTCGTCGACCTCACCGACCTGTACTCCCCGCGCCTGCGCGCCCTGTGCAAGGAGATCGACCCCAGCCTGGAGGAGGGCGTCTACGCGCAGTTCCCCGGCCCGCACTACGAGACCCCGGCGGAGATCCGCATGGCCCGCGTCATCGGCGCGGACCTGGTCGGCATGTCCACGGTGCTCGAGGCCATCGCCGCCCGTGAGGCCGGCGCCGAGGTGCTGGGCATCTCCCTGGTCACCAACCTCGCCGCGGGCATGACCGGCGAGCCGCTGAACCACGAGGAGGTCCTGCAGGCGGGCCGCGACTCGGCGGCGCGCATGGGGCAGCTCCTGACGCAGGTGCTGGGCAGGATCTGAGAGACCGCACGCCCGCCGGCCGGGCCGGTGGGACGGTGGGACGGTGCGGAACGGGGGTCCGGGGGCGAAGCCTCCGGCAGGAACTGAGGAGAGGTTGACCCAAGGTGCAGGACGAACTCATCGCCAAGGCCAAGGCATGGCTCGCCGAGGACCCCGACCCGCGCACCCGCGAGGAGCTGGCCGGGCTGCTCGACGCCGGTGACGTGCCCGAACTGCGCGCGCGGTTCTCCGGCACCCTCCAGTTCGGCACCGCGGGCCTGCGCGGCGAGCTGGGCGCCGGCCCGATGCGCATGAACCGCTCGGTCGTGATCCGTGCCGCGGCCGGGCTGGCCGCGTACCTGAGGAAGCACGGGGCCTCCCACGGGGGCGACGAGGCCGGGCTGGTCGTCATCGGCTACGACGCCCGCCACATGTCCGCCGACTTCGCCCGGGACACCGCCGCCGTGGTGACCGGCGCCGGCCTGCGGGCCGCCGTGCTGCCGCGGCCCCTGCCCACCCCGGTACTGGCGTTCGCCATCCGGCACCTGGGCGCGGTCGCGGGCGTGGAGGTCACCGCCAGCCACAACCCGCCCCGGGACAACGGCTACAAGGTGTACCTCGGCGACGGCTCCCAGATCGTCCCGCCCGCCGACGCGGAGATCGCCGCCGAGATCGACGCGATCGCCTCGCTGGACGACGTCCCCCGTCCGGAGTCGGGCTGGCAGACGCTGGACGACTCGGTCCTGGAGGCCTATCTGGCCCGCACGGACGCCGTCCTGGACGCGGACTCCCCGCGTACCGCGCGCACGGTCTACACGGCGATGCACGGCGTCGGCCGGGACGTCCTGCTGGCCGCCTTCGCCCGCGCCGGGTTCCCGGAGCCGGTGCTGGTCGCCGAGCAGGCCGACCCGGACCCGGACTTCCCGACCGTGGCCTTCCCCAACCCGGAGGAGCCGGGCGCCATGGACCTGGCGTTCGCCCGGGCCCGCGCCACCGACCCGGACCTGGTCATCGCCAACGACCCGGACGCCGACCGCTGCGCCGTGGCCGTCCGTGACGGCGCCGACTGGCGGATGCTGCGCGGCGACGAGGTGGGCTCGCTGCTCGCCGCACACCTGGTCGGGCGCGGGGCCACCGGCACCTTCGCGGAGTCGATCGTCTCCTCCTCCCTCCTCGGCCGCATCGCCGAGAGCGCGAAGCTCCCGTACGAGGAGACCCTGACCGGCTTCAAGTGGATCGCCCGCGTGGACGGCCTGCGCTACGGCTACGAGGAGGCGCTCGGCTACTGCGTCGACCCGCAGGGCGTGCGGGACAAGGACGGCATCACCGCCGCGCTGCTGATCACCGAGCTGGCCTCGGTGCTCAAGGAGCGGGGCCGCACCCTGCTCGACCTGCTCGACGACCTGGCCGTGGAGCACGGGCTGCACGCGACCGACCAGCTCTCGGTCCGCGTCGAGGACCTCTCCGTCATCTCGGACGCGATGCGCCGGCTGCGCGAGCAGCCCCCGACCGGGCTGGCGGGCCTGGCCATCACCCGCGCCGAGGACCTGACCCGGGGCACGGACCGGCTCCCGCCCACCGACGGCCTGCGCTACACGCTCGACGGCGCCCGGGTCGTCGTCCGCCCCAGCGGCACGGAGCCCAAGCTGAAGTGCTACCTGGAGGTCGTCGTCCCGGCCGCCGACCGCGCCGCCCTCCCGGCGGCCCGCACCAGGGCGGCCGAACTCCTGGCGGCCCTGAAGCGGGACCTGTCGGCGGCGGCCGGCCTCTGAGCGGCGCCTGCCCGGCGACCGCCGCACACCCCCACGTCGGCCCCGCCGCCGTGACCGGTGCCCCCGGTCACGGCGGCGGGGCCGCTCCGAGCCCGCGCCCTCCCCGGCCGCGTGGGCCGGCCTCAGCCCACCGCCAGCAGCACCACGAGCAGCACCGCGCCGGCGACCGCGGGGGCGATCAGCTCGTAGGCCCAGCGCACCGTCACCTCGCCCTGGGCCGTGCTCGCCGGGCCCCGGCGCTCCGCGGTCGCCCGCAGATCGTCGATGATCCGGTCGCTCTCCGCGCGGGTCGGTCCGTCGTGGTCGACGAGGCCCCCGAAGGCGCCGCCGAAGCCGAAGGCACCCGACCGGCCGCCCCGGGCCGCCGCGTCCGCGCGGGCCTGCCTGCGGGCCGCCTTCTTGCGGGCACGCAGGGAGACGGGGATGGCCCAGAGCTGGTACTTGTCGCCGGAGTTGGCGACGACCTCGTTGGTGTAGCCGGAGCGCAGCGAGGCGACCTCGCCCCAGGGCAGGGTGACCGACCGGAAGGGGTTGCGGACCCGGAGCCGGTCCTCGCCCGAGAACACCGCCGGGCGCAGGGTGAAGGCGACCACCAGCGGCACGGCGAGGATCAGCGCGGCGAGGGCCAGCCAGGGGGTGCGCCCGTGCCCGCGGACCAGCGCGTCGAAGCCCAGCCAGCAGGCGAGCACCAGCAGCAGCACACCGGCCACGAGTGCCAGGGGCGAGCGGTAGATCACGTCCTTGGCGGTGGGCCGTGACTCGGGTGACCGGTGGTCGGGCGTCGTCATGGTGCCGATTCTGCCCGACGCCGGCGGAGCGTTCCCGCGCACCCCGGTCCCCGCGCTCGTCCGAGATCGCCGGGTAGCCGGTGAGCACCCGGGGCTATACATTCGCTACGCGCGTAGATATGCTCCCCTGGTGACCATGCCCACCACTGCTTCCCCCGCACAGCCGTTCGCTGACGTCACCGCGTCCGACAGCACGCTGCGCCGCTTCCTCCACGGGCTGCCCGGCGTCGACGCGGTCGGCCTGGAGGCGCGCGCCGCGTCTCTCGGCACCCGTTCCATCAAGACCACCGCGAAGGCGTACGCCATCGACCTCGCCATCTCGATGGTCGACCTGACGACGCTGGAAGGCGCGGACACCCCGGGCAAGGTCCGGGCGCTCGGCGCCAAGGCGGCCCATCCCGACCCCACGGACCGCACCACCCCCACGACGGCGGCCGTCTGCGTCTATCCCGACATGGTGGCCACCGCCAAGGAGGCCGTCGCCGGTTCCGGCGTGAAGGTCGCCTCGGTCGCCACCGCCTTCCCGGCCGGCCGGGCCGCCCTGGCGGTGAAGCTGGCCGACGTCCGGGACGCCGTGGCCGCCGGCGCCGACGAGATCGACATGGTCATCGACCGTGGCGCGTTCCTCTCGGGCGACTACCTCAAGGTGCACGACGAGATCGTCGCCGTGAAGGAGGCCTGCGGCACGAGCGCCCGGCTGAAGGTCATCTTCGAGACCGGCGAGCTGTCGACCTACGACAACATCCGCCGGGCGAGCTGGCTGGGCATGATGGCGGGGGCCGACTTCATCAAGACGTCGACCGGCAAGGTGGCGGTGAACGCCACGCCCGCCAACACCCTGCTCATGCTGGAGGCCGTCCGCGACTTCCGCGCCCAGACCGGCGTCCAGGTCGGCGTGAAGCCGGCCGGCGGCATCCGCACCACCAAGGACGCCATCAAGTTCCTCGTCCTGGTCAACGAGACCGCGGGTGAGGACTGGCTGGACAACCACTGGTTCCGCTTCGGCGCCTCCTCGCTCCTGAACGACCTGCTGATGCAGCGTCAGAAGCTGGCCACCGGCCGCTACTCCGGCCCCGACTACGTGACGGTGGACTGATCACCATGGCATCCGCATTCGATTACGCACCGGCGCCCGAGTCCCGCGCGGTCGTCGACATCGCCCCCTCCTACGGCCTGTTCATCGACGGCGAGTTCACCGAGGCCGCCGCCGGCAAGGTCTTCAAGACGGTCTCGCCGTCCACCGAGGAGGTGCTCTCCGAGGTCGCGCAGGCCGGCGCCGAGGACGTCGACCGCGCCGTGAAGGCGGCCCGCAAGGCCTTCGAGAAGTGGTCGGCGCTGCCCGGCTCCGCCCGCGCCAAGTACCTGTTCCGCATCGCCCGCATCATCCAGGAGCGCAGCCGCGAGCTGGCGGTCCTGGAGACGCTGGACAACGGCAAGCCGATCAAGGAGACCCGGGACGCGGACCTTCCGCTGGTCGCCGCGCACTTCTTCTACTACGCGGGCTGGGCGGACAAGCTCGGCCACGCCGGGTTCGGCACGGACCCCAGGCCCCTCGGCGTCGCCGGCCAGGTGATCCCCTGGAACTTCCCGCTGCTGATGCTGGCGTGGAAGATCGCCCCGGCGCTGGCGACCGGCAACACGGTCGTGCTGAAGCCGGCCGAGACCACCCCGCTGTCGGCCCTGTTCTTCGCGGACATCTGCCGCCAGGCGGGCCTGCCCAAGGGTGTCGTCAACATCCTCCCGGGCTACGGCGACGCGGGCGCCGCCCTCGTCGCGCACCGGGACGTGAACAAGGTCGCGTTCACCGGGTCGACGAACGTCGGCAAGGAGATCGCGCGGACCGTCGCCGGCACCCGCAAGAAGCTCACCCTCGAGCTGGGCGGCAAGGGCGCCAACATCGTCTTCGACGACGCGCCCATCGACCAGGCCGTCGAGGGCATCGTGAACGGCATCTTCTTCAACCAGGGCCAGGTCTGCTGCGCGGGCTCCCGGCTGCTGGTCCAGGAGTCGATCCACGACGAGCTGCTCGACTCCCTCAAGCGCCGGCTGTCCACCCTGCGGCTCGGCGACCCGCTCGACAAGAACACCGACATCGGCGCGATCAACTCCGCCGAGCAGCTCGCCCGGATCACCGCGCTCGCCGAGCAGGGCGAGGCGGAGGGCGCCGAGCGCTGGTCGCCGGCCTGCGAACTGCCCGGCTCCGGCTACTGGTTCGCGCCGACGCTCTTCACGAACGTCACCCAGGCGCACACCATCGCCCGCGACGAGATCTTCGGCCCGGTGCTGTCCGTCCTCACCTTCCGCACGCCCGACGAGGCGGTCGCCAAGGCCAACAACACGGCGTACGGCCTGTCGGCGGGCATCTGGACCGAGAAGGGCTCCCGGATCCTGGCCGTCGCGGGCAAGCTGCGCGCCGGTGTCGTCTGGTCCAACACGTTCAACAAGTTCGACCCGACCTCGCCGTTCGGCGGCTTCAAGGAGTCGGGCTTCGGCCGCGAGGGCGGCCGCCACGGCCTGGAGGCGTACCTCGATGTCTGAGAAGTCCGAGAAGATCGAGCGGCTGTCGGTCTTCAAGACCTACAAACTGTACGTCGGCGGGAAGTTCCCGCGTTCCGAGAGCGGCCGGGTGTACGAGGTGACGGACTCGAAGGGCAACTGGCTGGCCAACGCTCCGCAGTCCTCCCGCAAGGACGCCCGTGACGCGGTGGTCGCCGCCCGCAAGGCGTTCGGCGGCTGGTCCGGCGCGACCGCCTACAACCGCGGCCAGGTCCTCTACCGCGTCGCGGAGATGCTGGAGGGCCGCCGGGAGCAGTTCGTGCGGGAGGTCGCGGACGCCGAGGGCCTGTCGAAGTCCAAGGCGGCCGCCGTCGTGGACGCCGCCATCGACCGCTGGGTCTGGTACGCGGGCTGGACCGACAAGATCGCCCAGGTGGTGGGTGGCGCCAACCCGGTCGCGGGCCCGTTCTTCAACCTCTCCTCCCCCGAGCCGACCGGCGTGGTCGCCGTCCTGGCCCCGCGGGAGTCGTCGTTCCTGGGCCTGGTCTCGGTCGTGGCCCCGGTCATCGCCACCGGCAACACGGCGGTCGTGATCGCCTCCGAGGAGGCCCCGCTGCCCGCCCTGTCCCTGGGCGAGGTGCTGGCGACCTCCGACGTTCCCGGTGGTGTCGTCAACGTCCTGTCGGGCCGCACGGCGGAGATCGCCACGCCGCTGGCCGCGCACCAGGACGTCAACGCGATCGACCTCGCGGGCGCCGACGAGGCGCTGGCCAAGGAGCTGGAGATCGCGGCGGCGGACAACCTGAAGCGCGTCCTGCGTCCACAGCCTGTGGACTACTTCGGGACGCCGGGCACCGACCGGCTGACGGCGTTCCTGGAGACCAAGACGGTCTGGCACCCCACGGGGTCGCTGGGCGCCTCGGGCTCGTCGTACTGAGCCGCCCCGCGCCCGCCCGCACGAGCGAGCCGCGTCACCCCTCCGTCCGGGGGTGGCGCGGCTCTTCGTCGTACCGGGGCACCGGCCGGGCGGCGCCGGTCAGCCCCGCGGGCTGATGACCTGCCCCAGCACCGGCAGGCTCCCGAACGAGTCCGCCTCGGCGATCGGCCGGGTCAGATCGCCGGTGCCGATCGGCTTGAAGTCGGCGATCTGGGTGCCGACGCCGTTGTCCAGGGGGTCGACACCGGTACCCGCGAGGGGGTTGGGCTTGAGGGCGGAGAGCGGGCCGGTGGCGTAGCCGACCGTGCCGGTGAGGGACGCCGGACCCGCGGCCGGGTCGAGGCCGCCGACCGGGGCGGGGGTGTCGGCGAGCCGGGCGCCGCCGTCCGCGTGCGCGGACGCCGCACCCGCTCCCAGCGCCGCTCCGGCGGCCGCGAGGGCGATCAGGGCGCGCTGCACGGTGGGGTGCTGGGAGGAAGTGTGTCGGGCCATCGCCGATGCCGCCTTCTGGTGCGCAGGGTAAACAGATCAGCACGTAGGGTAGTTGAGATGTGACGCGCGCTCCAAAGCCGACCCGCGGGGTCGGCAGGAGCGCCGCCATGCGTCAAACTGGTGTTCCGTGAGCCTTCATCCGCCGTCCCCCGCCCGCGTCGTGCTGCTCTGCGGCCCCTCGGGTTCGGGCAAGTCCCTCGTCGCCGCCCGTTCCGGGCTACCCGTACTGCGCCTCGACGACTTCTACAAGGAAGCCGGCGACCCGACCCTGCCGCTGGTGGACGGGAGTTCGGACATCGACTGGGACCACCCCGGGTCGTGGGACGCGGACGTCGCCGTCGAGTCCATCGTCCGGCTGTGCGCCACGGGGGCCACGACCGTACCCGTGTACGACCTCGCGCTGAGCGCCCGCACCGGCGAGGAGACGCTGGGCATCGGGTCCGCCCCGCTGTTCATCGCGGAGGGCATCTTCGCCGCCGAGATCGTGGAGCGCTGCCGGGAGCGGGGCGTGCTGGCCGACGCGCTGTGCCTGAGCCGGGGTTCGGTCACCACCTTCCGCCGGCGCTTCCTGCGGGACCTCAGGGAGGGCCGCAAGTCGGTGCCGTTCCTGCTGCGGCGGGGCTGGCGGCTGATGCGCTCCGAGCGGTCGATCGTGGCCCGGCAGGTGTCCCTGGGCGCGCATCCCTGCGACCGCGACGAGGCACTGGACCGGATGGCCGCGGCGGGCCGGCCGGCTCCGCAGCGGACGGTGGCCTGAGCACGACGCGAGACGCCCGCAACGCGAGGCGGGACCGGACCGGCCCGAGGCCCGTCCGATCCCGCTCCTTTCGCTCCCCCGTGCTCCCCCGTGCTCCCCCGTGGGTCCCACCCCCCAGTGGTCCCCCGTTCCCCCGTCGCTCCCCCCGGCCTCAGGCGACCAGCTCGCCGAAGGCGTCCTCCTCGTCACGGCCGAAGCTGAGGACCTCGTCCTCGCGCAGCCGGCGCAGGGAGCGCCAGATGCTGGACTTCACCGTGCCGACACTGATGCCGAGGATCTCCGCGATCTCCGGGTCCGTACGGCCCTCGTAGTAGCGCAGGACCAGCATGGTGCGCTGGAGTTCGGGCAGCCGGGCCAGCGCCTGCCACAGGACCGCGCGCAGTTCGGTGCCGCGCATCGCGTCCGTGTCGCCGGGCGTCTCCGGCAGTTCCTCGGTCGGGTACTCGTTGAGCTTGCGGCGCCGCCAGGCGCTGATGTGCAGGTTGGTCATGGTCCGGCGCAGGTAGCCGCCGACCGCCGCCTTGTCGCTGATCCGCTCCCACGCCCGGTACGTCGAGAACAGCGCGCTCTGCAGCAGGTCCTCGGCCTCGAAACGGTCGCCGGTCAGGTGGTAGGCGGTGGCGTACAGGGAGGCGCGGCGCTCCTGGACGTAGGCGGTGAACTCCGCCTCGGTCAGCGAACGGCGCTCCCCCGGTTCCTCCCCGTACGCGGTTCCCCCGTGCGTCTCCCCCGTGCGCGCGTCAACCACCGTCATGTAACCGGTGTGCTGACGCCCGGTGCCGCGAGCGCACCCCCGCCCGCTCACGGCACCGGACTTCTCCGAGCCCCGGTGCACGTCGTGCAGACGCGTGACCACTGCGCTGGTGCTGATGCCGTGCAGCGTGTTCATCTCGCGCTCCCCGTCGTGGACTTCCGGTACCCCGGCCGGCTCGGTCGTGCTTCCTTGCCTGTGCCGGAAAGCTTGCCGAGTGACCTTCATGGCCGTGTCCGCCGACTGTCACAGACCTGTCACAGGGGTCGGGCCGGGGCGGGTCGCGGGGCCCGCGCGGAGCGGGCGGCACGGTCCCGTCCGCGCCCGTGCGGACCCGCCCGTGCGGGCGAGCGCGAGCCGCCGTCCGGCCGCTGCGGCCTCGATCCGCGTCCCACCGGTCGATCCACACCCCGTCCATGGGCCAGAATGAGCCCGTGCCTTCCCTGTTGCTGATCGAGGACGACGACGCCATCCGCACGGCCCTGGAGCTCTCCCTGACGCGCCAGGGCCACCGGGTGGCGACCGCTGCCAGCGGTGAGGACGGTCTGAAGCTGCTGCGCGAGCAGCGGCCGGATCTGATCGTGCTGGACGTGATGCTGCCCGGCATCGACGGGTTCGAGGTGTGCCGGCGCATCCGGCGCACCGACCAGCTTCCGATCATCCTGCTGACCGCCCGCAGCGATGACATCGACGTGGTGGTCGGACTGGAGTCCGGTGCCGACGACTACGTGGTGAAGCCCGTCCAGGGCCGGGTGCTGGACGCCCGGATCCGGGCCGTCCTGCGGCGCGGGGAGCGCGAGTCCAGCGACTCGGCGACGTTCGGCAGCCTCGTCATCGACCGCTCCGCGATGACCGTGACCAAGAACGGCGAGGACCTGCAGCTCACGCCGACCGAGTTGCGGCTGCTGCTGGAGCTGAGCCGGCGGCCCGGTCAGGCGCTGTCCCGGCAGCAGTTGCTGCGGCTGGTCTGGGAGCACGACTACCTGGGCGACTCCCGGCTGGTGGACGCGTGCGTCCAGCGGCTGCGCGCCAAGGTGGAGGACGTGCCCTCCTCCCCGACCCTGATCCGTACCGTCCGTGGTGTCGGCTACCGCCTGGACACTCCTCAGTGACCGACACGCGAGGGGGACCGCGCCGCTGGGCCGCGGGGCGCAAGGGAAGTGTGTCGCGGCTGCGGTTCACCAGCCTCAGGCTGCGGCTGGTCGTGGTCTTCGCGCTGGTCGCGCTCACCGCCGCGGTGTCGGCGTCGGGCATCGCGTACTGGCTGAACCGGGAGGCCGTGCTGACACGCGCGCAGGACGCGGTGCTGCGCGACTTCCAGCAGGAGATGCAGAACCGGGCGGGCGCGCTGCCCGCCCGCCCCACCCAGGACGAGCTGCAGCGGGCGGCGGGCCAGATGGCCGGCAGCAGCCAGCGGTTCAGCGTGCTGCTGGTCGCCGAGGACGCGCGCGGCAAGACGGTGTACGGCACGTCGGGCGGGATCAACGGCTTCTCGCTGGAGGACGTGCCGGCGTCGCTGCGCGCGGCGGTGAACAAGCGGCAGCCGGTGACCGACGGCAACAAGGCGCCGTACCACCTGTACTGGCAGCGGGTCGACGACCACGGCACGCCGTACCTGGTGGCCGGAGCGCGGCTGGTCGGGGGCGGGCCCACCGGCTACCTGGCCAAGTCGCTGGAACCGGAGGCCAAGGACCTCAACTCGCTGGCCTGGTCGCTGGGGATCGCGACCGGCCTGGCCCTGATCGGCTCCGCGCTGCTCGCGCAGGCCGCCGCGACCACCGTGCTGAAGCCGGTGCACCGGCTCGGGGTGGCCGCCCGGCGGCTCGGCGAGGGCCGGCTGGACACCCGGCTCAGCGTGTCCGGCACCGACGAACTCGCCGATCTGTCGCGGACGTTCAACAACGCGGCCGAGGCGCTGGAGAAACGGGTCGCCGAGATGGCCGCCCGGGACGAGTCCTCGCGCCGCTTCGTCGCGGACATGAGCCATGAGCTGCGGACCCCGCTGACCGCCATCACCGCCGTGACGGAGGTGCTGGAGGAGGAGCTGGACTCCGAGGCCGGGGGCATCGACCCGATGATCGAGCCGGCGGTACGGCTGGTGGTCAGCGAGACCCGGCGGCTGAACGACCTGGTCGAGAACCTGATGGAGGTGACCCGCTTCGACGCGGGCACCGCCCGGCTGGTCCTGGACGACGTGGACATCGCCGACCAGATCACCGCCTGCATCGACGCCCGCGCCTGGCTGGACGCGGTCGAGCTGGACGCCGAGCGCGGACGCCACGCCCGGCTGGACCCACGCCGCCTCGACGTCATACTGGCCAACCTGATCGGCAACGCCCTCAAGCACGGCGGCTCGCCGGTCAGGGTGTCGGTACGGATCGACGGCGACGACCTGGTCATCGCGGTGCGCGACCACGGGCCCGGCATCCCCGAGGACGTCCTGCCGCACGTCTTCGACCGCTTCTACAAGGCCAGCGCGTCCCGGCCGCGCTCCGAGGGCAGCGGCCTGGGCCTGTCCATCGCCATGGAGAACGCCCACATCCACGGCGGCGGCATCACCGCCGCCAACTCACCGGAGGGCGGCGCGGTGTTCACACTGCGGCTGCCGCGGGACGCCTCCCGGCTGGCCGCGGAGGACGACGAGGACACCCAGGACGGCAAGGCCGGGAACACCACCGGGAAGGAGGGATCATGACCGCACGGACCGCACGGACCGCACCGACGGCCCGGACCGTACGGCGTCTGCTCGCGGCCTGCCTCCTGACCACGGTGGTGGCCGGGTGCGGGATCCGGCCCACCGAGGTGCCGACCGACTTCGGCGCGGCACCCTCGCGGGTGCCGTGCTCGCTGTCCGCGCCCGATGTGACGACGCAGTCCGCGCACGGCGTTCCGGTACAGGTGTTCCTGCTGTGCCGGTCCTCCCTGGTCGCCGTCGACCGCACCGTGCGCGTCCCGGACGGCACCCCGGACGCGCGGCGCCGGGTCATCGTGGCCCAGGGCCTGCTGGACCAGCTCGCCGCGTCCCCGTCGGCCGCGGAGAAGTCGGCCGGTTACACCACGTACGTGCCGGGCGGCCAGGGTGTGACCGGCCCCGGCCACAAGGACCCCGAGGACACGCTGCGGCTGAGCACCGCCCCGTCCCGGCTCACCTCCTACGCCCTCGCCCAGATCGTCTGCACCCTCTCCGACTCGGCGGCGACGGAGGGCGACGGCTCGGTGATCCTCGGCGGACCGGCCCCCGCCCCGCTGCGCCGCTACGAGTGCACCGACGCCGTCCGCAGCCGCCCGGTCAGCACGGAGCCGCCGTCGAGCGAGGTCGACGCGGGCTGAGGGACCGGCGGCGCCCGGATGTGGCGGGCGACTCGCCGCGCCCCCGTGACGGTTGCGGAACCGATTGTGCACAGGGGCGCGTCTTGGGGGGCGTGCAGCGTCAAGGCTCCATCGGCGGCAGCGCCGCGATCCGTATCCGTGTGGCGGGGGGTGTCCTCCTCGTCGCCCATCTCGGGCTCGTCGCCTGGCTGATGCTGCGACCCCTGGACGTGCCCTGGATGGCACCCGCCAATCTGCGTCCCCTGGCCGGCATCCGGGCCGATCTGGCACTGGGCGCGGCCCGGGCGGCCCGGCGCGTCGCCGAGGGGCTGGTGCTGCTCGCGCCGCTCGGGGTGCTGCTGCCCGCCGCACACGGCCGGCTCGCCGTGTCGCCGTTGGCCTCGCTGGTCCGTACGACCGCCGCGGGCGCCCTGGTCTCCACCGGCATCGCCCTGCTGCAGACCGGCGTGCCCGGCCGGGTCGTGGACGTCGACTCGCTGCTGCTGAACACCGTGGGCGTGGCCCTGGCCCACCTGGCCGTGGTCCCGGCCGGCCGGTCGCTGCTGCGCCGGCGGGCCGGGCGGGCACCGGACGCGACCGGGCGGGCCGGCGTCCAGGAGGACCAGGCTCAGGGTCGCACCCCGACGATTCCCAGGGTCGGGATCGCCCCCTAGAGCGACGCTTCGCCCCCTTCGTCCGCGTACCGTGGACATCGTTGAGGCAGCCGACCGGACCGCCTCGTTTGACGTCCACGAAGGAGCCGCAGATGTCCAGCCTCGCCCGCCCCACCCACGGCCGTGTGATCGGCGGAGTGTGCGCCGCGCTGGCCCGGCGCTTCGGCACCTCCGCGACGACGATGCGGGTCGTCTTCCTGGTGTCCTGCCTGCTGCCCGGCCCGCAGTTCCTGCTCTACATAGCGCTGTGGATCCTGCTCCCGGCCGAGGACAAGGCCCGCGCCGCCACCTGGTGAGCCCCCGCGGGCCGGACCCCTCGCACGCGATCGCCGCCGGCGCGCCCCGGGAAGGTTCCGGGGCGCGCCGGCGGCGCGTGCGGCGGATGTCAGCCGAGCGGCAGGCCGTTCACCCCGACGCCCTGGGTGGGCATGCCCTGGAGCGGCAGTCCGCCGAGCAGCCCGGCGAGCGGCGCGGTCGGGCCTCCGGCGAGGACGTTCCCGACGACCGGCCGCGCGGTGGTGCCCCCGGCGCCCAGCGCGCCCTGCCCCTGGGCGAGCGCCTGGCCGACGTGCTGGGCCGGCAGCACGGTGGTGACGGAGTCCAGGGCCTGCGGGGCGACCGGCACGGCCGGGGCCGCCTCGGCGGCGCCCGCGCCCACGGCCGCGAAAGCGGCACCGAGGGCGGCGACGCCGAGGGTCTTGGCAGCAGACTGCTTCATGTTAAATGCGTCCTTGAATACGGAGACGGGTGATCGCAAGAGATCCGAGCGGTCCCACGACCGTAGACATCCCGCGCAGCCCGCCGCAAACACCGAAATGCGTACGACTCGTGAAGGGGCGTTCGCATGTCGGTGGCGGACTTACCTGCCGTCAGCTCTCCGGACCGGAAGAACCAATGGTGGAGGCGGTCTGCTGGAACAGCCATTCGGACTTCAGTTCCGCGTATCCGGGTTTGATCACGTCATTGATCATCGCGAGTCGTTCATCGAAAGGAATGAACGCTGATTTCATCGCATTGACGGAGAACCACTGAAGGTCGTCGAGCGTGTAACCGAACGCCTCGACGAGGTGCTCGAATTCCCGGCTCATGGTGGTGTGCGACATCAGCCTGTTGTCCGTGTTCACCGTCGCCCTGAAGTGCAGCCGCCGCAACAGCCCGATCGGGTGCTCGGCGTAGGAGTGCGCGGCCCCGGTCTGCAGGTTGGAGCTGGGGCACAGCTCCAACGGGATGCGCTTGTCGCGGACGTAGGAGGCCAGCCGGCCGAGCCGCACCGAGCCGTCCGCCCGGACCTCGATGTCGTCGATGATCCGCACCCCGTGTCCGAGCCGGTCCGCGCCGCACCACTGCAGCGCCTGCCAGATGGAGGGCAGCCCGAAGGCCTCGCCGGCGTGGATGGTGAAGTGGTTGTTCTCCCGCTTCAGGTACTCGAAGGCGTCCAGGTGCCGGGTGGGCGGGTAGCCGGCCTCGGCACCGGCGATGTCGAAGCCGACGACGCCCATGTCCCGGTAGCGGTTGGCGAGTTCGGCGATCTCCAGGGCACGTGCGGCGTGCCGCATGGCGGTCAGCAGGGCGCCGACGCGGATGCGGTGGCCGCCCTCCCTGGCCAGCCGCTCCCCCTGCCGGAACCCCTCGTTGACGGCCTCGACGACCTCCTCGAGACTCAGTCCGGCGGAGAGGTGCTGTTCGGGCGCGTAGCGCACCTCTGCGTAGACGACCCCGTCCTCGGCCAGGTCCTCGGCGCACTCCCGGGCGACCCGGACCAGCGCGTCCCGGGTCTGCATCACGCCGACGGTGTGCGAGAAGGTCTCCAGGTACCGTTCGAGCGAGCCGGAGTCGGCGGCCTCACGGAACCACAGGCCCAGCTTGTCGGGGTCGGTCTCGGGCAGTTGGCGGTACCCGGCCTCCCGGGCGAGTTCGACGACGGTACCGGGACGCAGCCCGCCGTCGAGATGGTCGTGCAGCAGAACCTTGGGCGCCCGTCGGATCTGGTCCGGCGCCGGAACGTGGGCCGGGACGTTCCCAGCCGGTGCAATCTGGCTCGTCATTTCCGCACTCTAACTCCTACGCGCGTAGATCACCTGCGTTACGCCAGGAGACGGAGCAGGTTTTCGCCGATACGCAACGGTGACCGCCCGGACGGGTTTCGTACCCGGCGCCTTCTGACACTGTTCTGCCATGGGACAGCAAGCGATGCCGGTCCGAACGGCCGGACTGGGAAAGGCGGTCGGGCCGGAGCCGACGGCGGTGGGTGGAGCGGTGCTGCTGCTCCCCGGCGGCGAGGAGAACTCCGACCGCAGGCCGTCACCTTTTCGGGCGACGGCCTTCGTCCGTTCCCTGGGCCGCCGGTTCGCCCGGGCGGGCCGGGAGGAGGGACTGGCCGTGCACGCCGTGCACTACCGGTACCGCGGCTGGAACGGCGGCGAGGCGCATCTCGCCGCGGACGCGGCGTGGGCCGCCGACGAGGTGGTGCGCCGGTACGGGGATGTGCCGGTGTGCCTGGTGGGCCTGGACATGGGCGGCCGCGCGGCACTGCGGGCGGGCGGCCACGACGCGGTGAACTCCGTCGTCGCGCTCGCCCCCTGGCTGCCCGAGGAGGACGTGGCCGCGCCCGCCGAGCCGGTGCGGCAGCTCGTGGGGCGGCGGGTGCTGATCGTGCACGGTACGAACGACGAGCGCACCGACCCGGAGCTGTCGTTCCGGCTGGCGGAGCGGGCCAAGAAGGCGAACCGGAACGTGTGCCGGTTCGAAGTGCACACCGACGGCCACACGTTGCACCAGTACCGCGACGAAGTGCGCTCGCTCGCGGTGGACTTCGTCATGGGCGCGCTGTTCGGCCACCCGCTGTCACGGCCGGTGGAGGACGCGCTGGCCGCTCCGCCGCCGATCGGTCTGCGGATGCCGCTGGCCGCGGGGTTCGGCAGGTCGCTGCGGCGGTAGGGGCGGGGCGCCGCAGCCGTCGCCGTGCGCCCGCCGGGGGACCGCGGGACAGCCCTCAGGGAAGCAGACTCCCCCTCCTGGAGAGCAGGAACTTCTTGAAGGCCGCCACCGGAGGGGTGTCCGGGCGGTCGGCCAGCCAGGCGACGCCGATCTCCCGGGCCGCCCGCGGCGCCGTGACCGTCAGTTCCACCACTCCCGGGCGCGGCACCGTCGGGGGCGGCAGCAGGGCGACCCCGAGCCCGGCCGCCACCAGGCCCCTCAGGGTCTCCGCCTCCTCGCCCTCGAAGGCGATCCGGGGCTTGAAGCCCGCCTCGCGGCACAGGTCGTCGGTGATGCGGCGCAGCCCGTAGCCGGGCTCCAGGGTGACGAAGGTTTCCTCGGACGCCTCGGCCAGCCGGACACGGCGGCGGCCGGCCAGGCGGTGGTCGGCCGGTACGACCAGGCGCAGCTTCTGCTCGTCCAGGCGGCGGGCGACCAGGTCGGGGGCGTCGGGAACCGGGGAGGTCAGGCAGAGGTCCAGTTCGCCGGCGCGCAGCCGCTCCAGCATGGCCTCGCCGTAGTTCTGGACGAGGCTGAAGCGCACGCGCGGATGGTCGGCGCGGAAGGCGTGCAGCAGGCCGGGGACGGTCTCGGCGCCCATGGTGTGCAGGAAGCCGAAGGCGACCTTGCCGGTGGCCGGGTCGGCGTCGGCGCGGACCTCCTCGGCGGCGCGCTCGATCTCGGCCAGGGCGCGCTCGGCGGAGACCAGGAAGGTGCGGCCCGCGGTGGTGAGGGAGACCGTGCGGCCGTGGCGGGCGAACAGGGCGACGCCGAGGTCCTGCTCCAGCCGGACCATGGCCCGGGAGAGCGTGGACTGGGGCACGTTCATCTCGCGCGCGGCCCGGGTGACGTGCTCGGTGCGGGCGACCCCGGCGAAGTACGCGAGGCGTGGCGCGAGCAACAGCGCCATGTCTTCCATGTCACTGAACGATGACAGCTGATCCGGTGACCTCTGCTCATGCTTCACGGGAACGATTATGGCGATTCCATGCATTGGACGGATCAGTGGGCCGTGCCTAGCGTCGAAGCATGTCTCCCGCCAGTACCGGGGCGTCCGCCACCTTGGACGCCGCAACGCCCGTCCCCTCCTCCGACTCCGCGACCGACCCCCGGATGGCTCCGGGCGGCCCCGGCTACCGCCGGATGAGCCTCGCCCTCTTCCTCGCCGGGGTGGCGACCTTCGCCCTGCTGTACTCCACCCAGGCCCTGCTGCCCCTGATCTCCGGTGAGTTCGGGGTGGCGGCGAGCCGGGCGAGCTGGACGGTGGCGGCCGCGACCGGCGGTCTGGCGCTGTTCGTGCTGCCGATGAGCGCCCTGTCGGAGCGCTTCGGCCGCCGTACGGTGATGACGGCCTCGCTGGCGGTCGCGGTGGGCGTGGGCCTGCTGGTGCCGTTCGCGCCGTCCATCGGCGCGCTGGTGGCGCTGCGCGCGGTGCAGGGCGCGGCCCTCGCGGGACTGCCCGCCTCCGCGACGGCGTACCTGGCCGAGGAGGTCCGGCCGAAGGCGCTGGTCACGGCGATCGGGCTGTTCGTCGCCGGCAACAGTGTCGGCGGGATGAGCGGCCGGGTGATCACCGGCTGGGTCGCGCAGGAGTGGGGCTGGCGGGTCGCGGTCGGCGTGATCGGCGCGGTCGCGGTGGCCTGCGCGGTGGCGTTCCGGCTGCTGCTGCCGGCCCCGCGGCACTTCGCGGCGGGCTCGCTGCGCCCGCGGGTGCTGCTGGGCACGGTGCGCGGCCATCTCGCCGACCCGCTGCTGCGCCGGCTGTACGCGATCGGCGCGCTGTTCATGACGGTGTTCGGCGGCGTGTACACGGTGATCGGCTACCGGCTGACGCAGGCGCCGTTCTCCCTGCCGCAGGGCATCATCGGCTCGATCTTCCTGGTGTACCTCGTCGGTACGGTGTCGGCGTCGGCGGCGGGCCGTCTGGTGGGCCGGCTCGGCCGCCGGGGCGCGCTGTACCTGGCGGGCGGTACGACGGCGGCGGGCCTGCTGCTGTCGCTGGCCCCCTCCCTGCCGCTGGTCCTGCTGGGACTGGTGCTCATCACGGCGGGCTTCTTCGCGGGCCACGCGGTCGCCTCCTCGGCGGTCAGCCGGACGGCCGAGCACGGCCGCGCCCAGGCCTCCGCCCT
Source organism: Streptomyces cellostaticus (assembly GCF_023630175.1). Taxonomy (GTDB): domain Bacteria; phylum Actinomycetota; class Actinomycetes; order Streptomycetales; family Streptomycetaceae; genus Streptomyces; species Streptomyces cellostaticus_A. Next base: position 23,195 of record NZ_JALLIN010000026.1, on the reverse strand, counting down.
CTACCAGTCCGCGTACTACATCGGCTCCAGCGCGGGCAGCACGGTGGGCGCGACGGCGTACCACGCCGGCGGCTGGACGGGCACGGTCGGCGTCGGTGTCCTCGCGGTCCTCGGCGTCGTGGCCATCACCGTCCTCGGGTCCCGGGCGGCCCGGGCGGCGGCCCGGCGGGAGCCGGTGCCGGCGCACTGAGGCGACGCGCGGACGAACGGGCGGGCACCCTCTGCGGTGCCCGCCCGTTCCGTTCCGTTCCGGGTGGGGAACCCGGCCCCGGCCCGCCCCGGCCGGGGCATTCGGGCGCTCCGGGCGCCGTTGTCAGTGGGCTGCGGTAGCTTCCCAAGTGCTGGGGCGCGAAGGCGCGCGACGGGGACGGCCACAGGGGTGGGTGCGTGATGGGCAGCGGAACGGCGACGACGGATCTCGACACGGCACTGGAGAAGCACCGCACGGAGCTGACCGGGTACTGCTACCGGATGCTGGGCTCCTCCTTCGAGGCCGAGGACGCGGTGCAGGACACGCTGGTGCGGGCCTGGCGGAGCTACGACAGGTTCGAGGGCCGCTCCTCCCTGCGCTCGTGGCTGTACCGGATCGCGACCAACGTCTGCCTGGACATGCTGTCGGCCGGCAACAAGCGGGCCCGGCCGATGGACCTGACCGATTCCAGTCCGCTCGCGCGGGCGGCGCTCTCCCCCCGTCCGGACAACACCTGGCTGGAACCGGTGCCGGACGCCCGTGTGCTGCCGGCGGTGGAGGACCCGGCGGAGGCGGCCGTCGCCAAGGAGTCGGTCCGGCTGGCGTTCATGGCGGCGCTGCAGCAGCTTCCGCCCAAGCAGCGGGCGGTGCTGATCCTGCGCGAGGTGCTGGCCTGGCGGGCGAGCGAGGTCGCCGAACTGCTGGACACGACGGTCGCCTCCGTCAACAGCGCCCTGCAGCGGGCCCGGGCCACCCTCGCCGAGCGGGACCCCGGGACCGCCGCGGGGTCGGTGTCCGACCCGCTCGACGAGGAGCAGCAGAGACTGCTGGAGCGCTATGTGAAGGCGTTCGAGGGCTACGACATGACGGCGCTGACCGCGCTGCTGCACGAGGACGCCGTGATGACGATGCCGCCGTTCGACCTGTGGCTGCGGGGCCCGGCCGACATCACCGGATTCATGACCACGCTGGGCGCGTCCTGCGCGGGCTCGCGGCTGCTGCCGGTGCGGGCAAACGGCCTGCCGGGGTTCGCGCACTACAAGCCGGACGAGGAGAAGGGCGGGTTCACCCCCTGGGCGGTGCAGGTGCTGGAGGCGTCAGAAGGCCGGATCACCGGTTTCCACTGCTTCCTCGACACCGCGCGCTGGTTCCCGCTCTTCGGTCTGCCCCTCCACCTGGAAGCGGAGTCCGACCAGATCGAGGAGGGCGTGTAGCGCGGGGTCCGGGTCGCGCAGCCGTATCCGCCCGCCGGCCCGGCGCGCGGCGAGTTCCAGCCGGCCCAGCAGGTCCACGTCCCGGAGCCCCGGCGGCCCGAGCCCGGCCACGTCGCACACCACGGCCGCGGCCCCGCCGCCCTCCAGCAGCGCCCGCACATCGGCGCAGAGCCCGGCCGCCTCGGCGCGGGTGACGGGTCCGTTCAGTACGAGCACAGCGGGTGTCTTGGCGTCCACGTGCGGTAGACCCGCGGCGCGGGCGCAACTCATCGCGAGCCGTCCGCCGGACGTCCCGGGCGGAGATCACATTGACCCTCCGCCGTGCCCGGCGGAGGGTTGGGGCCGTGACGGGGGTGCTGAGCGGGTTCGCGGTGATCGCGGTCGTCATCGGGGTGGGCTATGTGCTCGGGTGGCGCGGCACGCTCGGTGAGCCGGGCCGTGACGTGCTGACCCGCCTCGCCTTCTCGGTGGCCGGACCGGCCCTGCTGTTCCGGACGCTGGCCCGGGCCGACCTCTCCGTGCTGTTCTCCAGCCGCCTGCTGGTGACGGCGCTGAGCACGGCCGCGGTCTCGGCGGCCTTCGTGGCGGTGGGCGCGCTGCGGCGCTGGGGCGTGGGCCGCACGACGATCGGCGCCCTGTGCGCGGGGTACGTCAACGCGGGCAACCTGGGTATCCCGATCGCCGCCTACGTCCTGGGCGACGCGTCCCTGGTCGCCCCGGTCCTGCTGTTCCAGGTCGTCATCGTCACGCCCGTCGCCCTGACCGTCCTGGACCTCACCGCCACCGGCGGGCGGGGCACGGTGTGGCAACGGCTGCTGACGCCGTTGCGCAACCCGATCGCGGTGGGCTCGCTCACCGGTGTGGCGGTGTCGGCGGCGGGCTGGGAGGTGCCGGGCCCGGTCATGGAGCCGCTCGCCATGATCGGCAACATGTCGGTCCCGGCGGCCCTGCTGGTCTTCGGCATGTCCCTGCGCGGCAGTGCGGCTCCCGGGCGGGGGCTCGACCGCGGGCCGGTGCTGCTGTCGGTGGCGCTGAAGTCGCTCGGCCAGCCGCTGGTGGCCTGGGTGCTGGCCCGCGGCGTCTTCGGCCTGCACGGCGCGCCCCTGCTGGACGTGGTCGTCACCTCGGCCCTGCCGGCCGCCCAGAACCTGTTCACCTACGCCGGCCGCTACCGGGTCGCGGAGACCCTGGCCCGCGAGTCGGTGCTGCTGTCGACGGTGGTCTCGGTGCCGGTACTGGTGGGGGTGGCGACGGTGCTGGGATGAGGGCGTGCCGTCAGCCGGCGGGGAACCCGCCGGTGCCGATGGTGATGTCGAACGGCTCCGTCACCGGTCCCGGCGTGCCGAACGGGACCGGTGGCCCTCCACCGGTCCCGTTCGCCCGAAAGGGCTGTCGCCGCAGGCCGCGGTCCCTGGTCAGGCGATGCGCTCCAGCACCACCGGCGACGGCGTGAAGGCCGTGCCCGGGGCCGCGATGTCGTACGCGCCCTCGACCGACTGGAGCGCGTACTCGAAGCGCTCGGGGGTGTCCGTGTGCAGGGTCAGCAGCGGCTGGCCCTCGGTCACCGTGTCGCCCGGCTTGGCGTGCATCTCCACGCCCGCGGCCGCCTGCACCGGGTCCTCCTTGCGGGCGCGGCCCGCACCGAGGCGCCAGGCGGCGACACCGATGCCGTAGGCGTCCAGCCGGGTCAGGACACCGGACGCGGAGGCCCTGATGACGTGCTGCTCCCTGGACGTGGGCAGCGGGGCGTCCGGGTCGCCGCCCTGGGCCGCGATCATCCGGCGCCACACGTCCATCGCCGAGCCGTCGGCCAGCGCCTTCGCGGGGTCGGCGTCCTTGACGCCGGCCGCGTCGAGCATCTCGCGGGCCAGGGCGACCGTCAGCTCGACCACGTCCGCCGGGCCGCCGCCCGCCAGGACCTCGACCGACTCGCGGACCTCGAGCCCGTTGCCCGCGGTGAGGCCGAGCGGGGTGGACATGTCCGTGAGCAGCGCGACCGTCCGCACGCCGTGGTCGGTGCCGAGGCCGACCATCGTGGAGGCCAGTTCACGGGCGTCCTCGATCGTCTTCATGAAGGCGCCGGAGCCCACCTTCACGTCCAGGACCAGGGAGCCGGTGCCCTCGGCGATCTTCTTGGACATGATGGAGGACGCGATCAGCGGGATCGCCTCGACCGTGCCGGTCACGTCCCGCAGGGCGTACAGCTTCTTGTCGGCCGGGGCCAGGCCGTCGCCGGCCGCGCAGATCACCGCGCCGGTGGTGTCGAGGACGTGCAGCATCTCCTCGTTGGACAGCAGCGCCCGCCAGCCGGGGATGGCCTCCAGCTTGTCCAGCGTGCCGCCGGTGTGGCCGAGGCCCCGGCCGGAGAGCTGCGGGACGGCGGCGCCGCACGCCGCGACCAGCGGGGCCAGCGGGAGCGTGATCTTGTCGCCGACGCCGCCCGTGGAGTGCTTGTCGGCCGTCGGGCGGGACAGCGAGGAGAAGTCCATGCGCTCGCCGGACGCGATCATGGCCGCGGTCCAGCGGGCGATCTCCCGGCGGTTCATCCCGTTCAGCAGGATCGCCATCGCGAGCGACGACATCTGCTCGTCGGCGACCTCGCCGCGGGTGTACGCGTCGATGACCCAGTCGATCTGCTCGTCGGTCAGCTCACCGCGGTCCCGCTTGGTACGGATGACGGAGATGGCGTCCATGGCCATGGCTATGGCTTCCTTCCGGGAGGTGCGAAGTGCACGGCCCCCCTGATCGGGTCAGGGGGGCCGTACGGGGAGTTACTTGGAGAGATGGCCCGGGCCGAAGGCCTGGGGCAGCATCTCGGAGAGCGGGAGGACGCCCTCGGGAGTGTCCAGCAGGAGGCCGGGGCCGCCGAACTCGTGGAGGAGCTGGCGGCAGCGGCCGCACGGCACCAGCAGGGCGCCCTCGCCGTCCACGCAGGTGAAGTGCGTGAGACGGCCGCCCCCCGTGCGCTGGAGCTGCGAGACGAGCCCGCACTCGGCGCACAGGCTGAGGCCGTAGGAGGCGTTCTCGACGTTGCAGCCGGTGACCGTACGCCCGTCGTCGACCAGGGCGGCCACGCCGACCGGGTAGCCCGAGTACGGGACGTAGGCGTGGGTCATGGCCTCCCGTGCCTCGGCGCGCAGCGGCTCCCAGTCGAAGCCCGCGTCCGGCGCGGCGGTCACTTGCCCTGTCCCTTCCGGTACCGCATGCCGTTCGCCTTGGGCATGCGCAGCCGCTGGGCGGAGAGCGAGAGCACCAGCAGCGTCACGACGTAGGGCGTGGCGCCCACGAAGTCGCTGGGGACCTCGTCGGTGAGCAGGTACCAGGCCAGGACGAGCCCGCCCACGATGAGGCTGACGGCGCCCTGCCAGAGGGCGGAGCGGTACAGCTTCCAGCCGGCCAGGACCACCAGCAGGACGACCAGCAGGAGCAGCAGCGCGTGCACGGTGGTGCCGCCGTTGCGGAGCTGCAGCGCGTCGGAGTAGCCGAACAGGCCGGCGCCCATGGCCAGACCACCGGGCCGCCAGTTGCCGAAGATCATCGCGGCGAGACCGATGTAGCCGCGCCCGCCGGTCTGGCCCTCCAGGTAGGTGTGGGAGGTGACCAGGGCCAGGAAGGCGCCACCGAGGCCGGCGAGACCGCCGGAGACGGCGACGGCCGCGTACTTGTAGCGGTAGACGTTGACGCCGAGCGACTCCGCGGCGGTGGGGTTCTCGCCGCAGGAGCGCAGCCGCAGCCCGAACGGGGTGCGCCACAGCACCCACCAGCTGGCGACGAACAGCACGGCGGCCAGGATCGTCACCACGGAGAGGTCGGTGATCAGCCCGCCGACGATGCCGGCGAGGTCGGACACCAGGAACCAGTGGTGCTTCTCGATCGAGGAGAGGGCGTCGGAGAGGCCGGGGACGGTGACCCGCGGCAGCGAGTCGACCGGCGGGGACTGCTTGGGGTTGCCGCCCGCCTCGGCCGGGGCGCCTTCGGCGAAGAACACCTTGGCCAGGTACTGGGTGGCGCCGAGCGCGAGCAGGTTGACGGCCACACCGGAGACGATGTGGTCGACACCGAAGGTGACCGTGGCGACGGCGTGCACCAGACCGCCGAGGACACCGAAGCCGACGCCGCACAGCAGGCCCAGCCAGGGGCTGGTCTGCCAGCCGATCCAGCCGGCGCCGAAGGTGCCGAGGATCATCATGCCCTCGAGGCCGATGTTGACCACGCCGGCCCGCTCGGACCACAGGCCCGCCAGTCCGGCCAGACCGATCGGCACGGCCAGGCTGAGGGCGGCGCCGACCTGTCCGGCGGAGTCGAGCTGGTTCGAGCCGGTGATCATGCGGACGGCGGCCAGGAGCAGCAGGGCGCCCGCGACGAGCAGCAGGATCTGGCCGGTGGAGCGGCCGGTGCGCTTGGCCGCGCCCGGCGCCTTGGGTGCCGCCGGCGGCGGCGTGTCTGTCATCGTGGCAGTCATCACGCCACCTCCTGCTTCTTCGTCGGAGCGGCGGCCTGGGCGGCGAGCTCGGCGCCGACCCGCTGCTGCTGGCGCTTGAGGCCGTAGCGGCGCACGACCTCGTAGGCGATCACGACGCAGAGGACGATGACGCCCTCGATGACGCCGAGGATCTCCTTGTCGTAGCCCTGGAACTCCAGGTGGTTGGTGGTGCGCTCCAGGAAGCCCCACAGCAGGGCGCCCAGCGCGATGCCGATCGGGTTGTTGCGGCCGAGCAGCGCGATGGCGATGCCGGTGAAGCCGATCCCGACGGGGAAGCTGTTGTCGTACTGGTGGCTCTCGTTGAGCAGGGTCGGCATACCGATCAGACCGGCCACCGCACCCGAGATGATCATGCTGGTGGCGACCATCTTCTTCACCGACACGCCGCTGGCGGAGGCCGCGCTCTCGGACTGGCCGACGGTGCGCAGGTCGAAGCCGAAGCGGGTGCGGCCGAGGATGAACCAATAGGCGAGGCCGACGAGCACCGCGACGACGATGAAGCCGTCCAGGACACCGGCCGGGCCGGTGTCGATGGTGAAGAAGTACGACGACTCGGGCAGCGGCTTGGTGGAGACCAGGGTGCCGCCCTGCTGGAGTTCGCCGAGCTTGCCGGGCTGGAGCAGGTAGCCGATGACCGCGGTGGCGATGGCGTTCAGCATGATGGTGGCGATGACCTCGCTGACGCCGCGGGTCACCTTCAGCACACCGGCGATGCCGGCCCACAGGGCACCGGTCGCCATGGCGCAGATGATGATCATCGGGATGGCGAGCCATCCGGGCACGGTCAGCGCGCCGCCGAGGACGGCGGCGAAGAACGCGGCGATCCGGTACTGGCCGTCGACGCCGATGTTGAACAGGTTCATGCGGAAGCCGACGGCCACCGCGACACCCGAGAGGTAGTAGGTCGTCGCCTTGTTGAGGATGTAGACCTGGCTGTCGCTGGCGAAACCGTAGGTCAGCATGTCGCTGAAGGCGGGGCCGGGGTTCTTGCCGGTCGCGAGGATCACCAGGGCGGTGACGACGAGCGCGGCCACGATCGCCAGCAGCGGCGCCGCGATTCCGAGGAGCAGCCGCTCCTTGTCGATCCGTGAGGTCAGCTTCTTCATCACGCGTCGTCCTCTGTGTGCTCCAGGTGGCCGGAGGCCGCACCCGTCATGGCGGAGCCCAGCTCCTCGGGGGTGATCGTGGCGGGGTCGGCGTCGGCGACCAGGCGGCCGCGGTACATCACCCGCAGGGTGTCGGAGAGCCCGATCAGCTCGTCCAGGTCGGCGGAGATCAGCAGCACGGCCAGGCCCTCGCGGCGGGCCTCGCGGATGTAGTCCCAGATCGCGGCCTGCGCGCCGACGTCCACGCCGCGGGTGGGGTGGGCGGCGATGAGCAGCTTGGGGTCGTGGCTCATCTCGCGGCCGACGATCAGCTTCTGCTGGTTGCCGCCGGACAGCGAGCCGGCGGTCACGTCGATGCCGGGCGTACGGACGTCGTACGCCTCGACGATGCGCTCGGTGTCGGTGCGGGCGGCCTTGATGTCGAGCAGTCCGCCGCGCGAGTTCGGCTTCTCGGTGACGTGGCCGAGGACGCGGTTCTCCCACAGCGGCGCTTCCAGGAGCAGGCCGTGGCGGTGGCGGTCCTCGGGGATGTAGCCGATGCCGGCCTCGCGCCGGTGGCGGGTGGCGACACGGGAGATGTCGGTGCCGTCGAGCGTGACCGACCCGGCGTCCGGTTGGCGCATGCCCATGATCGCCTCGACCAGCTCGGACTGGCCGTTGCCCTCGACGCCCGCGATGCCGAGGACCTCGCCCTTGTGGATGGTGAGGCCGATCTGGTCGAGGATGATCCGCTCGACGCCGTCGAGGTCGGTCTGCGCCAGGTGCAGCCCCTTCAGCTCGAGCATCGGGACGTCCGTGACGGTGGACTCCTGGGTCTCCGGAGTGGGCAGCTCGCTGCCGACCATCAGCTCGGCGAGCTGCTTGGGCGTGGTGCCCCGCGGCTCGACCGTGCCGACGGTGGTGCCGCGGCGGATGACGGTGATCTCGTCGGCGACGGAGAGCACCTCGCCCAGCTTGTGGGAGATGAAGATGACCGTGAGGCCCTCCGCCTTCAGCTCGCGCAGGTTGTCGAAGAGCGCGTCGACCTCCTGCGGCACGAGCACGGCGGTCGGCTCGTCCAGGATGAGGGTCCGGGCACCGCGGTAGAGGACCTTGAGGATCTCCACGCGCTGGCGGTCGGCGACGCCGAGCTCCTCCGTCAGCACGTCGGGGCGGACGTTGAGGCCGTACGCGTCCGAGATCTCCTTGATCCTGGCGCGCGCCTTGCCGCCGATGCCGTGCAGCTTCTCCGCGCCGAGCACGACGTTCTCGAGGACGGTGAGGTTGTCGGCGAGCATGAAGTGCTGGTGCACCATGCCGATGCCGCGGGCGATGGCGTCGCCGGGGTTGTGGAAGACCACCTGTTCGCCACCGACGGTGATGGTGCCCTCGTCCGGCTGCTGCATGCCGTAGAGGATCTTCATCAGGGTGGACTTGCCGGCACCGTTCTCACCGCACAGCGCGTGTACGGTGCCCGTGCGGACCGTGATGTCGATGTCGCGGTTGGCGACGACGCCGGGGAAACGCTTGGTGATGCCGCGCAGTTCGACGGCAGCGGGAGGGCTGGACGCGTTGATGGCGCACTCTCCTCGGGGAAAGGGGCTGCGTAGGGGAGGGCAGGCGTCGGCGACGCTAGCGCGGCAACTCCATGCTACACGCGTAGAGTTGACACATTGTTATGGCTCGGCGGGGGGCTCCGTCAGGCGCCCCCGCGCCGAGCCGGGGTCCGGCGGGACCCGTCAGGTCACGGGGTGGTCTTGACCTTGACGTCGCCGTCGGTGATCTTCTTCTTCGCCGTGTCCAGCTTGGCCTGGATGTCGTCGATGAAGCCGCCGCTGGTGGACAGGGAGACACCGTCCTTGGCGAGCGAGTAGCTGTTGGTGCCGGTCAGCGGCTTGCCGTCGTTGACGGACTTGACGAAGTCGTAGACGCCGACGTCCACGTTCTTGACCATCGAGGTCAGGATCGAGTTCTTGTACTTGGCCAGACCCGGGACGTTGTACTGGTCGGAGTCCACGCCGATGGCCCAGGCGCCCTTGACGCCGTTGACGGCCTCGATCGCGCCGTTGCCGGAGGAGCCGGCCGCCGAGTAGATCACGTCGGCGCCGTTGTCCAGCATGCCCTTGGCGGCCGCCTTGCCCTTGTCGGGGCTGGCGAAGCCGGAGGTGTCCGAGCCGTGGGACAGGTACTGGGTGTCGACCTTGACCTTGGGGTTGGTGTCCTTGACGCCCTGGACGTAACCCGCCTCGAACTTCTTGATCAGCGGGACGTCGACGCCGCCGATGAAGCCGACGTGGTCCTTCTTGGTCTTCAGCGCCGCGGCGACGCCGGCCAGGTAGGAGCCCTGCTCCTCGGTGAAGGTGATGCTGTCGACGTTCTTGGCGTCCACGACCGAGTCGACGATGCCGAAGCTGGTCTTCGGGTACTTCGCGGCGACCTTGGTCATGGAGGGCGCGTAGGCGTAACCGACGGCGATGATCGGGTTGTAACCCGCGTCCGCCAGGTCCGACAGGCGCTGCTCGCGGTCGGCCTCGGTGTCGGAGGTCTTGGCGGTCAGCTCCTTGATGGAGCCGCCGAACTCGTCCTTGGCCTTGTCGGCACCGCGCGCGGCGGAGTCGTTGAAGGAACGGTCACCGCGGCCGCCGACGTCGTAGGCGAGACCGATCTTGACGCCCTTGCCGCCGTCGGAGGAGGACGAGGAGGAGTTGTCGGAGGAGGTGCTGCCACACGCGGTGGCAGTCATGGCGAGTGCCGCGGACGCGACGACCGCAGCGGAAAGCTTGGCTACCCGGCGCACGGGAGGCTCCTTCACCTGACCTGAGCGCCATGTCGGCGCTTGATGTGAGCGCCGTGGCGGCGCTCGGGCCGAAACGCCCCGGCGGCGTCGGCTTCGCGGCATCGTAACGCGCGTAGATGTCGCAAAAAACCCCCTCACGAAGCCGTTATCTATTCGAGGCAAACACCTCCTGAACTCGGCGTACCGGACCTCTCACACGCCCGTTGCGCACAGTGCACGCTTGGCTTACGAGCGTGTTGCCCCGGGGCGGCCCGGCTGCTCCGGGTCCGCCCGTCGGCGGCCGGGACCGGCTACATGTCGTCGAGCAGGGCGGCGGCCGTGAACATCTCCACGCCGACCGTGATGGCGTGCTCGTCGGCGTCGAAGTCGCCCTGGTGCAGGTCCCGGACCATGCGGTCGCCGGGGGCCCGCACGCCCAGGCGGGCCATGGCGCCGGGCACGTTCTCCAGGTACCAGGAGAAGTCCTCCCCGCCGAGGCTCTGCTCGGTGCTCTCGACCGACTTCATACCGCGCCGGGCCACCATCGACCGGCGCAGCAGTTCGGCGGACTCCCGGTCGTTGACCACCGGCGGGACCCCTCGCACGTAGTTGATCTCCGACTTGGCGCGGTGCAGCGTGGCGATCTCGTCGATGGCCGCGTGCACGATGTCCGGAGCGTCCCGCCAGGCGTCCAGGTCCAGGCAGCGCACGGTGCCGGACAGCTCTGCGTGCTGCGGTACGACGTTCGGGGCATGGCCCGACTCGATCCGGCCCCAGGTGACGGCGAGCCCGGCGCGGGTGTCGACACGGCGGGCGACCAGCGCGGGCACGTCGATGGCGACACGGGCGGCCGCCGTGACCAGGTCGGTGGTCAGATGCGGCCGGGCGGTGTGGCCGCCGGGCCCGTCAAGGGCGACTTCCAGCCGGTCGCAGGCGCTGGTGATGGGCCCGTGCCGCAGTCCGATCCGGCCGGCCTCGACCTTCGGGTCGCAGTGCACGGCCAGGATCCGGCCCACGTTGTCGAGCGCCCCGTCCCCGATCGCGACGAGCGCGCCGCCGGGCAGTACCTCCTCGGCGGGCTGGAAGACCAGCCGCACCGGGCGGGACAGCAGCCCCTTGGTCTGCAGGTCGGCGAGGACGAGACCGGCGCCGAGCACCACGGCGGTGTGCACGTCGTGGCCGCAGGCGTGGGCCCGGTCGGGCACGGTGGACCGGTACGGGCAGTCGGTCTTGGTGTCCGGGATGGGCAGGGCGTCGATGTCGGCGCGCAGGGCGAGCATCGGCACGGTGGGCCGCTGCCCCTCGGGCAGACCGATGTCGCAGATGAGCCCGGTTCCGGTGGCGAGGACGCGGGGCCTGAGCCCGGCCTGCTCCAGCCGCTCCTTGATCGCGGCGGTCGTACGGAACTCCTGGTTGCCCAGCTCGGGATGCATGTGCAGGTCGCGGCGGAAGGCGACCAGTTCGGCGTGCAGGGACTCGCTGAGCACGCCGGGGAGCACGTCCCCGGGCAGTTCGGCCTCGGACTCTCGGGACATCAATTGCTTCACCCTCTGAAGGGTAGGACGCCCGCCCGGCCAACTGACCCCGGATCAACAAAAGTTCAGTCCGTTAGGGGAAGAAAAACTGACCGGCGGACGCATGGCGGCGGACTTCGACGGGTAAAACCCCTGTTTCCTCTCTCCACGCATACCATGCCGCACCACCGTCACGCTCCCCCAGTCCGCCGAGCGGACGCACGCGCGGGGGTGACGGGCCCCGCGGTGGCCGGTGGCGGACGCGCGGCGCCGGGCGGCCCCGGCCCCGGCGGTCACAGGCGGCGGACCAGCGGTGACCCGCCGGGACCGGGATCGCGGCGAGCGCTGCCGGGCTCGACCCGGCCGGTAGGGTGCGGCGCCGTGAGCGACGACTCGGACACGGACTTCCTGCGGGCCACCGCCTCCTCCTACGACGTGATCGCCAAGGACTACGCGGCCCGCCGTCCGCACGGCCTGTCCCACCCCCTCGAACGCTCGCTGATCAGCGCCTTCGCCGAGCTGGTCACGGCGAACGGCCCCGCCCCCGTCGCCGACCTCGGCAGCGGCCCCGGCGGCGTCACCGCACTCGTGCAGGGCCTGGGCGTCCCCGTCTTCGGCGTGGACGTCTCCCCCGCGATGGTGGCCCTGGCCCGGGAGGCCCACCCGGAGCTGCGCTTCCACGTGGGCTCGATGACGTCCCTGGACCTCCCGGACGCCACGCTGGGCGGCATCCTCGCCCTCCACTCCACGACCCACGTCCCGGACGGCCACCTCCCGGCCACCTTCGCCGGCTTCCGCCGCACCCTGGTCCCCGGCGGCCACGTGCTGCTCGCCTTCCGGACCGGCACCGAGCCCGGCGGCCTCCACCTGACCGAACGCTTCGGTCACGAGATCGACCTGCGGTACCACTGGCGTACGCCGGAGCGGATGGCATCCCTGCTCACGGCGGCGGGCCTGGACCTGGTGGCGACGGTGGTCCGCGAGCCCCGGGACGGGGAGACCCGGCCGCGAGCCTTCCTGCTGGCGCGCCGGCCCGGGTGAGGCCGCCGGGATGCCCCGGCCCCCGGCGGAACCGCCCCGGGGCCCGCCCCCGCCACACCTCATATCTTGCTCAGGGAACACGCGGACGCCCCCGGTCCGCCTCCCGGCCCTGCCATGATCGCGCCAGCCGACGGCCGCCATGCGGCCGCTACCTGGGAGAGCCGACATGCCCCTCCGGACCCGCGCGGGCCTGACCATCACGTGCACGCTGCTGCTCGTCCCCCTGGCGGGCTGCGCGGCGGGCCACGGCCACCCGTCCGGGCGGAGCCCGTCAGCGGCGGCGACCATCCCGCACCGCAGCCCGGCGCCCACGTTCCGGCGGCCCCCGGAGCTGGACATCGGCGAGACCCTGGCCGGCCGCCTGGGGGTGACCACGGGGAACGCGAGCATCGCCTTCGGCAAGGGCGGGAAGGGCGAGGCCCTGATCCTCGCGGTGCGCTGCCAGGGCGCGGGCCGCATGGAGATCGCCGTGCGGCCCGTCTACGTCGCCTTCCCGCTGAAGTGCCGCACCGGACGGCCGACCACCATCTACAACCAGGTGAACATCGGCGGCGCGGAGAACGGCGGCGTCGCCTCCGTCGAGGCCCCGTCATCCGTGCGCTGGGCGATGACCATCGGCCGGGGAGCGCCGGCACCGGAGGAGCCCCCGACGGCCGCGGCTGATTCGCCCTGACGGGCTTCGGGGTCAGGCGCCCTTCGGCTCGGCCTGCTGCATCCGCGGTCGGGGCTTCGCCACCAGGGCCGAAGCGAACCTCGCCCTCTTCGAGTACATCGACGGCTTCTACAACCCCCGCCGCATCCAGAAACGGCTCGGCTACCTCAGCCCCATCGAGTACGAGGAGAAGCACTACGCCAACCAGGGAACGACCGAACAAGTGAACCTGAAACCACGTCAACCCGCCCTGACCGGCTAGTCATCCGCTCCCGCGCAGCGGGGGAACCTCAGGAGGGAGGACGAGGTCGAAGCCGGGTAGGGCCGGGACGCTCCGGCCGTGGAGCATGAGAACCGGCTTACTGATCGTTTCAGAAAGACGCCGGGCGTGTGCTCCGTCAGGCGGATTTCGTGTCCCGGCGATAGGCGGCGAGGAAGACCCGTACTGCTTCGTCGGCGTAGTGGTCTAGTTCGGCGCGGGTGAAGTATTCGCCAGAGCCGCAGAACATGACCTTGTTGACCGGGATCGAGGTGATGAGCCACGTGAGGTGGTTGGCCGCGAGCACCGGGTCGTCCAGAGTCAGCAGGTTGCGGTCGGCGAGCTGTCCGAAGCTTTCGGCGAGCAGGGCGTGGACGCGCTCAGGGCCGCGTTCGTAGTACGTGCGCCCGAGTTCGGGGAATCGGTCGGCCTCGGCGATGACCAGCCTTCGCAGTTGGAGCAGGCGGGGCTGAGTGAGGATGGTGACGAACTGCCGGGCGAGTGCCGTGAGGTCCTTCTCCAGGTCCTGCGTGCCGGCCAGTGAACCGGTGACGTCGCTGAAGAGTTCGTCGATGCGGTCGAGCCCGCCATGGATGATCTCGGTGAACAGCCGTTGCTTGTCGGCGAAGTTCTTGTAGACGGTCTGCTTGGACACCGAGGCCAGGGCGGCGACCTCGTCCATGCTCGTGCCCAGGTACCCCTTGTTCAGGAACACCGTGGTGGCTGCTTCCAGGATCGCCTGTCGCTTGAGGGCCGAGCGGCCTCCTGCGTTCGTCTCCATGTTCCTCCCTGCTTCCATACGAGAACAGTACTGGACCGACCAGTACTCGAATGGGTACTGTACCGTCCAGTTCCCACGAGGCAGGTGTGTGACCTGCCGGTATGAGCGGAGACAGATCCCATGGACAAGGTGTTCTCGCACGACGGCACTGCCATCGCCTACGAACGGACCGGGCGGGGACCGACCCTGGTGCTCGTCGGAGGCGCCTTTCAGCGGCGCGGTGACTTCGGGGCACTTCCCGACCTGCTCGCCGGGCATTTCAGTGTCATCACCTACGACCGCCGCGGCCGGGGCGACAGCGGTGACACCGCCCCGTACGACGTCCAGCGCGAGGTCGAAGACCTGGACGCACTGATCCGGCTCGCCGGTGGAACCGCGTTCGTCCACGGCATGTCCTCCGGAGCCGTCCTGGCGCTGGAAACAGCGGTCCGGGGCAGCGCGGTCTCCCGGCTCTCGGTGTACGAGCCGCCATTCGTCGTCGACGACAGCCGCTCGCCGCTTCCCGCGGACTACCTCGAACACCTGGGCGCGCTCGTGAAGGACGACGCGCGCGGCGACGCGGTCGCCTACTTCCTGACCCGGGCCGTCGGTGTCCCGGACGATGCGGTGGCCGGGATGCGTCATGCGCCGTTCTGGGCGGATATGGAGGCCGTCGCCCACACCCTTCCCTACGACGGCGCGGTCATGGGCGACACCATGTCCGGGCGCCCGCTGCCGACGGGGCGATGGAACACCCTGGCCGACCGGCTCCTCGTACTGGACGGCGGCGCGAGCGACAGCTGGATCCGCAACGGCGCCCGCGCCCTGCCCGGCCTGCACCGCACGCTCGACGGCCAGGACCACGGCGTCGACCCGCACGTCCTCGCCCCCGCCCTGATCGACTTCTTCACCACCGGGGAGATGGCATGAGCAAGGTCTTCGCCAGCCTGGGCATGTCCCTGGACGGCTTCATCGCCGGCCCGAACGCAGGCCCGGACAACCCCCTCGGAGACGGCGGACTCCGCATCCACGAATGGGTCGAGAACATCGAGTCCTGGCGGGAACGCCAGAGCATGGCAGGCGGCCAGAGCAACGCGGACGACGAGATCGTGCGCGCGAACTTCAACCGCGCCGGGGCGTACGTCATGGGGCGCCGCCTGTTCGACGAGGGCGAGCGGGGATGGCCTGACCCGCCGCCGTTCCGTGCCCCGGTCTTCGTCCTGACCACCACGCCCCGGGAACCCTGGGTCCGCCAAGGCGGCACCACCTTCACCTTCGTCACCGAAGGCATCGAATCCGCCCTGGCCCAGGCCCGTGAGGCCGCAGCCGGCAAGGACGTGCAGATCTCCGGCGGCGCCCACACCGTGCGCCAGTACCTCGAGGCCGGCCTGGTCGACGAACTCCAGATCCACCTGGCGCCCATCGTGCTGGGCAAGGGAGTCCGTCTCTTCAACGACGTCTCGCCCGACCTTGCCCTCGAACCCACCCGCGCGATCCACTCGCCCGGCGTCACCCACCTGACATACCAGGTTGTGCGGCCCTGACCGCGCGGAGGCGCCTCAAACAAACGATGCTGCAAGCAAGTTCGAGCAGGCCCTGACGCAGATCGGCTCGCACTTCGTATCGGATGCGCAGGCGCTTGAACTGGTGCAACCAGGAAAAAGTACGCTCGACCACCCACCGGGTCTTGCCCAAACCAGAGCCATGCGGGGCACCACGTCGGGCGATCTCCGGGGTGATTCCCCGACTGCGCAGAAGTCGACGGTACTTGTCGAAGTCGTAACCGCGGTCGGCGAACAGACGACGGGGACGGTGACGGGGACGACCGCGCAGACCGCGGATGTGGGGAACGGCATCGAGCAACGGCACCAGCTGGGTGACGTCGTGCCGGTTCCCTCCGGTCAGCGACACTGCGAGAGGAGTGCCGCGCCGATCAACGATCACATGGTGCTTGCTGCCAGAACGGCCTCGGTCGACCGGCGATGGCCCGGTGCGGAGCCCCCTTTGAGTGCCCGGACATGCGAGCCGTCAATAGCGCAGTCGTCCATCTCCAGCAGACCCGCTGCCCGCAGTCCGGTCAGCAGCGCGGCGTGCAGCTGGGGCCAGAGGCCGGCCTCAGTCCAGTCCCGCAGGCGGCGCCAGGCCGTGACACCTGAGCAGCCCACTACCTGGCGTGGCACATCACGCCAGGCCACTCCGGTCCGCAGGACGTAGATGATGCCCCCCCCAATGCAGTGCGATCGGGTATCCGATGCCGACCCGTGTGTCGGCGTCGCCGCTCCGGAGGCGGCGGTAACAGGGCAGCGACACGCGTCCACAGGTCATCAGGCACAAGATCCCTACTCACGCGTGGAAGCGTGCCAGAGACAGGTGGCCGAGGTGAGCGGCTCACGCAGATCCGTCACCACCTCGACTGGCCCTCCCAGGCGCTGACAGCCTGATTCTGAAACGATCAGTCAGGGGTGCCGCTGGATCCGGCGGCCCTGTATTCCCGTACGAAGAGCTCGATGTCCTCGCCGGAATTCGCCGGGATGGTCGATTTGTGCTTGACCCTGTGGTCGACGGGAGTCAGTTGCGCCATGGTTGCCTCCGATGACTGTTCACCTTGAGGAACGGTTGTTCCCGTGAGCGGTCAGCATCTCCGCCGCCTCCAGGTCATACCGGCAGCCGTGACGGCGGGGGCGCACGGATAGTGACTGATTGGTTGGGCGCCTTCCTCCGATCGGCGGGGTGCACCCGGGGGAGCACGCCGACGACCGGACTCCAGTCCCAGGAACCTGCTGCCTACGACGCCCCCACCGTCCTCAACCACGCCACAGTCCGCACTCCTCGACACGCTTCCCCCAGCTCTCGTGAGAAACCACACCACCGAGAGCCCTCACCAGCGCATCCCCAACTGGTCCAAGGCCGCGCGGCGTTCTGGGCTCAGCTTCGCGGCCCGGCGCCGGGCGTTGGCTGCGAATGACCCGAGTCCCAGCAGCTCGCCGTTGACTTCCTCGCGGTGCTGGCGAGGCACCGTCAAGTGCCCCTCGCGGGCGTGGAACTGCTGTGCTGCGGCCATGTTCCGCTCCCACAACTCATCCTGGGACCGCCGTACTGGTACTGGGCGCAGGGTCTCGTCTTCGCTCGCGGGTTCGATGCCGATGGTCTCCAGGAGGTACTGCTGTGCCGGCATCAGCCGATCCCACGCGCCCCGCTGCCCGGCGATCCAGGCTCCGAGGTCCTCGCCCTGCACGATCACCTCGCCCGCCCGGGCCGGGAGCGCGCCGCCGGCCTTCACGCACGCGACCGTTGTACCAACGGGTCCGGTTGTAGGCGAGAGTGAGTGTGGTTCCCGCTCTTCGTCGATAGATCTCCGCGGACTTCGACTTGACCCGGAGGTGGAGGAGAGAGGAAATCGGAGTCCCGTGGGACATCCGGGTCGAGATGAGTCCGATCGCCTTGACGTCGATGAATCCGAGCGCAGGGCGAGGGTGCCGGCGTACTCACCGCGGGCCGACTCAGCTCTTCGAGGAGATGCTCTCTTCTCAGTGCCGCGACAGGATCTCAGCCGTCTGGGAGCACCGGTCGTTCCGGCTTTGACTTCTCGATTGGAGTGGCCGCCTTGAAGCCGCGCTGTGCGCCGAACCATGACGGTGCGGCATGGGACAGGGCGTGTGACATGAGCGTGCGGAGGATCCAGCCGTGTCCGTGGCCGCTGTCCCGCGTGGCTTGGTCCCAGCCGGACGGGTTGTCGAGTTTATCCTCCAGCCAGTGCCGGAAGAATGCGACAGGAATGTGGACCAGACCCACGGTGCGGTCGTGGTCATAGGCTTCGACGCCACTGCCCCGTGGCCGTGCACCCTTGGCCCTCTTCGAGGGCCGAGCACCGCTCCGGTCGACACTCCAGTCGACGGTGTCGAGGTTCACCACGGTTGGTGACTCGAGCTTCAGGTCGCTGCCGAGCATTGCCTGTTGGTGATCTCCATAAGAGGTGTAGACGAAAATCCGAGCATCGCGATTGATCTTCTTCTTCCATAGGGCTGCCTTCTCGAGAAGGGCCTTAAATCGCACCAAACGGATTCTCGCATCCTTTTCGTCGAGATTTGGGTCGAAAAGGTTGATCTGTGAGAGATGCCTACGGAAGAACGGCGTGTCACTAACAGTGAGAAGCAGTTTCTCCACGCGATCTCCGCTGTGACTGTAGCCGGACAGCATTACCTCACCGAAGTCAACGAAGCCGTCCACATCGGGACTTCCGGCGATTTTCCGGGAAGCAAAGATAATCACGTCCTGGACTGCGCGGGCCAGGGCCTCGGCCGTGAGAAGGTCGTCGAAGTTGCCACCCCGCGTGGACGCCACCGGAACTACGTAGATTACGTTCGGCTCCAACCGGTCCGACGCCAGCAAATGCTGGGCCACCGCCCGGAAGCCCGTATCGCCCGTGCAGAGATAGCGCTCACCGAGCTGGACGTAAGGCTGCTGCCCTTTGAATCCCGAATCGACACAGTACCTGTCTTTTCCGTCGATGCCGCAGGTGCCGGTCCAGTACGTGGATTCGGTATAACACTCTCGATACGTGGGCGGATGGAACAGGAAATGCACATTGACTTTTTCCGGGGTTCGGCCCTTCAGGTGCAGCGCGGCGGTCCGCGAAACCCACATGAGGAAGAGCTGGGTGCCCTTCTCCCGTTCCGCGACGAGCACGGTCCCGTGCTCGTCCGCCAGCCCGCCCGGGATGTCGGTGTACTCAACCATCCGGACGTTGAGACCATCGGGTTTGCCCGCATCCAGTACGCGCCGCCCCGGCACGTCGATGGCGCGGTCCCGGTGGAACATGAGCGGCAGCAGGAGATCGGTGTCGGTTGTGCCATCAGGCTTGAGGACACTGTAGCCGGGGCCCTGGAGTGGCTGAAACCGGGCGAATGCGTCAGTCATCATCAGGCTGGTAACCTTACTCACCGCATGTCCTGGGACGCCATTATCGTTTGCGCTGCTGCCCCTTCTGCCGGCGCTACGCCGATAATTACGCTATTTGAGGGGCCGGGATCTTTCGTCGATAATTCGACTAAGCGGCGCGATCGAGGCCAGGGCAATGATGTGCCTCCGTGGTCTGCTGACGCCTTTCGTCGCCAACGTTCTTCCTGCACGAGCTCGAGCGCACGTCGTGTTCACAGCTGCTGGCCCGTCTTGGGGTCGTACTTGACACTGACGGCGACGACTTGGTCGGTCGGGAGCACCTCGACCCACTGATCGAAGATCTGATAGGGCTCCGCGGGCCGGAAGCCGCCAGCCAGGGGATCGAACCCGTTCTCGAAGACCTTATCGGCGGCGAGCGTCGTGTCGAACTTCTCCTGGGCAAGGGACCGCAGCTGCGTGGCGAGGAGGTCCAGAACCTGCCCGACCGTCTTGCCCTGGTAGTCGTCAGGGTCGTCCAGCTGCTTTGTGTACGTCTTGCCGAGGCCGGCTTCTCCTTCGACCTTCTTCAGCCATGCGAGCGCTGTCTGTTCTTGGCCGGGCCGGACGGGCAAGACCACTTTGGCCCAGGCGGCGTTCAGGAATTCATTGCGGCGCTCGTCAGCGTCAATCTGGATCAGCCAGCCCAATGAACTTCCGAGGGGTGCCGGCACGGTCTCCTCGGAGATCAGGTAGTCGACCCGCCACTCTTCCTGCGATGTCGCCGCGCCACTGGGGGGCGCGTAGGAATCCGCCCGGGTGTACCACCCCGCGACGGTCTGGCCGGCCAGAGGCGGCAGCGTGACGCCGGGTGCGGGTTGCGGGATGGCGCGTACGGGATACCTGCCGGTGCTCTGAGCGGAGGGCATGGGCGCGTTCACCGCGCCGGCGCGCCAGAAGTCGGGGGCGACGAAGTACAGCATCTCGTCGACGTCGAAGAACTTCTGGATCTCCTGCGCCTCCAGGTACGGCGTGTTGTTGTTGGGCGTGGGATAAATTCCCTCCGGCAGCTGCTTGATCAGTTTCCGGAACACGCATCGCCGCTCCTCGTTGCGCAGGTCCTCGGAGGAGCGGAGGCGCATCGAGCTGATCAGGCGCAGCCGCTCACGGACGGCCTGGCCGTACGCCTCGTGCTGGAGCCGGTCGACCTCCTTCTGGTATTCGGCCTGTGTCGCGTCGTTGAGTGCCTTGACCTTATCCTTAGCTTCTTGCGTCGGCTCGTAGAGGAGCGTGACGTCGAATGGCAAGGATTTGCGTCCCTGGAAGTTGGCGTACGTCATTTTCACGTTGAGCGTGTGGGGGTTCGTTGACGTATCCACTGTGAACGGTGCGAACTCGACCTGGGCGCCGTGTTTGTCCAGGGAATGCACTTTGCTGAAGCTGTAGCCCTCCGGAACGGGTGGCAGCGGCTTGGGGAAGCAGAACTGGATGATGTCGTCCTTCCCCGGGAGGAAGTCGGGAGTATCGTGCAGTCCCCGGCAATCGTTGCCCGGCTCGGGCTGATAGGTTTCCTCGGCCTCGTCGTCCGGGCCCTGGTCGTGCTTGAAAGAGATTTCGAAGTGGTAGGGCACTTCCTTGCTCGCCGGGTCCGGGATCTTCTCCGGCTTCTGGATCGAGCTGAGGTCAGGCGCGGGAACGACGTGCACCATGTCCCCCAGGCCGAGTTCCCTGCCGGGATCCATCAGGTGGATCTGCCAGCACAGGCGTGTTCCGACGTGTTGCAGCTGGATGCCGACCTTGCGCATCTTGCGCCGCATCTCGTAGTTCACCAGCTCGGGGGTCGTGTTCTGCAGGACGTAGCGGCGGCTCGACGTATCGGTGGTCTCCGTCACCGTCCGGAACGTCGTCTTGAAGTTCCGCTTGATCTCGCTGGTGACCTTGGAGGTCTGTGTGCGGGCGCGCTTGTGCGCCGTCTCGCCACCCCGCTTGACGGTGTTCTGGGTACTGAAACTGAGACTGGCGTCGGCATGGTAAATCTTCGCGTTCACCCCACCGGTGGCGCTGACGCCGAGTTTCGTGTCGTTGGTGTTTTCCTCTTTGACAGCGTCCGAGACGTCTGTCTGATCGGTGAGGCTCTCCTCGCTCTTGCGGGAGACCTCCTCTGACTGCTCCACCACCTTCTCGACCAAGGTGCGCCGCGTGCTGCTCTCCACCACCTCGACGGTGCCTCCCGGGCTGACCCAGATGTGACCCGAGGGGGCGCCCAAGAAGCTGTCGAACTCGAAGAAGTACTCGCGGAAGAGGTTGACCAACCCCACCGGCGACAGTGCTCCCCCCGCGCCGGCGCTGTAGCGGTCGGCCAGGGCCTTCAGACCAGGCTGGCTGAGCGTGAGGGCGTCGCTCCCGCGGAAATTCGCAAAGGTGAGATTGCCAATGTCGGACGACGGGGGGTAGATCGGTTTCGCAGACAGTCCGGCCGTCGCCCCCACCCACCCGGACAGCGGCTGGTAGACGCCGAACAGTTCACTGTCGTAGGGCAGCGCCCCTGCGAAGTTGTAGACCGGCTGTCCAGTGAACGCGGGGGCGCCGGCGGCGGGCATGACCAGACGCTGGGAAGGGCCGGCCTCGCCACCGTCGGGAATGGCCTGGTACTGGACTTCCACCAGGTCGTTTCCGGGGGTGGCTTTGAAGAGCTGGACCAGGCCGCTGGATGTCTGCGCCGTGGCGACGAACGCGATCACCACGCTGCCGGCCGCGCTGGCCCGGGCCGCGACATACTGGCGTGCCCCGTCCGGGCTCCGCCACACGAGAGTCCCGTTCAGGGCGTCCACGCCGGGATAGGCGCTGGGGTCCACCACCGTGACGCTGCCAGGGAAGGCCATGGTCATCCGGCGTCCGGTGACGATCTCCGTGTTGGAGCCCTCCACCTTGTACGACCAGATCCGATATGCACCGCCGCTGTTCGCCACAGGAAGGGATGACGTGCCCTGGAATGTGACCGTGTACGTCATCGAGACGCTCCTCAGCTCGCCGTATCTCCGGAGTCATACTCGCCTGGCATACGGGGCGCGGCGCGCTGAGAGCCAGTCGGCCACGCGAATGGCGGGCCGATCGGGTGACGGCGCCCCTCGTCGGATCGCTGCACGGCGCGCGAGGTATACGGATGGGACGATGTCTCATCAGCTACGGCTACGGGAGGTGCACGCGTGAACGTCTATCTCGTCGAGTATTCGACACCCAAAACCCCGCCCCTGAGGGAACGCAAGGTGGAGGCAGACGACTTCGCGGTGAGAGACGCGTTCGTGGAGTTCACTACTGCCGACGGCAAGAAAGTGTTCAGTGTCCGCGCCGAGACCGTTGTGACCATCGCCAAGATGCCCCCGGCACCGCCGACGTAAAAATGCGCAAACCAGGATCTGTAGCTCTTCTGGAGTGAAGGACGTGGGTCAGGCGGGCAGCCGGTAAGTCGTCAGCGCCTGCTCCCCGCACCCGCGGGGATGGTCCCGAGACCAGGGCCAGGACTGTGGCGGTGCCGACCTGATCCCCGCACCCGCGGGGATGATCCCCAATGCGCACGGCCGCTGCCCGCGCCCGCTGGCGGCGCCGACGGGCGAGGGAGCGAAGCGCCGGCCGCAGCCGCCACCTCCGCCTCGCTCACCCCTGCCAGCGCCTCCCTCACCCGATCGAGCGCCTCGCTCACGTCAGCGCGAGTGACCACTCGAAGCCGGCGCCGGACCTGCGTTCTTGCCCGCCAGAGGCAGCAGCTTGTTGCTGGCCGGGCTGATCTGTATGGCCGTGCCCGTCAGACGGCGAATCTGTGCCGATTAGAGCGCTGTCATGCGTCACGTGCCTTCTTGTCTATACGTCCTTAGGCTCGGCCTGCTGAACGACCTCGAAGGACCACAGAGTCGAACCCGATGCCGCCGGCTTCGGCTTCTCACCGCTCTCCCCGCCACCGCCCTGGTGCGCTGCCTTCATGGGGCCCTCAAGCCAGGCCTGGAAGGACTCCTCATCACGCCACCGCGTGTAGACGAGGTAGTTGTCGGTGCCCTCAACCGGGCGGAGAAGTTCGAACCACTCGAAGCCGTCGGAGTTCTCCACGGCGTGGGCCCGCGACGCGAACCGCTTCTCCAGTGTCTCCCGCTGCTCGGCGGGGACGGTCAGCACGTTGATCTTCACTACGCTCATGCCCCCATCCTGCCCCGCGCCCGCGCCGCCCGCCCACTCCCCCGGCGAACCGCACCGCCGTGCCCCCCGGCGTGCATCGCCCGCCGGGCCCGGACTTCGAGCGGGCCCGCTTCGGTGCGGGCGGTCACCCGGTCGCGGACGGCGTCGGGCACCCCGGT
>NZ_JALLIN010000025.1 GCF_023630175.1 Streptomyces cellostaticus | reverse complement strand
TGCCGCGTCAGTCAGGGTTCGCCCGTCGGGGAGCGGCGCCCGGTCGGTGCTCCCGGCGTGCCGGCCGGAAGCCCTCGTACCGGGTGTACGCGGGCTCTCGTCCGGTGCGGCGAGCGTGGGCCGCCGCGACGGGTCGAACCCCGGCTGATGCGGCACCAGTGACGGCGCAACCGGCGGGCGGACTCGAGGCGTCCTCTCCCTCGACACGGCACGAACACGCGCGAACGACGGCCGTTCCTCACCGGATTCTCAGGGATCGGGCGGTGCGGGCCCAGCGCGGAAGGGCAGGTTTCTCGGCATGAGCATCATCGGTTGGATCATCCTGGGGCTTCTCGCCGGAGCCATCGCCAAGGTCCTGCTGCCGGGCCGCGACCCGGGCGGCTTCATCGGCACGACCCTCATCGGCATCGCGGGCGCGTTCATCGGCGGCTACATATCGTCCCGCTGGCTGGACCATCCGATCAGCAAGCACTTCTACGACGGCGCGACCTGGGCCGCCGCGATCGGCGGCTCGCTGGTCCTGCTGATCGTCTACCGCATCCTGTTCGGGAACTCGCGCGACTGAGACGCGGACGGCGGGGCGCCGGGGCGACGACCGAAGGGTGGGCACCGTCCGGTGCCCACCCTTTCCGCTCACGACCCGGCGGCCGCTCGGCGACAGCCGCCGTACCCGCCGGTGCCGGACCGCGCGGTTCTACCGGTAGTTCACGAACTGCAGCGCGAAGTCGAAGTCCTTGCCCTTCAGCAGGGCGATCACGGCCTGCAGGTCGTCGCGGCTCTTGGAGGTGACCCGCAGCTCCTCGCCCTGGACCTGGGCCTTCACGCCCTTCGGCCCCTCGTCACGGATGATCTTGGCGACCTTCTTCGCGTTCTCCTGGGAGATGCCCTCCTCGATCGTCGCGAAGATCTTGTACTCCTTGCCGGAGAGCTGGGGCTCGCCCGCGTCCAGCGCCTTCAGCGAGATGCCGCGCTTGATCAGCTTGGACTGGAAGACGTCGAGGACGGCGTTCACCCGGTCCTCGGAGTTCGCCTCCATGAGGATCTTGTCGCCGGACCACGAGATCGAGGCACCCACACCCTTGAAGTCGTAGCGCTGCGAGATCTCCTTGGCGGCCTGGTTGAGGGCGTTGTCGACCTCCTGCCGCTCGACCTTCGAGACGATGTCGAAACTGGAGTCGGCCATGTCCTGTGGCTCCTTGTATCGGGGTGCGTATCGGGTGCGGGCGGCGGCCGCCGAACCCGGCGTCGCGCCGGGCCGCATCCGCACCAGCCTAGCCACCCCGCGACCCGGCCGGTGGAGATCAACCGGGTGGCGAAGCACCCCCGCGCATCGGGTATTGTTTACGTCGTTGCCACGGAGCGCCGCCGAAATGCGGTTCGAGAGGCAGCGAACCCGGCGGTGTGCCCGAGCGGCCAAAGGGAGCAGACTGTAAATCTGCCGGCTCAGCCTTCCCAGGTTCGAATCCTGGCGCCGCCACACTGGGGAAGACCCCCTCCGAACAGCCTCAACGGCAGGTCGGAGGGGGTTTCTTCGTTCCGCTGCCTGTTCGAGTCGTGGTGGACGGAGCGCAGACGTGTCTCACCTCGTCTCGCCCGAATCCCACCTCTGATCAGTGCGTGTCCCCCAGGTGTCCCCGGGGGAGAGCGTGATCACTCCGGCTCGCCGGCGTCATGGGCCGGACGGGGGCTTGGCCAGGTCGACCCGGCACAGGTGGGCGACCAGCGGCCCGCGTCGACGGCGAGACCGATCGAGCTGTGCGGCCACCTCCTGACCACCGGGCCGCGGGCCTCGCGCCCGGAGTCGGCGACGGGTGGCGTAGCCGTCCTGGGCGACTCGCCACCGGAACGGCGAAACCAGCGGGTTCGCGGTATCCGGACGGTAGTCCGGCGAGAACTCGCTGAGGGTGTGGTGGTGCGGGGAGGGAGTACCGCGCGGGTTCGCCTTCGCCGTGTGGGACAAGATGGGGCCTCCGATCGGGAGGGGGCGTGGGGATGGGTTACGACCTGCAAGCAGTGATCGTCGAAGGAGAGGCGCTACGGGGCGTGGCGCGGGACCTGCCTGCCGCTCGGCCGGCGTCGATCGGACAGGGCCTGTCGCTGATGCCGATGACGGACACCCTGGTCGATTCCGTCGCAGACGGCAGCGGCGTAGGCGCGTTGGGGTTCCGGCGGTTGCCAGATGGGTTCGAGAAGACCCTCGCTGCCTGGTCAGCCGGTGGGCCGGTGGCCTACGTGGAAGCTGAGTACTTCGGTGGCGTGGGCGAGCAGCGGGCTGCCGTGTGGGATGGCGGCACCATCGTGCTGGGCCCGCTGCACGTGGAGGAGGGCCGGCCCTTCCCGCCGGCCGGCAGTCCCATCTCTCAAGCGCTGCGGCGGTTGGGCGCAGTGGCAAGCGCCGGCGAGGACGAGTTCTCAGCCGTGGGGTTGGACCGGCACCGACACAGCGAGGCGTGGATTGACTGACGCGCGGCTTCCGGATTCCCGCGCTCACGGGCAGGTTCCCGGCTCAGCTCGCGCAGTCCGCTGGTGAGTGCGAGAACGTCGTGGGCTCGCCGATTCGCGGGTGCAGGTGTGCACCCGCCTACTCGCACGGATGCGACCGCGGTACGTCTTGAGGAACCCGGGTGAACGCCAGTTGGTATCGCCCCCATCACACGCGGCACGAGTGTCGTGACGGCGAAGGCTCGCCGGGTTGGCCATGCTGCGCAAGGGAGTTGACCGCGTGCGTATGGTGGGGAGGAAACGCATCAACGCCCGCGCCGGTCATGAGCCGGGCGGGCCGAACGGGGGAAGAAAGGTGCGTGCCCGATGATGGTCGGGCTCCTCTCCACGATCGCTGCTGTGTTCTACGGGGGTACGATCTCGATCCTCGCTCTTACCGCCACCTTTGCTCGGCGCCGCACGCTGCGGCGTGAAGCGCGCAGCACCCTTGCCGTCCTGGTACCGGGGAGGGCGGTGGAGTCGCAGCGAGTGGACGGCGCGGCAGTAGGCCCAAGCAGCTGAGCGGCCACGGCGAAGTCACGTGCTGATCCGTTCTCGGCGCCCGGGCACGTCAGCGCCGGGGTTGGTCAGGCCGAAGGCCCTCGTGGCTGATGTCGTCGACCACCCCCTCGGTGACCAGGAAGTCGGCCGGCTTGGCCAGGCTCCGGGTCGAAAACGGCAGGTCGTGTTCGGCCGGCCTGGACTTGGCGATCTTCTTGATCTCGCGGCGTTCCGAGCGGGTGAAGGTCCTGGGCCGCTCGCCCTTGTACTTGGGGCAGAGCGAGTCGAAGCCGCCGGTGTCGAAGTTGTGGATCACGTCCCGGATCCGGTCCGCGCTGGTGAACGTGACCTCGGCGATCTTCGCTACGGGCATGCCCTGGGCGGACAGCAG
The DNA here is from genome assembly GCF_023630175.1 of Streptomyces cellostaticus. Taxonomy (GTDB): domain Bacteria; phylum Actinomycetota; class Actinomycetes; order Streptomycetales; family Streptomycetaceae; genus Streptomyces; species Streptomyces cellostaticus_A. The sequence continues at coordinate 109,179 of NZ_JALLIN010000025.1, read as the reverse complement.
CACCATCTGGGCCCGCCGCCAGGTCACCACCGACCCGGTGCCCCTGCGGATGATCCGCGGCAGCCGTCTGCCCTCGGCGTCACTGATCTCGCGGACCCGCACTCGCTCTGCCATCGGCCCGGCCTGGCGCCCGCGCGCCGTCCGAAGGGGCACCCGGACGCCGCGTCACATCTGCGCCCGAGCACGTAGTTGGCAGGATTTGCCACCTGCTGTGGTCAGCCTGGCGCCTCGACGCCGTCAGTGGAGGCGCGCAGCAGATGCTGTACCGGCAGGGCCAGGCCGCCGAGCACGCTGAGGTGCTACCGGCCCAGCCCGTTCACCGGGCGCACCTTAGCTCACCGCCTGCTTCACGAGCGCACCGATCCGCGCCTCCACCTCGGCCGTCACCTCGGTCAGGGCGAAACCGGCCGCCCACATCGTGCCCTCGTCCAGCTTCGCCTGGTCGCTGAACCCGAGCGTCGCGTAGCGCGCCTTGAACTTCTCCGCGCTCTGGAAGAAGCACACGACCTTGCCGTCCAGCGCGTAGGCGGGCATCCCGTACCAGAGCTTCGGCGCGAGGGCCGGGGCGCTGGCTGTGACGACGGCATGGATCCGCTCAGCCATGATCCGGTCCGAGTCCTGCATCCCGGCGATCTTCGCGAGCACGTCCCGCTCCGCCTCCGCCGCCTTGTCCGCGCGTGAGCTGCGGCGGGCTGCCGTCTTCAGCTCTTGGGCGTGGTCCTTCATCGCGGCCCGCTCCTCGGCCGTGAATCCCTCGTGCGTGCTGCTTTCGGTGCTGCTCATGGCAGATCTCCCTTTGAGGGGCTGATGTGCTGGATCTCGGGCGCGTGGGTGGCGACGTGCAGCCACAGCCAGCATCGGCACGCAGCGTGCCGATCGAGTCTGAATACTGCGCGCAGCCCTCGACATTGTCAACGGCACGCCATGTGCCGTTAGGGTGGCGGCATGACCGACATGCCCGCCACGCCGAGGCGCCGCGGTGCCGCGCGCACCGAAGAGCTGCTGCAGGTGACCCTCGATCTGGCTGCGGAGGTCGGATACGCGGGCCTGAGTATCGAGGCGGTCGGCCGAAGGGCCGGGGTCGGAAAGCACACGATCTACCGGCGCTGGCCGTCCCTGTCGGCGCTGCTGCTCGACGCGCTCAGCCGCGTGTGGACCAGCGACCTGGACTACCGCGACACCGGGGACGTCCGCGCGGATTTGCGCGAACAGTTCCTGCGCTCGGGCCTTGCCCTCTCCAGCCCGCCGATCGGCCCCGTCTACCGCGCGGTCATCGCCGAGGCGCAGGCCGATTCGATGCTGCGGGCGACCCTGCACGAACGGTTCCTGGCCACCGTCGAGCAGAGCACCCTCGACCGGATCACCCGCGCCCAGCGCACCGGTGAACTGACCGCGGAAGCGAATCTGGAATTCGCCGCCGAGGTGCTGTGCGGCACGCTGTACTACCGCAGCCTGCTGTCAACCCGCCCCATCGACGAGGACGCGGTCGACGGACTGCTGGACATGTTCATGGCCGCCTACGGAACCGGCAATTAGGACTCGACCGCACAAGGCGGACTCGCTCTCCCGATCCGGGGACCGTACAGGTCACCACCGCACAGCAGGGCGAAGGTTGTCTGACGCGGCACTGGCAAGCCCTGATGGAGATCGGCGCGTCGCTCGTGGCGGGTGCGGAGTCGTTCGAACCGGTGCAGCCAGGCGAAGGCTCGCTCGATCACCAGGCGCACCTTGCCCAGTCCGGAGCCGTGAGCGACGCCGCGTCGGGCAATCACGGAATCGATTCCCCCTTCGAGGGCCCGGACGTGCGATCCGTTCACGGAGCAGTCGGCCAGGTCCAGGAGGCCGGCGCGGCGAAGCTCGGCCGGCCGGGCCGAGTGCAGGCGCGGCCATACATCCGACTCGGTCCAGTCCCGCAGCCGACGCCAGGCCGTCACTCCAGAGCGGCCCACCGTCTCCGCAGGGACATCACGCCGGGCATCACCGGTCCGCAGCACATACGTCGCACCAGCCGGTGAGCCCCAGGTCCGGGTTCGGGGTCGGCGGGGTCTGGTGGGTGGATCGTGGGCGGTGTGACGGTGTGTCTGTATGACCGCGCGGGGTGTGTGTGGCTTGATCGCCGGGTGGTCCCGGGCAGGGGCCTCTTCACCGGCCGACGTCCGTGGCGCGTTCTGGGTGCCGCGCTCTTTGTCGAGGAGTCTTGTGAGACCGATCCTGCAACGTGCCGTGTTCCGTCGCCGTGGTGCGGGAGTGGCGGGTGAGTTGCGGCGTCCGGCCGTGGCGGGGCGTGCTGCCGTCCTGTGCGCCGCGGTGGCACTGCCGGCGGCGCTGGTGGTGCCCACGGCCGCGCCGGCCACTGCGGCGGCGGCGCCCGTGACGGTCACCTTCGACACGGCGGGTGCCGACCAGCCCTTCACCGTCCCGCCCGGCGTCACCCAACTGTCCGTCATCGCGACGGGCGCCGCGGGCCAGAGCGGGCCCTTCGGCGGCGCGGGCGGCGACGGCGCCACCGTCACCGGCACGGTCACGGTGCCGTCGGGCACGACCACCCTCTTCGTCAACGTCGGCACGGGTGGGGGCCCCGGCGGAGGGCCGAGTGCTCCAGGTGGTGCCGGCGGCGGTTCCAGTGATGTCCGCACCTGCAGCTCGGCCGGCCCCGGCTGCACCCTGACCGGCGTCCCCGCCACCGACCCCCGCCTCATCGTCGCGGGCGGCGGCGGAGGCGGCGGAAGCGGCTCCGACTCCAATTTCCTCAACCCGGAGGCCACCGGCGGAGACGCCGGAGAAACCGGGGGGGACGGCGGCAGCAGACCGGACGGCGGCCAGGGCGGTGGCGGCGGGACCCAGACAGCCGGCGGCGCGGCCGGAGCCGCATGTCCCTCCAACGGCAATGGACCCGGCACTTCGGGCACTCCGGGCACGGCCGGTGCCGGCGGCACCGGCGGAGACGGCTTCGGGGCGGGCGGAGGCGGAGGCGGCTGGTTCGGTGGAGGCGGCGGCGGAGGCTGCAACCGTATCGACAGGCTCCCTCCCTCTTACGGCCCCGGTGGCGGCGGTGGTGGGTCGAATCGCGTCCCCACGGGTGGTGGCTCCGGCACCGCCGCGGGGCCGGCCATGGTGACCATCACCTACACCCCGGTGCCCCTCACCTGCGCGACCGCCACGCCCACCATCACCGGTACCAACCGCGACGACATCCTGACCGGTACCCCGGGCGACGATGTGATCTTCGCTCTGGCCGGGAACGACGTGGTCGACGGCCGCGGTGGCGACGACCTGATCTGCGGCGGCGACGGCAACGACGTCCTCGCCGGGGGCAACGGCGACGACCGCGTCGAGGGCGGCGACGGCACCGACGTCCTGTCCGGCGGCGCCGGCGACGACGCCCTCTTCGGCGGTCCCGGCAACGACGCTCTCGACGGCGGTCCCGGTACCGACACCAACGACGGCGGATCCGGCCACAACAGCTGCGTCAACCCCACCAGCGGCCCCGGCTGCTTCTGACCCACCCCACATGCCTCCGACCTGATCGACGAACATCAGAAACGGGCCCCGGCGCATCCCCCGTCGCGGCGGCGACCAACGCACGGGGCCCGTTTCAACGTCGTCGGTCCTGCCGGTTCGACGGAGCGGAGATCTTGGCGTTCGCGGCGTCGTCCCCGTCGGTGAGGAACGTGGCGTACGCCCGGAAGAGCACAGCGACGCTGTGGCCGGCGCGCTTGGCCACGAGCTGAGGCTCTGCGCCGGAGCTGAGCCAGGTGGACACCGCCGCGTGACGGAGATCGTACGGGCGCTTCGCCGGCGTCGCCCCGAGCTCCGCCGAGGTGAGAGCCGCGGGCACGGGCCTCCACCCAGACCGCGCCGTACCCGGTGTCCTGGGCCGGCCCGCCTCGCACGGTCCGGAACAGCCGGCCATCCGAGGCGGGCCCGCAGGCGGTGACATGCCACCGCGGCAGGGCGACCAGCTCAGGGGTGGCCGGTACGTGACGGACCGCCTTCCGGGCCGATGCCTCAGCCCCGGCGGCCGTGAGCTTCGGCGTTGTCCGTCCAGGCTGAGCCGCGGCTCATCGCCGAGGTGCCCGCCGGGCCGGCTTCCGGGCCGCCCGGGTCCGCCGGCCGGGTGGAGCCGTGGTTTCCAGCGAGGCAGGCTTGGTGCATGAAGTCGCTCATGCGCTCACCCGCGCTGCCCGGAGCAGGCGGTCATCACCGGGTCCTCTTCACGCTGATGCAGTGTGTGCCCTTCCTGATCGCGCTGGCCGTGCTGGTCATCGAGCTCACGCCTGCGCACTTCATCTACACGGGCCCCTTTCTCACCGCGGTCCCGGCTCTGGCCGCGGTGACGCTGGGGCCCGGGGGCACCACCGCGGCGGCGGCCCTCGCGCTGGCGATCAGCGTGACCACCGCGACCGTCAACGGGGCGTGGGGCACCCTGCAGGTCTACAGCAACTTCCTGGCGCTGGCCCTGGTCTTCGCGGCCGGTTTCATCACCAGCCGCGCCATGCGGGAGCGCAGGCAGAGAGAGCTCGACCAGGTCCGGCGCATCGCGGTGGCGGCCCAGGAGGTCGTGCTGCGGGCCGTGCCCGCGCGCCTGGGCCCGCTGCGGGCCGGCAGCCTGTGCCTCGCGGCCGGGACCGGGGCACGGGTCGGCGGTGATCTGTACGAGGCCGTGCAGACGCGCTACGGCGTCCGGATGATCGTCGGGGACGTGCGGGGCAAGGGATTGACCGCGGTGCGAGCCGTCGCGGTGGCGCTGGGCGCGTTCCGGGAGGCCGTCCACTACGAGCAGGATCTGGTGGAGGTCATGAACCGCTGTTCGGCCGCCCTGCGACGGGAGCTCTCCGTGGCGGGCGCGTATGGGCCGGAGGTGGTGCTGGAGGGGTTCACCACGGCGCTCATCGCGCAGGTGCCGGACGCGCCCGTGGTACAGGTGGTCAATCGTGGACATCCCCCACCGCTGCTGTTGCACCAGGGCAGGGCCGCTCCCCTGACGCCGAGCTCGTCGTCGCCGCCGCTCGGTCTCGAGGACCTCGTCACCGGCCTCCCCGAGAAGCCCGAGAGCTATCCGTTCCTCCCCGGTGACCGTCTGCTGCTGTACACCGACGGTGTGATCGAGGCGCGCAACCGCGACGGAGAGTTCTTCGCCCTGCCGGAGGCACTGGAGGGGATAGGCGCCGGTCCCGCCCCACCGGAATTCCTGGAGCGACTGCACCGGGGACTGACCCGCCACACCGGCGGAGACCTGGCGGACGACGTGGCGGTGATCGTCGCCGACCGGTTCGACGGCCTGCCGGGGACGCCGTACGGAAGGGCAGACGGGGGATGACCGTCGTTGCCGGCCGCGGAAGCTCGGCTCGGAGGCCGTCCTCCGCACGGACCGCGAATCCGCCGGCTCGGCCGTCCGGGGTTCGGATCCTGGCGCCGCCACGCTGCGGGAACCCCCCTCCGGCCGGCCCACGGCACGGGTCGCAGGGGGCCTCCTCGCTCCCCGGGCGCCCAGGTGCCGCATCCGCCCGCGCGAGCGATGAGTTCCGCCTCGCCGCGTCGTCTGCATGACGGGAACGTCCCGCAGCGGCTGCGGGAGGCCCGGCGCGTCGGCACGGGGCGTGCGCGCCATGGGCCAGGAGAAGGCGAGCGCCGCGCCGGCCGTCGCCCGCCCGCCGCCGGGATGTTCGCGGTATTGACTCACGGTGGGCCGGTGAGCATGTAGGGGCTTGCCGGCCCGGTCCCAGGGACGGCAGCGGCCACCGGCCGCGGGAAGCGAAGGAGGCCCCGCTGTGGCGATCCGGCGGATGGACAACGTGCTCATCGTCGTCGACGACCTCGACACCGTCATTTCGTTCTTCGTCGAACTCGGCATGGAACTGGAGGGCAGGGGGCCGCTCGAATGGCGCGGTGCCGAGCGTGTCATCGGGCTCGACGACGTGCGGCAGGACATCGCGATGCTGCGGATCCCCGGCGGACACGGGCGGGTCGAACTGGCGCAGTTCCACAGGCCGAAGGCGCGCGCGGCCGAGCCGAGGGACGCGCCGGCGAACACGCCGGGCCTTCGCCGCATCATGTTCGCCGTCGACGACGTCGAGGACGTCGTCACCCGGCTGCGGGCGCACCGCGCCGAACTCGTGGGCGAGATCGTGCGGTACGAGGACGTCTACCGGCTCTGCTACGTCCGTGGCCCGGAGGGCATCGTCGTCGGGCTGGCCGAGGAGCTCGGCTGACGGTGGCCCGGCTCGGTTCCTCCCGGGAATCGGCCGCGACACCACCGCAACACCGTCCGCCGGGACGGTGGTCGGGGCCGCCGGCACAGAGTGGGGAACACGATGCCGGGCGGTGGCCGGAGGAGGTCGGATCCGGTGCCGATCGGGGCGGGCCCCGCGGACCGTCTCACGGGTGCCCGCGCCGCCGTGCGCGCCGTGACCGGGGCCGGTTCCCCGGCGGGGCCGGAGCGCCGCTTCGGCTCCTGCGGTGCCGGTCGTGCAGCGGGCACACTGGCCGCATGTCATCCCGTCGCAGGACCTGCCCCGTGTGCCGCCGTGAGATCGCCGTCGTCGCGGGTCGCTTCGCGCGGCACGACCCGCCCGGGGCGCGGGAGAACGGGGAGCTGCTCTCCTGCTCCGGGTCGCGGCGGCAGGCGCAACTCGGAGCCGTCCAGCCGGCGCTGGACGGCTACGGCGTGCCGGACTTCCCCGGGCAGCTGACTCTCTTCTGACCGGTGGTCAGCTTGTTCCGCCCGGCGATCGGCTGCCGCCCGGTGAACGGCGTCCACCCCGTGAACGGCCGTCGCTCCGCCGGCCGGTGAACGACCGGCCGGCGGCCTCAGTTGCCCGCGACCGACTTCACGGCCACCGACACCGGCGTGGAGCCGCCGATCAGCTCCAGCGTCAGGCCGGCCGTCGCCGAGGTGTCCACCAGCTCCGCCAGCACGGCCGCCACGTCGTCCCGCGGGACCGGGCCGCGGCCGGTGCGCGCCTCCAGCCGGACCAGACCGGTGCCCGGCTCGTCGGTCAGCGCGCCAGGGCGCAGGATCGTCCAGTCGAGGGTCTCCTGCCGGGCGACGTGCGCGTCGGCCTCCCCCTTGGCGCGCAGGTACACGTCGAAGACGTCGTCGCCCTGGTGCGCGGGGTCCGCGCCCATCGAGGAGACCATCACGAAACGGCGCACGCGCGCGCGTACGGCCGCGTCCGCGAACAGCACCGCCGCGCCCCGGTCCACCGTGTCCTTGCGGCCCGTGCCGCTCCCCGGACCCGCGCCCGCCGCGAAGACCGCGGCGTCCGCTCCCTGGAGATAGGCCGCGACCTCCTCCACCGAGGCGGACTCCAGGTCGAGCAGGACCGGTTCGGCGCCCGCCGCCCGCAGGTCGTCGCCCTGCTCCGCCTTGCGGATGATCCCCGCGACCTCGTCCCCGCGCGCGGCGAGCACCCGCTCCAGCCGCAGCGCGATCTGACCATGACCACCAGCGATGACAATGCGCATGATTCCGACCGTACGCCCGAAGGGGTCCGTGCGCCGTACGGGTCGGGGGAGCACGGGGCCCGTCACGCCGGGGCCGCTCCGGGCCGCCGTACGGCGGCGGGCTCCCCGGAGGCAGCGGGGCGCCGCACGGCGGCGGGCGCCCGTGCGGCGGCGGGCGTCCTCACGACAGCTCTCCCCGTCCCTGCCGGGGCAGCCCCAGCTCGGCGGCGACCGCCGAGTTGCAGTACTCGCGGACCGCGCTGGTGCGGGCCACCACCCGGCCGCGGTGCACCACGATCCGGCTGTAGGCGAGGGAGAGGGCACCGGGCAGATGGTCGCCGCGCACCGCCAGCAGTTCGGCGGGGAAACCGGCCTCGACGCGCACCTCCGGCAGGCCCAGGGTCTGCCGGGCCGCGGAGCTGACCGCTTCGTAGGCGTCCTCGGGGCGCATGCCGTGCGCCGAGGCGAGCAGGTAGGCGGCCTCCAGGGGGTCGCCCCGGCCGACGGGGTTGGCCACGTCCCGCAGGGCGCCGCTCCCGGCCGCCACCCGGACCCCGGCCGCGCGCAGCAGCCGCACCGGCGCCGCGCCCCGCCGGTCGGCCGTGCCGCAGCCGCCCTGGGGGAGGCACACCACCGTCACACCGGCCGCCGCGAGCTGCTCCGCGAGCCGGGAGGCGGCCTCGGCCGGCAGACGCGCCAGACCGGCGCACGGGCCGACCGTCACGCCGGGGCGCAGACCGCCCGCCATGGCCGCGAGCCGGGAGAGCCGGGCCGGGTCGGTGGCGTCCGTGTGCAGGTCCACCGGGCAGCCGTGTTCGGAGGCCACCTCCAGGACGGCCTCCACGTATCCGGTGGGATCCGGGTCGGTGTCCGGGCAGCCGCCCACCACCGAGGCGCCCATCTTCACCGCGTCCCGGAGCATCGCGAGCCCCTCGGCCCCCGCCGCCCCGGTCAGCAGGCGCGGCATCGCCACCGTGGTCAGCTCCGCGAGGCCCCGCAGCGAACGCCGGGCCTGCAGCACGGCACCGAGCGCCCCGAGGCCCTGCACGCCGCCCACGCGTACGTGCGCGCGGGCCGCCGTGGCGCCGTGCCCGAGCTGGAGCAGGGCCGCCTCCGTGGCCCGGCGCTGGACGTCCTCGGGGGCGTACGAGACCGGGCCGGGGTGCTCGGCGGACAGCGCGGTGTCTCCGTGGGCGTGCGGCTCGGCCGGGGCCGGCAGGAGCAGGTAGCCGCTGAGGTCCACGCGGGAGACGCCCGGTCTGGGCGGGCCCGTCGTCAGGCTGCCGGCCGTGCCGACGGCCTCGATGCGTCCGCCGCCCAGCCGTACGTCCACGGTCCGGCCGTCGGTGAGGCGCGCCCCGCACAGCAGCACCACCGCCTGGTCGGGCTGCCCGGAGGATCCCGACTGGTTCGACGGCCACGGGGGTGGCTGCGGCTGGCTGTCGGGCATCGGACTCCAGGGTTCGGGCCGGGGGTTCGGGGCGGGGCCGCGTGAGCGGGGTCCGGGACGTGGGCCGACCCCAAGATCACGCAGAGTGGGTCGAGCCTAGGGTGGCGAACGCTGCGGGACGCGGAGGAGCGCAATAGTCGTACCGGCGTGGCCCGCCCCTGGCAGGACGTCCGTCACCCGCTCCGAGAGGCCGTCTGCACGCGCCCGTGCGCCGGCGCCCGGAAGGGCTCCGCAGGCGGTCCGAAGGGGCCGGAACCGCCCGGGAAGAGGAGCGTGGCGGGCCCCCGGATACGGATTTGGGTGAACGGCGGCGGACCGTGTAATGTCTTCATCGCTCGCCCCAATAGCTCAGTCGGCAGAGCGTCTCCATGGTAAGGAGAAGGTCAACGGTTCGATTCCGTTTTGGGGCTCTGGTGCGAGAGGCACCCGTCGAAAGGCGGGTTCCGATCGCATCACAGCGGTGTAGCTCAGTCGGTAGAGCAAGCGGCTCATAATCGCTGTGTCACCGGTTCAAGTCCGGTCACCGCTACTGACAGTAGCCGATTGCGGGGTCGGTCCTTCGATCGGCTACTCTTGCTTGCGTTGAATTAGTCCATCCGTTCGTCTATAGGAGCACTCACGTGGCTGCCACCGACGTCCGCCCGAAGATCACGCTGGCCTGCGTGGAGTGCAAGGAGCGGAACTACATCACGAAGAAGAACCGGCGCAACAACCCGGATCGTCTCGAGATGAAGAAGCACTGCCCGCGTTGCAACGCGCACACCGCGCACCGCGAAACGCGATAAAACAGGCTCGCACGTGAGGCCGCCCCCGCAAGCTGGGGGGCGGCCTCACGTCGTTTCACCGGCTGCTGAGACCAGACACGCTGCTTGAGACCAGGAGGTGCCGGGCCAATGGCGCTCGACCAGTCCTTCGTGGGGCGGACCTACCCGCCCACCCCGCCCTACGAGGTGGGCCGGGAGAAGATCCGCGAGTTCGCCGAGGCGGTCGGGGAGACCAACCCGGCGTACACGGACCCGGAGGCCGCCAAGGCGTTCGGTCACCCGGACGTGATCGCCCCGCCGACCTTCGTGTTCTCCATCACCTTCCGGGCCGCCGGACAGGTCATCGAGGATCCGCAGCTCGGGCTCGACTACAGCCGCGTGGTGCACGGCGACCAGAAGTTCGCCTACGTCCGCCCGGTGCGGGCCGGTGACCGGCTCACGGTGACGTCCACCATCGAGGGCATCAAGTCGCTCGCGGGCAACGACATCCTGGACATCCGCGGCGAGGTGCACGACGAGGCCGGCGAGCACGTGGTGACCGCCTGGACCAAGCTCGTGGCCCGTGCGGCCGAGGAGGCGTGAGGCAACCGATGACGGCGAAGATCGCGTACGACGACGTCGAGGTCGGCACCGAACTGCCGGCCCAGACCTTCCCCGTGACCCGCGCCACGCTGGTGCGGTACGCGGGCGCCTCCGGGGACTTCAACCCGATCCACTGGAACGAGAGGTTCGCCAAGGAGGTGGGCCTGCCGGACGTCATCGCGCACGGCATGTTCACCATGGCCGAGGCCATCCGCGTGGTGACCGACTGGACCGGTGACCCGGGTGCGGTCGTGGAGTACGGCGTCCGCTTCACCAAGCCGGTGGTCGTGCCGGACGGCGACGAGGGCGCGGTGATCGAGGTCGGCGCCAAGGTCGCGGCCAAGCTCGACGACGGGACGGTGCGAGTCGACCTGACGGCGACGAGCGGTGGCCAGAAGGTGCTGGGCATGTCCCGGGCGGTCGTGCGGCTGGCCTGAGGGCTCCGGCGGTTTCGGGTGAGGGGCGTCCACCGTGGTGGGCGCCCCTCACCCGAAACCGGGTCCGGATCCGGGGTTGACGAAGTTAGTTATTGAGCACTAACTTCATTGCATGCCCAGGATGAGTGCGGAGGAGCGGCGCGAGAGCGTCATTCGCGCGGCGATCTCCGAGTTCGCGCGGACGGGGTACTACGGCACCTCCACCGAGGTGATCGCCAGGCGGGTGGGTGTCTCGCAGCCGTACCTCTTCCGGCTCTTCGAGGGCAAGAAGGCGATCTTCGTCGCCGCCTCGCTGCGGTGCGTGGAGGACATCTGCCGGGTCTTCGCGGAGGCGGCCGAGGGACTGGAGGGCGAGGAGGCCCTGCACGCCATGGCCGACGCCTATGTGCGCCTGATCACGGAGCAGCCCGAGAAGCTCCAGATGCAGATGCAGACGTACATCACCGTGGCCGCGGCGGAGGCGGAGGGGGAGCACGGATTCGGGGAGGCCGTACGGGCCGCCTGGATGCGGCTCTGGGACACCGTGCATCTGCCGCTCGGCGCGGACGACGGCGAGACCACGACCTTCATGGCGTACGGGATGCTCATCAACACCCTCGCCGCCATGGGGTTCCCGCCCGAGCACCGGGTCTGGCAGGCGATGTACCCGTCGTCCCGGATCGCCGGGCGGCTCCGGCACTAGTGCCGTGCCGGCCAGGGTTCGCACGGGAGGCGGAGTCCCGCCTCTTCTCTGGCCGCAAAAGTTAGTCAGTGATTACTAATCAATGCGGGAACACCCTCTGGGGGAGAGATGGCACAGCAGACCGCACGTCGCGGGGGCGCCCTATGGGCCCTCGTCATCACCAGTGTCGCCGGGTTCATGGCGGCCCTCGACAACCTCGTCGTCACCACCGCGCTGCCCTCCATCCGCGCGGACCTCGGAGGCGCGCTCGACGACCTGGAATGGACGGTCAGCGCCTACACGCTCACCTTCGCCGTCCTGCTGATGACCGGCGCCGCGCTCGGCGACCGCTTCGGGCGCCGCCGGCTCTTCCTCGCCGGACTCACCGTCTTCACCGGCGCCTCCGCCGCCGCGGCCATGGCTCCCGGCATCGGCTCCCTCATCGCCGCCCGGGCCGTCCAGGGCGTCGGCGCCGCCGTGCTGATGCCGCTCACCCTCACCCTGCTCACCGCCGCCGTGCCCGCCGCGAAGCGCGGCATGGCCTACGGCATCTGGGGCGCCGTCAACGGCCTCGCGGTCGCCTCCGGGCCGCTCATCGGGGGCAGCCTCACCGAACACATCTCCTGGCACTGGATCTTCTGGCTGAACGTCCCGCTCGGCGTGGCGCTGCTGCCGCTCGCCCGCCTGCGCCTCGCCGAGTCCTACGGCACCGGCGCCCGGCTCGACCTGCCCGGCACCCTGCTCGCCAGTGGCGGCCTGTTCGGAATCGTGTACGGCCTGGTGCGGGGACCCGCCGACGGCTGGACCGCCTCCCTGGTGCTGACCGCCCTGTTCGCCGGGGGCGCGCTGCTGGCCGGCTTCATCCTCTACAGCACCCGGGCCGCCGATCCGATGCTGCCGATGCGACTGTTCCGTTCCCGCGCCTTCTCCGGGATCAACGCGGCCAGCCTGCTGATGTTCGTCGGCATGTTCGGCTCGATCTTCCTGCTCAGCCAGTACATGCAGGGTGTGCTCGGCTACTCGCCCACCGAGGCGGGGCTGCGGATGCTGCCGTGGACCGGCATGCCGATGCTCGTGGCGCCCGTGGCGGGCATCCTCTCCGACCGCGTCGGCGGCCGGCCGGTCGTCGCCACCGGCCTCTTCCTGCAGGCGGTGGGCCTCGGCTACCTGGCCTCCGTGGTCTCCGCCGACCTCTCCTACGCGGCCCAGCTCCCCGGTCTGGTGATCAGCGGCATCGGCATGGCCCTCTACTTCGCTCCGGCCGCCAACCTGGTGATGTCCAGCGTCCGCCCGCAGGAGCAGGGCATCGCCTCCGGCGCCAACAACGCACTGCGCGAGGTGGGCGGCGCGCTCGGCATCGCCGTCATGTCGTCGATCTTCGCCGCCCAGGGCGGCTACGCCAGTGCCCAGAACTTCGTGGACGGTCTGCGGCCTGCCCTCGTCACCGGCTCGGCGGTGGTGGCGCTCGCCGGCCTGGCCGCCCTGCTCATCCCGGCCCGACGGCGGACACCGGGCACCGAACCGGCCGCGGGGCAGGAGCCCGCACCGGCGGCCGAGGCACTGCCCGTCTGACGACCAACGGCGTGCGGACGCGCGCGTGGGTCCCTCGGGACGCACGCGCGCGTGCCTCGCTCCGGGCGGTCCGGTGTGTCAGTGGGGTGTCAGGGCGCGGTCAGCGGGTCCTGGCACCGTGGTGGTCGTGAACGGCGCGGGGGACCGGGCCGGGAGCGAGGAGAGGTGCCCGGAGTGGCTTATCGGGGACCGAGAGCATGGCTTGAGGTCGGATCCCTCGGGGTCCGCGCAGGTTCGAATCCTGCCCTCTCCGCTCGCAGGGAACGACGGCGCCACCGGGCCGCCGGAGCCGTCTCGTAGTCTTGGGCCCGTGCAGGAACTCCACGACGCCCCCCTCGCCCCGCTGACCACGTTCCGGCTCGGCGGCCCCGCGGCCCGGCTGGTCACCGCCACCACCGACGCGGAGGTGGTCGACGCCGTCCGCCGGGCCGACGACACCCGGACGCCGCTGCTGATCATCGGCGGTGGGTCGAACCTGGTCATCGGGGACAAGGGTTTCGACGGCACCGCCCTGCGCATCGCCACACGCGGTGTCGAACTGCGCGGCACCACGATGGAGCTGGCGGCCGGCGAGGTCTGGACGGACGCCGTCGCCCGCAGTGCGGAGGCCGGGCTCGCCGGGATCGAGTGCCTGGCCGGGATCCCGGGCTCCGCGGGCGCCACCCCGATCCAGAACGTCGGCGCCTACGGCCAGGAGGTCTCCTCGACGGTCACCGAGGTGATCGCCTACGACCGCCGCGCCGGTGAGACGGTCACGCTGACGAACGAGGAGTGCGCCTTCTCCTACCGGCACAGCCGCTTCAAGGCCGACCCCGAGCGCTACGTCGTGCTGAGGGTCCGCTTCGGGCTGGAGGACGCGGGCGGGCTGTCGGCGCCCGTCAGGTACGCCGAGGCGGCCCGCGCGCTCGGTGTCGAGCCGGGCGACCGGGTGCCGCTCGGCGCCGCCCGCGAGACCGTGCTGAAGCTGCGTGCCGGGAAGGGCATGGTGCTGGACCCCGAGGACCACGACACCTGGTCCGCCGGGTCCTTCTTCACCAACCCGATCCTCGGCGAGGAGCAGTTCGCCGTCTTCCGCGCGCGTGTGCGCGAACGGCTGGGCGAGGGCGCCGAGCCGCCCGCGTACCCGGCGGGTGAGGGCCGCACGAAGACCTCGGCGGCCTGGCTGATCGACAAGGCCGGCTTCACCAAGGGCTACGGCACCGGTCCGGCCCGCATCTCCACCAAGCACACGCTCGCCCTCACCAACCGGGGCGGCGCCACCACCGAGGACCTGCTGGCCCTGGCCCGCGAGGTCGTCGCCGGTGTCCGCGAGGCCTTCGGGGTCGTCCTGGTCAACGAACCCGTGACCGTCGGTGTGAGCCTGTGACGGCATGAGACGGACGCCGTGCGGGTTCTCCGGCCCGGGCGGGACCGCGGGAGCGCCGCGCCCTCCGGACCCGCCGCCTCCGCGGCACCCGGACGCGCGTTCCGGGGCCCTACGGCCCCGGGCCCCGGTGATCACGGCGGGCCGAGCCGAACGGCCGGTGCTCGGGCGCCACGGCTGAGGACGGCCGCTCCCGCGGGCCGCGTCCGGGGGCCGGCGGGGCGGGTCCGGCGACCGGCCCGGGGCGCCGAACCGGTCGCGGGCCGGTCGCCGCCGCCGGTCTCAGGCGGCCGGGCGGGTCAGCCAGCCGTCCACGCCGGACAGCAGCCGGGCCCTGACGTCGTCCGGGGCGGCCGAACCGCGGATGGACTGGCGGGCCAGCTCGGCGAGTTCGGCGTCCGTGAAGCCGTGGTGCTCACGGGCGATGCCGTACTGGGCGGCGAGGCGGGAACCGAAGAGCAGCGGGTCGTCGGCGCCCAGGGCCAGCGGGACGCCCGCCTCGAACAGAGTCCGCAGGGGGACGTCCTCGGGCTTCTCGTAGACACCGAGCGCGACGTTCGAGGCCGGGCACACCTCGCAGGTGACGCCACGGTCCGCCAGCCGCCGCAGCAGCCGCGGGTCCTCGGCCGCGCGCACGCCGTGCCCGATCCGGGAGGCTTGCAGGTCGTCCAGGCAGTCCCGCACCGACGCCGGGCCGGTCAGCTCGCCGCCGTGCGGGGCCGCCAGCAGACCGCCCTCGCGCGCGATGTGGAAGGCGCGGTCGAAGTCCCGGGCCATCCCGCGCCGCTCGTCGTTCGACAGCCCGAAACCGACCACGCCCCGGCCCGCGTAGCGCACCGCGAGCCGGGCCAGCGTGCGGGCGTCCAGGGGGTGCTTCATGCGGTTCGCCGCCACCAGCACCCGCATGCCGAGCCCGGTCTCCCGTGACGTCGTCTCGACCGCGTCCAGGATGATCTCCAGGGCCGGGATCAGACCGCCCAGCCGGGGCGCGTACGAGGTGGGGTCCACCTGGATCTCCAGCCAGCCCGAACCGTCCCGCACGTCCTCCTCCGCGGCCTCCCGGACCAGCCGCTGGATGTCCTCCGGCTCTCTCAGGCAGGAGCGCGCCGCGTCGTACAGCCGCTGGAAGCGGAACCAGCCCCGCTCGTCCGTCGCCCGCAGCCGCGGCGGCTCCCCGCTGGTCAGGGCGTCCGTCAGGGCCTCGGGCAGGCGTACGCCGTACTTGTCGGCCAGTTCCAGGACCGTCGTCGGCCGCATCGAGCCGGTGAAGTGCAGGTGCAGATGGGCCTTCGGCAGTTCGGAGAGATCACGTACATGCTCCATTCCCAGATCCTGCCGCACGTCACCGCCATCCGGGTAGCCGTTTCCCCTTACGTGCTCTTGCCCGCACACAGGAGCGGGCCGCCTCCCCGGAGGGAGACGGCCCGCACACGCGCGTGAATCGGGACGGGACTAGTCCCGCGCCTCCGCCAGCAGCTTCTGGATCCGGCTCACGCCCTCGACGAGGTCCTCGTCCCCGAGCGCGTACGACAGCCGCAGGTAGCCGGGCGTGCCGAAGGCCTCGCCCGGAACGACCGCGACCTCGGCCTCCTCCAGGATGAGGGCGGCCAGCTCGACGGTGTCCTGCGGGCGCTTGCCGCGGATGTCCTTGCCGAGCAGGTCCTTGACCGACGGGTAGACGTAGAAGGCGCCCTCGGGCTCGGGGCAGAGCACGCCGTCGATCTCGTTGAGCATCCGCACGATCGTGCGGCGGCGGCGGTCGAAGGCCTCGCGCATCGTCCGCACGGCCTCCAGGTCACCGGAGACGGCGGCGAGCGCGGCGGCCTGGGCCACGTTGGAGACGTTCGAGGTGGCGTGCGACTGCAGGTTCGTCGCGGCCTTGACCACGTCCTTCGGGCCGATGACCCAGCCCACCCGCCAGCCGGTCATGGCGTACGTCTTGGCGACACCGTTGACCACGACGCACTTGTCGCGCAGCTCGGGCAGCAGGGCCGGCAGCGACACGGCGGACGCGTCGCCGTAGACCAGGTGCTCGTAGATCTCGTCGGTCAGCACCCACAGGCCGTGCTCGGCGGCCCAGCGGCCGATCGCCTCGGTCTCGGCCTCGGAGTACACCGCGCCGGTCGGGTTGGACGGGGAGACGAAGAGGACGACCTTGGTCTTCTTCGTGCGCGCCGCCTCGAGCTGCTCCACGGTGACGCGGTAGCCGGTGCTCTCGTCGGCGACGACGTCGACCGGGACACCGCCGGCCAGGCGGATCGACTCCGGGTAGGTCGTCCAGTACGGCGCCGGGACGATGACCTCGTCGCCCGGGTCGAGGATCGCCGCGAACGCCTCGTAGATGGCCTGCTTGCCGCCGTTGGTGACCAGGATCTGCGAGACGTCGGGCTCCCAGCCGGAGTCGCGCAGCGTCTTGGCGGCGATCGCGGCCTTCAGCTCCGGCAGTCCGCCGGCCGGCGTGTAGCGGTGGTACTTCGGGTTCTTGCAGGCCTCGACGGCCGCTTCGACGATGTAGTCCGGCGTCGGGAAGTCCGGCTCACCCGCGCCGAAGCCGATCACCGGACGCCCGGCGGCCTTCAGGGCCTTGGCCTTGGCGTCGACGGCGAGGGTTGCGGACTCGGAGATCGCGCCGACTCGGGCGGAGACCCGGCGCTCGGTGGGAGGGGTTGCAGCGCTCATACGCCCATCGTTTCAGACCGGAAATGACCCCGGCACGCGGGTTTCACAGACTGAACAGCATCGGGTCGAGGCGTGAACACGGGTCCGAATCCCGCCTCCGGCCTGGACGATCTTCCTCCGGACGACCCCGGACCGGGTCTTTCTGTTCGACGCCGGGCCCCGGACCACGTACACTCTTCCCTCGTTGGCCTTCAGCAGCCGCTGCAGCGCAGGTGCACACCGAGCATCCGGCTGAATGCGGTACGTTGGGGGACACACAAAGGGTCGTAGCTCAATTGGTAGAGCACTGGTCTCCAAAACCAGCGGTTGGGGGTTCAAGTCCCTCCGGCCCTGCTACACACACCGCCAGGATGTGTGCGCATGTACGTACAGCAATGCACCGCCGTGCGGCTCAGAAACCGGGCGCGGCACGGCCACGACCCGGGATCAGGTGAGGACGAATGACGGACGCCGTGGGCTCCATCGACACGCCTGATGCTCAGGACCAGGTGCCCGAGTCCAAGAAGAAGGGCCGCAAGGGCGGCAAGCGCGCCAAGAAGGGCCCGCTGAAGCGCCTCGCCATCTTCTACCGCCAGATCATCGCGGAGCTCCGCAAGGTCGTCTGGCCGTCTCGCAACCAGCTGACGTCGTACACCACGGTGGTGATCTTCTTCGTCGCCATCATGATCGCCCTGGTGACCGTGATTGACTATGGGCTCAACCACGCGGCCAAGTACGTCTTCGGCTGAGCCGAAAGCGAAGGGCGCCGTGGTACCGGCGCCCGTTTTCGCATGTTCCACCCCTATGTATCCAGGAAGAAGCAGCCATCGTGTCTGACCCGAACCTGAACGACGCCATCGAGCCGGACGAGACGGTGGACGACGAGCTCGACATCGTCGAAGGCGCGGACGAGCGGGACGAGTTCGAGGCTGCCGAGGCCGAACTGGGGGAGCCGGCCGAGGAGGCCGCTCTGCACGTCGAGGGCGAGGAGGGCGCGGACGCCACGGACGACGAGCCCGCCGCCCCGGCCGCCGAGGCCGACGAGGAGCCGGCCGAGCCCGTCGACCCGATCCAGGCCCTGCGCGAGGAACTCCGCACCCTGCCCGGCGAGTGGTACGTCATCCACACCTACGCCGGCTACGAGAACCGGGTGAAGACCAACCTGGAGCAGCGCGCCGTCTCGCTGAACGTCGAGGACTACATCTTCCAGGCCGAGGTGCCGCAGGAAGAGGTCGTCCAGATCAAGAACGGCGACCGCAAGACGATCAAGCAGAACAAGCTGCCGGGTTACGTCCTGGTCCGCATGGACCTGACCAACGAGTCCTGGGGCGTCGTCCGCAACACCCCGGGCGTCACCGGCTTCGTCGGCAACGCCTACGACCCCTACCCGCTGACCCTGGACGAGATCGTCAAGATGCTCGCCCCGGAGGCCGAGGAGAAGGCCGCCCGCGAGGCCGCCGAGGCCGAGGGCAAGCCCGCCCCGCAGCGCAAGGTCGAGGTCCAGGTGCTGGACTTCGAGGTCGGCGACTCGGTCACCGTCACCGACGGCCCGTTCGCCACGCTCCAGGCGACCATCAACGAGATCAACCCCGACTCGAAGAAGGTCAAGGGCCTGGTGGAGATCTTCGGCCGCGAGACGCCGGTCGAGCTCTCCTTCGACCAGATCCAGAAGAACTAGCCCCTTCTGGACGAACTGCTTCCGTGCAGGTCAGGCGGGCGCTCGGCGTCGGCCTGACCTGCACGGTTTTCAGCCGCGCATCTATACCCGTTATCGTTGTGCGGTATGCCTGCGTCCGGGTGGTCCCCGGATGTGGGCAGGACCCGAATTGAAAGGACCCGGAGAGCTATGCCTCCCAAGAAGAAGAAGGTCACGGGGCTCATCAAGCTCCAGATCAACGCCGGTGCGGCGAACCCGGCCCCGCCGGTCGGCCCGGCGCTGGGTCAGCACGGCGTCAACATCATGGAGTTCTGCAAGGCCTACAACGCCGCGACCGAGTCGCAGCGTGGCTGGGTGATCCCGGTGGAGATCACGGTCTACGAGGACCGCTCCTTCACCTTCGTCACCAAGACGCCGCCGGCCGCGAAGATGATCCTCAAGGCCGCGGGCGTGGAGAAGGGCTCCGGCGAGCCGCACAAGACCAAGGTCGCCAAGATCACCGAGGCGCAGGTCCGCGAGATCGCCACGACCAAGATGCCCGACCTCAACGCCAACGACCTGGACGCCGCGTCGAAGATCATCGCCGGCACCGCCCGCTCCATGGGCATCACGGTCGAGGGCTGAACCCCACCTTCGTAGAACCATGCGGCCGTGACGGCCGCACGTGGCAGGGCCTGCTCGGCCCGTACCACGACTCCGCACAGAACCCACAGGAGCAGTTGTGAGCAAGCGCAGCAAGGCTCTCCGCGCTGCGGACGCCAAGGTCGACCGGGAGAAGCTGTACGCCCCGCTCGAGGCCGTCCGTCTCGCCAAGGAGACCTCCACGACCAAGTTCGACGGCACCGTCGAGGTCGCCTTCCGCCTGGGTGTCGACCCGCGCAAGGCCGACCAGATGGTCCGTGGCACCGTGAACCTTCCGCACGGCACCGGTAAGACCGCCCGGGTCCTGGTCTTCGCGACCGGTGACCGTGCCGAGGCCGCGCGTGCCGCGGGCGCCGACATCGTCGGCGCCGACGAGCTGATCGACGAGGTGGCGAAGGGCCGTCTGGACTTCGACGCCGTCGTCGCCACCCCGGACCTCATGGGCAAGGTCGGCCGTCTCGGCCGCGTCCTCGGCCCGCGTGGTCTGATGCCGAACCCGAAGACCGGCACCGTCACCCCCGACACGGCCAAGGCCGTGACGGAGATCAAGGGCGGCAAGATCGAGTTCCGCGTCGACAAGCACTCGAACCTGCACTTCATCATCGGCAAGACGTCCTTCGAGGACGCCCAGCTGGTGGAGAACTACGGCGCGGCCCTGGAGGAGATCCTCCGTCTGAAGCCGTCCGCCGCCAAGGGTCGCTACATCAAGAAGGCCGCCATCAGCACCACGATGGGCCCCGGCATTCCGGTCGACTCGAACCGCACCCGCAACCTCCTCGTCGAGGAGGACCCGGCCGCCGTCTGAGCCCTGTGCTCTCCCGGTAGCCGCGTCACGGACGCGTAAGCAAAGGGCGGACCCCGCAACCTTCGAGGTGCGGGGTCCGTCCTTTCTCTGTGCGGACTGTCGCACGACTGTCAGTGGCCTGGGCTACGGTGCAGGCACCGGACTCGCATGGGGGTAGGACGAATGAAGAGCACGACCGTACGCCGGGTGGCCCTTTCCGCCGCGGTGGTCACCGCGTTGACCGGGTTGGCCGCCTGCGGCACCGAGGACTCCGCCAACGGCGACAAGGCGGTCGGCAGGAGCCTCACCCACGCCAATCCGCTCGCCGCCCTGCGCTCCGCCGAGAAGTCCACCGACAAGGCGGAGTCGGCCCGGGTCCGCTCGACCACCAGCATCGGCGACACCATGTCGATGACCGCGAACGGCGCCCTCACGTGGGGCGACGGCATGAAGGGCAACCTCACCATCACCTACACCGGCGGCAAGCTGGCGGAGGCGATGCGCAAGGCCGGCACGTCCTCGATGGAGGCCCGCTACCTGCCGGACGCCTACTACGCCAAGATGAGCGAGCAGTTCGCCCAGCAGTCCGGCGGCAGGCACTGGATCAGGTACGCCTACGACGACCTCGCCAAGCTCGGCGGCGGCTCCGGGGCGTACATGAAGGACCAGATGCAGAACACCACGCCGAACCAGTCGGTGAAGCTGCTGCTGGCCTCCGGCGACGTGAAGAAGGTCGGCCAGGAGCAGGTCTCCGGTGTCAGCGCCACGCACTACTCCGGCACGGTCGACGTGGCCGACCTCGCGGGGAAGAACAGCGGACTCGACGCCGGCCAGCTCGCCGACCTGAAGAAGCAGCTCAGCCAGGCGGGTGTCAGCACGGAGACCGTCGACATCTGGATCGACGGCCAGGACCTGCTGGTCAAGAAGGTCGAGAAGGCGCGGATGACCGCCGGTGTCATGACCAGCACGGCCTACTACAGCGACTACGGCGTGCCGGTCACCGCCGAGGCGCCCCCGGCCGCCGACACCAAGGACTTCAAGGACCTGATGAAGGCGGGCGGCCCGGCGTCGGGCAGCGGCGTCGGCGCCTCCTGACCGGCCGCCGCACCGGGACCGGGGCGGGACCGTGGAGCCCGATTTGCTCGACGGTGCCCCGGTCCCGTACTCTCCTACCGAAGCCAAAGACCGCTGGTCGTTGCCGCACGTTCGAATGAGGGTGCGGTGGCCGAAGGATCCGCTGCAAAGTGGACGACCCGCGCAGGTGTCAGTGGAAGCACTCCCGGACGGTACGCGCCCAGCGTGTCCTGACGGTCGAGTCCGCCCCGAGCGCCTGCGCCGGGGCGTTTCGTTTTCCCCAGTCCTCCTTCGGGTCCGCGCGGTCAGAATCACCCGGAAGGAGGCCGAGGCTCTATGGCGAGGCCCGACAAGGCTGCTGCGGTTGCCGAGCTGACGGACAAGTTCCGCAGCTCCAGCGCTGCCGTGCTGACCGAGTACCGCGGTCTCACCGTGGCACAGCTCAAGACGCTGCGCCGGTCGCTCGGTGAGAACGCCCAGTACGCCGTGGTGAAGAACACGCTGACCAAGATTGCGGCCAACGAGGCCGGGATCACGCTGGACGACCAGCTCTTCGCTGGTCCGACGGCCGTCGCCTTCGTCACCGGTGACCCGGTGGAGTCGGCGAAGGGTCTCCGTGACTTCGCCAAGGACAACCCGAATCTCGTCATCAAGGGCGGTGTCCTTGACGGCAAGGCGCTGTCCGCCGACGAGATCAAGAAGCTTGCGGACCTCGAGTCCCGCGAGGTTCTGCTCGCCAAGCTGGCGGGCGCCTTCAAGGGCAAGCAGACCCAGGCTGCTCAGGTCTTCCAGGCGCTCCCGTCGAAGCTCGTCCGCACCGTGGACGCGCTTCGTGCCAAGCAGGGCGAGCAGGGCGGTGCCGAGTAATTCGGCTCGCTTTCTGATCCGGGCCGCCTGACGCGGCCGGGGTC
Organism: Streptomyces cellostaticus; assembly: GCF_023630175.1. Lineage (GTDB taxonomy): Bacteria > Actinomycetota > Actinomycetes > Streptomycetales > Streptomycetaceae > Streptomyces > Streptomyces cellostaticus_A. The sequence goes on along the minus strand of NZ_JALLIN010000025.1, from coordinate 87,178 downwards.
ACAGCGGGCCAACGTACGCCCGCCACTCATGTACATCCGGCACCAGCCGAATTAGTGGAAGGATCGCCCATCATGGCGAAGCTGTCTCAGGAAGACCTGCTCGCGCAGTTCGAGGAGATGACCCTCATCGAGCTCTCCGAGTTCGTGAAGGCGTTCGAGGAGAAGTTCGACGTCACCGCCGCCGCCGCGGTCGCCGTGGCCGCCCCGGGCGCCCCGGGTGCCCCGGTCGAGGCCGAGGAGGAGAAGGACGAGTTCGACGTCATCCTCACCGGTGCCGGCGACAAGAAGATCCAGGTCATCAAGGTCGTGCGTGAGCTGACCTCCCTGGGCCTGAAGGAGGCCAAGGACCTCGTCGACGGCACCCCGAAGCCGGTCCTCGAGAAGGTCAACAAGGAGGCCGCCGAGAAGGCCGCCGAGTCCCTCAAGGGCGCCGGCGCCTCCGTCGAGGTCAAGTAACACCTTCCGGGTTCCCGTAACCCGGCTGCGCGCCGATTGCGGTCCCTGGGGGCTGTAACGCGAACGCACCGAAGAGCGATCATCCATCTGGGTGGTCGCTCTTCGGCGTCTGCGGAGGGGGACCCGGGTCGCCTTGAACTCGCCCCGGCGAGGGGTATGGTGATCTTCGTTCTGTCTCCGGACGGCCTCGTTTGGGCTGGGGGGCCTTGACGAACCGCACGCAGCGCGCAATTCTCAGGACGCGTCGTCACAAGGATCCGAATCCGAGGCATGGATCGACGGCGAAGAGGGCAGTATCAACGTGCGTTGAGGGCAGACTTGCCGAGGGCGTTGGTGACGAAGGCGTTGAGCACGACGAGGGTCTCGAGAAACCCGAGCTGGACATCAGTGTGCCAAGTGGCTACACTGACCCTTTGCGCTGCCTGTTAGCTTCCCCTGCCCGTCACCAGGGGTCTGCCCTCACTCGAGCACTGATGACCGAAGCCCCTCTGACCTGGGGTTTGCGTCTCTGTGTCTGAGAGAGGGGCCGGTACGCGCGTAGTGAGTCCGAGCCCTCGGAAGGACCCCCTCTTGGCCGCCTCGCGCAACGCCTCGACCGCGAATACGAACAACGGCGCAAGCACCGCCCCGCTGCGCATCTCCTTTGCAAAGATCAAGGAGCCTCTCGAGGTTCCGAACCTGCTCGCGCTGCAGACCGAGAGCTTCGACTGGCTGCTCGGCAACACCGCCTGGCAGAGTCGGGTCGAGGAGGCTCTTGAGGACGGTCAGGACGTCCCCACCAAGTCCGGTCTGGAGGAGATCTTCGAGGAGATCTCCCCGATCGAGGACTTCTCCGGGTCGATGTCCCTGACGTTCCGGGACCACCGCTTCGAGCCGCCGAAGAACTCCATCGACGAGTGCAAGGAGCGCGACTTCACGTACGCGGCCCCGCTCTTCGTCACCGCCGAGTTCACCAACAACGAGACCGGTGAGATCAAGTCCCAGACGGTCTTCATGGGCGACTTCCCGCTCATGACGAACAAGGGCACCTTCGTCATCAACGGCACCGAGCGTGTCGTGGTGTCTCAGCTGGTCCGTTCCCCCGGTGTCTACTTCGACTCCTCCATCGACAAGACGTCCGACAAGGACATCTTCTCCGCCAAGATCATCCCGTCCCGGGGTGCCTGGCTGGAGATGGAGATCGACAAGCGCGACATGGTCGGTGTCCGCATCGACCGCAAGCGCAAGCAGTCGGTCACCGTTCTGCTGAAGGCGCTCGGCTGGACGACCGAGCAGATCCTCGAGGAGTTCGGCGAGTACGAGTCGATGCGCGCCACCCTGGAGAAGGACCACACCCAGGGCCAGGACGACGCGCTGCTGGACATCTACCGCAAGCTGCGTCCGGGCGAGCCCCCCACGCGTGAGGCCGCGCAGACGCTGCTCGAGAACCTCTACTTCAACCCCAAGCGCTACGACCTCGCCAAGGTCGGCCGCTACAAGGTCAACAAGAAGCTGGGTGCGGACGCTCCGCTGGACGCGGGTGTCCTGACCGTCGAGGACGTCATCTCGACGATCAAGTACCTGGTGAAGCTGCACGCCGGTGAGACCGAGACCGCCGGCGACAACGGTGGCACGATCGTCGTCGAGACGGACGACATCGACCACTTCGGCAACCGCCGTCTGCGCAGCGTCGGCGAGCTGATCCAGAACCAGGTCCGTACGGGTCTCGCCCGTATGGAGCGCGTCGTGCGCGAGCGCATGACGACCCAGGACGTCGAGGCGATCACGCCGCAGACCCTGATCAACATCCGGCCGGTCGTCGCCTCCATCAAGGAGTTCTTCGGCACCAGCCAGCTGTCGCAGTTCATGGACCAGAACAACCCGCTGTCGGGTCTCACCCACAAGCGCCGTCTGTCGGCGCTCGGCCCGGGTGGTCTCTCCCGTGAGCGGGCCGGCTTCGAGGTCCGCGACGTGCACCCCTCGCACTACGGCCGCATGTGCCCGATCGAGACGCCCGAAGGCCCGAACATCGGTCTGATCGGCTCGCTCGCGTCCTACGGCCGGGTCAACGCGTTCGGTTTCGTCGAGACGCCGTACCGCAAGGTCGCCGACGGCCAGGTCACCGACGAGGTGGACTACCTGACGGCCGACGAAGAGGACCGGTTCGTCATCGCGCAGGCCAACGCCACGCTCTCGGACGACATGCGGTTCGCCGAGAACCGCGTCCTGGTCCGCCGCCGCGGCGGCGAGGTCGACTACGTCGCCGGTGACGACGTGGACTACATGGACGTCTCGCCGCGCCAGATGGTGTCGGTCGCGACCGCCATGATCCCGTTCCTCGAGCACGACGACGCCAACCGCGCCCTCATGGGCGCGAACATGATGCGTCAGGCCGTGCCGCTGATTAAGTCCGAGTCCCCGCTCGTCGGCACCGGCATGGAGTACCGCTCCGCGGTCGACGCCGGCGACGTGGTCAAGGCCGAGAAGGACGGTGTGGTCCAGGAGGTCTCCGCGGACTACATCACCACCGCCAACGACGACGGCACGTACATCACGTACCGCCTGGCCAAGTTCTCCCGGTCCAACCAGGGCACCTCGGTCAACCAGAAGGTCATCGTCAACGAGGGCGACCGGATCATCACGGGCCAGGTGCTCGCCGACGGTCCCGCCACCCAGAACGGCGAGATGGCCCTCGGCAAGAACCTGCTCGTGGCGTTCATGCCGTGGGAGGGTCACAACTACGAGGACGCGATCATCCTGTCGCAGCGCCTCGTGCAGGACGACGTCCTCTCCTCGATCCACATCGAGGAGCACGAGGTCGACGCCCGTGACACCAAGCTCGGCCCCGAGGAGATCACCCGGGACATCCCGAACGTCTCCGAGGAGGTCCTCGCCGACCTCGACGAGCGCGGCATCATCCGCATCGGTGCCGAGGTCATCGCCGGTGACATCCTCGTCGGCAAGGTCACGCCGAAGGGTGAGACCGAGCTGACCCCCGAGGAGCGCCTGCTGCGCGCGATCTTCGGCGAGAAGGCCCGTGAGGTCCGCGACACCTCGCTGAAGGTGCCGCACGGCGAGACCGGCAAGGTCATCGGCGTGCGCGTCTTCGACCGCGAGGAGGGCGACGAGCTTCCCCCCGGCGTGAACCAGCTCGTGCGCGTCTACGTCGCGCAGAAGCGCAAGATCACCGACGGTGACAAGCTCGCCGGCCGGCACGGCAACAAGGGCGTCATCTCCAAGATCCTGCCGATCGAGGACATGCCGTTCCTGGAGGACGGCACCCCGGTCGACATCATCCTCAACCCGCTGGGTGTGCCGTCCCGAATGAACCCGGGACAGGTCCTGGAGATCCACCTCGGCTGGCTCGCCAGCCGCGGCTGGGACGTCTCCGGTCTCGCGGACGAGTGGGCCCAGCGCCTCCAGGCGATCGGCGCCGACTCGGTCGCTCCGGGCACCAACGTCGCCACCCCGGTGTTCGACGGTGCGCGCGAGGACGAGCTGGCGGGTCTGCTGCAGCACACCATCCCGAACCGGGACGGCGAGCGCATGGTGCTCCCGACCGGCAAGGCGCGGCTGTTCGACGGCCGCAGCGGTGAGCCGTTCCCGGACCCGATCTCGGTCGGCTTCATGTACATCCTGAAGCTGCACCACCTGGTCGACGACAAGCTGCACGCCCGGTCGACCGGTCCGTACTCGATGATCACCCAGCAGCCGCTGGGTGGTAAGGCCCAGTTCGGTGGCCAGCGGTTCGGTGAGATGGAGGTGTGGGCCCTCGAGGCCTACGGCGCCGCGTACGCCCTCCAGGAGCTGCTGACCATCAAGTCCGACGACGTCACCGGCCGCGTGAAGGTCTACGAGGCCATCGTCAAGGGCGAGAACATCCCGGAGCCCGGCATCCCCGAGTCCTTCAAGGTGCTCATCAAGGAGATGCAGTCGCTCTGCCTGAACGTGGAGGTGCTGTCCAGCGACGGTATGTCCATCGAGATGCGCGACACCGACGAGGATGTCTTCCGCGCTGCGGAGGAGCTCGGCATCGACCTGTCCCGGCGCGAGCCGAGCAGCGTCGAAGAGGTCTGACGGGAGTCCGGTAGGGGCCTCGCCACCGTGTGAGGCCCCCGCCGACCCCCAGGCCCCCGTTTCAGACCACAGACTTACGACCCTGAGAGGGATTGACGCATAGTGCTCGACGTCAACTTCTTCGACGAGCTCCGGATCGGCCTGGCCACCGCTGACGACATCCGTCAGTGGAGCCACGGTGAGGTCAAGAAGCCCGAGACCATCAACTACCGCACGCTCAAGCCGGAAAAGGACGGGCTCTTCTGCGAGAAGATCTTCGGTCCCACCCGGGACTGGGAGTGCTACTGCGGCAAGTACAAGCGCGTCCGCTTCAAGGGCATCATCTGCGAGCGCTGCGGCGTCGAGGTCACGCGCGCCAAGGTGCGCCGTGAGCGGATGGGCCACATCGAGCTGGCCGCGCCCGTCACGCACATCTGGTACTTCAAGGGTGTCCCCTCGCGCCTCGGCTACCTGCTGGACCTGGCGCCGAAGGACCTCGAGAAGGTCATCTACTTCGCGGCGTACATGATCACGTACGTCGACGAGGAGCGCCGCACCCGCGACCTGCCCTCCCTGGAGGCGCACGTCTCCGTCGAGCGCCAGCAGATCGAGAACCGCCGCGACTCCGACCTGGAGGCCCGGGCCAAGAAGCTCGAGACCGACCTGGCCGAGCTCGAGGCCGAGGGTGCCAAGGCCGACGTGCGCCGCAAGGTGCGCGAGGGCGCCGAGCGTGAGATGAAGCAGCTCCGCGACCGCGCGCAGCGCGAGATCGACCGCCTCGACGAGGTGTGGACCCGGTTCAAGAACCTCAAGGTCCAGGACCTCGAGGGCGACGAGCTGCTCTACCGCGAGCTGCGCGACCGCTTCGGCACGTACTTCGACGGCTCGATGGGTGCCGCGGCGCTGCAGAAACGCCTGGAGTCCTTCGACCTCGACGAGGAGGCCGAGAAGCTCCGCGAGATCATCCGCACCGGCAAGGGCCAGAAGAAGACCCGTGCGCTGAAGCGCCTGAAGGTCGTCTCCGCGTTCCTGCAGACCTCGAACAGCCCCAAGGGCATGGTCCTGGACTGCGTCCCGGTCATCCCGCCGGACCTGCGTCCGATGGTGCAGCTCGACGGTGGCCGCTTCGCGACCTCCGACCTGAACGACCTGTACCGCCGTGTGATCAACCGGAACAACCGTCTGAAGAGGCTCCTGGACCTCGGTGCCCCGGAGATCATCGTCAACAACGAGAAGCGCATGCTTCAGGAGGCTGTTGACGCCCTCTTCGACAACGGCCGTCGCGGCCGTCCGGTCACCGGCCCCGGCAACCGCCCGCTGAAGTCCCTCAGCGACATGCTGAAGGGCAAGCAGGGCCGGTTCCGCCAGAACCTGCTCGGCAAGCGAGTCGACTACTCGGCGCGTTCCGTCATCGTCGTCGGCCCGCAGCTCAAGCTGCACCAGTGCGGTCTGCCCAAGGCCATGGCGCTGGAGCTGTTCAAGCCGTTCGTGATGAAGCGCCTGGTCGACCTGAACCACGCGCAGAACATCAAGAGCGCCAAGCGCATGGTGGAGCGCGGCCGCACGGTCGTGTACGACGTCCTCGAAGAGGTCATCGCCGAGCACCCGGTTCTGCTGAACCGTGCTCCCACCCTGCACCGCCTCGGCATCCAGGCCTTCGAGCCGCAGCTCGTCGAGGGCAAGGCCATCCAGATCCACCCGCTCGTCTGCACCGCGTTCAACGCGGACTTCGACGGCGACCAGATGGCCGTGCACCTGCCGCTGTCCGCGGAGGCGCAGGCCGAGGCCCGCATCCTGATGCTGTCCTCGAACAACATCCTCAAGCCGGCCGACGGCCGTCCGGTGACGATGCCGACCCAGGACATGGTCCTCGGTCTGTTCTTCCTCACCACCGACGGCGAGCTGCGCGAGACCAAGGGCGAGGGCCGCGCGTTCGGTTCCACGGCCGAGGCGATCATGGCGTTCGACGCCGGTGAGCTCGCGCTGCAGTCGCCGATCGACATCCGCTTCCCGGTGGGCACCATCCCGCCGCGCGGCTGGACCCCGCCGGCGCGCGAGGAGGGCGAGCCCGAGTGGCAGCAGGGTGACTCGTTCCGCCTGCGCACCACCCTGGGCCGCGCGCTCTTCAACGAGCTGCTGCCCGAGGACTACCCGTTCGTCGACTACTCGGTGGGCAAGAAGCAGCTCTCCGAGATCGTCAACGACCTGGCCGAGCGCTACCCCAAGGTCATCGTGGCGGCGACGCTCGACAACCTGAAGGCGGCCGGCTTCTACTGGGCGACCCGTTCCGGTGTCACCGTGGCCATCTCCGACGTCGTCGTTCCCGAGGCGAAGAAGGAGATCGTCCGCGGCTACGAGGCGCAGGACGAGAAGGTCCAGAAGCAGTACGAGCGCGGTCTGATCACCAAGGAAGAGCGCACTCAGGAGCTCATCGCGATCTGGACCAAGGCGACCAACGAGGTCGCCGAGGCGATGAACGAGAACTTCCCCAAGACCAACCCCATCTTCATGATGGTCGACTCGGGTGCCCGAGGAAACATGATGCAGATGCGGCAGATCGCCGGTATGCGCGGTCTGGTGTCGAACGCGAAGAACGAGACCATCCCGCGTCCGATCAAGGCGTCCTTCCGCGAGGGTCTGTCGGTGCTGGAGTACTTCATCTCCACGCACGGTGCCCGTAAGGGTCTGGCGGACACCGCCCTGCGTACCGCCGACTCGGGTTACCTGACCCGTCGTCTGGTGGACGTCTCGCAGGACGTCATCATCCGCGAGGAGGACTGCGGCACCGAGCGCGGTCTGAAGCTGCGGATCGCCCACCGCGGTGCCGACGGTGTGCTGCGCAAGGCGGACGACGTCGAGACCAGCGTCTACGCCCGCATGCTCGCCGAGGACGTCGTCATCGACGGCAAGGTGATCGCGCCGGCCAACGTGGACCTCGGCGACGTGCTCATCGACCAGCTCGTGCGCCACGGCATCGAGGAGGTCAAGACCCGCTCGATCCTGACCTGCGAGTCGCACGTCGGCACCTGCGCCATGTGCTACGGCCGTTCGCTGGCCACCGGCAAGCTGGTCGACATCGGTGAGGCGGTCGGCATCATCGCCGCCCAGTCCATCGGTGAGCCCGGTACCCAGCTCACGATGCGTACCTTCCACACCGGTGGTGTGGCCGGTGACGACATCACCCAGGGTCTGCCCCGTGTCGTCGAGCTCTTCGAGGCCCGTACCCCGAAGGGTGTCGCCCCGATCTCCGAGGCCAACGGCCGCGTGCGGATCGAGGAGACCGAGAAGACCAAGAAGATCGTCGTCACCCCGGACGACGGCAGCGACGAGACGGCGTTCCCGATCTCGAAGCGTGCCAAGGTCCTGGTCAAGGAGGGCGACCACGTCGAGGTGGGCCAGCAGCTCACCGTGGGTGCCACCAACCCGCACGACGTGCTGCGCATCCTGGGTCAGCGTGCCGTCCAGGTCCACCTGGTCGGCGAGGTCCAGAAGGTGTACAACTCGCAGGGCGTGTCGATCCACGACAAGCACATCGAGATCATCATCCGGCAGATGCTGCGCCGCGTGACGATCATCGAGTCGGGCGACGCCGAGCTGCTGCCCGGCGAGCTGGTCGAGCGCTCGAAGTTCGAGACCGAGAACCGTCGTGTGGTCCAGGAGGGCGGTCACCCGGCCTCCGGTCGTCCCCAGCTCATGGGTATCACCAAGGCCTCGCTGGCGACGGAGTCCTGGCTGTCGGCCGCCTCCTTCCAGGAGACGACCCGAGTCCTGACGGACGCGGCGATCAACGCCAAGTCCGACAGCCTCATCGGCCTCAAGGAGAACGTCATCATCGGTAAGCTCATCCCGGCCGGTACGGGTCTGTCCCGCTACCGCAACATCCGGGTGGAGCCCACCGAGGAGGCCAAGGCCGCGATGTACTCGGCCGTCGGCTACGACGACATCGACTACTCGCCGTTCGGCACCGGCTCCGGCCAGGCCGTTCCGCTGGAGGACTACGACTACGGTCCGTACAACCAGTGAGTGGTTGAGATGAACTGAAGGGCGGTCACCCCGGTCGGGGTGACCGCCCTTCGGCGTTCTGGTGGACGTCCGCCCGGCTACGGGATGCCCAGCTCGAAGATCACGTAGTGCGCGTACCAGCCCGATGCCACCGCCGTCGTCGTGAAGAAGACGGTCAGCCCGGGCCACTTCAGGCGGCTGAGAGCGGCCGCCGGAGCCAGGAGCAGCGGGAAGGCGGGCAGCAGGTAGCGGGAGGTGTTGCCGAACATCTGCTGGGTGCCCAGGACGGTGACGACGCCGGCCAGGGTGTAGGCGACGAGCACCAGCGGTGGCCTCCGGCGCAGCATCAGCGCGATCAGGAAGGGCAGCGCGACGACGAGCTGGACGCCGAGCAGATCGGGCGTGGAGAAGGCGAACAGGTAGTCGTTGTGCCCGACGGCGACGTTGCCGAGGACGTCCGCCGTGTAGGCGCCCCAGTCGAAGTAGTGCGCCCACCCCTCGCGCTGGAGCGTGAAGTAGGCGGTGAGGTCGCCCATCCTCCACCCGACCCACGCGACGTAGGTGAGCAGGCCGAGCGGCGCCGCGACCATCGCGAAGACCGGCTGCCCGACCCCGTGTTCGCGCCGGCCGTCCCGCCGCAGGACGGTGACCAGGGCGGCCAGCCCCACCGCGCCGATGAGGGCCGCCGAGGTGGGCCGGTTCAGCCCGGCCAGGAAGGCCAGCAGGCCCGCGGCGACCCAGCGGCCCCGCATCACGCTGTAGCAGGTCCAGGCGGCGATGGCGACGAACAGGGACTCCGAGTACACGGCCCATTCGACGCCCGCCCCGGGCACGACGGCCCACAGCCCGGCGGCGATGGTGCCCGCCCGCACCCCGGCCAGCGCCGAGACCACGGCGTAGACTCCCGCAGCCGCCACCAGCGAGGCCAGGACCGACACGAGGATCCCGGAGCCGTACAGGCCGAGCCCGGTCGTCTCCGAGACGGAGCGGATCAGCCCCGGGTAGAGCGGGAAGAACGCGACCGAGTTCTGCTTGACGGTGAAGAGGCCCCCGCCGGGCAGCGGTTCCAGCGGCTTCGGGTCGTACCCGTGCCCGGCGACCTGCAGGTACCACCAGCCGTCCCAGGTGGACAGCACGTCCCACCAGTGGGCGCCGCCACCGAATCTGGGGTCCTTCCTCCGGTAGTCGCCCGCATGCTCCAGCAGGCAGGCGAATATGGTGAGGCCCACGAGCTTCGTGACGCAGTACAGGACGAGTGGGGCCACGTACGGCCGCGCACCCGGCGGCAGCGTGAGCCGGCGGCTCGGGCGCGGAGTGCCGGACTGTTCCCCGGGCAGGACGGTGTCCGCCTCGATGCCCCCGGAAGCCGTGCTCATCCCTGCGGTCTCCCCCCTCGGCCGACCGCCGGGGCCGAGGGAGGTGCCGCGGGCCCGGGGGTCGTGAAGTGTCAGTCACAAGACCACACGAGGATCACTCGTGTGTGGCCAAAGCGTCGCATGCGCGGGGCGGAGGGGGGAGAAGCGGGTGACCGGAGGAGCGGACCCGGCGATCGAGCTGTCCGTCGTCGTACCCATGTTCAACGAGGCCGAGGCGCTGCCCGCGCTCGTCAGCCGGCTGCGCCCGGTCCTCGGGGACCTCGGCGTGCCGTACGAGCTGGTCGCCGTCGACGACGGCAGCACCGACGGCACCGGCGAGCTGCTCGCCGCCTTCCGGCTCGGCTGGCCGGAGCTGCGGGTGATCGGCCTGCGCCGCAACTCGGGGCACCAGGCCGCCCTGACCGCGGGCCTGGACCGGGCCGTCGGCGCGTACGTCGTCAGCATCGACGCGGACCTGCAGGACCCGCCCGAGAAGATCCCCGACATGCTGGCCCTGGCCCGCGCCGAGGGGCTCGACATCGTCTACGGCATCCGCGCCGACCGGGCCAGCGACACCGGCTTCAAGCGGTGGACCGCGGGGCTCTACTACCGGCTGGTGCGCCGTCTCGCCGGTCCCTCCGTGCCCGCGCAGGCGGGTGACTTCCGCCTGCTCAGCCGGGCCGCCGTGGAGGCGCTGAAGGCGCTGCCCGACCAGCAGCGGGTCTACCGGCTGCTGGTGCCCTGGCTGGGCTTTCCGAGCGGCCGGGTGGCCTACGAGCGCGCCCCCCGCACGGCCGGCCGCAGCAAGTACCCGCTGGGCCGGATGATCCGGCTGGCCGTCGACAGCGTCACGGGGTTCTCGGCGGCCCCGCTGCGGCTGGCCACCTGGCTGGGCGGCTTCGCCTTCCTGGTCTGCCTCGGGCTGATGGTGTACACGCTCGCCGCCCATGTCCTGGACCACACGGTCCCGGGCTGGACCTCGCTGTTCACCGGGGTGCTCTTCATCGGCGCGGTGCAGCTCGTCTGCGTGGGGCTGCTCGGGGAGTACGTGGCCCGCATATACACGGCCATACAGAACCGGCCGACGTACTTCGTGGGCCACGACACGGCGGAGCAGACCGAGGAGACGACGTCGCGCCGCTGATCACCGGAGCCCGCCGGCCCCCGGTCCCGTCGCCTTTGTTTTGACCGGAGTGGGTGCGGTAGGTACGCTCAGACCTTGTGCCTGGGGTGTGCCCTGGCTTTCGTGCGTGCCTTCAACCGCACGCGGAGCCGACACCGGCCATCGCAATCCGTGCCTTTCCCGTCTCGCGGCGGAAGCGCGGCGGATTCGACACACCCGACCGCGTGGGTCGGAGATGTTCCAGGTTAGCTGTACTCATCGGCACACAGAAACCGGAGAAGTAGTGCCTACGATCCAGCAGCTGGTCCGTAAGGGCCGGCAGGACAAGGTCGAGAAGAACAAGACGCCCGCACTCGAGGGTTCCCCTCAGCGTCGTGGCGTCTGCACGCGTGTGTTCACGACCACCCCGAAGAAGCCGAACTCGGCCCTCCGCAAGGTCGCGCGTGTGCGTCTGACCAGCGGCATCGAGGTCACCGCTTACATTCCGGGTGAGGGACACAACCTGCAGGAGCACTCCATCGTGCTCGTGCGCGGCGGCCGTGTGAAGGACCTGCCGGGTGTTCGCTACAAGATCATCCGCGGTTCGCTCGACACCCAGGGTGTCAAGAACCGCAAGCAGGCTCGCAGCCGTTACGGCGCCAAGAAGGAGAAGTAAGAATGCCTCGTAAGGGCCCCGCCCCGAAGCGCCCGGTCATCATCGACCCGGTCTACGGTTCTCCTCTGGTGACCTCCCTGATCAACAAGGTGCTGCTGAACGGCAAGCGCTCCACCGCCGAGCGCATCGTCTACGGCGCCATGGAGGGTCTGCGTGAGAAGACGGGCAACGACCCGATCATCACGCTGAAGCGCGCGCTTGAGAACATCAAGCCGACCCTCGAGGTCAAGTCCCGCCGTGTCGGTGGCGCCACCTACCAGGTGCCGATCGAGGTCAAGCCCGGTCGCGCCAACACGCTGGCACTGCGCTGGCTGGTCGGTTACTCCCGCGCCCGTCGCGAGAAGACCATGACCGAGCGCCTGCTCAACGAGCTTCTCGACGCCTCCAACGGCCTGGGTGCCGCTGTGAAGAAGCGCGAGGACACGCACAAGATGGCCGAGTCCAACAAGGCCTTCGCGCACTACCGCTGGTAGTCGCTACCCACATCGAGACCGAGAGAAGACTGAAGCCTTATGGCTACCACTTCACTTGACCTGGCCAAGGTCCGCAACATCGGGATCATGGCCCACATCGACGCGGGCAAGACGACCACCACCGAGCGGATCCTGTTCTACACCGGTGTGTCCTACAAGATCGGTGAGGTCCACGACGGCGCTGCCACCATGGACTGGATGGAGCAGGAGCAGGAGCGTGGCATCACGATCACCTCTGCTGCCACCACCTGCCACTGGCCGCTCGAGAACGTCGATCACACCATCAACATCATCGACACCCCGGGTCACGTCGACTTCACCGTCGAGGTGGAGCGCTCCCTGCGTGTGCTCGACGGTGCCGTGACGGTGTTCGACGGCGTCGCCGGTGTCGAGCCCCAGTCCGAGACGGTGTGGCGTCAGGCGGACCGCTACGGCGTCCCGCGCATCTGCTTCGTCAACAAGCTCGACCGGACCGGTGCCGAGTTCCACCGCTGCGTCGACATGATCACCGACCGTCTGGGTGCCCAGCCGATCGTGATGCAGCTGCCGATCGGTGCCGAGGCCGACTTCAAGGGCGTCATCGACCTCGTGACGATGAAGGCCCTGGTCTGGTCCGCCGAGGCCACCAAGGGCGAGATGTACGACACCGTCGACATCCCGGACACGCACGCCGAGGCTGCCGAGGAGTACCGCGGCAAGCTGCTCGAGGCCGTGGCCGAGAACGACGAAGAGATCATGGAGCTGTACCTGGAGGGCCAGGAGCCCACCGTGGAGCAGCTGTACGCCGCGATCCGTCGTATCACCATCGCGTCCGGCAAGGGCACCGGCACCACCGTGACCCCGGTGTTCTGCGGTACCGCCTTCAAGAACAAGGGCGTCCAGCCCCTGCTCGACGCGGTCGTGCGCTACCTGCCGTCGCCGGTCGACATCGAGGCCATCGAGGGCCACGACGTCAAGGACCCCGAGGTCGTCGTCAAGCGCAAGCCGTCCGACGAGGAGCCGCTGTCCGCGCTGGCGTTCAAGATCATGAGCGACCCGCACCTCGGCAAGCTCACCTTCGTCCGGGTCTACTCGGGCCGCCTGGAGTCCGGCACCTCGGTGCTGAACTCCGTCAAGGGCAAGAAGGAGCGCATCGGCAAGATCTACCGCATGCACGCCAACAAGCGTGAGGAGATCGACTCGGTGGGCGCCGGCGACATCGTCGCCGTCATGGGCCTGAAGCAGACCACCACCGGTGAGACGCTGTCCGACGACAAGAACCCGGTCATCCTGGAGTCCATGGACTTCCCGGCGCCGGTCATCCAGGTCGCCATCGAGCCCAAGTCGAAGGGCGACCAGGAGAAGCTGGGCGTCGCGATCCAGCGCCTGGCCGAGGAGGACCCGTCCTTCCAGGTCCACTCGGACGAGGAGACCGGCCAGACCATCATCGGTGGTATGGGCGAGCTGCACCTCGAGGTGCTGGTCGACCGTATGCGCCGTGAGTTCAAGGTCGAGGCCAACGTCGGCAAGCCGCAGGTGGCCTACCGCGAGACGATCCGCAAGACCGTCGAGCGCGTCGACTACACCCACAAGAAGCAGACCGGTGGTACCGGTCAGTTCGCGAAGGTGCAGATCGGCATCGAGCCGCTCGAGGGTGGCGACACCTCGTACGAGTTCGTGAACAAGGTGACCGGTGGCCGTATCCCGAAGGAGTACATCCCTTCGGTCGACGCCGGTGCGCAGGAGGCCATGCAGTTCGGCATCCTCGCCGGTTACGAGATGACCGGCGTGCGCGTCATCCTCCACGACGGCGCCTACCACGAGGTCGACTCCTCCGAGCTCGCCTTCAAGATCGCCGGTTCGCAGGCGTTCAAGGAGGCCGCGCGCAAGGCCGGCCCCGTGCTCCTCGAGCCGATGATGGCCGTCGAGGTCACCACGCCCGAGGACTACATGGGTGAGGTCATCGGCGACATCAACTCCCGCCGTGGCCAGATCCAGGCCATGGAGGAGCGGGCCGGTGCCCGCGTCGTGAAGGGCCTCGTGCCCCTTTCGGAGATGTTCGGCTACGTCGGCGACCTCCGCAGCAAGACGTCGGGTCGCGCGAGCTACTCGATGCAGTTCGACTCCTACGCCGAGGTTCCGCGGAACGTCGCCGAGGAGATCATCGCGAAGGCCAAGGGCGAGTAACGCACCGCGTTCTCACGCTTTAGGCTTGACTCCGGAGCCTCAAGGGGCAAACAGCCGCAAACGTGGATGTCTGCCCCGGGTTCCGGGCTTTAACAGCAAAGATCACCTGGCGCCGATGAAGTAAGGCGTACAGAACCACTCCACAGGAGGACCCCAGTGGCGAAGGCGAAGTTCGAGCGGACTAAGCCGCACGTCAACATCGGCACCATCGGTCACATCGACCACGGTAAGACCACCCTCACGGCGGCCATTACCAAGGTGCTGCACGAGGCGTACCCGGACCTGAACGAGGCCACCCCGTTCGACAACATCGACAAGGCGCCCGAGGAGCGTCAGCGCGGTATCACCATCTCCATCGCGCACGTCGAGTACCAGACCGAGGCGCGTCACTACGCCCACGTCGACTGCCCGGGTCACGCGGACTACATCAAGAACATGATCACCGGTGCCGCGCAGATGGACGGCGCGATCCTCGTGGTCGCCGCCACCGACGGCCCGATGCCGCAGACCAAGGAGCACGTGCTCCTGGCCCGCCAGGTCGGCGTTCCGTACATCGTCGTCGCCCTGAACAAGGCCGACATGGTGGACGACGAGGAGATCATGGAGCTCGTCGAGCTCGAGGTCCGTGAGCTCCTCTCCGAGTACGAGTTCCCGGGCGACGACCTGCCGGTCGTCCGTGTCTCCGCGCTGAAGGCCCTCGAGGGCGACGCGCAGTGGACGCAGTCCGTCCTGGACCTCATGAACGCCGTCGACACCGCGATCCCGGAGCCGGAGCGCGACGTCGACAAGCCGTTCCTGATGCCGATCGAGGACGTCTTCACGATCACCGGTCGCGGTACGGTCGTCACCGGCCGTATCGAGCGTGGTGTCCTCAAGGTCAACGAGACCGTGGACATCATCGGTATCAAGCAGGAGAAGACCACCACCACGGTCACCGGCATCGAGATGTTCCGCAAGCTGCTCGACGAGGGCCAGGCCGGTGAGAACGTCGGTCTGCTGCTCCGCGGCATCAAGCGCGAGGACGTCGAGCGCGGCCAGGTCATCATCAAGCCGGGCTCGGTCACCCCGCACACCGAGTTCGAGGCGCAGGCCTACATCCTCTCCAAGGACGAGGGTGGCCGCCACACGCCGTTCTTCAACAACTACCGTCCGCAGTTCTACTTCCGTACGACGGACGTGACCGGCGTCGTGACCCTCCCCGAGGGCACCGAGATGGTCATGCCGGGTGACAACACCGAGATGAAGGTGGAGCTCATCCAGCCCGTCGCCATGGAAGAGGGCCTGAAGTTCGCCATCCGTGAGGGTGGCCGGACCGTGGGCGCCGGCCAGGTCACCAAGATCAACAAGTGATCTTGGACTGACTCGGCCCGGTCTCTGACCTGGTAGCTGTCGGAGAGGCCCGTACGACTTCGGTCGTGCGGGCCTCTTCGCCGTGCGCCGCCGTACTCGTTCGCGGGGTTGTGCGGCGGGGCGCTGCGAACCCGTACCGGTTGGATCACGGCTTCCGTACGACGCCGTCCACGCCTTGTGAACAGGGCGGACGACCGCCTAGGAATGATCGAGTCACTTGTGGATTCCAACGGAAGCGAGCCCGTGAGCACCGCCCCGCCTCCCGAACGGCCCGACGGAACACCGGACGGGCAGCCGTCGCCCTCCGACGATCAGTGGGAGGCGTTGTTGCAGGATCCGGCCGGGGGCGCCCGCTCCGCCGCGCCGAAGGAACCCTCGGCGCGAGCCAGGTTGGTGACCCGGCGGCTGCGTGAGCAGGACGAGGCGCAAGCGCGGGGCAGAGGCCGCGGCGGCCGCGCATGGTGGCCCGGTGCCGCCCGGAAGGCGACGCCGCCCGCCACTCCGCCCGGCTGGCGCACCGGTCCGGCCTGGCGGGAGATGGACGGCAGCGCGGCCCGTGGGCGCCGGGTGCGGACCGCGTTCGGGGTGGCGCTGGCCGTAGCGGTCGCCGTGGTGGCCGTGCGCCCCTCGCTGCTGCTGGACCGGCTGCCCGGCCACGACCCGTCGGACGGGGACACCGTGGCGGCCCCGTCCACGCTGCCGGCCGAGACGGCCCGGCCCACCAGTGCCCCGGCCGTGGCCGGCCAGGACGGCGCCCCCACACTCGCGCACCCCTTCCTCGGTTCGCCCGCGCGGAACTGGGCCGACGGCGCCGACGCCATCGAGCTGCCGGACGCCGTGGCGGTCGGCGGTCTCGGCAAGGCGGACGTCGCGCTCGGTCTGCGCCGCACCAAGGAGTTCCTGGTCGCCGCCAACCTGGACCGGGAGGTGCTGGCCGGCGGCCGGCCCACCCGGGCCCTGTCCCTGCTCGACCCGAGCCAGCCGGAAGTGCCGGCCGGCCTCCGGCGCTCGCTGAGCCACCCCGACCACGAGCACAACCCGCTGAACCTCATCACCCGCTTCGACCCGGACGACGCGCGCCAGGCCGGCGAAGTGATCAAGGTGCGGGGCCATATGACGCTCGGGCCGGGCCGGGCCGGGGAGGCGCGGATCCACGCCGACTACACCTTCGTCTACGCGATGCGGCCGGCGCACGGTGGCGGTGACGAGGTGGCGCGCACCATCGTCCGGCGCAGCATGACCGTCAGCGTGTTCGACCCCAGCCGGTGGCAGGCCACCCGGGGCAAGGTGCAGCTACGGGACTACAGCGCGGAGTACTCCAACATCGACTGCCGGGCCCAGGACGGCCTGCTCCATCCCGCCTTCGCCGGCACCACGCAGAGCGGTGCCCAGCCCACCGGCCCGGCCGAGGACCCCTATGACCGCAGCCGGAAGATGAACAACGAGGCCGCCGACTGCTCCCGGGTCTCGCGCACCTGAACGGTGCCGGGTCCGTCCCCGTTTCCTTCCCGGTACCGCCGGGCCGTCGCGCAGGGAGGCGCCGTGCTGGACAGGGTGGCAGGCAGACTGCGGGAGACGGCACAGGCGGTGGTTCCGTGGCTGGCCGTGGCCGCCGTCGTGATCGCGGCCGCCCAGCAGCAGGGACTGTTCTCGCTGGTGGGGCGGTACGCGGCGGGGCCTGCGAAGGCCGTCCCCCTGCCGGGGGGCGGCGTCTTCGACGGCGACCGGTGCGGGAGCGTGGGATATCACCACTTCCGGCTGCCCGCGGGCGCCACATCACCCCCGCTCCCGCACGACGCGCCCGACGGTCCGCGGCTCGTCCTGGGCGCCCACGGGTACGAGCAGGGACCCCGTACGGCCGCCCGTCTCACCTTCACCCTCCTCCTCGCCCCCGGTGGGGAGCGGCCCCTCGAACTGTCCCGGACCCTCGGTGCGGACGGCGTCGCGGTGGAGATCGAGGGATCGGACGGGCTGGTCGCCGGCGCGTACGGTCTGCCGGTCACATGGCGCGAGCCCGCCGGGCAGGAGCCCGGCCACCGGGTGCGCCTCGGCGCCCGTGACGGCGCGATCGCCGTGGTCGCACTGCCGGTACGGGCGTTGTGCCCCGGCGAGCGGGGGACCGAGGTCAGCCGCAGGCTCCAGGCTCCGATCGACTCGCACCACACCATCACCGGGCAGCCGCCGTACACCCTGACCGTCTCCTTCTCCGACCCGGGCGTCGGGCGGTCGCGCGCCTCGCTGGGTTCGCCGGAGCGCGGTGACGTACTCGCCGTCAGCAACCTGATCCCCGTGGGCCCGCGGACAAGCCGCGTCTGAGCCAGGGCGGGGTCCGGCAGGCCGCCGCCGACCACGAGCCGTGCGTGCCGCCCAGCCGCGGCCGCTGCGGTTCGCACCGGGTCCGGGCGGGCCGCACCGCCTCCTGCCGGAGTCCACTCAGTGCCGGCGGCACGATCCGGGTGCGCTCC
Organism: Streptomyces cellostaticus; assembly: GCF_023630175.1. Lineage (GTDB taxonomy): Bacteria > Actinomycetota > Actinomycetes > Streptomycetales > Streptomycetaceae > Streptomyces > Streptomyces cellostaticus_A. The sequence goes on along the minus strand of NZ_JALLIN010000025.1, from coordinate 69,098 downwards.
GGCACCGGTGCGCCCAGGGGGTGGCCCGTACGCCGTGCCGCCCCCGTTCGAGCAGGGGCCCGCCGAGGGCCCGTTCGATCCTCCTGGGCTCGGCGCTCAACGCGGGCTGCGCGAGCCCGAGCAGCGTCGCGGCCCGCGTCGGACGATCCGCCTCCGCGATCGTCCTGATGGTCCTCAGGTGCCGCAACTCCAGGTCCGTGAGGGGAGCTTGCGGCAGCGGTGCACCGGCGGCGAAGGACGTCAACGCGGCGCGTGCGAAACCCCCCCGTGACGAAGATCGGCGCCCACCGGTTGAAGGAGCGGCGGTGGACGTCGATACGGCGAGGGGCGAGCGGTGGACGGTCCGGCAGGAGGCAACGGCGGGCACGGCGACGGCTCCGGCGCGGGGAGGAGACTCGCGTCCACCCCCGCCGAGAAGCGGGCGGCGGCCAAGGCCCTGAACGACCACATCGAACCGGGGACCCGCAGGGCCGGTGAGTGGGCGGACGACGAGACCGGGGCGGCGGTGAGGGCCTTCGGCGCCCGCGACGGACACGGCTGGCTCACCGCTGCCGCGCTGCGCCGGGCCCACGCGACCTGGGGCGACCAGGTGCGGAACCTGATGGACCGGCTGGGTGCGGAGAAGGACGCGCTGCGCAGTACGAACGTGGTCCTGACCGGCTCGGACCTCGCGGCCGGCTCGGCACTGCGGCGCACCTCCGCGCTCGACCTGTACTGACGGGGGAGCGGCCGGGCATGCCGACGTACCACGAGATCATGAGCACCGACCTCGCCACGCTCACCGGCGCCGCCGAGCGCTGGGAGGGCATGGCGGCGGAGTTCGCGAAGCAGGAGCAGGCGTACCGCCGGGACGTCCACCGCATCACGACCGCCCCCGCCTGGAACGGGATGAGCGCGGAGGCCGCCCACGGCCGCTTCGGTGTCACGCTCAAGGAACTGCGGTACGCCCAGACGGAGGCGAAGGCGATCGCCTCCCTGCTGCGGGACGCCCACGCCCAGTTCGCGGAGCTGACGGGCAGGCTCACCGCGGCGCACGAGGAGGCCCGGGCGGCCGGGATGCGGATCTCGGACCGGGGCCGGGTCAGCACCGACCCCGCACACGCGAAGGAGCCGGACGAGTCGTCCGTACGGTCCTGGCAGGACCGTGTCGACGCGGCGGTACGGGCGGTGTCGGACGCGGACACGGGTGTCGGGACCGCCCTCGCCGCCGTGGTCGTCGACGCGGACCCGCTGGTGGGCGGCCGCGGCTTCAACGGCCGCGCGCTGGGGGACGTCGAGGCGTACGAGGCGCAGGCCGCGCAGGAGACGCTCGGCAGGCTCAGCCGGGGCGAGCACCTGTCACCACGCGAACTGGCCGAACTGCGGCGCACGCTCCGCGACAACTCCGGCGACGAGGCGTTCTCCCGCACCCTGCTGGACGACCTGGGCGCGGCGGGCACGATCACCCTGACGAACGAGCTCAACGACCTGATCCACGTGCGCGGCGGACCGGGGGCGGGCACGTACGCGACGATCGAGTCGGGCCTCGCGGACGCCCTGGCGACGGCGACGAGGGACACGGACTCGCCCTGGTACGGGCACTGGCGCGCCGCGATGCGGCACGCCGGGGTCGAGCACCACGCGACACACGCGCAGGGCGAACGCATGGACAAGGCGGTGGGCTACCAGTCCCTCGTCACCCTCATGCGGCAGGGCCACGGCTACGCGCCGCGGATGGTCGAGGACCTCACCGACGACATGATCGCGGCGGAGCGCCGGGAGCCGGGCATCTGGCGGCTGAAGCACGAGTACAGCGGCAGGCACGGCGGCTGGTTCGCGAACGACCCGGTGGACGGCGCGCTGGACGTCATGAGCCGCGACCCGCGCACGGCCGCGGAGTACCTCGGCTCGGACGCCCGTATGAAGTACCTGGTCGAGGACCGGGACTGGAACGTCGTCCTGCACGCGCACGGGGGCGACAAGACCGGCACCTACGAGGCCGGCCCCGACGGGGACGACCGCGCGGGCCTCGGCAGGGCCCTCCAGGCGGCGGCCACCGGGATCGACCCGTCCGACGCACACGCGCACCACGTGCCCCACACCCGGCAGAACGAGGCGGTCCTCCGGTCGGCGATCGGCCACCTGTCCGACAGCGGCGACGACTTCCCGCCGTCCCTGCGGCAGCCCATGGCGTCGATCCTGGTCAACCACGGCACCACCGTGCACGCCGCGATGAGCGAGATCGACATCTCCGGGTCGCCCCTGCCCCAGGACCAGCTCTTCGAGGTCACCAAGCAGGTGTCGAAGGACAAGGACGCCTACGGCACCCTGAACGGCGGCCTGAACCAGGCGATGGTCTCCGGCATCCACGGGGATCACACAGAGTCCGCGGAATCTCTCCGCCGCTCCGGCCGCACTGTCGGCTTCCTGGAGGAGGCTCGAATTCAAGCAACGGGAGACCCCAAGACCGCCGAGTTCGAAACGAAGCCGCTCTTTGACAAGGCCATCAGCTACATCCCCGTGATCAGTGAAGATGTGCAGAGCGGCTTTGATTACGTGACGGAGCAGTGGCTTGCAGACGAGGAGAGGCGCCTTGATGACCAGCAGGCGGACGACAACGTCAAGGCTTACTCCAAGCGGAACGGACAACTCATGGCACTGGCGGAAGAGTGGGAAAAGGCTCATCGGGTGCAAACCGCGTACTTCAACTCCAAGGAGGAGATCACTCAATCATCCCAGGCTGGTGCTGCGCATGCCGCCGGAATGTCGGGAGCGCAGCCCAAATGAGATTGCCACGGCGTGTAGGTCTGCTCGGCCCGAGCCTGGCTTCCCTGGTGATCGTCGCGATGTCGTGTACCGCTCGCCCTGATCGCGCGGTACCGGATGTTGTCTGTGGGACCCGGGTTCGCCCTGCTCTCACTCGCATGCTCGTGACGCCTGCTGATGATTTGCATGAGTTCAGCCGGGTGGATCGAGCCGAGGCGGTCACGGCACCTTGTGTACTCTTGTCAAAACATGACCCCGTGCTCGAGTTCCGCTTCTCCTGGGACACTCGTGCGACGGACCTCATGTATCTGGCGACCGACCCAGGCGCTGTCTCGAATGTGACTGCGCCGCGCTATGTGGAGAACTTTCCCGCGAAAATGCTGGTAGGTGTCGACGGCGCCATTTCTCAGACAGCCTGTGTAACTAAGGGCGGCAGATATTTCACCCTCACCCTTCAGCTCCCTCAGGTGCAGATGGCGAGAAAATCCCGCCGCGACGACATCGAAAAGTTCATGCGCGCATATTTTCCAGCTACGGTCAAGACGCTCGACTGCGCTTGACGTCGGGAGTTCTGCTGTACCGCCTCGCTGGACGGGCCCCGAGCCCTGGGTGCGCCATCTGTCGCTCTGATGTGAATCCGGGGACTGCACCTGCGCCCGGTCTCGCCGCCCTCCCGCCAGCCAGCGCGGCGGTAGAGGCTCGGCGTCGCGGGTGGGTGCGGGGCGTCGGTTTGACCTGCGTCACCCCGGGGGTACTCTCTTCGACCCGATTGGCCAGCCCGCCACCCCATATGGCAGACTGTCCGAGTTGCTCGGTCGAGTGTTGATGCTGCGCGCCTCCCGCCGGGAGGACCGGAAGCGAGTCCCACAGTACTCGTCGCCCTAACTGCCCACGGGCAGCACTGGGGCGGACGTACGGGAATCTTCCGGGAAGTGTGGGCGCGGCACCGGCCAGGCGCCCGGTGGGCCCGAGGTCCCCGGTCCGCGGTTCCGGAAGGGCCGTCGCATTCCCCCGCAGGGATGTTCGAACAAGGGACATCTGTGTCAGCGGAAGCGCGACACACCCGACCGCGTGGGTCGGAGGAGCAAGGACAGCAAAAGGAATCCGCCGGGTTCCAGAGCGTTGAAGAGACAGGACTACTGAGTAGCCATGGCGGGACAGAAGATCCGCATCCGGCTCAAGGCCTACGACCACGAGGTCATCGACTCCTCGGCGAAGAAGATCGTCGAGACGGTGACCCGCACTGGTGCGTCGGTCGCGGGCCCGGTGCCGCTGCCCACTGAGAAGAACGTGTACTGCGTCATCAAGTCGCCGCACAAGTACAAGGACTCGCGCGAGCACTTCGAGATGCGCACGCACAAGCGCCTGATCGACATTCTCGACCCCACCCCCAAGACCGTTGACTCTCTGATGCGACTCGACCTCCCGGCCGGTGTCGACATCGAGATCAAGCTCTGAGGGTCGGTGAGCTGAGAATGGCTAAGCAGATCAAGGGCATCCTGGGCGAGAAGCTCGGCATGACGCAGGTGTGGGACGAGAACAACCGTGTTGTTCCGGTCACCGTCGTCAAGGCCGGCCCCAACGTCGTCACCCAGGTCCGCACGAACGATGTCGACGGCTACGAGTCCGTCCAGATCGCTTTCGGCGAGATCGACCCGCGCAAGGTGAACAAGCCCCTCAAGGGCCACTTCGCCAAGGCCGACGTCACCCCCCGCCGCCACCTCGTCGAGATCCGCACCGCGGACGCCTCCGAGTACACGCTGGGCCAGGAGATCTCCGCGGAGGTCTTCGAGGCGGGCGTCAAGGTGGACGTGACCGGCAAGAGCAAGGGCAAGGGCTTCGCCGGTGTCATGAAGCGTCACAACTTCAAGGGCCTCGGCGCCGGACACGGCACCCAGCGCAAGCACCGCTCGCCCGGTTCCATCGGTGGCTGCGCCACCCCGGGCCGCGTGTTCAAGGGCCTCCGCATGGCGGGTCGCATGGGCAACGAGCGGGTCACCACCCAGAACCTGACCGTCCACGCCGTTGACGCGGAGAAGGGTCTGCTGCTCATCAAGGGCGCGGTTCCCGGTCCGAACGGCGGCCTCGTCCTGGTCCGCACCGCGGCCAAGGGGGCCTGAGGTAACCGATGAGCACTGTTGACATCCTTTCGCCGGCGGGCGACAAGGCCGGTTCCGTCGAGCTCCCCGCGGAGATCTTCGACGCCAAGGTCAGCGTTCCGCTGATCCACCAGGTCGTCGTCGCGCAGCTGGCCGCTGCCCGTCAGGGCACGCACAAGACCAAGACGCGTGGCGAGGTCCGCGGTGGTGGCAAGAAGCCCTACCGCCAGAAGGGCACCGGTCGCGCCCGTCAGGGTTCGACCCGTGCGCCGCAGTTCGCCGGTGGTGGCGTCGTGCACGGTCCCGTGCCGCGTGACTACTCGCAGCGCACCCCGAAGAAGATGAAGGCCGCCGCCCTGCGCGGTGCCCTCACCGACCGGGCGCGTCACAACCGCATCCACGTCGTCTCCGGCGTGGTCGAGGGCGCGAACCCCAGCACCAAGGCCGCCAAGAGCCTGTTCGGCAAGATCAGCGAGCGCAAGAACCTGCTCCTGGTCGTCGACCGCTCCGACGAGGCCGCGTGGCTGTCCGCCCGCAACCTGCCCCAGGTCCACATCCTGGAGCCGGGCCAGCTGAACACGTACGACGTTCTCGTCTCGGACGACGTGGTCTTCACCCAGGCCGCGTTCGAGTCCTTCGTGTCTGGCCCCAAGGCCGCTGACACCGAAGGGAGCGAGGCCTGATGGCTACGCGTCACCCGAGCATCGCCTCGAAGGCCGCCAAGGCCGCCAAGGCCGCGCGCGTCGCCAAGGCGAAGCGCCACGCCACCGAGGGCAAGAACACCGTCGAGACCCCGCTGAGCAAGTCGTACACGGACCCCCGTGACGTCCTGCTGAAGCCGGTCGTCTCGGAGAAGAGCTACGCGCTCATCGACGACAACAAGTACACGTTCATCGTCGACCCGAACGCCAACAAGACCCAGATCAAGCAGGCCGTCCAGGCGGTCTTCGACGTCAAGGTCACCGGGGTCAACACGATCAACCGCGCCGGCAAGCGCAAGCGGACCCGCACGGGCTTCGGCCAGCGTGCCGCCACCAAGCGCGCGATCGTGACCCTCGCCGAGGGCGACCGTATCGACATCTTCGGCGGTCCGACCGCGTAAGCGGGTCGGATCGTCCGATATCGGACGAGGACTGAGAAATGGGAATCCGCAAGTACAAGCCGACTACGCCGGGCCGTCGTGGCGCCAGCGTCGCCGACTTCGTCGAGGTCACGCGGTCCACGCCGGAGAAGTCGCTGGTCCGCCCCCTGCACAGCAAGGGCGGCCGTAACAACGCCGGTCGTGTGACCGTTCGCCACCAGGGTGGCGGACACAAGCGCGCCTACCGTGTGATCGACTTCCGTCGTCACGACAAGGACGGCGTGCCGGCGAAGGTCGCGCACATCGAGTACGACCCCAACCGCACCGCGCGCATCGCGCTGCTGCACTACGCCGACGGCGAGAAGCGCTACATCCTCGCCCCGCGCAACCTGCAGCAGGGCGACCGCGTCGAGAACGGTCCCGGGGCCGACATCAAGCCGGGCAACAACCTGGCCCTCCGCAACATCCCGGTCGGTACCACGATCCACGCGATCGAGCTCCGTCCCGGTGGCGGTGCCAAGTTCGCCCGCTCCGCCGGTGCCTCCGTGCAGCTGCTCGCGAAGGAGGGCTCGATGGCCCACCTCCGCATGCCGTCCGGTGAGATCCGCCTGGTCGACGTCCGCTGCCGCGCCACCATCGGCGAGGTCGGCAACGCCGAGCAGAGCAACATCAACTGGGGCAAGGCCGGCCGTAAGCGGTGGCTGGGCGTTCGCCCGACCGTCCGTGGTGTCGTCATGAACCCGGTCGACCACCCGCACGGTGGTGGTGAGGGCCGGACCTCCGGTGGTCGCCACCCCGTGTCCCCGTGGGGCAAGAAGGAAGGCCGTACTCGTTCGCCCAAGAAGGCGTCGAACAAGTACATCGTCCGCCGCCGCAAGACGAACAAGAAGCGCTAAGGACGGGTTGAGATGCCTCGTAGCCTGAAGAAGGGGCCCTTCGTCGACGACCACCTGATCAAGAAGGTGGACGCCCAGAACGAAGCCGGCACCAAGAACGTCATCAAGACCTGGTCCCGTCGCTCCATGATCGTCCCGGCCATGCTGGGCCACACGCTCGCGGTGCACAACGGCAAGACCCACATCCCGGTGTTCGTCACCGAGTCGATGGTCGGCCACAAGCTCGGCGAGTTCTCGCCGACGCGCACCTTCCGGGGTCACGTCAAGGACGACCGGAAGTCGAAGCGCCGCTAAGCGCGGATCGCATTCAGACACGTAAGTAACTGAGAGGGACAACCATGGAAGCCAGGGCCCAGGCGCGGTACATCCGCGTTACGCCCATGAAGGCCCGCCGCGTGGTGGACCTTATCCGTGGCATGGACGCCACGGAGGCTCAGGCGGTCCTGCGATTCGCTCCGCAGGCCGCCTCAGTGCCCGTCGGCAAGGTGCTCGACAGCGCCATCGCCAACGCCGCGCACAACTACGACCACACCGACGCCGACAGCCTCTTCATCTCCGAGGCGTACGTCGACGAGGGCCCGACCCTGAAGCGGTTCCGTCCGCGCGCCCAGGGCCGTGCCTACCGGATCCGCAAGCGGACCAGCCACATCACCGTGGTCGTCAGCAGCAAGGAAGGAACCCGGTAATGGGCCAGAAGGTTAACCCGCATGGGTTCCGGCTCGGTGTCACGACCGACTTCAAGTCGCGTTGGTACGCCGACAAGCTGTACAAGGACTACGTCAAGGAAGACGTCGCCATCCGTCGGATGATGACGTCCGGCATGGAGCGCGCCGGCATCTCGAAGGTCGAGATCGAGCGCACCCGTGACCGCGTGCGTGTGGACATCCACACCGCCCGTCCGGGCATCGTCATCGGCCGCCGTGGCGCCGAGGCCGACCGCATCCGCGGTGACCTCGAGAAGCTCACCGGCAAGCAGGTCCAGCTGAACATCCTCGAGGTCAAGAACCCCGAGACCGACGCTCAGCTCGTGGCCCAGGCCGTCGCCGAGCAGCTCTCCTCCCGCGTCTCCTTCCGCCGTGCCATGCGCAAGAGCATGCAGTCGGCGATGAAGGCCGGCGCCAAGGGCATCAAGATCCAGTGCGGCGGCCGCCTCGGCGGCGCCGAGATGTCCCGCTCGGAGTTCTACCGCGAGGGCCGCGTGCCCCTGCACACGCTCCGTGCGAACGTGGACTACGGCTTCTTCGAGGCCAAGACGACCTTCGGCCGCATCGGCGTGAAGGTCTGGATCTACAAGGGCGACGTCAAGAACATCGCCGAGGTCCGCGCCGAGAACGCTGCGGCCCGTGCGGGTAACCGCCCGGCCCGTGGCGGTGCCGACCGCCCGGCCCGTGGTGGCCGTGGTGGCGAGCGGCGCGGTCGCAAGCCGCAGCAGGCTGCCGGCGCCGAGGCCCCCAAGGCCGAGGCTCCCGCGTCCGCTCCGGCTGAGAGCACCGGAACGGAGGCCTGACCGAAATGCTGATCCCCCGTAGGGTCAAGCACCGCAAGCAGCACCACCCGAAGCGCAGCGGTATGTCCAAGGGTGGAACGCAGGTTGCGTTCGGCGAGTACGGCATCCAGGCGCTGACCCCGGCGTATGTGACGAACCGTCAGATCGAGGCCGCTCGTATCGCCATGACGCGTCACATCAAGCGTGGCGGCAAGGTCTGGATCAACATCTACCCGGACCGTCCCCTCACCAAGAAGCCTGCCGAGACCCGCATGGGTTCCGGTAAGGGTTCTCCGGAGTGGTGGATCGCCAACGTCAAGCCCGGACGCGTGATGTTCGAGCTGTCGTACCCCAACGAGAAGATCGCCCGTGAGGCGCTGCTTCGTGCGGCCCACAAGCTGCCGATGAAGTGCCGGATCGTCAAGCGCGAGGCAGGTGAAGCGTGATGTCGGCCGGTACCAAGGCGTCCGAGCTGCGCGAGCTGGGCAACGAGGAGCTTCTGGGCAAGCTCCGCGAGGCCAAGGAAGAGCTGTTCAATCTCCGCTTCCAGGCGGCGACCGGTCAGCTCGAGAACCACGGCCGGCTGAAGGCCGTCCGTAAGGACATCGCGCGGATCTACACCCTGATGCGTGAGCGCGAGCTGGGCATCGAGACGGTGGAGAGCGCCTGATGAGTGAGAGCAACGTGACTGAGCAGACTGCAGAGGCCCGCGGCTTCCGCAAGACCCGCGAGGGTCTCGTCGTCAGCGACAAGATGGACAAGACCGTCGTCGTCGCTGTCGAGGACCGCGTCAAGCACGCGCTGTACGGCAAGGTCATCCGCCGTACCAACAAGCTCAAGGCGCACGACGAGCAGAACGCCGCGGGCGTCGGCGACCGCGTCCTCCTGATGGAGACCCGGCCGCTGTCCGCGACGAAGCGCTGGCGCGTCGTCGAGATCCTCGAGAAGGCCAAGTAGGCAATTCCCGCGAGGGAATTCCACCATGTACGTTCCTGCGGGGCATCCCTCGCAGGACAGTTCCGCCAGGCTCCGGGAGCCGCTCCGCTGAGCGGCTCCCGGGGAACCGGCAGACACACAGGAGATAGACGTGATCCAGCAGGAGTCGCGACTGCGCGTCGCCGACAACACTGGTGCGAAGGAGATCCTTTGCATCCGTGTGCTCGGTGGCTCCGGTCGCCGCTACGCGGGCATCGGTGACGTCATCGTCGCCACCGTCAAGGACGCGATCCCCGGCGGCAACGTGAAGAAGGGTGACGTCGTCAAGGCGGTCATCGTTCGCACCGTCAAGGAGCGCCGCCGTCCGGACGGCTCGTACATCCGCTTCGACGAGAACGCCGCCGTCATTCTGAAGAACGACGGCGACCCTCGTGGCACCCGTATCTTCGGCCCGGTCGGCCGTGAGCTGCGCGAGAAGAAGTTCATGAAGATCATCTCGCTCGCGCCGGAGGTGCTGTAAGCATGAAGATCAAGAAGGGCGACCTGGTCCAGGTCATCACCGGCAAGGACAAGGGCAAGCAGGGCAAGGTCATTGCCGCTTACCCGCGCGACGAGCGTGTCCTGGTCGAGGGTGTCAACCGGGTCAAGAAGCACACCAAGGCCGGTCCGACCGCCAGCGGTTCGCAGGCCGGCGGCATCGTCACGACCGAGGCGCCGATCCACGTCTCCAACGTCCAGCTGGTCGTTGAGAAGGACGGCCAGAAGGTCGTCACGCGTGTCGGTTACCGCTTCGACGACGAGGGCAACAAGATCCGCGTTGCCAAGCGGACGGGTGAGGACATCTGATGGCTACCACCACCACTCCGCGTCTGAAGCAGAAGTACCGCGAGGAGATCGCGGGCAAGCTGCGTGACGAGTTCAAGTACGAGAACGTCATGCAGGTTCCCGGCCTCGTCAAGATCGTGGTCAACATGGGTGTCGGCGACGCCGCCCGTGACTCGAAGCTGATCGAGGGCGCGATCCGCGACCTGACCACCATCACCGGTCAGAAGCCGGCCGTCACCAAGGCCCGCAAGTCCATCGCGCAGTTCAAGCTGCGCGAGGGCCAGCCGATCGGTGCCCACGTCACGCTCCGTGGCGACCGCATGTGGGAGTTCCTGGACCGCACCCTGTCGCTCGCGCTGCCGCGCATCCGCGACTTCCGCGGCCTGTCCCCCAAGCAGTTCGACGGCCGTGGCAACTACACCTTCGGTCTCACGGAGCAGGTCATGTTCCACGAGATCGACCAGGACAAGATCGACCGCACCCGGGGTATGGACATCACCGTGGTGACCACGGCGACCAACGACGCTGAGGGCCGTGCGCTCCTTCGTCACCTCGGCTTCCCGTTCAAGGAGGCGTGAGCGAGATGGCGAAGAAGGCTCTGATCGCTAAGGCTGCTCGCAAGCCCAAGTTCGGTGTGCGTGGCTACACCCGCTGCCAGCGCTGCGGCCGCCCGCACTCCGTGTACCGCAAGTTCGGCCTGTGCCGCGTGTGCCTTCGTGAGATGGCTCACCGTGGCGAGCTGCCGGGCGTGACCAAGAGCTCCTGGTAATCCCTGTAATAGGGGATTCCTGAAGCTCTCGGTAAGCATCTGGGTCGGCAGGGGCCCTTCTCCGCATGCCTTAGGCTTGTGGGGTTGGGCGTCTGCCGCGCCCGTACGACTTACTACGCCGTAGGTCCACCGCGCCGCACCCGTCCCGTCTCGGATCGGGGAGAGGGATGGCGCATCAGGAAACCCCGGCGAGAGAGGCCGAAGGCCAATTCATGACCATGACTGATCCGATCGCAGACATGCTTACGCGTCTGCGGAACGCGAACTCGGCATACCACGACTCCGTGACGATGCCGGCATCGAAGATCAAGTCTCACATCGCGGAGATCCTCCAGCAGGAGGGCTTCATCACGGGCTGGAAGGTCGAGGACGCCGAGGTCGGCAAGAACCTCGTCCTCGAGCTGAAGTTCGGCCCGAACCGTGAGCGCTCCATCGCGGGCATCAAGCGGATCTCCAAGCCCGGTCTCCGGGTTTACGCGAAGTCCACCAACCTGCCGAAGGTGCTCGGCGGCCTGGGCGTGGCGATCATCTCCACGTCGCACGGGCTCCTCACCGACAAGCAGGCCGGCAAGAAGGGCGTGGGTGGGGAAGTCCTCGCCTACGTCTGGTAGCGGAAGGGAACGGAGGAAACAGCTATGTCGCGTATTGGCAAGCTCCCCATCACGGTTCCCGCCGGCGTGGACGTCACCATCGACGGCCGTACGGTCTCGGTCAAGGGCCCCAAGGGCACGCTGACCCACACCGTCGTCGCGCCGATCGACATCGTCAAGGGTGAGGACGGCGTGCTCAACGTCACCCGTCCGAACGACGAGCGTCAGAACAAGGCCCTGCACGGCCTGTCCCGCACGCTGGTGGCGAACATGATCACCGGCGTGACCCAGGGTTACGTGAAGAAGCTCGAGATCAGCGGTGTCGGTTACCGCGTCGCGGCCAAGGGTTCGAACCTCGAGTTCGCGCTCGGCTACAGCCACCCGATCGTCGTCGAGGCGCCCGAGGGAATCACCTTCAAGGTGGAGACCCCGACCCGCTTCCAGGTCGAGGGCATCGACAAGCAGAAGGTCGGCGAGGTTGCGGCCAACATCCGCAAGCTGCGCAAGCCCGACCCGTACAAGGCCAAGGGCGTCAAGTACGAGGGCGAAGTCATCCGCCGCAAGGTCGGAAAGGCGGGTAAGTAAGCCATGGCATACGGGCAGAAGATCCTCAAGGGCGACGCCTACAAGCGCGCCGCGATCAAGCGCCGTCACATCCGGATCCGCAAGCGGATCGCCGGTACGGCGGAGCGTCCCCGTCTGGTCGTGACCCGCTCCAACCGCCACATCGTGGCGCAGGTGATCGACGACCTCAAGGGCCACACCCTGGCGTCCGCGTCCACCCTGGACGCGTCCGTCCGCGGCGGCGAGGGCGACAAGTCCTCGCAGGCCAAGCAGGTCGGCGCCCTGGTCGCCGAGCGCGCCAAGGCCGCCGGTGTCGAGGCTGTCGTGTTCGACCGTGGTGGCAACCAGTACGCCGGGCGCATCGCCGCCCTGGCGGACGCCGCCCGCGAAGCCGGGCTCAAGTTCTGAGCCTGCCGTAGCTAGCGGAAACGAAGAGAGGTAATTCCAATGGCTGGACCCCAGCGCCGCGGTGGCGGTGCCGGTGGCGGCGAGCGGCGGGACCGGAAGGGCCGTGACGGCGGCGCTGCTGCCGCCGAGAAGACCGCGTACGTTGAGCGCGTCGTCGCGATCAACCGCGTCGCCAAGGTTGTGAAGGGTGGTCGTCGCTTCAGCTTCACCGCGCTGGTCGTGGTGGGCGACGGTGACGGCACCGTGGGTGTCGGATACGGCAAGGCCAAGGAGGTGCCGGCCGCCATCGCCAAGGGTGTGGAGGAGGCCAAGAAGCACTTCTTCAAGGTCCCCCGCATCCAGGGCACCATCCCGCACCCGATCCAGGGTGAGAAGGCTGCCGGCGTCGTGCTGCTCAAGCCCGCGTCCCCCGGTACCGGTGTTATCGCCGGTGGTCCGGTGCGCGCCGTGCTCGAGTGCGCCGGTATCCACGACATCCTGTCGAAGTCGCTCGGCTCCGACAACGCGATCAACATCGTGCACGCCACCGTTGCGGCCCTCAAGGGCCTGCAGCGTCCCGAGGAGGTCGCGGCCCGCCGTGGTCTGCCGCTCGAGGACATCGCTCCCGCGGCCCTGCTGCGTGCGCGTGCCGGGGCGGGTGCGTAATCATGGCGCAGCTCAAGATCACGCAGGTCAAGTCCTACATCGGCAGCAAGCAGAACCACCGTGACACCCTGCGTTCCCTTGGTCTCAAGGGCATCAACACGCAGGTCGTCAAGGAGGACCGCCCCGAGTTCCGCGGCATGGTGCACACCGTCCGCCACCTCGTGACGGTCGAGGAGGTCGACTGATCATGGCGGAGCAGAACCCGCTGAAGATCCACAACCTCCGTCCCGCCCCGGGCGCCAAGACCGCCAAGACCCGTGTGGGTCGTGGTGAGGCGTCGAAGGGTAAGACGGCCGGTCGTGGTACCAAGGGCACCAAGGCCCGTTACCAGGTTCCGGAGCGCTTCGAGGGTGGCCAGATGCCCCTCCACATGCGCCTCCCGAAGCTGAAGGGCTTCAAGAACCCGTTCAAGACCGAGTACCAGGTCGTGAACCTCGACAAGCTGGCCGCGCTCTACCCCGAGGGTGGCGAGGTCACCGTCGAGGGTCTGGTGGCCAAGGGTGCCGTTCGCAAGAACAGCCTCGTCAAGGTCCTGGGCCAGGGCGAGGTCTCCGTGGCGCTGCAGGTGACGGTCGACGCCGTCTCCGGCTCCGCCAAGGAGAAGATCACCGCCGCCGGCGGTACGGTCACCGAGCTGGTCTGAGCCCCTCAGGCTCCTCGATGACGTGAACGACCCGACCGGGGATACTCCACAAAAGGGGTATCCCCGGTTGGTCGTTCCAAGGGCAGTGGTCTCGCCGGTAAGGTGGCCTGCACTGTCCACTTTCACTGGGTGCTTCCCATGGGGCACCCTGAGCGGCAGTTGACCGTTATTCATTCGTCGAACCTCAAGACCGTCACCCTTGACGCAGTTGCGCGGGGGTCGCAGGAGGCACCGTGCTCACCGCGTTCGCCCGGGCGTTCAGGACGCCCGACCTGCGCAAGAAGCTGCTCTTCACGCTGGCAATCATCGTGGTCTACCGGGTCGGTACCCACATCCCGATCCCCGGCGTCAACTACAAGGCCGTCCAGACGTGTGTGAAAGAGGCGTCCGGCAACCAGGGCCTCTTCGGTCTCGTCAACATGTTCAGCGGTGGCGCGCTGCTCCAGATCACGATCTTCGCGCTCGGCATCATGCCGTACATCACGGCGAGCATCATTCTGCAGCTGCTGACCGTGGTCATCCCGCGTCTGGAGGCCCTGAAGAAGGAAGGCCAGGCGGGTACCGCGAAGATCACGCAGTACACCCGCTACCTGACCGTGGCGCTCGCCATCCTGCAGGGCACCGGTCTCGTCGCCACCGCACGCAGCGGCGCCCTGTTCGGAAGCTGCTCCGTTGCCAGCCAGATCGTTCCCGACCAGGCGATCTTCACCACCATCACGATGGTCATCTGCATGACCGCCGGCACGGCCGTCGTCATGTGGCTCGGTGAGCTGATCACCGACCGCGGCATCGGCAACGGCATGTCGATCCTGATGTTCATCTCGATCGCCGCGACCTTCCCGTCCGCGCTGTGGGCCATCAAGAAGCAGGGCACCCTGGCCGGCGGCTGGATCGAGTTCGGCACCGTCATCCTGGTCGGTCTGGTCATGGTCGCGCTCGTGGTCTTCGTCGAGCAGGCCCAGCGCCGTATCCCGGTGCAGTACGCGAAGCGCATGATCGGTCGCCGCTCCTACGGCGGTACGTCCACGTACATCCCGCTCAAGGTGAACCAGGCGGGTGTGATTCCCGTCATCTTCGCCTCGTCGCTGCTCTACATTCCGGCGCTGATCGCTCAGTTCGCGGGGGGCAGGTCGGGCTGGAAGACCTGGGTCGAGCAGAACCTGACCAAGGGCGACCACCCGATTTACATCGCTTCGTACTTCTTGCTCATCGTTTTCTTCGCGTTCTTCTACGTGGCGATCTCCTTCAACCCCGAGGAAGTCGCCGACAACATGAAGAAGTATGGTGGCTTCATCCCGGGCATCCGGGCTGGCCGACCGACCGCTGAGTACCTCAGCTACGTGCTCAACCGGATCACCTGGCCGGGTTCGCTGTATCTGGGTCTGATCGCTCTCGTACCGACAATGGCGTTGGTGGGCTTCGGGGCAAGCCAGAACTTCCCGTTCGGCGGGACCAGCATCCTCATCATCGTGGGTGTCGGCCTCGAGACGGTGAAGCAGATCGAGAGCCAGCTTCAGCAGCGCAATTACGAAGGGTTCCTCCGCTGATGCGTATCGTCCTCGTCGGGCCGCCGGGTGCCGGTAAGGGAACGCAAGCCGTCCGACTCGCCGAGAAGCTGGGCATCCCGCACATCTCGACGGGTGACCTCTTCCGCGCGAACATCAGCCGGCAGACCGAGCTGGGCAGGCTCGCGAAGTCCTACATGGACGCGGGGAACCTCGTACCCGACGAGGTCACCATCGCGATGGCCAAGGACCGCATGGAGCAGCCCGACGCGGAGAACGGCTTCCTGCTGGACGGCTTCCCCCGCAACGTCTCCCAGGCCGGGGCGCTGGACGAGCTGCTGGAGTCGGAGAGCATCAAGCTGGACGCCGTCCTGGACCTGGAGGTCCCGGAGGAGGAGGTCGTCAAGCGGATCGCCGGCCGGCGCATCTGCCGCAACGACTCGTCCCACGTGTTCCACGTGACGTACAGCCCGGCGAAGCGGGAGGGCGTCTGCGACGTCTGCGGCGGTGAGCTCTACCAGCGCGACGACGACTCCGAGGAGACCGTCCGCACGCGGCTGGAGGTCTACCACACGCAGACCGAGCCGATCATCGACTACTACAAGTCGCAGGGCCTGGTCCGCACGATCTCCTCGCTGGGCCCGGTGGACGAGATCACCGAGCGGGCGCTCGAGGCGCTGAAGCGCGAGAAGGCCGAGAACAAGTAGATCGCGGTCCTTTCCGGCCGCGGCGCCCTCCCGGGCGTCGCGGCCGTAGTGTTGTGTACGTAACCCAGCCGACGTGAGTGACGGAGAGCGCAGGCCCCCATGGTGCAGATCAAGAGCCCCGAGCAGATCGCCAAGATGCGTGCGGCGGGGCTGGTCGTCGCCGCCATCCACGCGGCCACCCGGGAGGCCGCGGTACCCGGTGCCAGCACCAGGGACCTGGACGAGGTCGCCCGGAAGGTGCTCGCCGAGCACGGTGCCAAGTCGAACTTCCTCGGCTACGGCGGTTTCCCCGCGACCATCTGCACCTCGGTGAACGAGGTGGTGGTCCACGGCATCCCGTCCGACGACGTCGTCCTGAAGGACGGCGACATGATCTCCATCGACTGCGGCGCCATCATCGACGGCTGGCACGGTGACGCCGCCTACACGGCCTTCGTGGGCTCCGGTCACGCCCCGGAGCTGACCGAGCTCTCCCGGGTGACCGAGGAGTCGATGTGGGCCGGCATCGCGGCCATGAAGCAGGGCAGCCGGCTCGTCGACGTCTCCCGTGCCATCGAGACGTACATCCGCCGCCAGCCCAAGCCCGGTGGCGGCAAGTACGGGATCATCGAGGACTACGGCGGCCACGGCATCGGCACCGAGATGCACATGGACCCGCACCTGCTGAACTACGTCGACCGCCGGCGCGGGAAGGGCCCCAAGCTGGTGCCGGGCTTCTGCCTCGCGATCGAGCCGATGGTCTCCCTCGGCACCCCCCGCACGGAGGTCCTGTCGGACGACTGGACCGTGATCACCACGGACGGCACCTGGTCCTCGCACTGGGAGCACTCGGTCGCCCTGACCGAGCAGGGCCCGCTGGTGCTGACGGCGCCCGACTGCGGCCGGGCCAAGCTGGCCGAGTACGGCGTCACGGCCGCCCCCGACCCGCTCGCCTGACGGCCGGCCGCCCGCCCGCGGCCGCCGGTTCCCGATCCGGCGGCGTAGGGATCACCGGCACGGGGCAGACTGTCTCGATTCGTGTTTCCGGGTGCGCTGACGTAGACTGACTCGTCGGCTCTCGTGCACCCGCATGTCCGCATGCGCTCGCCGCTCGCCCTTCGGGGTGATGGAGAGAGTCGATCAAGGTAGTCGATTCGAAGGGCGAAGCGTGGCCAAGAAGCAAGGTGCCATCGAGATCGAGGGCACTGTCGTCGAGTCTCTGCCGAACGCCATGTTCAAGGTCGAGCTCCAGAACGGCCACCAGGTCCTGGCACACATCAGCGGCAAGATGCGTATGCACTACATCCGCATCCTCCCTGACGACCGGGTCGTGGTGGAGCTGTCTCCGTACGACCTGACGCGTGGCCGGATCGTCTACCGGTACAAGTAGATCTTGCCCGCGCCCCGGGCCTCCCGGAGCGATGGCACTGACCCGGAGAACCTCACCAATGAAGGTCAAGCCGAGCGTCAAGAAGATCTGCGACAAGTGCAGGGTGATCCGCCGTCACGGTCGGGTCATGGTCATCTGCGAGAACCCGCGCCACAAGCAGCGCCAGGGCTGACGCACGACCGATCCCTCTGCACCCATCGCAGAGTTTCGCGCGACGCGAGCTGAATTGTTCATACGCAGAACCCGAGTCCTCGCGGGCTCGACACCCCCGGTTCGGAGGCCGGGGACCCGGTCCGTACCTGGTACGGCGGGCAGGGAACCGGTTCTGCGGAAGACCTCCGAAGAATCACCAGGAGCCATTGAATGGCACGCGTTTCCGGTGTTGACATCCCGCGCGAAAAGCGCGTGGAGGTCGCCCTCACCTATGTGTTCGGCATCGGCCGGACCCTCTCCCAGCAGACGCTGGCCGAGACCGGCATCGACCCGAACACCCGCGTCCGTGACCTGACCGAAGAGCAGCTGGTCGCGATCCGCGAGTACGTCGACAACAACATCAAGACCGAGGGTGACCTCCGTCGCGAGATCCAGGCCGACATCCGCCGCAAGGTCGAGATCGGCTGCTACCAGGGTCTGCGTCACCGTCGCGGTCTGCCCGTCCGCGGTCAGCGCACCAGCACGAACGCTCGTACCCGCAAGGGCCCGCGTCGCGCCATCGCCGGCAAGAAGAAGCCGGGCAAGAAGTAGTCCTCAGCGGACAACGCTTCATCAGCGGTCTTCGCTGTAGGACCGACCACCTCCCCGTAGGAGTTTGTAGATGCCCCCCAAGGGTCGTCAGGGCGCTGCCAAGAAGGTGCGCCGCAAGGAAAAGAAGAACGTCGCTCACGGCCACGCGCACATCAAGAGCACGTTCAACAACACCATCGTCTCGATCACGGACCCGTCCGGCAACGTGATCTCCTGGGCCTCCGCCGGCCACGTCGGCTTCAAGGGCTCCCGGAAGTCCACGCCGTTCGCCGCGCAGATGGCCGCCGAGTCGGCCGCCCGCCGCGCGCAGGAGCACGGCATGCGCAAGGTCGACGTGTTCGTCAAGGGCCCGGGCTCCGGTCGTGAGACCGCGATCCGTTCCCTGCAGGCCACGGGCCTCGAGGTCGGCTCCATCCAGGACGTCACCCCGACCCCGCACAACGGCTGCCGCCCGCCGAAGCGCCGCCGCGTCTGAGGCCAGGCTGTTCTCGGGATCCGGGCGGTACTGCTCCGTAAGGGGCGTACCGCCCGTACCCTTGCAGTACCCGCGCTTCTCACGGGCGCGGTTTCCGTCGGGCGTCAAATAGCGGGCGTCCACGAATGAAGGATCTGATCCACACATGCTGATCGCTCAGCGTCCCTCGTTGACCGAAGAGGTCGTCGACGAGTTCCGCTCCCGGTTCGTGATCGAGCCGCTGGAGCCGGGCTTCGGCTACACCCTCGGCAACTCGCTCCGCCGCACCCTCCTGTCGTCGATCCCCGGTGCCGCTGTCACCAGCATCCGCATCGACGGCGTCCTGCACGAGTTCACCACCGTGCCGGGCGTCAAGGAGGACGTCACCGACCTGATCCTCAACATCAAGCAGCTCGTCGTCTCCTCGGAGCACGACGAGCCGGTCGTGATGTACCTGCGCAAGCAGGGCCCGGGCATGGTCACCGCCGCCGACATCGCGCCCCCGGCCGGTGTCGAGGTGCACAACCCCGACCTCGTCCTCGCCACGCTCAACGGCAAGGGCAAGCTGGAGATGGAGCTGACCGTCGAGCGCGGTCGCGGCTACGTCTCCGCCGTGCAGAACAAGCAGGTGGGCCAGGAGATCGGCCGTATCCCGGTCGACTCCATCTACTCGCCGGTGCTCAAGGTCACGTACAAGGTCGAGGCCACCCGTGTCGAGCAGCGCACCGACTTCGACAAGCTGATCGTCGACGTCGAGACCAAGCAGGCGATGCGTCCCCGTGACGCCATGGCCTCCGCCGGCAAGACCCTGGTCGAGCTGTTCGGTCTCGCCCGCGAGCTGAACATCGACGCCGAGGGCATCGACATGGGCCCGTCCCCGACGGACGCCGCCCTGGCCGCCGACCTGGCCCTGCCGATCGAGGAGCTCGAGCTCACCGTTCGGTCGTACAACTGCCTCAAGCGCGAGGGCATCCACTCCGTGGGTGAGCTCGTCGCCCGCTCCGAGGCCGATCTCCTGGACATCCGCAACTTCGGTGCGAAGTCCATCGACGAGGTCAAGGCGAAGCTGGCCGGCATGGGCCTGGCCCTGAAGGACAGCCCGCCCGGATTCGACCCGACCGCCGCCGCGGACGCCTTCGGGGCGGACGACGACGCGGACGCGGGTTTCGTGGAGACCGAGCAGTACTGAGCCCTCCGCGAGGAGGCCGGTTCTGCGGCCGCGTACCCGTTCCGGCGGGTCACGCGGCGCCCCGCGTCCCCCCGGGGGCGCGGGCCCTTCCGGGGCCGGCAAGCGGCCCCGGATCTCCGACAGACAACCGTCTGCTCGGATACTGACCCCGGTACCTGATACGGCCGGGGCAGACACACAGGAGAAGAACAATGCCGAAGCCCACCAAGGGTGCCCGTCTGGGCGGCAGCGCCGCGCACGAGAAGCTGCTCCTCGCGAACCTCGCGAAGGCGCTCTTCGAGCACGGCCGCATCACCACCACCGAGGCGAAGGCCCGCCGCCTGCGCCCGTACGCCGAGCGTCTGGTCACCAAGGCGAAGAAGGGCGACCTTCACAACCGCCGCCAGGTGCTCCAGGTGATCACGGACAAGAGCGTCGTCCACACGCTCTTCACCGAGATCGGCCCGCGCTACGAGAACCGTCCCGGTGGCTACACCCGCATCACCAAGATCGGTAACCGCCGTGGCGACAACGCGCCCATGGCCGTCATCGAGCTGGTCGAGGCGCTGACGGTGCAGCAGAAGGCCGTGGGTGAGGCCGAGGCCGCCACCAAGCGTGCGGTCAAGGAGTCGGACGAGGCCAAGGCCCAGGAGACCACCGAGGCTCCGGCCGAGCCCGCCGCGGACGCGGCCGGCGAAGGCAGCAAGGACGCCTGAGGCTCTGCCTGACGCGCGAAGCGGGTCCGCCCTCCGGGGCGGGCCCGCTTTCGCGTACTTGAGAGGATTCCTGTGTGAGTGACGAAGTACAGCCCGGACACGTACGCATCCGCCTCGACCTGTCCTACGACGGCACCGACTTCCACGGCTGGGCCAAGCAGGCCGGCGGCAGGCGGACCGTGCAGGGGGAGATCGAGGACGCCCTGCGGACCGTGACGCGGTCGAAGGAGACGTACGAACTGACGGTGGCCGGGCGGACGGACGCCGGGGTGCACGCGCGCGGCCAGGTCGCGCACGTCGACCTGCCCGCCGAGCTGTGGGCGGAACACCGCGAGAAGCTGCTGAAGCGGCTCGCCGGACGGCTGTCCAAGGACGTCCGGGTGTGGCGGCTCAGTGAGGCCCCGGCCGGTTTCAACGCCCGCTTCTCGGCCGTCTGGCGGCGCTACGCCTACCGGGTCACCGACAACCCCGGCGGAGTGGACCCCCTGCTGCGGGGCCACGTCCTGTGGCACGACTGGCCGCTCGACGTGGACGCGATGAACGAGGCCGCGCGGGCGCTGGTCGGTGAGCACGACTTCGCCGCCTACTGCAAGCGGCGCGAGGGCGCGACCACGATCCGCACCCTCCAGGAACTGAGCCTGGTGCGCGGCGGCGACGGCGTCGTCACGGCCACGGTCCGCGCCGACGCCTTCTGCCACAACATGGTGCGTTCGCTGATCGGCGCGCTCTTGTTCGTGGGGGACGGGCACCGGGGGCCGGAGTGGCCCGGGAAGGTGCTGGCCGCCGGGGTGAGGGACAGCGCCGTGCACGTCGTGCGGCCGCACGGGCTGACCCTGGAGGAGGTCGGCTATCCCGCCGACGAACTGCTGGCCGCCCGGAACAAGGAGGCCCGGAACAAGCGGTCGCTTCCGTCGGCGGGGTGCTGCTGAGCTACCGGTTCGCCGCCGCGGAGGCCTGCGCCTGGCCGCGGCGGTGGATCTGGTTGACGGTGAACTGGGCCAGGTCGTCGCCGGTGCGGAACACCTTGGTGTCCTTGGTGGTGACGTTCTTGCCGCCGGTGAAGCCGGTGATCGTGAAGTAGGCGTAGCGGCCGTAGGCGTTCGTGGTCGTCCGGCAGATCGCGGAGTCGCAGAAGTTCTTGATGCCCTTGCCGGCCAGGGAGTTGACCAGGCTCTTCTCGCTGCCCGCCTGGGACTTGACCTTCGTGGCCCGCGCCTCGTCGTCGAAGACCGCGACACCGACCGTGACGGCGATGTCGCCGTTGACGTAGCTCACCCGCATCAGCCGGGTGCAGCCGCCCGCGGTGAGGATCTTCGGCAGGTTGCCGCCCGCGGCCGAGGCGCAGTTCCTGGTGTCGGCGGTGGCGCCCTTCTTGTACACCGTCTCGCCCATGGTCAGGCGGGTGCCCGGGAACAGCGTCTCCGGACTCAGCGGGGCGGTGTCCTTCTTGGCGCTGGCTATGAAGTCCTTCGGGTCCAGCGGCGGCGGGGCGCTGGTGGGCGCGAAGGACGGTGCCGTGGCCGAGCCGCTGGGCAGGGAGGCGCTGGCGGGCAGCTTGGTGGGCGTGCCGGAGGCGTCGTTGTCGCCGTTCGCGGAGACCACGGCCATGGCGACGGCCGTGCCGACACCGATCGTGGCCAGCGCGCCGCCGCCGATGAACAGCAGCCGTCGACGCCTGTGCCGTGTCTCGGACGCCTCGGCGAGCGCGGCCCAGTCGGGGGTTCCGTCGTCACCGCCGCTGGTCCAGGGCTGCTGGGAATTAGGTTTCCAGGGATCCCACTGGGACTGGGGTCCCCCCTGCCCGTAACTCATGGGGCGCATCTTAGACGGGGGGCGGCCGAAACCGGGCCGCGAGCGGCGGCATGCCAGCTTTGTCCGTCGGCATGCCTCGTTTTGACCCGTCCGGGGGCGTCCAGGTAACCTGCTTCTTCGTTGTGTATTGGCTTGCTCATTCTCACGGGACGGGCCCTTACACCGGTCCACCAAACCGATGACCAGCAACCCCACGTACGCGGTATGCGTCGCCGCAGTGGCTCAGGCTGTCGTGATCGTTTCGGTGACCTGTTCAGGACCATTCACTCGAAGCGAAGGCTACGAACCGTGCGTACGTACAGCCCCAAGCCCGGCGATGTGACGCGCCAGTGGCACGTCATCGACGCTCAGGACGTTGTTCTGGGCCGTCTCGCCACCACCGCAGCGACCCTTCTCCGGGGCAAGCACAAGCCGATCTACGCGCCGCACGTCGACGCTGGTGACTTCGTCATCATCATCAACGCCGACAAGGTGCACCTGTCCGGCAACAAGCGGACCCAGAAGATGGCGTACCGCCACTCCGGCTACCCGGGTGGTCTGCGTTCCGTCCGCTACGACGAGCTGATGGACAAGAACCCGGAGAAGGCCGTCGAGAAGGCCGTCAAGGGCATGCTCCCCAAGAACTCCCTGGGCCGTCAGATGCTCTCGAAGCTGAAGGTCTACAAGGGTGACCAGCACCCGCACGCTGCCCAGCAGCCGGTGCCGTTCGAGATCACCCAGGTCGCGCAGTAATTCCGGCCACCCCCTAAGACCGACAGAGAATCCGAGGAGAATCGTGGCCGAGACCACTGCCGAGCAGCCGCTCGAAGAGCTTGACATCGACAGCTACACCACCGAGTCCGAGGTCCCCGTCGAGGGTGAGTACACCTCGGAGTCCATGGCCTCCCGCTTCGGCGAGCCCCAGCCGGCCGCCGGCCTGGGCCGTCGCAAGAACGCCATCGCCCGCGTCCGGATCGTCCCGGGCACCGGCAAGTGGAAGATCAACGGTCGCACCCTCGAGGACTACTTCCCGAACAAGGTGCACCAGCAGGAAGTCAACGAGCCCTTCAAGGTGCTCGAGCTCGAGGGCCGCTACGACGTCATCGCCCGTATCGCGGGTGGCGGCGTCTCCGGTCAGGCCGGTGCGCTCCGTCTCGGTGTCGCCCGTGCGCTGAACGAGGCCGACGTCGACAACAACCGCGGCCCGCTGAAGAAGGCCGGCTTCCTCAAGCGCGACGACCGTGCGGTCGAGCGCAAGAAGGCCGGTCTGAAGAAGGCCCGCAAGGCCCCGCAGTACAGCAAGCGCTAATCACAGCGGCCTGCTCGTACTCCGAACGCCCCGGCGGCACGCCTCTGTGCCGCCGGGGCGTTCGTTTATCACAGCCCAAGGGCGTATAACGACACAAGACGCTCAAAGGCTTGTGTGATCGGGAGTCGTGGCGTCTGCCATGATTCCCGGCAGCATGGACGCTTCCTCAGGAGGACAAGTGGGACGACTCTTCGGTACGGACGGCGTGCGCGGTGTCGCCAACGCGGACCTGACGGCCGAGATGGCGCTCGGCCTGTCCGTGGCGGCGGCGCACGTGCTGGCCGAGGCGGGCACCTTCGAGGGCCACAGGCCGACGGCCGTGGTCGGACGGGACCCGCGCGCGTCCGGGGAGTTCCTGGAGGCGGCCGTGGTCGCGGGCCTGGCCAGCGCGGGCGTGGACGTCCTGCGGGTCGGCGTGCTGCCGACGCCGGCGGTGGCGTTCCTGACCGGCGCGCTCGGCGCCGACCTCGGGGTGATGCTCTCCGCCAGCCACAACGCCATGCCGGACAACGGCATCAAGTTCTTCGCCCGCGGCGGTCACAAGCTCGCCGACGAGCTGGAGGACCGGATCGAGTCGGTGTACGAGTCCCACCGCCACGGCGAGCCGTGGGAGCGTCCCACCGGTGCCGGGGTCGGGCGGGCGCGTCCGTACGACGAGGGGTCCGAGCGCTACGTCGGGCACCTGCTCGGCGCGCTGCCGAACCGCCTCGACGGCCTGAAGATCGTCCTCGACGAGGCGCACGGCGCGGCCTCGGGGGTCTCGCCGGAGGTGTTCTCGCGGGCCGGCGCCCAGGTCGTCACGATCGGCGCCGAGCCGGACGGGCTCAACATCAACGACGGCTGCGGCTCCACCCACCTGGCGAAACTGAAGGCGGCCGTCGTCGAGCAGGGCGCCGATCTCGGCATCGCGCACGACGGTGACGCCGACCGCTGCCTGGCCGTGGACCACACCGGCGAGGAGGTCGACGGCGACCAGATCCTCGCCGTGCTCGCGCTGGCGATGCGGGAGCGTTCCGAGCTGCGCTCCGACACGGTCGTCGCGACGGTCATGTCGAACCTGGGCTTCAAGCTGGCGATGGAGCGGGAGGGCATCCACCTCGTGCAGACCGCCGTCGGCGACCGGTACGTGCTGGAGGAGATGAAGGAGAAGGACTACGCCCTCGGCGGCGAGCAGTCCGGACACGTGATCATCCTCGACCACGCGACGACCGGGGACGGCACGCTGACCGGGCTGCTGCTCGCGGCGCGGGTCGCGCAGACCGGCCGTACGCTGCGGGAGCTGGCCTCGGTGATGGAGCGCCTGCCGCAGGTCCTGATCAACGTCCCGGACGTCGACAAGTCCCGGGTGCGGACGTCCGCCGACCTGGCCGCGGCCGTCACCGAGGCGGAGCGCGAGCTGGGCGAGACGGGACGGGTGCTGCTGCGCCCCTCGGGCACCGAACCGCTGGTGCGGGTGATGGTCGAGGCGGCCGACATCGACCAGGCCCGGTCCGTCGCCGGACGTCTCGCCGACGCCGTGAAGTCGGCCCTGGGCTGAGGCCGCCGGGACAGCCCTCAGGGCCGGTCGTGAGGGTGCCGCCCGCCCTGCGGGCGGCCGCGGGACCCTCGCAACCGGCCTAGGCCCCTTCGACGTTCGGCCGCTGCCGGCGCTGCCTGGCCCAGAGCCACTTCTGGGCCAGGAGGGTCAGGGTGCCGGCCAGGACGATGCCCAGCAGGTTCAGCAGGAGCTGCTTCGTCGAGCCGGCCGTCTGGCCCGGGTCGCCGTAGGCGAGGGCCACGGCGGCGTTGGCGGCGGCGGGCACGGTCGTCACCGAGATGGCCACGCCCACCAGCGCGCCCGACTTGGCGGAGGTCAGGGACAGGATGCCGGCGATCCCGGCCAGCATCGCCACGACGAACGAGAAGGCGTCCGGGGCGTAGACGAACGCCGTGCTGGGGCGCGCGCCCTCCAGGCCGGACCGGTGGAACTGTCCGACGGCGTCCATGAACAGGCTGAAGCAGACCGTGACCGCCATCGCCGCCGCGAAGCCCACGAGCAGCGCGGTCGCCGAGCGCAGCGCCAGGCGCGGGCGGCGCTGCACCAGGGCCGTGCAGATACCCGTCAGAGGACCGAACTCCGGGCCGACCGCCATCGCGCCCACGATCAGGATCGCGTTGTCCAGCACCACGCCGCAGGCCGCGATCATGGTGGCCAGGGTGATGAAGGCGACGTACGTGACCGACAGGGCCGACTCCTCCTGCGTCGCCTCCGTCAGCTGCTCCCACAGCACCGCGTCCGCGGCCTCGCCGGGCGCCTCCTCCTCGGCCCGGTCGGCCCGCCGGGACAGCGACAGGTCGATGTTCTCGACCGTGATGGAGCCGGTCCGCTCCAGGTCCAACCGCTGCAGGGCGCCGATGAGTTCGTCGCACGCCTCGCGGGCCACGTCGCACTGGACGACGTCCCCGGCGGGTTCGCGGGCGGCGCCGGGCAGCACCACGAGGTGCGTGGTGCCGACCGTCTTCTCGATCAGCCGCACCACCTCGTCCGTCTTCTCGGCCGGGGTGATCAGGCGCAGATGCAGCATGGCGCCCATCTAACAGGCTTCCATGCACACGTCACAGCTACAGCTTGCGCAGCCGGAGCCGCTGCACCTTGTGGTCGGCGCCCTTGCGGACGACGAGGGTGGCGCGGCCGCGGGTGGGCGCGATGTTCTCCACCAGGTTGGGCTTGTTGATGGTGCGCCACAGGGTGCGGGCGTAGTCGAGGGCCTCCTCCTCGGACACCTGGGTGTACTTGCGGAAGTAGGAGTCCGGGTTCTGGAAGGCGGTCCGGCGCAGCTTCCTGAAGCGGTTGAGGTACCAGCTCTCGATGTCCTCGGGGCTCGCGTCGACGTACACGCTGAAGTCGAAGTAGTCGGCGAGACCGACCCGGGTGCGGCCGTCCTTTCCGGGCAGGGCGGGCTGCAGGACGTTGAGCCCCTCGACGATCAGGATGTCCGGGCGGCGCACGGTGAGTCTGCCGTCCGGGACGATGTCGTAGATCAGGTGGGAGTAGACGGGGGCCGTCACCTCGTCCTTGCCCGCCTTGATGTCGGCGACGAAGCGGGTCAGCGCCCGGCGGTCGTAGGACTCGGGGAAGCCCTTGCGCGACATCAGGCCGCGGGACTCCAGCTCACTGGTGGGCAGCAGGAACCCGTCGGTCGTCACCAGTTCGACGCGCGGGTGTTCGGGCCAGCGGGACAGCAGGGCCTGCAGCAGCCGGGCGACGGTGGACTTGCCGACCGCCACCGAACCGGCGACGCCTATCACGAACGGGGTGCCGGCCTGGGAACCCTGTTCGCCGAGGAAGGTGTTGAGCGCGCCTCGCAGGCCGTCCGTGGCGCCGACGTAGAGGTTGAGCAGCCGCGACAGCGGGAGGTAGATGTCCCGCACCTCGTCGAGGTCGATGACGTCGCCGAGCCCGCGCAGCTTCTCCACCTCCTCGGCGGTGAGCGGCAGCGGCGTCTTGTCCCGCAGCGCGCTCCACTCGGCACGCGTGAGGTCGACGTAGGGAGTCGCCTCCGGTCTGGACCGGTGGGCGCTCCTGGGCATCGGGGAGACCGGTGAGATCACAGTCCATTGTTAACGGAGTTCGAACGGGGCCGCGGGGTGGGGTGCGTCACGTGCCGCTCCGGCGGGACCGGGTGGAGCGGGTGCCTCCCGCCGCGGTGGGAATTTCTGATTTCGGGTACGCGGCGGCTCTTTCGGGAGGCCGGTCGCCCGTAGGCTGCGGCACATGTGCGGAATCGTGGGATACGTGGGGTCGCAGTCGGCGCTCGATGTCGTGATGGCCGGGCTGAAGCGGCTGGAGTACCGGGGCTACGACTCGGCGGGTGTCGCCGTGCTGGCCGACGGCGGGCTGGCCGCGGGGAAGAAGGCCGGGAAGCTCGTCAACCTGGAGAAGGAACTGGTCGGCCGGCCGCTGCCGGCGGGTACGACGGGTGTCGGCCACACGCGCTGGGCCACCCACGGCGGTCCCACGGACGCGAACGCGCACCCGCACCTCGACAACGCGGGCCGGGTCGCCGTCGTGCACAACGGCATCATCGAGAACTTCGCGGCGCTGCGGGCCGAGCTGGCCGAGCGCGGGCACGAGCTCATGTCCGAGACGGACACCGAGGTCGTCGCGCACCTGCTGGCGGAGGAGTTCTCCTCCTGCGCCGATCTCGCCGAGGCCATGCGACTGGTCTGCCGGCGCCTGGACGGCGCGTTCACGCTGGTCGCGGTGCACGCCGACGCCCCGGACGTGGTGGTGGGGGCCCGCCGCAACTCCCCCCTGGTGGCCGGGGTCGGCGAGGGCGAGGCGTTCCTGGCCTCGGACGTCGCCGCGTTCATCGAGCACACCCGCTCGGCGATCGAGCTGGGCCAGGACCAGGTGGTGGAGCTGCGCCGGGACGGTGTGACGGTCACCGGTTTCGACGGCCGCCCCGCCGAGGTGCGTTCGTACCACGTGGACTGGGACGCGTCGGCCGCCGAGAAGGGCGGCTACGACTACTTCATGCTGAAGGAGATCGCCGAGCAGCCCAAGGCGGTCGCCGACACGCTGCTCGGGCGCATCGACGCGGCCGGTTCGCTGACGCTGGACGAGGTCCGGATCTCGCCCTCGGAGCTGCGCGAGGTGGACAAGGTCGTCATCGTCGCCTGCGGGACGGCCTTTCACGCCGGCCTGATCGCCAAGTACGCCATCGAGCACTGGACGCGCATCCCGTGCGAGGTGGAGCTGGCGAGCGAGTTCCGCTACCGGGACCCCATCCTCGACGGACGCTCCCTGGTCATCGCCATCTCGCAGTCCGGCGAGACGATGGACACCCTGATGGCGCTGCGGCATGCCCGCGAGCAGGGCTCCAAGGTGCTGGCGATCTGCAACACCAACGGCTCGACGATCCCGCGCGAGTCGGACGCGGTGCTGTACACCCACGCCGGGCCGGAGGTGGCCGTCGCCTCCACCAAGGCGTTCCTGACCCAGTTGGTGGCGTGCTACCTGGTGGCCCTGTACCTGGGCCAGGTACGCGGCACCAAGTGGGGCGACGAGGTCAGCGCCGTCATCAAGGACCTGTCCCACATCGCCGGGGCGGTCGACCGGGTGCTGGAGACCATGGAGCCGGTACGGGCGCTGGCGCGGTCGCTGGCCGGCAAGGACACGGTGCTGTTCCTGGGCCGGCACGTGGGCTATCCGGTCGCCCTGGAGGGCGCGCTGAAGCTCAAGGAGCTCGCCTACATGCACGCCGAGGGCTTCGCGGCGGGCGAGCTGAAGCACGGTCCGATCGCCCTGATCGAGGAGGACCTGCCCGTCGTGGTGGTCGTGCCGTCGCCGCGCGGCAGGTCGGTCCTCTACGACAAGATCGTCTCCAACATCCAGGAGATCCGGGCGCGCGGGGCCCGGACCATCGTGATCGCGGAGGAGGGCGACGAGGCGGTGGTCCCCTACGCCGACCACCTGATCCGCGTCCCGGCCACACCCACCCTGCTCCAGCCGCTGGTGGCGACGGTGCCGCTCCAGGTGTTCGCCTGCGAGCTGGCCACGGCCCGGGGCAACGAGGTCGACCAGCCGCGCAACCTGGCGAAGTCCGTCACGGTGGAGTGACCTGCCGACGGCCGCGCGGCGCGCGCCATAGGGTCTGCCCATGAGCATCATCGGGGTCGGTATCGACGTCGCAGAGATCGATCGGTTCCGGGCGTCGCTGGACAGGACGCCCGGGCTGGCCGATCGGCTGTTCGTCGACAGTGAGTTGCTGCTGCCCAGCGGGGAGCGGCGCGGCATCGCGTCCCTCGCGGCACGGTTCGCCGCCAAGGAGGCGCTGGCCAAGGCGCTGGGCGCGCCGCCGGGGCTGCACTGGACCGACGCCGAGGTGTACGTCGAGGACAGCGGGCAGCCGCGGCTGCGGGTGAAGGGGACGGTCGCCGCGAAGGCGGCCGAACTCGGGGTGCGCTCCTGGCACGTGTCCCTCAGCCACGACGCCGGGATCGCCTCGGCCGTGGTCGTCGCCGAGGGCTGAGCGCCGCGGCCGGCCCGGGTGTGGCGGACGGCCTTTCCGGGGCAGACTCGATCCCATGCGTACTGCGTACAGCGTGGAGACGGTGAGAGCGGCCGAGCGGGAGCTGATGGCGCGGCTCCCGGAGGGCGCGCTGATGCAGCGGGCCGCCGCCGGGCTGGCCGCCGCCTGCGCCGACCTGCTCGGGCGGGTGTACGGCAGGCGGGTGGTGCTGCTCGTCGGGAGCGGGGACAACGGCGGGGACGCGTTGTACGCGGGCGCCCGGCTGGCGCGGCGGGGCGCCGGTGTGACGGCCGTCCTGCTGGCGCCGCCCGAGCGCACCCACCCGGGCGGTCTCGCGGCGCTGCGCCGGGCGGGCGGCTCCGTCACCGTGCCGGGCCGTGCCGGGGACCGGATCGCACGGGCCGACCTCGTGGTGGACGGCATCGTCGGCATCGGCGGCCGGGGCGGGCTGCGGCCGGAGGCCGGGGAACTGGCCGACGCCGTCGAGCGGTCGGGGGCCGCCGTCGTCGCGGTGGACCTGCCGAGCGGGGTGGAGGCCGACACCGGTCAGGTGCGGGGCGCGGCGCTCCGGGCCGACCTCACCGTCACCTTCGGCGCCCACAAGCCGGGGCTGCTGATCGACCCCGCGCGCGAGTACGCGGGAACCGTGCGGCTGGTCGGTATCGGTCTCACGCTGCCGCCGGTGGCCGAGCTGGAGGCACTGCAGCACGCCGACGTGGCCCGGCTGCTGCCGCGTCCGGCGGCGGAGAGCGACAAGTACCGGCGGGGCGTGGTCGGGATCGCCGCCGGGTCGGCGCGCTATCCGGGGGCCGCCGTGCTGGCCGTCGCCGGGGCGCTGCGCGGCGGGGCCGGTGCCGTGCGGTACGTCGGACCCGCCGCGGACGCGGTGATCGCCCGGTTCCCGGAGACGCTCGTGTCCGACCGGGGTCCGGCGAAGGCCGGGCGGGTGCAGGCGTGGGCCGTCGGGCCCGGCGCCGGGGACGACGCGGCGACCGTCGCGGAGGTGCTGGGCACCGATGTGCCCGTGCTGCTCGACGCCGACGGGCTGCGGCTGGCGGAGCGGGACGCGGTGCGCGGGCGTTCGGCGCCGACGCTGATGACCCCGCACGCGGGGGAGGCGGCGGCGCTGCTCGGGGTGCGCCGGGAGGAGGTCGAGGGCGCGCGGCTGGCCGCGGTGCGGGAACTGGCGGCGGTGTACCGGGCGACCGTGCTGCTGAAGGGGTCGACGACGCTGGTGGCCGACCCGCGGGGCGGCGCGGTGCGGGTGAACGCCACGGGCACGGGCTGGCTGGCCACCGCCGGGAGCGGTGACGTGCTGTCGGGGCTCGCCGGGTCGCTGCTGGCCTCCGGGCTGTCCGCGCTGGACGCGGGGAGCGCGGCGGCCTATCTGCACGGGCTGGCCGGGCGGTTCGCCGCGTCCGGGGCGCCGGCCGGGGCGCACGACGTCGCCGAGCGGCTGCCCCAGGCGTGGCGGGACGTCCGGGACGCCTGGGGCTGAGCAGCGCGGCGGGGCCCGGGGCCGGCACGTCCGGTGGGAGGCGCGCCGGGCCCCGGTGCCGCGTCAGCCGGGCGCGGCTGACACGGCACCCGGCGGCACTCTCGCCGCACCGGCCGAAGTCCGTTTCGCGGGCAGCCGGCCGGCACGCCGAGAGCGCGCACCGGACGCCGCCGGGCCCGCCCGGGCGGACGGAGCGACTTCAGCGACGGGCAACGGGCGGCAGCCCCTCGCCGGTCAACGCACCGTGAAAGCGGGAGACTTGCCGGTGACCGGGGTGATGGTGCCGAGCAGGTTCCGCGCGTCGCCGTGGTACACGATCCGGTACGTGCCGGGCGCGGTGTCCGCCGGGATGTCCCAGGTGATGGTGACCTTGGAGGCGGCGATCCCGTAGCGCTCCCAGTGGAACCTGGTCGTCCAGTCGCCGTCGTCGGCGATCCGGTGCCAGGCGCCGCCGGAGTCCCGGCGCTGGATCTCCAGGTAGGTGTCGCCCCGGTGCAGGTCGTTGCCCGGGTGGGCGCCCGCGAAGACGACCCGCGCCCGGTCGCCGGTCCGGTAGCCGTCCCGGGGCCTCTCCAGCACGTCCCCGAACGACCTGAGGAGCGGCGGCGCGTCCAGCACCACCCCGGGCTGCAGGGAGAGGGCCCGGCCGGACAGGTCCGGCGCCTCGGGGCCGACGGGCGGCCGGGTGCCGTCGCGCAGCGCGGTGGCGAGAGCGGCCGCCGTCTGCTGCAGCGCCGGGAGCTGCCAGCGGCCGAACAGGGTGCTGCCGCCCTCGTACTGCTGGGAGTCGTACTCCTCGGGGGTGGTCAGGTAGTGGAAGTACGCGTTGGCGTACCCGGCGACCAGGACGTCCTCCAGGTCGGCGCCGACGATCGCGGCGACCGTGCGCCGCAGCCGCAGGCCCGCGCAGATGGTGACCTCGCCCGGGATGCCGACGAGGTACAGCCGGCCGATGCGCACCAGCATCACCGGCACCCGCTCCTGCACCCACGGGTAGACCCGGTTCATCTCACCGACGGGCACGAAGACGTCCTTCGGCGCCTGCGCCTGCCTCAGCTCCGGCGAGACGGTGTAGACGACGGAGTCGGACACCGCGTCCCAGAAGGGGTTCTCGCCCTCCTCGAAGCCGGGGAAGGCCGGACCGTCCTCCGTGCTCCCGGCGGCCATGGAGGCGCCGATGCAGGGTTTCGAGGTCCGGTGGGTCCGCCCGTCGCCGGTGAACTCGGGGCGCACCGTGACGTCGGAGAGGTCGATGTACACCAGCCGGGAGTCCACCGGGCCGGACAGCACGACGCCCGGTTGGTGCGACTGCGCCGCGGCGGCCTCGTACTGCCGGAGCCCGTTGGCGTGGGTGTGGGCGAAGTCCTCCGGCGTGGTCGGGGGCTTCAGGTCGAGGTTGGGGGACATGTCGCCGCTGTTCGTCTGGGCGAACGCCGAGACGAACGCCGGGGAACCGTCGGCCAGGTAGTCGACGCCGTTGACCTCCCGCTCCCAGTGGTAGGCGGCGAACCCCTTGTTGTCCGCGCTGATCAGGCGGTTGTCCCCGGACATGCTGGTGCCGTGCACCGGGAACCAGTTGATGGCGCCCACCGCCCGGCCGGCCCGCTCCACCCGCAGCAGCGCGGTGTGCGTGTCGACGGCGTCCGGGAAGTGGTCGCGGTCGGCCCGCGGGTTGCGGTCGAAGGCCACCCGGGAGCGGTTGGCGCTGGCCCCGGTCAGGGTCCCGTGGCTGAGGACCAGGTCGGACGGCGCCAGGTCGTCGTGGGCGCGCCGGGCGGCCTCGACGAGACCGTCCGCCACGGCCTCGAAGGTCTTGCGGTGGAACCCGAACGTGGTCGCGTTGTACAGCAGATGGTGCGAGTAGCCGCCCGGACCGGCGTGCGTGTGGGTGGCGGTGATGAGCACGTTCTGCTCGGTGTAGAGGTCGCCGTACCTCGCGGCGAGACGGCGCAGCACCTCCTGGTGCACACTCTCGAAGATCATCGGGGAGTCCGCGACGATCAGCAGGACGCGCCGGCCGGTGGCCCGTTCCACCACCACGAAGCCGCGGGCCCGCAACCGGGTGTGCAGTCCGGCGGCCTGCTGGTCGAACCGGCCGTAGCCCAACATGCCGACCTCGGCGACCTCGCCGGTGGCGTCGGCGACGCCCCGCCCGACGAGGTAGGCGCCGCCACCACCGGACGGGCTGTCACCGGCGGCCGTCGTGCGGTCGGCGGTTGCGGCGCCGGCCGGGTCCGGGCCGGCCAACTGGGCGCCCGCCAGGCCGAGGCCGGTGAGGGCTCCCGCGGCCAGGACGGTGCGCCGGCTGCGGGCTGGGCGTTCCGTGGACATCTGCTGCTCCTCGGCTCGGTGGGGGTGCGAACGCGGAGTGATGCGGGGGACGGCGCCCGGAATAAATGAACAATGTTCAAGTATTCCGTCGCGCCATTGCTACACCTGCCGCCGCGGGCGCCGCAAGACCCGCGCGGCGGCCTTCGGCACGGGTGCCGTGTCTTCGCCGCGCCTTCGCCCGGTCTTCGCCGCGGTGCCCCGCGCGGGCCCCTTCGGCGGACCTTCCGCCGGTGCGCCGGGGAGCCGCCGTGGTCCTCTGAGAGACTGGGGGTGCCATGAGTGAGACTGCTGCTGAGCCGACCGCGCCCCTGCGGGCCCGGGCCGAGATCGATCTGGCCGCCCTGCGCGCCAATGTGCGGGCCCTGCGCGCCCGGGCGAAGGGCGCTGCCCTGATGGCCGTCGTCAAGTCGGACGCGTACGGCCACGGGGCGCTGCCGTGCGCCCGCGCGGCCGTGGACGCGGGCGCGGACTGGCTCGGCACGGCCACGCCGGAGGAGGCGCTCGCCCTGCGCGCCGCCGGTCTGGGCACCCGCCTCCTGTGCTGGCTCTGGGTGCCCGGCGGGCCCTGGCGGCAGGCCGTCGAGGCGGACATCGACGTCTCCCTCAGCGGGACGTGGGCGCTGCGCGAGGTCACCGAGGCCGCCCGGCAGGCGGGCCGGCCCGCGCGCGTGCAGCTCAAGGCCGACACCGGACTCGGGCGCAACGGCTGTCAGCCCGCCGACTGGCCCGACCTGGTCGACGGGGCCCTGCGGGCCGAACGCGAGGGCCTGCTCCGGGTCACCGGTCTGTGGTCGCACTTCGCCTGCGCCGACGAGCCCGGGCATCCGTCCGTCGCCGCCCAGCTCGCCCGGTTCCGGGAGATGGTGGCGTACGCCGAGGGGCGGGGCGTACGGCCCGAGGTGCGGCACATCGCCAACTCCCCGGCCACGCTGACCCTTCCGGAGACCCACTTCGACCTCGTGCGGCCGGGCATCGCCATGTACGGCATCTCGCCCAGCCCGGAGATCGGCACCCCGGCGGACTTCGGGCTGCGCCCGGTGATGACGCTGAGCGCCTCCCTGGCGCTGGTCAAGCACGTCCCGGCCGGACACGGCGTCAGCTACGGCCACCACTACGCCACTCCGGGCGCGACCACCCTCGGCCTGGTCCCCGTCGGCTACGCCGACGGCGTCCCCCGGCACGCCTCCGGTACCGGCCCGGTGCTGATCGACGGCAAGTGGCGCACCGTCGCGGGGCGGGTGGCCATGGACCAGTTCGTGGTGGACCTCGGCGGGGACGAGCCCGAGGCGGGCACCGAGGCGGTCCTGTTCGGCCCGGGCGACCGCGGGGAACCCACCGCCGAGGACTGGGCGCAGGCCTGCGGCACGATCGCGTACGAGATCGTCACCCGGATCGGAACGCGTGTTCCCCGCGTCCATGTGAACGGGCACCAGGAGGGGTAAGCCCTTCAGGGGGGCGGACATTCCTGCCCGGTCACTCATGCCGCCGCGGGGTGACACGGACAGCGTCGGCGCCACCCCGTACCATCCCGGCACCACCCGTTTCACCCACCCAGCGAACTGCAGTACGGCGAAGAGGAGCGGAAGTGAGCGAGAGCAGTGCGGAGGCCCTGGTGGACGCCGTCGCCTCGACGGCCGTCGCCGCCTCCGCCGCGGCCGGCAACTGGCGCCGGACGACCGGCATCGCCGGTGCCGCGATAGGCGTCCTGGCCGCGGGCGCGGCCGCCGGGGTGGCCGTCGAGCGGATGACCATGGGCCGCGGGATGCGCCGCCGGGCCCGGCTCGTGCTCGACTCGGCCGGCCCCTACGGCACCCTGCGCGGTGCTCCCAGCAAGGCGTACGCCGACGACGGGACCGAGCTGTACTACGAGGTCGACGACGTGGACCCCGACCCGGGCCCGAACGTCTCCCCGCGCCGCCGCAGGCTCTTCGGCCGCAAGGCACCCGCCCCCGTCACCGTCGTCTTCTGCCACGGCTACTGCCTCAGCCAGGACTCCTGGCACTTCCAGCGGGCGGCGCTGCGCGGGGTCGTGCGCACCGTGCACTGGGACCAGCGCAGCCACGGGCGGTCCGGACGCGGGGTGGCCCAGACCCAGGACGACGTGCCCCTCACCATCGACCGGCTCGGCCGCGATCTGAAGGCCGTGCTCGACGCGGCCGTGCCGGACGGGCCGATCGTGCTGGTCGGCCACTCCATGGGCGGCATGACCATCATGGCGCTGGCCGCCCACTTCCCCGAGCTGATCCGCGACCGCGTCGTGGCCACCGCCCTCATCGGCACCTCCTCCGGGCGGCTCGGCGAGGTCAACTTCGGGCTGCCGGTGGCCGGTGTCAACGCGGTGCGCCGGATACTCCCCGGAGTGCTGAGGGCGCTCGGGCAGCAGGCGGAACTGGTGGAACGGGGGCGCCGGGCCACCGCCGACCTCTTCGCCGGGGTCATCAAGCGGTACTCGTTCGCGTCCCGGGACGTCGATCCCGCCGTGGAGCGATTCGCCGAACGGATGATCGAGTCGACGCCGATCGACGTGGTCGCCGAGTTCTATCCGGCCTTCACCGAACACGACAAGGCCGAGGCGCTGCTCTGCTTCCGGGACCTTCCGGTGCTGGTGCTGGCCGGTGTGCAGGACCTGGTCACGCCCAGTGAGCACAGCGAGGCCATCGCCGACCTCCTCCCGGACGCCGAACTGGTGCTCGTGCCGGACGCCGGGCACCTGGTGATGCTGGAGCACCCGGAAGTGGTCACCGACCGCCTGGCCGACCTGCTCACCCGCGCCGGCGCCGTGCCGGCAGGGGCTACCGTAAGTGGCTATGGAACAGCCAGCAGCACCAGCAGCACCGCACGTCCCCGCTGAGATCCGGCTGACCGTCACCTCTCCCGAGCAGATGCGGGAGCTGGGCCGCCGCCTGGCCAAGCTGCTGCGCCCCGGTGACCTGGTGATGCTCAGCGGTGAGCTGGGCGCGGGCAAGACGACGCTGACCCGCGGCCTCGGCGAGGGGCTCGACGTGCGCGGCGCGGTGACCTCGCCGACCTTCGTGATCGCCCGGGTGCACCCCTCTCTCGTGGACGGGCCGCCGCTCGTCCACGTGGACGCCTACCGGCTCTCCGGCGGCCTCGACGAGATGGAGGACCTCGATCTCGACATCTCCCTGCCCGACTCGGTGGTCGTCGTGGAGTGGGGCGAGGGCAAGGTCGAGGAACTGACCGAGGACCGGCTCCAGGTCGTCATCCACCGGGCCGTCGGTGACACGACCGACGAGGTCCGGCGGGTGACGGTCACCGGGCTCGGGCGGCGATGGGCGAGCGCGGATCTGGACACGCTCGCGGCCTGACCGCGGCCACTTTCCGACACGGCGTCGGTAACATATTGCGCAGGATGTCCCGGGCGTGGTCACATGGTGTCCCGCCTGCGGTTAGGCATACCTAACCGCGCCCGCCCCCGCACTTCAGGAGGCGTCCATGTCCGCTTCTCGGCCCACGGAGCCGCCGGTCGAGCCGCCCGTGCACGGCGGGGTGTCGATGCGTGAGCTGCTGGCTTCGTGCGAGGCCGCCCGCGCGGTCTCCAGGCCGCCGTGCGCGTCGGCGCCGTCCGGGCCGGAACGCCCGGTGAGGCCCGAGGAGCGCCGGGCCGCCTGAGGGCTGTAACGCGTCCCCGGCGGGCGCACGGCGAAAGCTCGCGGCACCCCGCCGCGTCGCCGGACCGCCCGGATGCGCCCCGCGCGAGCACGGCCCTCCGCCCCGCGGCGCCCCGCGGCCGGCGCCGTACGCCGATCCCGCCGGGGATCGCGGTCGAGCCCCCGGTGGCTGCCGCGGGAGCCGGGCCGTGCGTTCTCCGGCCCCGGCGCCGGTGCCACGGCCGTCTCCGGCCGTCGCGGCGCCGCCGTCAGCGGATCACCACCACCGGTACGCCGATCGTGGCGAACTTCCACATCGCGTCGCCGTCCTCGCGCCGCTCCCGGATGCCGCCCGTCTTCACCCCGTCCCCCGTGGCGGGGTCCCCGCCCCGCACCACCGCGCTGAAGCCGATCACGACCCCGTCCACGCTGGTGAAGCGCACGACGTGCTCGATGGGCAGGCCGTCCGTCCCGGTGACGGCGTTCGAGCGGGACGTCACCCAGTACCGCCCGGCCGGCGGGTCCACGGTGCCGGGTTTCACCCCGAAGCTGCGCTGCACCCGGTCGTGGTCGTCGACCAGCCAGACCCGGTCGTCGTCCACCGAGTACACGACCCGTTCACCCGTTCCGGAACCGCTCGGCAGGGCGCCCGGGTGGAGCCGGTCGCGAGGTGCCTTGCCGGTCGCCCCGGCGGAGGCCGCGTTCGGCCCGGGGCTGCCGCTCAGGCCGGGCGGAACCGTCGCCTGTGCCTGGTAGGCGAGGAATCCGACGACGCCGATGGCCGCCGCGGTGAGGCCGGCCACGATCCCCGAGCTGGTCCCTGCCACGCGCGTCCACCTCTGTTTCGTGCCATATGTCGTACTTCGTACGAACCGTAGCAGTCGGTCACCGCCGCCCCATGACGGCGATGCGAGCGGCGCGGGCGCCGTAGGCTGTTCGCGTGCTCTTGCTCGCTCTGGATACCGCCACCCCCGCCGTCACCGTCGCGCTGCACGACGGAACGGACGTCATCGCGTCGTCGAGCCAGGTGGACGCCCGTCGGCACGGAGAGCTGCTGCTGCCGGCCGTCGACCGGGTGCTCGCCGAGGCCGGGCTCAGGCTGGAGGCCGTCACCGGGATCGTCGTCGGGGTCGGACCCGGCCCCTACACCGGTCTGCGGGTCGGCCTGATGACCGCCGACACCTTCGGTCTGGCGCTCGGCGTCCCGGTGCACGGCGTGTGCACCCTGGACGGCCTCGCCTACGCCGCCGACATCGAGAAGGGCCCCTTCGTCGTGGCGACCGACGCCCGGCGCAAGGAGGTCTACTGGGCGACCTACGCCGACTCCCGCACCCGCCTGACCGCCCCGGCCGTCGACCGCCCCGCCGACATCGCCGGGCGGGTCGCCGGGCTGCCCGCGGTCGGCGCCGGCGCGCTGCTCTACCCGGACACGTTCCCGAGCGCCCACGAGCCGGAGCACGTGTCGGCCGCCGCCCTCGCCGCGCTGGCCGCCGAGAAGCTGGCCGCGGGCGAGGAGCTGCCGGCGCCCCGCCCGCTGTACCTGCGCCGCCCCGACGCGCAGGTCCCCAAGAACTACAAGGTGGTCACCCCGAAGTGACGGAGCCTCGACTGCGTGAGATGCGCTGGTGGGACATCGACCCGGTCCTCGGGCTGGAGCGGGAGCTGTTCCCCGACGACGCCTGGTCGAGGGGCATGTTCTGGTCCGAGCTGGCCCACGCCCGGGGCGCCGAGGCCAACCGGCGGTACCTCGTCGCCGAGGGGGAGGGCCGGATCGTCGGATACGCGGGCCTCGCCGCCGCCGGCACCCCGTCCGACAGCGGCCCCGCCGCGGTCGGAGACGTCCAGACCATCGCCGTCGCCCCCTCCCACCAGGGCACCGGCCTCGGCGGCCGGCTGCTGACCGAGCTGCTGAAGGCGGCCACCGCCTTCGAGTGCGCCGAGGTCATGCTCGAGTGCCGGGTCGACAACGTCCCCGCCCAGAAGCTCTACGAGCGCTTCGGGTTCGTGCCCATCGGCTTCCGGCGCGGCTACTACCAGCCGGGGAACGTCGACGCCCTGGTGATGCGCCTGACCACAGCACCCGAGAGCGGCCCCGCCGCGGACTCCCCCCCAGTACAAGGAACCGAGATCAATGGCTGACGAACCCCTCGTCCTCGGCATCGAGACCTCCTGCGACGAGACCGGCGTCGGCGTCGTCCGCGGCACCACCCTGCTGGCGGACGCCGTCGCCTCCAGCGTCGACGAGCACGCCCGCTTCGGCGGCGTCGTCCCCGAGGTGGCCTCCCGGGCGCACCTGGAGGCCATGGTCCCGACCATCGACCGCGCGCTGAAGGAGGCGGGTGTCACCGCGGGGGACCTCGACGGCATCGCGGTCACCGCGGGGCCGGGCCTCGCCGGCGCGCTGCTCGTCGGCGTCTCGGCGGCCAAGGCCTACGCCTACGCCCTGGGCAAGCCCCTGTACGGCGTCAACCACCTGGCCTCGCACATCTGCGTGGACCAGTTGGAGCACGGCCCGCTGCCCGAGCCGACGATGGCCCTGCTGGTCTCCGGCGGCCACTCCTCCCTGCTGCTCTCCGAGGACATCACCTCCGATGTCCGCCCCATGGGCGCCACCATCGACGACGCGGCCGGCGAGGCCTTCGACAAGATCGCCCGGGTGCTGAACCTGGGCTTCCCCGGTGGCCCGGTCATCGACCGCTACGCCCGCGAGGGCGACCCGGGGGCGATCGCCTTCCCGCGCGGGCTGACCGGCCCGCGGGACCCCGCGTACGACTTCTCGTTCTCCGGTCTGAAGACCGCCGTGGCCCGCTGGATCGAGGCCAGGCGGGCGGCCGGTGAGGAGGTTCCGGTGCGTGACGTGGCCGCGTCCTTCCAGGAGGCCGTGGTCGACGTACTGACCCGCAAGGCCGTCCGCGCCTGCAAGGACCAGGGGGTCGACCACCTGATGATCGGCGGCGGTGTCGCGGCCAACTCCCGGCTGCGCGTCCTCGCCCAGGAGCGCTGCGAGGCGGCCGGGATCCGGCTGCGCGTCCCGCGGCCCAAGCTGTGCACGGACAACGGCGCGATGGTCGCGGCCCTCGGCGCCGAGATGGTCTCCCGCAACCGCGCCGCCTCCGACTGGGACCTGTCCGCCGACTCCTCGCTGCCGGTGACCGACCCGCATGTGCCGGGGCAGGCCCACGCCCATGCGCACGAGGCCGGAACGGAGAACCTGTACTCGTGACGGTCGCCCTGATGTGGGAGGCCCGGGCCGCCGCGGGCCGGGGCGCGGAACTGCTGGACTGGGTGCGCGCGCGGGAGCTCGCCCGGGAGCCGCTGCGCCGGGAGACCTTCCGGGCGCCTCAGGACCGGGTGCTGGTCATCACCTGGTGGGACGCGCCGTACGACGCGGAACTCCCGGAACTGCCCGAACCGGACGGCGCCTTGGTGACGCGGGCGGTCCACCGGTGGCGGTTCGAGCCGGTGGACGGGCGGGCGGAACGCTGAGGTGGCGCGCGGGCCGGTTTCCGCGCTATGATCATCACACGCGAACGGCCGGAAACCCGGTCCGGACGCAGTGCGTTGGTGGTCCAAGGAAAGACGCCCCACTTCCTGTGGGGAAATGCAGGTGCAAGGCCTGCCCGGCGCTCCATTCGACACCCCGTCACCGGACATCCGGTGACGGGGTGTTCGCATTCCTCCCCCCGGATACCGGCCGCCGCCGCTGCGGCGCGGCGTCCGCCCGGCCCCGGAAGGCCGGCTCTCCGGGCCCGCGCCCGACGGCCCGCCCCCCCCACACTCCAGGTGGCGGCGGGGGCCGCGGCGGGCGAGCGGTGGGCGCCGCCGCGGCGGGCGGCGGGCCCGGTCCGGACGGCCGGCGGAAAAAATCTCCGGGAAATCCTCCCGCGGCTGTCGATCCGGGCGTCTCCCGTTCGACGTATGGGTGAGCGGCGGGGAACGGCCCCGCCGCCCGGACCGAGGAGTCACCATGCCCCGCTACCTGTCGCTCGTGCGCATCGACGAGGCCTCCGCCCCCGCCGAGGGCCCCAGCGAGGAACTGATGCAGCGGATGGGCGAGCTGATCGAGGAGGTCACCAAGGCCGGCGTCATGCTCGACACCGCCGGGCTCACCCCCTCCGCCCAGGGCACCCGGGTGCGCTGGGAGGGAGGCCGGATCTCGGTCACCGACGGGCCCTTCACCGAGTCCAAGGAGGTCGTCGGCGGCTACGCGCTCATGCAGTGCAAGGACATGGCCGAGGCGCTGGAGTGGACCAAGCGCTTCCTGAAGACCCACGAGGAGTTCTGGACCGTCACCTGCGAGGTCCGGGAGATCGCCGAGGGCTGAGCCCGTTTTGGCCCCGGGCGGCCCGGGGGTGTTGCATGGTGGGCTGTGGAAGCACAGCCCACCGCGGCACACGCCATCGAGACGGTCTTCCGGCTGGAGTCCCCGCGGGTCGTCGCCGGCGTCGCCCGGATCGTGCGGGACATCGGCATCGCCGAGGAGCTCGCGCAGGACGCGCTGGTCGCCGCCCTGGAGCGGTGGCCCCGCGACGGGGTGCCCGACAACCCCGGCGCCTGGCTCATGGCCACCGCCCGCAACCGCGCCGTCGACCTGGTCCGGCGCCGCGAGACCTACGCCCGCAAGCTCGCGGAGATCGGCCGGGCCCTCCCGGATTCGGCCCCGCCACCGGAACCGGCCGACCCGGACGGCATCGACGACGACCTGCTGCGGCTCGTCTTCACCACCTGCCATCCGGTGCTGTCCCCCGAGGCCCGGATCGCCCTCACCCTGCGCCTGCTGGGCGGCCTGACCACGGCGGAGATCGCCCGCGCCCATCTGGTCCCGGAGCCGACGGTCGCCCAGCGCATCGTCCGCGCCAAGCGCACCCTCGCGACGCGGAACGTCGCCTTCGAGGTGCCGTACGGGCCCGACCGCGAGGCCCGCCTCGGCTCGGTCCTGGACGTCATCTACCTGATCTTCAACGAGGGGTACGCGGCCACCGCCGGTGACGACCTGCTGCGCCCCGGGCTGTGCGAGGACGCCCTGCGGCTGGCCCGGCTGCTGTCCGGGCTGATGCCCGGGGAACCGGAGGTCCACGGCCTCACCGCGCTGCTGGAGTTCCAGGCCTCGCGCACCGCCGCCCGCACCGCCCCCGACGGCACCGCGGTGCTGCTGAAGGACCAGAACCGCAGCCGCTGGAACCGCATGCTCGTCGCCCGCGGCATCCGGGCCCTCGGCCGCGCCGAGGCCACCGCCACCGGCGCACCCGGCCCCTACGCCCTGCAGGCGGCCATCGCCGCCTGCCACGCGCACGCGTACTCCTACGCGGAGACCGACTGGCGGACCATCGCCACCCTCTACGCCCTGCTCGCCGCCCGCGCCCCGTCGCCGGTCGTCGAACTGAACCG
This sequence comes from Streptomyces cellostaticus, assembly GCF_023630175.1. Taxonomy (GTDB): domain Bacteria; phylum Actinomycetota; class Actinomycetes; order Streptomycetales; family Streptomycetaceae; genus Streptomyces; species Streptomyces cellostaticus_A. The sequence continues at coordinate 26,806 of NZ_JALLIN010000025.1, read as the reverse complement.
CGCGGTCGCCGTGTCGATGGCCGAGGGCCCGGCCGAGGCGCTCGCACTCGTCGACACCCTGGCCGCCGAACCCGCCCTGCGCGACTACCATCTGCTGCCCAGCGTCCGAGCCGACCTGCTGGCCCGCCTGGGCCGCGCGGCGGAGGCCCGCGCGGAGTTCGAACGCGCGGCCTCCCTCACCCGCAACGAACGCGAACGCGCCCTGCTGCTGCGCCGGGCCGCCGAGACCGGCTGACGGCCCGGGTGCCGCCGTTCAGCGCGCCGGGTGACCGACCAGCATCGTCGGGGCCCCCGCCACCCGGGTGAGGAAGACCGTGGCGGAGTGCGGGCCCTGGGGCTTGACCTTCCTGCGCAGTTCCTCGGGCTCGACCGCCGAGCCGCGCTTCTTCACGGTCAGGGTGCCGACCCCGCGCTCGCGCAGCAGGGCCCTCAGCTTCTTGACGTTGAAGGGGAGTCGGTCGGTGATCTCGTAGGCGGCGGCGTACGGGGTGGGGCGCAGTTCGTCGGAGGTGACGTAGGCGATGGTCGGGTCGATCAGCCCGCCGCCGAGGTCCTCGGCCACCTCGGCGACCAGGTGGGCGCGGATGACGGCGCCGTCCGGCTCGTACAGGTACCGTCCCACCGGGCGGACCCCGGGGTCCGGGAGCATGGTGTCGGGGGTCACGTGGATGCCGGCTCCGGCGGGCAGCAGCGTCGCCCGTCGCGCCCCCGGTGTCACGTCCGGGCCGAACCACAGAACGGCCTCCTTCACGTCCCCGCCGTCCGAGACCCACTCGGCCGTCGCCTCCGCGGGGATCGTCTCGTGCGGGATGCCCGGCGCGATCTTCAGCAGGCCGCGCGGCGCCCCGAGCGCGGCGGACACGGCCCAGGACAGGGGAGGGGAGTAGGCCTCCGGGTCGAAGATCCGGCCGCGTCCGCCGGACCGCCGGGCCGGGTCGACGAACACGGCGTCGTATCCGGCGGTGTCCACCTCCGTCACATCGGCCTCGCGCACCTCGATCAGGCCGGCCAGACCGAGCGCGTCGGCGTTGGCCCGGGCCGCCCCGCAGGTCAGCGGATCCCGGTCGACGGCCAGCACCCGGAGGCCTGCGCGCGCGAACGCGACCGCGTCGCCGCCGATCCCGCAGCACAGGTCGGCGACGGACCGCGCCCCGCTCGCCCGGAGGCGCTCGGCCCGGTGCGTCGCCACGCTGGTCCGCGTCGACTGCTCGACCCCGTTGGGCGTGAAGAACATCCGCGCCGCGTCCTCGGCCCCGAACTTGGCGACCGCCCGCTGCCTCAGCCGCGCCTGCCCCAGCGCCGCCGACACCAGTTCGGCGGGGTGGTCCCGGCGCAGCCGGGTGGCGACGGCCAACTCGTGCGCGGGGTCGGTGTCGCGCACCTCTTCGAGCAGGGCGCGGCCTTCGGGGGTGAGGAGGGGGGCGAGGTCGTTCACCCGCTCATTGTGGGCCAGTCGGTGGATGGTGTGCGTCCGGCGGCGGTGTCGGGCCGGGTTCGGTGCCGGGGCCTGCGAGGATCCGACGCCATGCGAGAAGTAGTACAAAATGACAAAAAGCGGGCCGTTGTCGGGCGTTCACGCCTTCCGGGGACCGCCCTCCGCTGCGGGATGGCCGCGCTGGTCTCGGCCGCCCTCGTCTCCGGCTGCGGCTCCCCGGGCCAGGACTCCGGCGCCCACTCCGGTTCCGGCCACAACTCCGGCCAGGGCGGCCCCGCCCAGGCGCTGAGCCCCGAGGCCCGCCGCGCCGCCGAACAGGCCCGGCTGGTCGCCGCCGCCCAGCGCTGGAGGCTGGCCCGCGTGCCGCTCACTCCTCCGGCGCCGCCGGCCGTCAAGCCGAGGATCACCCCGCGTGACGGATTCGAGGTGGACGGACAGGAGGAGGAGAACCTGCCCCCCGTCTTCACCACCGTCCCCACCGGGAAGAAGGTCGTCTTCCTCACCATCGACGACGGCGCCGAGAAGGACCCGGCGTTCCTGCGCATGATGAGCGACCTGAAGATCCCCTACTCGGCCTTCCTCAGCAACTACCTGGTGAAGGACGACTACGGCTACTTCCGCCGGATGCAGTCCGAGGGCCACACCCTCAACAACCACACCCTCACCCACCCCTACCTGCCCGGCCTGTCCTACGAGCAGCAGCGGCACGAGATCTGCGGCATGCAGGACATCATGAGGAAGCAGTTCGGCAAGGCGCCCACCGTCTTCCGGCCGCCCTACGGCAACTACAACGGCGACACCCTGCGCGCCGCCAAGTCCTGCGGGATCAAGTACGCGCCGATCTGGGACGAGGAGGTCTTCGTCGACCACTGGGAGTACCGCGACTGGGACCGCAGCCTGCACCCCGGCGACATCGTGCTCACCCACTTCCGCGGCCGCGACGACTGGGACGGCACGATGGTCGACGACATGCGCAGGTTCCTCGACAAGGTCACGCGCGAGGGATACGCGGTGGCGCGCCTGGAGGACTACCTGTGAGGCGCCGGGGGCGGCGGACGGGCGGGCCGGCACGCGCGCGGGCGGCACCGGCGGCCGCGCTCGCCGCGGCCCTCCTGCTCGCCGGCTGCGCCCAGTCCGTCGACCCCATCGAGCGGCTGGGCAGGCGGGCCGCCCAGGGGGCCCGGCCGGCGGGCCCGGCCGCCGGCGCGGCGCACCGGCGCTGGGGCCTGGCCGCCCCGCTCGCCGCGCCGCCGAGCCGTCCGGCCAGGCCCCCCGCCGGCACCGGCCGGCCGGACGCCTCGCCGCCCCCGGTCGTGGACCACGTCGACACCACCGACCGGGTCGTCTTCCTCACCTACGACGACGGCGCCGGGCGGGACCCGCGCTTCGCCGACATGGTCCGTGAACTCCGGCTGCCGGTCAGCCTCTTCCTCACCGACGACGTCGCCGGCCCCGGCTACGGCCGCTTCGCCCGGCTGCGCGCGGTCGGCGCCGCGATCGAGAACCACACCCTCGACCACCCGGCGCTGCCCGGACTGCCCTACGCCGGACAGCGCGCCGAGATCTGCGGCCAACGGGACAGGCTCGGCGCCCGCTTCGGTGTCCGCCCCCGTCTCCTGCGGCCGCCCCGCGGCGCCTACGACGCCACCACCCTGCGCGCCGCCGCCGACTGCGGCGTCTCGGCCGTCGTCCTGTGGCGCGCCGCCCTCGGCCCCGACGGCATCGTCTACCGGCGGGGCGCACGGCGCCTGACCCCGGGCGACATCGTGCTCGTGGGAAGCGGCCGGGACGCCGGCCCCACCCCTACGGAACGCACCGCCCGGTTGCTGCGACACGCCCAGAGCCAGGGCCTGACGGTGGCCCGTCTCGAGGACTACCTGGCCTGAACGCGCCCGCCCGGAGCGCTCCCGGCCACCCCCGTCCGGCCGACGCGCCGCACCGCCATTGGCACTCCGCTTGACCGAGTGCTAATCGCGGTCATAGTCTCGGCTCTGGCACTCGGCAGATGAGAGTGCCAACTACGCGACGGGCAGGTCCGGCACCCGCGACGACGGATCCACCTGGTCGCCACCTCAGACAGTTAACCCCGTGAGATCTCCGAAGGGGGAGGTCGGACCGTGACGACCACCAGCTCCAAGGTTGCCATCAAGCCGCTCGAGGACCGTATCGTGGTCCAGCCGCTCGACGCCGAGCAGACCACCGCCTCTGGCCTGGTCATCCCGGACACCGCGAAGGAGAAGCCCCAGGAGGGCGCCGTCCTCGCCGTGGGTCCGGGCCGCTTCGAGAACGGCGAGCGCCTGCCGCTCGACGTCAAGGTCGGCGACGTCGTCCTGTACAGCAAGTACGGCGGCACCGAGGTGAAGTACAACGGCGAGGAGTACCTCGTCCTCTCGGCTCGCGACGTCCTCGCGATCATCGAGAAGTAAGACACCTCGAGCACTTTTGATGCTTGACGCTGCGCCCCTGGCCCCCGCGACCACATAAGAAGCCGGGCGCCCGGGGCGCAGTGCCTTTTTCACCCACAGATTTCCGAGAGGGCTCCCGCTGTCATGGCGAAGATCCTGAAGTTCGACGAGGACGCCCGTCGCGCCCTCGAGCGCGGCGTCAACAAGCTTGCCGACACGGTGAAGGTGACGATCGGCCCCAAGGGCCGCAACGTCGTCATCGACAAGAAGTTCGGTGCGCCCACCATCACCAACGACGGTGTCACGATCGCCCGTGAGGTCGAGATCGAGGACCCGTACGAGAACCTCGGCGCCCAGCTGGTGAAGGAGGTGGCGACCAAGACCAACGACATCGCTGGTGACGGCACCACCACCGCCACCGTGCTGGCCCAGGCGCTGGTGCGCGAGGGGCTGCGCAACGTCGCCGCCGGTGCCTCCCCGGCGCTGCTGAAGAAGGGCATCGACGCCGCGGTCAAGGCCGTCTCCGACGACCTGCTCGCCTCGGCCCGCCCGATCGACGAGAAGTCCGACATCGCCGCCGTCGCCGCGCTGTCCGCCCAGGACCAGCAGGTCGGCGAGCTGATCGCCGAGGCGATGGACAAGGTCGGCAAGGACGGTGTCATCACCGTCGAGGAGTCCAACACCTTCGGTCTGGAGCTGGACTTCACCGAGGGCATGGCCTTCGACAAGGGCTACCTGTCGCCGTACTTCGTCACCGACCAGGAGCGTATGGAGGCCGTCCTCGACGACCCGTACATCCTGATCAACCAGGGCAAGATCAGCTCCATCCAGGACCTGCTGCCGCTGCTGGAGAAGGTCATCCAGGCGGGTGCCTCCAAGCCGCTGCTGATCATCGCCGAGGACGTCGACGGCGAGGCCCTGTCGACCCTGGTCGTCAACAAGATCCGCGGCACCTTCAACGCCGTCGCGGTGAAGGCCCCGGGCTTCGGCGACCGCCGCAAGGCCATGCTCCAGGACATCGCCACCCTCACCGGCGGCACCGTCATCTCCGAGGAGGTCGGCCTCAAGCTCGACCAGGTCGGTCTGGACGTGCTCGGTTCCGCCCGCCGCGTGACCGTCACCAAGGACGACACCACGATCGTCGACGGCGGCGGCAACTCCGCCGACGTCACCGGCCGCGTCGCGCAGATCAAGGCCGAGATCGAGAACACCGACTCCGACTGGGACCGCGAGAAGCTCCAGGAGCGCCTCGCGAAGCTGGCCGGCGGCGTGTGCGTGATCAAGGTCGGCGCCGCCACCGAGGTGGAGCTGAAGGAGAAGAAGCACCGTCTGGAGGACGCCATCTCCGCGACCCGCGCCGCGGTCGAGGAGGGCATCGTCTCCGGTGGTGGCTCCGCGCTGGTCCACGCCGTCAAGGTCCTCGAGGGCAACCTCGACAAGACCGGCGACGAGGCCACCGGTGTCGCGGTCGTCCGCCGCGCCGCCGTCGAGCCGCTGCGCTGGATCGCGGAGAACGCCGGCCTCGAGGGCTACGTCATCGTCTCCAAGGTGGCCGAGCTCGAGAAGGGCAGCGGCTACAACGCCGCCTCCGGCGAGTACGGCGACCTGATCAAGGCCGGCGTCATCGACCCGGTCAAGGTCACCCGTTCCGCCCTGGAGAACGCCGCCTCCATCGCCTCCCTCCTGCTCACGACCGAGACCCTGGTCGTCGAGAAGAAGGAAGAGGAGGAGCCGGCCGCGGCGGGCCACGGCCACGGCCACGCCCACTGAGGCACCTCAGCGACGAGGCCCGGCACCCTTCGGGGTGCCGGGTCTCCCGTGTTTCCGCCCCCCTAATTCCCCCCGGCGCCCTCCGCCTCGGCGGCCGGGAGGCAAGCCGTGATCGGCGGGGCCCGGTGGCGCTGCCGCCCCGCCCGATACCGCTACCGACGCGCGCGCGGTGCCGGCGGGGCCCCGGCGGCCACGACGGCCCACACGGTCTTGCCGGGAGCGGCGGGGCGGGGAGCCACACCCCACTCCTCGGCGAGTGCCGCGACCAGGACGAGCCCCCGCCCGCCGTCCTCCTCGCTTCCGGCGTCCCGCACCACGGGCAGCCGCTCACCGCAGGTGTCGCTCACCTCGATCCGGACCCGGCCCTCACCGTCCCGCCGGTACAGCCGAAGCGCGGCGTCCCTGCCGGGGACCCGCCCGTGGGTGACGGCGTTCGCGGCCAGCTCGCCGACGATCAGCTCCACCGCGTCGTGCGTGGAAGTGTCGTAACGCCAGCCCCACGCGTCCATCTGGCAGGAGGCGAGCCTGCGGGCGAGCCGGGCACCGCGCGGTGAGGAGGTGAAGCGGAAGGAGAAGACCGTCTGCTCGGGGAGCGGGAGCGGGAGCCTGGCTCGTCGAACCCGGCCGGGGGAAATGGTCATGCATCGAAGATCCCGCGCCGCAATCCCGCTGACCAGGGGCGACGCCCCCACGGCGGCGCTCTGTGGGGGTGGCGGGTGCCGGTGTCGGGCTTGTCGGGTGCGAGGCTCGTACGGCCGCGTTCTCCCGAGTGGGACGGGACCCCGTGAGACCTGTCGGTGTCGTCCGGTGCCGCTCGCCCGCTGTCAGGTCGCGCCGCGACGCAGGCGGTGCGTGATGAGGCCCTCGATGTCGGTGAGCCACTGGCGCAGTGAGACGCCGTCAGGGGGGTAGACCATGAGGCCCAGAATTTCTGTGGCACGGTCCAGATCCTCGTCCGACGGGACACAGGACAGGAAGTCGCCGAGTTCCTGGGCGGCGGCGGCGAGATACTCGCCGGGGTTCCGGTCGAGATAGTCGTCAAGCGCCTCTCGGTGGGAGTCGTAGAACCGTGGGTAGTCCTGGTGGAAGTAGCCACCCAGCAGAGAGGAGAGTTCCGGGAATCGCTTTCTCCATTCCCAGTCGGTCTGTGGAAGCCGCGCTTGTTCGTATACGCCGGAGGTCTTGACCCTTTGCAGGTGGGAGCGGATGGTCGCGAGGCACTGCTCCACGGTGCGTCCGGCTGGGGGCTCGACGTGCGGCAAGAGGTCCACGTCGTCGGCGATCGCGTCGTCGAACAGGCCGACCCGCAACAGGTCGTCGATCTCCGCGATGACTGCGTCCAGGGCTCCCGGCGTACGCATGGCCTGTCGCACATACGCCTTGAGCGCTACGCCGGGCTCATCGGTGGTGTCCGTGAAGGAGTTCCCGGAGAAGGCGTAGGAATCGAGCAGCTCATGCAGCGCGGGGAACCGCTCGTCTCTTTCCAGGAACCCTTCGGGGTAACGGTGGGTCACAGGGTGTTCCTTGCGCTCACGAGGTGGGATAAGAGGTGTGGATACGGTAGCCGCTCGGCATGTCGGGATCGCGACGCAGGAGCAGGAAGACCTTGTGGACGTTGTGCGGTCCGGTTCCTCTGATGAAATCCTCCCGGGACAGGCTCCGGCCGGTGGCTTCCTCTCCGAAGTCGACCCTGAACGTGAGCTCCGGCTTTCTGGTGTTCTCCAGCCATCGCCTGACGTCGTGCTGACGCTGAACGATCGCCCGGTCCGTCAGATCCTGTGCTGCCTCGGGGCTGACGAAGCTGGAACTGCCGGTGATCCTCTTCTCGGCGCGCAGGCGGGACCGGAGCTCCCGGTCGGTCTTCTCGACGTGCTTCTCCAGGGTGTGGGAGTGCGATCTGGCAGTCCCCTTGCCCTCGTCTCCCGCCAGGTCCGCCCGGTACTTCGGCTTGACCGCGCCCTTGCGTTTGCTGCGGGGCCAGGCGTTCGGTTCGCCGTCGCCCTTCATCAGCAGGCCGAGGTCGTCCGCCGATGCCGTTGCGCCGCCCGGCAGGGCGAACTCGGGGGAGAGGCCGGGCAGCCGGACTCCGCCCAGGAGTTCGCTCCAGCCGCCTGCCCTGCTCGCGGCCCTGACGGCAGCGCCCCCGCCGCCGAGGCCACCGCCCAGGAGCGCGCCGTAAGCGGCGGCGTCGCGGGCCTCGTCGAGGCTGAGGCCGTTCTGCTCACCCAGGGCGATGGACATGGGCTGGGCGACGGCTAGGTCGACGGTGACGGACTCGATGCCCGCGATCGCGGCGGTGGCCAGGGTGGTGCCCGCGATGGTGGCGACCTCGGCCGTGACCGTGACACCCAGCCCGGCGGCGAGTTCGGCGACGGTCGCGGCGGCCGCGACGGCCGCTCCTTCGGAGAGACCCGCGGTGAAGACTGCCAGGAGGGTGCCCGCCACGAGGGTGGCGCCGACGATCTCCAGTTCGTGTTCGAGCTTCTTCTTCGCGGCGTGTACGGCGTCGGCGTAGGCGTCCAGGGCCTTGGCCATGTCGCGGGCGCCGTCGGCCAGGTCCTTCAGCCAGCCGTGTTTGTCGTGGTAGTAACGGCGCCAGAAGGGGTCGTCGAAGGCGGAGATGGCCTCGCCCTTGTTGTGCTCGATCAGGGAGCGGGCGGCCCTGTTGACGGCGGCGGTAACGTCTTCGACGTCGTCGGCGAAGTCCTGCCACGCCTTCGCGGCGTCCCGCAGCCCGTCGACGTCGGCCGCGGGCCACCACATGCCCGTCAGGTCCTGGACGACCTTGCGGGCCTTGTCGGCGGTGCTCACTTGCCGTGGCCCCCGGTGTCGTGAGGGACGTCGATCCGGCTGAACATCGAGCGGATCAGTTGTTCGTTGTCGATGTGGCCGTCGGCCATGTCGGCCATCGCCGTGTGGATGCTGGCCAGTCCCTCGGCCAGGATCTGGGCGGACTGCTCGATGCGCTTGACCAGGGGGCCGTAGCTCTCGTGGAACTTGGTGCCCTGCTCGTCGTCTCCCCAGGGCGCGCCGGCCGCCGACAGACCGGTCTTCAGCTTGGTCAGAGCCTGTGCGAGCGCAACGCTCTCGTGGCTGAAATGCGGTGCTGTCCGCTTGATGTCAGCGATCTTGATGTCGAGTATCTCGCCTTTGTCGCCCATGACTTGGTCTCCGCCCCCTCCGTCGGCCGCCCGGACCGTTCGACTCTAACCCGGAGGAGTCGTGCGCAAGTTCGATCGCTGCAAAGGGGGAGCAAAGGCTGTTGGCGGGGTCTGGGCGTGGCCGGTGACGTGGCCCGCGAAGAGCCCTTCGCCTCCGAACTCGAACGGCACGCGCAACAGCACGCCCCGGTACACGTCGTCCGGCTTGAAGTCGCGGAAGTTGCGCGTCATGAGGACGTCGACCTTGGCGAAACACGCACAGGCGAGGTGAACGGCGTCGGCGCCCTTGATCTTCGGGCGCTCGGCGGTGATGTCGTTCGCGAGGAGGCCGACGCGCCGGGTCACTTCGACGAGGGTGATGTAGGGCTCCTGGAGCAGTGCCCGGATGCGGGGGCATCGGGTGCGTCCTCGGGGGGTCTGGGGGGGGTGGTTGTGGGTGTTCCCATAGGTGTCGCCGTAGGGAAGACCGTCGGTGAGCCGACCGGTCCGCTCACCGGCCGTCGGATTACGGGGACTCGGTGCGACCTGCGGCGGCAAGACGGGCATTCGGGCGAGGAGCTTAGCGGCTTCGGCGGGGATCAACGGCACGTTGGAGACGAGCTGTTGGGTGACCCAGTGGTCGGCAGGGCCCTGGACGCGCCTCTCGTGGACGAACCCCTCGTCCTTGAGTTGGCGCTTGGCGCGGGTGAAGGCGCAGGCGCCGATGTTGGCCCGTTCGGCGGTTCGGGAGAGGGATTCCCTTGTGCCCTGAGGGAGGGAGAGCTGCCAGGTAAGCAGGCGGACCGCGTCCGAGGAGAGGCGGGGGTGCCGGATGATGTCGTGCGAGAACTGGGTGTAGGCGCGCGGAGGCGCGATACAGTGCCGGTAAATCACGGTGGGAGCCCTAACTTCCACTGGTGGTTCAGGCCCTCGCGAACGGTTGCCGCCGTTGCGGGGGCCGAGCTGTTTTGTGTGCTGTTGGGGTGACCGTACCGCACGGAGAGTGTGCGGATGGACGCGCCGAGTGAAGAAAGCTTTCGCTGGTCAGTGTTCACTCACATGAGTCAACCTGCCCGAGTTTGCGGTCGGTTGGCGTACGCGACTCCTACTCTGCGATCACGGACAGTGAGCGGTGGGTGAGGAGGGGCGTATGGAGTTGGGGGCGGACTCGGGCGCGGGGGTGGAAGGGGAGGCCGGCGGGGAGTTCCTGCGCTGCTTCGGGCGCCAGATCAAGCTGCTGCGGGAGCAGGGCGGGCTCACCCAGGCGCAGTTGGAGGAGCGGGTCGGATACGGCGAGGCGCAGATCGCGGCGGTGGAGCAGGGGCGGCGGATCCCCAAGCCGGACCTGATCGACGCGGTGGACCGGGTGCTGGGTGCGCGCGGTGTGCTGGTGGCGATGAAGGAGGAGGTGGCCAAGGCCCGGTATCCGTCCTTCTTCCGGCGGTACGTACAACTGGAGGCGGAGGCCGTCGAGCTGCACGCCTATGTGAACCATGTGGTCAAGGGCCTCCTGCAGACCGAGGAGTGCGCGCGTGCCGTGTTCCGTATGTGGCGCCCGCTGCTCGACGAGGAGGCCATCGAGCAGGGCGTGTCCGCGCGCATGGAGCGGCAGAAGCTGTTCGGCCGGCGCCCCGCTCCGCTGCTGAGCTTCGTCATCGACGAGCACGTGCTCCGGCGGCCTCTGGGCGGCCGTGACGTCTGGCGGGGCCAGTTGGAACAGCTTCTGCTCCACGGACACCAACGCAACGTCGAGTTGCAGGTCATGCCGATGGATCGAGAGGAACACGCCGGTCTCGCTGGGCCGTTCACATTGATCCACTCGAAGAATCAGCGCAGGATGGCATACATGGAAGTGCAGGACGTGAGTGCCCTGTACGCGGACCCGAAGAAGGTCAGCCCGCTCGAAGCGACGTACGGCGTTCTCCGGGCTCAGGCGCTGACTCCCCGAGAGTCGCTGGCCTTTGTCGAGAAGCTGGTGGGAGAGCTATGAAGACAGGCAGCCCCGAGCCTGCCGCTGCGACACTGCGGTGGTTCAAGAGCAGCTACAGCGCGGGTAATGGCGGCGACTGTGTCGAGGTCGCGGATGCCGGTACGGCCGTGCTGGTCCGTGACTCCAAGCGGCCGGGGGAGGCATTGCTCTCCGTCGGCGTGGACGAGTGGGCCGCGTTCGTGCGGATGGCCGCGCGCGGCTGAGGCGGGCGGGAGGGGTGGTCGGCGACCGACCGCCCCTCCCGGCTGTCTCCTCCCGCGGCCACCGGACCTCCTCACCGGGCTCCGGCCGACGGGGCCGCAGTCCGGGAGCCGGTGTTCCCCGCGGCAGGTCTCCGGCGTGGAGCCCGTCCGCCCCGTGCGACGTCATTCGCGGGCTCGACCGGTCCGCCTCAGGACTCCAGTTCGTCCAGCGCCCCGAGTTGCTGCATCAGCCCGAGCTGGTCGTGCTGCCACCAGGTTTCGGTGATCTTGCCGTGGGGGTCGAAGCGGAAGAGGGTCATGCCGGTCATGGTGACCTGGCGGCGGGTCGCCGGGATGCCCAGGAAGTCACCCTTGTGGGTCGCGTGCCAGGTCCAGCGCGCGCAGGCCTGGTCGCCCTGGGCCAGCACGTCGTCGATCGTGAACGCGAAGTCGAAGGCCGCGCGCCACATCCGGTACTCGTTGCGGACGCCGTCCAGCCCGATGGTGTCCTGCGGGTTCACCGGGTCGTGGCTGTGGATGTCCTCGTCCAGCAGGTCGTTGAGCGGCGGCAGCTCGCCCTCGCTCTCCAGGGCCGCGAAGAGCCGCCGTACGGTGTCGAGGCCCAACTGCTCGTCCCTGACGACGTCAAGGTCGGTGAACGTCGGGGTCTCGTCGCACAGGGCGACCATGTCCTGGAAGATCCTGCCCGTCTCGGGGAGGTTCGAGTTCCGCATCGCCTCCTCGTACGACGGGAACTCCACCACCTCGACGATGTGCGACGCGTCCGAGCGGTCCTTGCCGACCACGGCGTGCGTCGCGGTGCGCCTGCCCTTGCTCTGGGTGACCCAGTCGTCCATGAGCCGGTTCATCTCGTCCAGCCGGCTCGTCCTGCACTCGATGAGCTGTACGAAGGTCATGTCACCGCCTCCGGCCCCCCTGGTCCGGTTCCGATGCGACCATCTTCCCACCCGGACGGCGGATCCACCTGTGCTACTGAGGGCCGTACTTGCGTCCCGTCCGCGAGCTGATCCCGCCCAGGAGGCCGCGCGGGGTGACCTTCACCAGCCCCATCAGCGCCTTGTAGCGCGGGTCCGGGATGGACAGCGACTTCCCGCGCGCGAGGTCGGCCAGCGCCGCCGCGACCAGCTTGTCCGCGTCCAGCCACATCCAGCCGGGGATGTTGTCCGTGCCCATCCCGGCGCGCTCGTGGAACTCGGTGCGTACGAAGCCGGGGCACAGCGCCATCATCCGGACCCCGCTGCCGGCCAGGTCCTTCGCCGCGCCCTGGGTGAACTGCACGACCCACGCCTTCGAGGCGCCGTAGGTGCCCCGGGGCACGAAGGCGGCCACCGACGCCACGTTGACCACACCGCCGCGGCCGCGCTCGCGCATCGCCCCGGAGGCCGCCGAGGTCAGCCGCAGCACCGCCTCGCAGTGCACCTTGAGCATTCTCAGCTCGTCGGCCATGGACACGTCGAGGAAGCGGCCCTTGTTGCCGAAGCCGGCGTTGTTGATCAGCAGGTCGACCGGGTTGCGCCGGTCGTCGAGCCGGTCGGCCACCGTCTCGATGCCCTTGTCCTCGGCGAGGTCGGCGGTGAGCACCTCCACCTCGACACCGTGCCGGTCGTGCAGCTCGGTCGCCTGCTCGCGCAGCCGCTTGGAGTCCCGCGCCACCAGGACGAGGTCATGGCCGTCAGCCGCCAGCCGCCGCGCGAAGGCGGCGCCGATCCCCGCGGTCGATCCCGTAATCAGAGCCGTTGTCATGGCCCAAGGGTAGTGACCCGGAGCGCTCGCGTCCGCCGGTGGTGACGGGCGCTCAGCGGGCCTGGTCGGCGACGTACCTGCGAGCCGCGGCCAGTGCCTTCGGGTGCAGCGCCGCACCGGCCGCGAGCAGCCCGGGCAGCAGTTCCCGCTCGGTGGTGACGGCCCGGAACTCCATCGCCGCCGTCACCGTGTGGTCCGGCCGGTGGACGATCTCGATGGAGTCGCCCGCCTGGATCTCGCCCGGTTCGATCACCCGCAGATAGGCCCCGGTCGCGCCCTTCCGGGTGAATCTCCTCACCCATCCCCGTTCGGCCAGATGGCCCTGGAAGGTGCGGCACGGGATCCGCCCGGAGGTGACCTCCAGCACGACCCCGGAACCGATCCGCCAGCGCTCGCCGATCAGCGCCCCGGACACGTCGAGGCCGGCCGTCGTGAGGTTCTCGCCGAAGCAGCCGTTGGCCAGCTTCCGGCCCAGCTCGCGCTCCCAGTCGTCGAGGTCCTCGCGCGCGAAGGCGTACACCGCCTGGTCGTCGCCGCCGTGGTGGCGGGTGTCGCACACCGTGTCCCCGGCGACACCGCTCGCGCCGGTCCCCTTGGGGCCGGGCGCCGCCACCCGCACCGGCCCGTCCGCGGGCCGCTTGTCGATGCCCGTCACGCCCTGCGGCTGGTCCGTGTACGGCACCGGCCGCGCGCTGCCCAGGTTGACCGAGAGAAGCTTCATGGCCGCAAGGTACGGGAGCGGACCCCAAAGCGTCCACGCGGTATTCGCCCCGAGATCCAAGCCCGGCTTATGCTTCCGGGGTGATCGAGGCCCGTCATCTCCGCGTCCTGCGCGCCGTCGCCACCACCGGCTCCTTCTCCGCCGCGGGGCGTGAGCTGGGCTGCACCCAGCCCGCCGTCAGCCAGCAGATGAAGGCCCTGGAAGCCTCGGTCGGCACTCCGCTGCTGGTGCGCAGCGGCCGCGAGATGCGGCTGACCCAGGCCGGCGAGGCCCTGGTACGGCACGCCTCCGGCATCCTCGCCGGGCTCACCGCGGCCGAGGAGGAGGTCGCCGCGATCGCGGGGCTGCGGGCGGGCCGGGTCCGCCTCGTCTCCTTCCCCAGCGGCAGCTCCACCCTCGTGCCCACCGCCCTGGCCGCGCTCCGCGCCGCCCACCCCGGCACCCGCGTCTCCCTGGAGGAGGCCGAGCCGCCGAGGTCCGTGGAGCTGCTGCGCGAGGGCGACTGCGACCTGGCGCTCGCCTTCCGCTACGAGGGCGCGGCCGCCACCGAGGAATGGGACGACCTCGTCGTACGGCCCCTGCTGATGGATCGCCTGGTCGCCCTGGTGCCCGAACGGCACCCGCTGGCGCGCGCGGAGTCCGTCGCCATCGGCGAACTGGCCCGGGAGCCCTGGATCGCGGGCTGCCCGCGCTGCCGGGGCCAGTTGGTCGAGGTGTGCGAGGGCGCCGGCTTCACGCCCCGCATCGACTTCGCCACCGACGACTACCCGGCGGTGGCGGGCCTCGTGGGCGCGGGACTCGGGGTCGCCGTACTGCCGCAGCTCGCGGTGGAGTCGGTACGGCCGCGAGGGGTGCGCACGGTGGATCTGGAACCGGTGGTCCGGCGGCAGATCGTCGCCCTCACCCTGCCCGACCTGGCGCAGGTGCCTGCCGTGGCGGCGACCCTGGATCAGCTCGCCCGGGCGGCCGGACGGGAGTAGCGGCACGGGGCAGAGCCGCGGGCACGCACTCGGCGTGCCCGGTGGGGGAGGGGAAGCACCCGTTGGTCCATGGGTGCAGAAACGTTTCCTTCAGTGATGAGGGGCGGTGTCGCCGCTGGTGGTCGAGGCTGCCACCAGGCGGTTGCGGGCCCGCCCCATCAACTCCTCACGCTCGTCCTCGGTCAGGCCGCCCCAGACTCCGTACGGCTCGCGCACCGCGAGCGCGTGCGCCGCGCACTCCGCACGGACCGGGCACCTCATGCAGACCTCCTTGGCCGAGTTCTCGCGAGCGCTCCGAGCCGCCCCGCGCTCGCCCTCGGGGTGAAAGAAGAGCGAGCTGTCGACCCCGCGGCAAGCAGCCAGCAACTGCCAGTCCCACAGGTCCGCATTCGGTCCGGGAAGGCGGGAGAAATCTGCCATTACGTGACCCCTTGTAGCCGTTCTGGGCGGATCCGGTGCCAACGACCGTACATCTCCGGTCTAAGGAGATGAAAATATGACTCATTGCGAATCTAGCTCCAGACACTGAGAAACGGGAGCAAAAGCGACTAAATGGGGCATAGGTTGTGATGAAAAGTTGAGAGTCCGTTGGGCATGTCTGCACCGTGTCGAGACCCTCACGTTGTGTGCCGAAGACGGCATGTAGCCCCGTAACTCTTTCGAGTGACCGTCGTTGAGAGTGCGGAGGCGGTTGAAAACACAAGCGCTCGGGCAGGCGTCCGAGGCGGTCGACCGCACAGGTGACGATTCCGTACCAGCCTGGAGGCTCAAGGTGACGCGCATCAGCTGCGGAGGGCGGTCATGACATCCGTCCTCGTCTGCGACGACTCCCCGCTTGCCCGAGAGGCGCTGCGCCGCGCGGTGGCGACCGTGCCCGGCGTCGAGCGCGTGACCACGGCGGCCAACGGCGAGGAAGTCCTCCGCCGCTGGGGCGCCGACCGCTCCGACCTGATCCTGATGGACGTGCGCATGCCCGGCCTGGGCGGTGTCGAGACCGTGCGCCGCCTGCTGTCCGCGGACCCGGGCGCGCGCATCATCATGCTGACCGTCGCCGAGGACCTCGACGGCGTGGCCCTCGCGGTGGCCGCCGGCGCCCGCGGCTACCTGCACAAGGACGCCTCGCGCGCGGAGTTGCGCGCCACGGTCACGCAGGCCCTCGCCGACCCCACCTGGCGTCTGGCGCCGCGCCGGCTGCGCTCCGCGGAGATGGGCGCGGCGCCCACCCTCACCGCACGTGAGATCCAGGTGCTCGAGGGGATGAGCCACGGCCGCTCCAACGCGGAGATCGGCCGTGAGCTGTTCCTCTCCGAGGACACGGTCAAGACGCACGCCCGACGCCTCTTCAAGAAGCTCGGCGCCTCGGACCGGGCCCACGCGGTGGCACTCGGCTTCCGCTGGGGACTGGTCCGGTAGGACGTGTGCCGCGGCGCACGGCCGCGGCCGGCCCCTGATGGACCCCGTCCGCCGCACGGCGGACGGGGCGGAGCGAGGCCGCGGGGCGAGGTCCGGAAGCCGGGTGGAGCGCGGCCGCGGGTGCTGCCCGGCGGCCGGCCGACGGTGGCCGGCGACCGGTGTCCGCGCCCCTGCCGGCGCCCCGAGGTCATGCGGTCGACATGCGCATACCTGTTCGAGCGGTACCGCGGTCCGGTCGTCGCCGAGGTGACTGTGGGTGACGATCCCCGTCCGCCCGGCCCGTACCGCTGCCCGGCCCCAGCGGACACCCCCACCGGTGGTCCGCCGCCCGGCGGTGGTCCGCCGCGACGCCGCGGCCGCGCGCCCGCCGGACCGTCCACCGGGGTGCGCCGCGCCGGGGGCACGGGTCGTCGGCGCGCGGTGCGGAGCACGTGGACGGGGGCCGGGTGAGGCGGTCGGCGTACGCCCGCTGCTCGTTTCGGCGCGGATGCCGCATCCTTGAGATGTGGAGTCTCTCGGGGACGAGTCGGTCGAGCGGAAGGGGAGGGCGCAGGGGATGAGTGCCGGCGCACCTACTCATAACGCTTCGGTGCACAACCACGAGCGCGATGCGACGGACCGGACGGCCGCAGGGCACCATGGACCGATGCGCGACGACGAGGCGGGCTCGGCCCATGGTGCGTTCGGCGCGCTCGTGCACCGCGCGGTCGACGGCGACGCGCAGGCCACGCACGACCTGCTCGCCCACGTCCACCCCCTGGCGCTGCGCTACTGCCGCACCCGGCTGTCCCGGCTCCCGGGCGACGCGCGCCACTTCGTCGAGGACCTCGCCCAGGAGGTCTGCGTGGCGGTCCTGCTCGCCCTGCCCCGCTACCGGGACACCGGCCGCCCCTTCGAGGCCTTCGTCTTCGCCATCGCCTCGCACAAGGTGGCCGACCTCCAGCGCGCCGCGATGCGCCACCCGGGTTCCACGGCCATCCCCTCGGACGAGATGCCGGAACGCCCCGACGACTCCCTCGGCCCCGAGGAGCGCGCCCTGCTCAGCAGCGACGCGGAGTGGGCCAAGAAGCTGCTGGCCAACCTGCCCGAGAACCAGCGGGAGCTGCTCCTGCTGCGCATCGCCGTGGGCTTGACCGCCGAGGAGACCGGGCAGATGTTGGGAATGTCACCCGGCGCGGTCCGGGTGGCCCAGCACCGTGCGCTGAGCCGCCTGCGCGCACTGGCCGAGCAGTAGACCCCCAGGGCGGAGTCCTCGGAACTCCGTCCACTGAACGGGCACACCCCCGTTCCCGTACGAACATACGAAGCCCGAAGGGGCGTCCTGACGTGGAATTTGCTGGCGAGGCTTGCCGTTAGCATGGACATCCGCACCGATCAAGGCCATTTGGGGAAGGTGTCATGACTGCAAACGTCGACGGAGTGCCCGGTAAATTCGCGACACTCGGGCTGACCTACGACGACGTGCTGCTGCTGCCGGGCGCATCCGAGGTGCTCCCCAACGCGGTCGACACCTCGTCCCGCATCTCCCGCAACGTGCGGGTGAACATCCCGCTGCTCTCGGCGGCGATGGACAAGGTGACCGAGTCCCGCATGGCGATCGCGATGGCCCGGCTGGGCGGCGTCGGCGTGCTGCACCGCAACCTCTCCGTCGAGGACCAGGTCAACCAGGTCGACCTGGTGAAGCGGTCCGAGTCCGGCATGGTCACCGACCCGATCACGGTGCACCCCGAGGCCACGCTCGCCGAGGCGGACGCGCTCTGCGCCAAGTTCCGCATCAGCGGTGTCCCGGTCACCAACCCCGAGGGCAGGCTGCTCGGCATCGTGACCAACCGCGACATGGCCTTCGAGAGCGACCGCAGCCGCCGCGTGCACGAGGTCATGACCCCGATGCCGCTGGTCACCGGCAAGGTCGGCATCTCCGGCCCCGAGGCCATGGAGCTGCTGCGGAAGCACAAGATCGAGAAGCTGCCGCTGGTGGACGACGAGGGCGTCCTCAAGGGCCTGATCACGGTCAAGGACTTCGTCAAGGCCGAGAAGTACCCCAACGCCGCCAAGGACGCCGAGGGCCGGCTGCTGGTCGGTGCCGCGGTCGGCGCCAGCCCCGAGGCGCTGGAGCGCGCCCAGGCGCTCGCCGCGGCCGGTGTGGACTTCCTGGTCGTCGACACCTCGCACGGCCACAACAGCAACGCCCTGAGCTGGATGTCCAAGATCAAGTCGAGCGTGAACGTCGACGTGGTCGGCGGCAACGTCGCCACGCGCGACGGCGCCCAGGCGCTGATCGACTCCGGCGTGGACGGCATCAAGGTGGGCGTGGGCCCGGGTTCCATCTGCACCACCCGCGTCGTCGCCGGCATCGGCGTCCCGCAGGTCACCGCCATCTACGAGGCGTCCCTCGCGGCCCGATCCGCCGGTGTCCCGCTGATCGGCGACGGCGGCCTGCAGTACTCCGGCGACATCGGCAAGGCCCTGGCCGCCGGCGCCGACACCGTGATGCTGGGCAGCCTCCTCGCCGGCTGCGAGGAGTCCCCGGGCGAGCTGCTCTTCATCAACGGCAAGCAGTTCAAGTCGTACCGCGGCATGGGCTCGCTGGGCGCCATGCAGTCCCGCGGCCAGGGCAGGTCGTACTCCAAGGACCGCTACTTCCAGTCCGACGTCACCGCCGACGAGAAGCTCGTGCCCGAGGGCGTCGAGGGCCAGGTGCCCTACCGCGGTCCGCTCGCCAACGTGCTGCACCAGCTCGTCGGCGGCCTGCGTCAGACCATGGGCTACGTGGGCGCCGCCACCATCGAGGAGATGGAGTCCAAGGGGCGGTTCGTGCGGATCACCTCGGCGGGTCTGAAGGAGAGCCACCCGCACGACATCCAGATGACGGTCGAGGCACCGAACTACAGCAACAAGAAGTGACGCACACGCGCGTGTGACGGGCATCGGCGGCGGCCCCGGAACCTCCGGGGCCGCCGTTGCCGTGCCCGTCGGCGATACTGGAAGACGCTGAACGCATCAGGGAAAGGCCAAGACGTGACTGAGATCGAGATCGGGCGCGGCAAGCGCGGCCGCCGGGCGTACGCCTTCGACGACATCGCCGTCGTCCCCAGCCGCCGTACGCGGGACCCGAAGGAGGTCTCGATCGCCTGGCAGATCGACGCCTACCGGTTCGAGCTGCCGTTCCTCGCCGCTCCCATGGACTCGGTCGTCTCCCCGGCCACCGCGATCCGCATCGGTGAGCTGGGCGGTCTGGGCGTACTGAACCTCGAGGGCCTGTGGACGCGGCACGAGGATCCGCAGCCGCTGCTCGACGAGATCGCCGAGCTGCCCGCCGAGCGGGCGACCCGCCGCCTCCAGGAGATCTACGCGGCTCCCGTCAAGGAGGAGCTGATCGGCGCCCGCATCAAGGAGGTGCGCGACTCCGGTGTGGTCACGGCGGCCGCGCTCTCCCCGCAGCGCACCGCCCAGTTCTCCAAGGCGGTCGTCGACGCGGGCGTGGACATCTTCGTGATCCGCGGTACGACGGTCTCCGCGGAGCACGTGTCGTCCTCGCACGAGCCGCTGAACCTCAAGCAGTTCATCTACGAGCTCGACGTGCCGGTGATCGTGGGCGGCTGCGCCACCTACACCGCGGCCCTGCACCTGATGCGCACCGGCGCGGCCGGCGTGCTGGTGGGCTTCGGCGGCGGCGCCGCGCACACCACCCGCAACGTGCTCGGCATCCAGGTCCCGATGGCGACGGCGGTCGCCGACGTGGCCGCGGCCCGCCGCGACTACATGGACGAGTCCGGCGGCCGGTACGTGCACGTGATCGCGGACGGCGGCGTCGGCTGGTCCGGCGACCTGCCCAAGGCGATCGCCTGCGGTGCCGACTCCGTCATGATGGGCTCCCCGCTGGCCCGCGGCACGGACGCGCCCGGCAAGGGCCACCACTGGGGCATGGAGGCCGTCAACGAGGAGCTGCCCCGCGGCCAGAAGGTCGACCTGGGCACGGTCGGCACCATCGAGGAGATCCTCACCGGCCCGTCCCACACCCCCGACGGCTCCATGAACTTCTTCGGCGCCCTGCGCCGCGCCATGGCCACCACCGGCTACAGCGAGCTGAAGGAGTTCCAGCGGGTCGAGGTGACGGTGGCGGACAGCCAGCACCGCCGCTGAGCCTCCGACGCACGCGGAAGGGCCGGCCGTCCAGGAGGATGGCCGGCCCTTCCGCGTGTCCGACTGCGCTCGTCCGGGGCGGAGTCCGGGGGCGGAAGGGAGGTGGGCCCGTAGGCCGCCACCGCAGGCCCGACCGCGGGGACCGCGGCGCGGTGCCCGCCGCGGTGAGCTCCTCCGCTCCGCACGGTGGCCGCGGCTTCGCCCCTGACGCCGACGGCGCCGCCGGCCCGGGTGTTCGCGCGCCCCCTTTCACAGCCGGTGCGCCGCCCCCGTGGGGGTCGCGCCCCGGGTGTCCAGCAGGAGCTGGGCCTTCACCGACAGTCCCTGCAGGTCGTACGTGCGGTGGTGCTGGAGCAGGATCGTCAGGTCGGCATCGGCGACCGCCTCGTACAGGGCGTCGGCTCGGGGGACCGGGCGGTCGAGCACGCTCCACGCGGGCACGCACGGGTCGTGGAAGCTCACGGACGCCCCCAGCTCGGTCAGCCGCACCGCGATCTCGCGCGCGGGCGTCCCCTGGAGGTCGGCGACGTCGGGCTTGTAGGTGACACCCAGCAGCAGCACACGGGCCCCGCGCGCGGACTTGCCGTGCTCGTTGAGCAGGGTGGCGGCGCGCCGGACGACGTACTCGGGCATGCGGTCGTTGACCTGCTGGGCGAGTTCCACCATGCGCAGGGTGCGGGTCGCGTGGCCGGTCAGGTCCTGCGGCATGCCGTGGCCGCCGACGCCCGGGCCCGGCCGGAAGGCCTGGAAGCCGAACGGCTTGGTCTCCGCGCAGCGGACGACGTCCCACAGGTCGACGCCCAACTCGTGGCAGAGCACGGCCATCTCGTTGACCAGCGCGATGTTCACGTGCCGGTAGTTCGTCTCCAGCAACTGCACCGTCTCCGCCTCGCGCAGCCCCCGCGCGCGGACCACCTTGTCGGTCAGCCGCCCGTAGAAGGCGGCCGCCGACTCGGTGCAGGCCGGGGTGAGGCCCCCGATGACCTTGGGGGTGCTGGCGGGGGTGCGGTCGCGGCTGCCGGGATCGACCCGGCAGGGCGAGTAGGCGAGGTGGAAGTCGCGCCCGGCGCGGAGTCCGGAGCCCTCCTCCAGCAGGGGGCGCAGGAACCCGTCGGTGGTCCCGGGCAGCACGGGTGACTCCAGGATGACCGTGGTGTGCGGCCGGAGCCGTTCGGCGAGCGTGCGGGCGGCCGCCTCCACCTGGCCGAGGTCGATCCCGCCGTCGGCACCGCGCGGGGTGGGCGCGCAGATCACCGCGGTGCGCACCCGGCCGAGCTGGGCCGGGTCGGTGCCGGGCAGGAAGCCGGTGGAGCGCATCCGGCGCAGCTCGGCGGGGCTGAGCGAGCCGGCCTCGGGGCCGGTGGCGTACCCGATGGTCGGGATGCCTGCGGCGACGGCGGCCTGGGCGAGCGGCAGGCCGTACGGACCGAGTCCGATCACGGCGAGGTCTGCGGGCATGGGGCGTGGGCCGTCCTTCCCAGTAGCCGAAGCGGGGCGGGTGCGCAACCGCTGTGGGCAGCATGTACGAGCGCACTGTCACACTAGGAGTAAATATGACCGTTATGTGGGATTGTGTTCGTGTGTCTCCCGGGTGGTTGCGCGCACGTCGTCCACAGGTCGCGGGCGCATGGTGGCCGGCCCAGGGCGAGCCGGTCAGAATTTGGGCATGAGGAGGGGATGAACGGGCTCCGCCCCTTCGCGGGTGCGGCCCACGCGAGCGAGACGTGCGACAGCGGGAGGCAGCGGTGAGGACAGCGACTCTGGGCCCGGAGCAGCGCGCCGAGGCACTGGCGGCGATGGCGGAGCGCGAGCTGGACGTGCTGGTGGTCGGCGGCGGGGTGGTGGGTGCCGGGACCGCGCTGGACGCCGTCACCCGCGGTCTGTCCACCGGCCTGGTCGAGGCCCGTGACTGGGCGTCCGGTACCTCCAGCAGGTCCAGCAAGCTCGTCCACGGCGGTCTGCGCTACCTGGAGATGCTCGACTTCGCCCTCGTCCGCGAGGCGCTGAAGGAGCGCGGCCTGCTGCTGGAGCGGCTCGCCCCGCACCTGGTCAAGCCCGTGCCGTTCCTCTACCCGCTCCAGCACAAGGGCTGGGAGCGGGTGTACGCCGGGTCGGGCGTCGCGCTCTACGACGCGATGTCGATGGCCCGCGGGCACGGCCGGGGCCTGCCCCTGCACCGGCACCTGAGCCGCCGTCACGCCCTGCGGGTCGCGCCCTGCCTGAGGAAGGACGCCCTGGTCGGCGCGCTCCAGTACTACGACGCCCAGATGGACGACGCCCGCTTCGTCACCAACCTGGTGCGCACGGCGGTGTCCTACGGCGCGCGCGTCGCCAACCGGGCCCGCGTGACCGGGTTCCTGCGCGAGGGCGAGCGGGTCGTCGGCGCCCGGGTGCAGGACGTGGAGGGCGGCGGGGAGTACGAGATCCGTGCCAAGCAGGTCGTCAACGCCACCGGGGTGTGGACCGACGACACCCAGGCCATGGTGGGGGAGCGGGGCCAGTTCCACGTCCGCGCCTCCAAGGGCATCCACCTGGTCGTGCCCAAGGACCGCATCCACTCCAGCACCGGCCTGATCCTGCGCACCGAGAAGTCGGTCCTGTTCGTCATCCCCTGGGGCAGGCACTGGATCGTCGGCACCACGGACACCGGCTGGGACCTCGACAAGGCCCACCCGGCCGCGTCCAGCGCCGACATCGACTACCTGCTGGAGCACGTCAACTCGGTGCTCGCGGTGCCGCTCGGCCGCGACGACGTGGAGGGCGTGTACGCCGGGCTGCGCCCGCTGCTGGCCGGCGAGTCGGACGCCACCAGCAAGCTCTCCCGCGAGCACACCGTGGCGCATCCGGCGCCGGGTCTGGTGGTCGTGGCGGGCGGCAAGTACACGACGTACCGGGTGATGGCGAAGGACGCCGTCGACGAGGCCGTGCACGGGCTCGACATGCGCGTCGCCGACTGCGTCACCGAGGAGATCCCCCTGCTCGGCGCCGAGGGCTACCGGGCGATGTGGAACGCCCGGGCGCGGATCGCCGCCCGCACCGGCCTGCACGTGGTCCGGGTGGAGCACCTGCTGAACCGGTACGGCTCCATGGCGGAGGAGGTCCTGGACCTCATCGCCTCCGACCCGGCTCTGGGCGAGCCGCTGCGGGCCGCCGACGACTACCTGCGCGCCGAGGTCGTGTACGCCGCCTCGCACGAGGGCGCCCGGCACCTCGACGACGTGCTCACCCGCCGGACCCGCATCTCCATCGAGACCTTCGACCGGGGGACCCGCAGCGCCCGCGAGGCCGCCGAGCTGATGGCGCGGGTCCTCGGCTGGGACAAGGGACGGATCGAGCGCGAGGTGGAGCACTACGAGAAGCGGGTCGAGGCCGAGCGCGAGTCCCAGCTCCAGCCGGACGACCTGACGGCGGACGCGGCCCGGCTGGGGGCGCCGGACATCGTGCCGCTGTAGCCGGAACCACCCGCCCGGGTGCCCCGGGCCGGGCGGGTCCGGGGCGGCCCGTGAGCACGGTCCGGCAGGTGTGCCGAGGAGGGCCGGGGCGGGCCCGGAGGGGGAGTGGGGCGCAGGGTCTGACGCGGACTCAAGGGAGCGGTGCGGCGGGTGTTCCGGCGCGTGCGGCCCCCGGCGCGGCTCGGGGCACCCTGGGCGTCGGCCACTTGTCGGGTGAGAGACAATGGAGGCTCTGTCAGGGCGGGTTGCATGAGGGGACGCATGTCGGAGGCGGAGCGGGCGGGAACATCCCGTCAGGAGACTCGTCAGGGCAAGAACGAGCGGCGTCTCCTCGCCGGGCGGTACCGGCTGGGAGACGTGCTGGGCCGCGGCGGCATGGGCACGGTGTGGCGCGCCGAGGACGAGACCCTCGGCCGCACGGTCGCCGTCAAGGAGCTGCGGTTCCCGTCGAACATCGACGAGGAGGAGAAGCGGCGCCTGATCACGCGCACCCTGCGCGAGGCCAAGGCGATCGCCCGGATCCGCAACAACAGCGCGGTGACCGTCTTCGACGTGGTCGAGGAGGACGACCGGCCCTGGATCGTCATGGAACTGGTCGAGGGCAAGTCCCTGGCCGAGGTCATCCGTGAGGACGGCCTGCTGGAGCCCAAGCGCGCCGCCGAGGTGGGCCTCGCCGTCCTCGACGTGCTGCGCTCCGCGCACCGCGAAGGCATCCTGCACCGGGACGTGAAGCCGTCCAACGTGCTGATCGCCGAGGACGGCCGGGTCGTGCTCACCGACTTCGGCATCGCGCAGGTCGAGGGCGACCCGTCCATCACGTCCACCGGCATGCTCGTCGGTGCCCCCTCCTACATCTCCCCGGAGCGCGCCCGCGGCCACAAGCCGGGCCCCGCTGCCGACCTGTGGTCGCTCGGCGGCCTGCTGTACGCGTCCGTCGAGGGCCTGCCGCCGTACGACAAGGGCTCGGCGATCGCCACGCTGACCGCGGTGATGACCGAGCCCCTGGAGGAGCCCAAGAACGCGGGCCCGCTCCGGGACGTCATCCACGGCCTGCTCACCAAGGACCCGGCGCAGCGGCTCGACGACGCCGCCGCCCGCGCCATGCTGAACGCGGTGATCCACGCGCCCGAACCGGAGTCGATGGACGCCACCCGTGTCGTCCCGCTGCCGGCGCAGCCCGGCGGGCCGGAGGGCGGCCGGGGCGAGGAGGCCGGGGAGAAGCTGCGCGGGGCGCTGCGCTCGGTACGCAAGGCGGCCGGGGCGGCCACCGCGGCGGCGGCCGTGCGGGCGAAGAACAACGCCGGGCCGGCGGCCGCTTCGGGCACCGGCGGTCCGGGCACCGGGGGCGGTCCCGGCGCCGCGGCCGCGGCCGGTGCCGGCCCTCGCGGAGGACACACCGGTTCCGCCCAGGGCGCCCCGCCGGTGTCGAACCCGGTTGCGGGCAAGCCGAGTTCCGGATGGCCCGTGGTGCCGCCGCCGGACCTGGACCTGCCGTCACGGCCGGTCCCCAGGGCACCGCTCACCGACGTGGTGCCCAGGCGGACCCTGGTGATCATCGCGGTGGTGGTCGTGCTGGCGGTGATCGGCACGGTGCTGGCCCTGGTGTCCGGTGGCGACGACGGCAAGGGCGACGACCGCGGCAGCGGTGCCAAGGCCGCGCCGAGCGCGAGTGCCGTCACCAAGGAGGACAAGGACACGGGCGCCGCGAGCGGCTCCGACGACGACACGAAGACCGACGGGAACACCTCGGCCGCCGCCTCGACGGGCTCGTCGTCGGCCGACGCGGCGAGCGCGAGCACCTCCGACGACGACGGGGACTCCGGCTCGTCCGGCTCGAAGAGCGGCGGCAGCGCGCCCGTCGAGTCGACCCGCAAGGGCGGCCAGGGGTACTCGATCGGGCTGCCCAAGGGCTGGAAGTACCAGTCGACCGGCGCCGCCGGCGACCGCTACACCGGGCCCGACGGGCAGAAGCTCCTCGTCGCCTGGACCGGCACGCCCAAGGACGACCCGGTGGCGGACTGGAAGAACCAGGAGCGCTACATGGTGCGTTCCCAGTACCGGAGGATCCGCATAGAGCAGGTCGACTACCGCGGCTGGAACACCGCCGACTGGGAGTTCACCTATTCCGAGGGCGGCACCGGGTACCGCACCATCGACCGCGGGTTCGTGGTGAACGGGCACCTCGGTTACGCGCTGATGTACACCGCCAGGGCGGCGAAGTGGCGCGGCGACCTGCGCAAGGACACCTGGCGGACGCTGACGGAGTCCTTCCGGCCCAAGTCGTGACGTGACGGGGCCCCGTTCGGATCCGTGAGAATCCGTCATCCCCTCAATGCGGGTTGCCCCCGGCACGTATCGTGAATGGTTGCGGACCGTACGGAGCCGGATGCGGATTCGGAACGGATCGCGGGGGAAACGGATCTGAACGACCGGGCGGCCGGGGGAGGCAACGTGGACGACTATGCGGGTCGGGTGCTCGCCGACCGCTACCGCCTGCCGCTGCCGCCGTCCGACGAGTACGAACTGACCGAGACCCGGGCGTTCGACACCTACAGCGGCCAGGAGGTGCTGGTCCGTCAGGTGCCGCTGCCCGAGGTCGTCGAGGCCGAGGTGCTCGACGCGGAGGGGCTGCCCGAGGGCTTCACCGCCCGGGAGCGCGGGGCCCGCCGCTCACCCGCCGCCCGTACGGCCACCCGCCGCCCGTCGGATCCCGCGGTGCGGCGCGCCGTCGAGGCCGCGCAGGCCGCGGCCCGCATACCCGACCATCCGCGTCTGGACCAGGTCTTCGACGTGTTCGCCGAGGGCGGCTCACTGTGGATCGTCAGCGAGTGGGTGGCCGCCCGGCCGCTCTCCGCGCTGCTGACCGAGCGGCCGCTGCCGCCGTACCGGGCGGCCGAGGTCGCCTCCGACGTCCTCATGGCGCTGCGCGTGCTGCACGCCCACGGCTGGACGCACCGCAACATCACCGCCCGCACGGTCCTGGTCTGCGACGACGGCCGGGTGATGCTGACCGGACTCGCGGTCGGCGCGGCGGAGGAGGCCCTGTGCGGGTACGACCCGGTACCGGCCCAGGACGGGCCGCAGGACCCGCAGGGTCCCGCGGACGCCGGCGTGGCCGCCGCCGGGCAGGTGCCCGGCGCCCTCGCTCCCGGTGGCCCGGGTACTCGCGGCGGCCCGGGGAGCCGGGGACCCGGGGGCGCTCTCGAGCCCGCGGCGGCGAGTGCGTCCCACGACACCGATCCGGAGGCGGCGCGGCGGGCCGCGATCGAGGCGCGGGCTGCCGGCGGGCTGCCGGCGCCGGGCGGCGCTCCGCCGGGGACGGTCCCGGTTCCGCCCTCCGGCCGCCGGGCCGTGGAGAGCGGGGACGACGTCCGGGCCGCCCGCGCCGGCGCCATAGCCGCCTACCGCGCC
>NZ_JALLIN010000024.1 GCF_023630175.1 Streptomyces cellostaticus | reverse complement strand
TCGGTGCCCGCCCGCACAATGGAGGGCGGGACGCGGAGTGTGATGGAAGGACGGCGTGACCCATGACCGTGTGGGACGACCTCGTCGGACAGGACAAGGTGAGCGCGGTGCTCGACGGCGCCGCGCGGGACGCCGACGCCTTCGTCACGGCCGCCGCCGCGGACCGGCCGCCGCCGGAGGCGTCGAGGATGACGCACGCGTGGCTGTTCACCGGCCCGCCCGGGGCCGGCCGGAACCAGGCGGCACGGGCCTTCGCCGCGGCCCTGCAGTGCGTGAGCCCCGACCGGGCGCTCGGCGGAACCCCGGGCTGCGGGTTCTGCGACGGCTGTCACACCGCGCTGCTCGGCACCCACGCCGACGTCAGCACGGTCGCCGCCGTGGGCGCCGAGATCCTGGTCAGGGACATGCGGGACACGGTCCGCAAGTCCTACACCGCCCCGGCCAACGGGCGCTGGCAGATCATCCTGGTCGAGGACGCCGAGCGGCTCAACGAGAAGTCCGCGAACGCCGTCCTCAAGGCCGTGGAGGAGCCCGCGCCCCGCACGGTGTGGCTGCTGTGCGCCCCCTCCGTCGAGGACGTCCTGCCCACGATCCGGTCCCGCTGCCGCCACCTGAACCTGCGCACGCCCCCGGTGGAGGCCGTCGCCGACATGCTCGTGCGACGCGACGGCATCGAACCCGGCGCGGCCATGGCCGCGGCGCGTGCCACCCAGGGCCATGTCGACCGGGCCCGCCGCCTGGCCACCGACCCCGCCGCCCGTGAGCGCCGTGCCGCCGTGCTCAGACTCCCGCTGCGGCTGGACGAGGTCGGGGCCTGCCTCAGAGCGGCCCAGGAACTGGTCGACGCGGCCGCCGAGGACGCCAAGCAGCTCGCCGAGGAGATGGACGGCAAGGAGACCGAGGAACTGAAGGCGGCGCTGGGCGCGGCCCAGGGCGGCCGGCTGCCACGCGGCACGGCGGGGGCGGTGAAGGACCTCGAGGAGATGCAGAAGCGCCGCCGAACGCGCACCCAGCGCGACAGCCTCGACGTCGCCCTCGGAGATCTCACCGGCTTCTACCGCGACGTCCTCGCCCTTCAGCTCGGCTCACGGGTCGCCATCGCCAACGGCGACACCGAGGACGCCCTGGACCGGCTGGCCCGCGGCAGCAGCCCGGAGTCCACGCTGCGCCGCATCGAGGCGATCGCCGCCTGCCGTGAGGCCCTGGACCGCAACGTGGCACCGCTGCTCGCGGTCGAGGCGATGACGATGGCACTGCGGGCGGGGTGAGCCGGGCGTACGGTGGTTGACGCACTTCGTCCCCCGTACGAGGCCACGCCCTCGTACGTCGCGTACACGAAACGTCGCTCAGCGTTACGATCGCCCGATGCACACCTGGCCCTCCCTCCGCCTGCCCCGACGGGCCGGCCGGACCCGCACCTCGACGCGCGCCGGAACCCGATCCCGGGCGACGGCCCGGGTCACGGGTGCCCTGGTCGCGGCCACCGCGCTGCTCGTGTCCGCCTGCTCGGCCGGGGGCACGACCACGACGTCCGCCGGTGCGGCCGAGGCGGCGCTGGCCGCGCTGCCGCGGGCCACGCCCGCCGCACTGGCCCCGTACTACGGACAGCACCTGAGCTGGCGGGCCTGCGGTGTCCCCGGCTTCCGGTGCGCCACGATGAAGGCGCCGCTGGACTACGCCGACCCCGGCGCGGGCGACATCAAGCTGGCCGTGGCCCGCAAGAGCGCCACCGGCAAGGACAAGCTCGGCTCGCTGCTGGTGAACCCGGGCGGCCCGGGCGGCTCGGCCATCGGCTACCTGGAGCAGTACGCCGGGGTCGGCTACCCCGCCGAGGTCCGCGCGCTGTACGACATGGTCGCCGTGGATCCGCGGGGCGTGGCGCGCAGCGAGCCGGTCGAGTGCCTCGACGGCCCCCAGATGGACACCTTCACCCGGACCGACGTGACCCCCGACGACCAGCGGGAGAAGAACGCGCTGGTCGGGCAGTACCGCAAGTTCGCGGAGAGCTGCGGGGCGCACTCGGCGCGACTGCTGCGGCACGTGTCCACCGTCGACGCGGCACGGGACATGGACATCCTGCGGGCGGCGCTCGGCGACCCGAAGCTGAACTACGTGGGGGCGTCGTACGGCACCTTCCTCGGGGCGACGTACGCCGGTCTGTTCCCGGACCGGGTGGGCCGGCTGGTCCTGGACGGCGCCATCGACCCCTCCCTCGGCTCCCGCAGGGTCAACCTGGACCAGACGGCGGGCTTCGAGACGGCGTTCCAGGCGTTCGCGCGGGACTGCGTACAGCGGTCCGACTGCCCGCTCGGCGGCAAGGGCACGACTCCCGCGCAGGTCGGCGACCATCTCAAGGCGTTCTTCCGCAAGCTGGACGCCCACCCCGTCCCGGCGGGCGACCGCGAACTCGGCGAGTCGCTGGCCACCACCGGGGTGATCGCGGCGATGTACGACCAGGCGGCCTGGGAGCAGCTCCGCGAGGCGCTGACCTCGGCGATGCGGGAGAACGACGGCGCCGGCCTGCTCGCCCTCTCCGACAGCTACTACGAACGTGACGCGAAGGGCCGCTACAGCAACCTGATGATGGCCAACGCCGCCGTGAACTGCCTCGACCTGCCGCCGGCCTTCACCGGCCCGGAGCAGGTGGAGAAGGCGCTGCCCACGTTCGAGAAGGCGTCCCCGGTCTTCGGCGCGGGCCTGGCCTGGGCCTCGCTGAACTGCGCCTACTGGCCGGTGAAGGCCACCGGCGAGCCGCACCGGATCGAGGCGAAGGGTGCCGCCCCCATCGTGGTCGTCGGCACCACCCGCGACCCGGCGACCCCCTATCGCTGGGCCCGGTCCCTGGCCGGCCAGCTCTCCTCCGGCCGCCTCCTCACCTATGTCGGCGACGGCCACACCGCATACGGCCGCGGCAGCTCCTGCATCGACTCGGCGATCGACGCCTACCTCCTCAACGGCACCCCGCCACCGCCCGGAAAGCGCTGCTCATAGCCCACTTAGCCACCCCGGAGCCCCTCGCTCCGGGGCGGGTGCGAAGCACCCCCCGAAACTGTGTAGACTTACCGACGTTGCCGATCGCACCATGGTGCCGGCAGCGCGCCGCTTTAGCTCAGATGGCCAGAGCAACGCACTCGTAATGCGTAGGTCTCGGGTTCGAATCCCGAAAGCGGCTCGGTCAAACCCCAGGTCACATAGCCCGTGACCTGGGGTTTCCTGTTGTTCGAGGTATGGCCTCTCACGCGGCCGGGGTGCCGTGACTTTGCTTGCGTGAGCGATGCGTGAGCGGAGCCGCTGGGGGCCTACTTCTTGGGCACCCGGCGCTTGGCCTTCTTGTCCGCCTCGGCCTGGACTTTCGCCTTGTCCGTCGGCTTGCCGCCCTTGGTCTTGCCGGAGTTCCTGGCCTTGTTTTTCTTGGCCGCCTTGCGTGCGGTCTTTTCCGCCTCGGCCTTGCGCTGAAGGGGGACCAGCTTCGCGGTCGCCTCGGCGGCGCTCCTGCCGACCTGGGGGAGAACGCTCTGGTAGATGTCCCGGGTGATCCGGGTGTCACTGTGCCCGAGTGTGTCCGACACGATCTTGATGTCGATGTCGGCGGCGAGCATGAGCGTGGCCGCGCCGTGGCGCAGATCGTGCAGGCGTATCGGTGGGAGGCCGGACGCGGCGACGAGGCGCTCGAAGAGGTCGGTCACCTTGCCGGGGTGGAGCCAGGAGCCGTCTTCCTGCGTGAAGACGTGGCCGGTGTCCACCCAGGCCGAACCCCACTCCTCGCGGGCCGCGTCCTGGCGTTCACGGTGGCGCTTCAGGACGTTGACGGTGTCGTCGTCGAGCGCGACCACGCGGTAGCCGCTGTCGGTCTTGGGGTCGGATGCCTCAATCTCCCAGCCGTCCTGCACGAGTTGGGATGAGACGGTGAGCGAGTGGGTGTCGAGGTTCGTCTCCGACCACGGCTGCCCGCACGCCTCGCCACGGCGCAGGCCGCGGAAGGCGATCAGGTGCCACATCGCGTACAGCCGGTCCTCGGCGACGAAGTCGAGGAAGGCACCGGTCTGCTGCGGCGTCCAGACCATCACGGGCGACGGTTTCTCGCCCGTCTGCTCCCACTTGGCGACCCGCTCGTCCGTCCACACGAGCGCCTTCGGCTTGCGCACGGGGTCGATCTCGACATGAGCAGCGGGGTTGAAGGTGATGACCTGCTGACCGATCGCGTCGTTCAGAGCCGCGCGAAGGGTCGCCTTGACGTGCTGACGAGTGGCGGGGCCGGTGATGCGCCGGAAGGGCGGCATCTCGTCGATCGCGGCCTTCATCGCCCTGCGTCGAGCTCGGTTCTCGACGCCCGTCCACGGCACGGTCGCCAACTCGTCGATCGCGGCTCGCCGCTGGGCGTTGTCCTCCAGGATCTGGGCGTTGGCGTCGCTGATGTCCGTGAACATCTCGCTGAGGTGGCTGACGCGCAGCCGGTCCAGACGCCGGTTGCCGATGCGCGGCTTCAGGTGGACGCGGATGTCGGTCTCGTAGCGGTTGAGGCCGGACTTGCGTATGCGCTTGCCGGACAGCCACCGATCGAGCCATTCGGCTACGGTCAGGCTGCCAATGAGGTCCTGGCCGGCGTTGAGGCGCCGCCGCGTCTCCTCGACATCGGGCAGGGGCGAGCGTTCGCGGCTGACCTCGGCCAGCATCTCGGCGATGAGTTCGTTGCCCTCAGGGTCGTCCGAGTCGGCGAGTCCGAGGAGGGCGCGTACGTGGTCGAGGTCAGCCTGGGCCGTCTTGAGGCTGCCGTACCCGCCCCGGGCGAAGGAGCGGCGGCTGCCGTCCTCTCGCGGTGAGAGCTCCTGGCGTATGGAGTAGGTGCAGTGGTTCCTGCTGTTGCGCCTGGGGCAGGAGGTGCCGAGTTCCTTGCCGGTCTTCGGGTCACGGCAGGAGCAGCGGCGGTAGGTGGAGCCCTTCAAAGATCATTCTCCTCAGTCGTGTCGGGATCGCTCCCGGGCATTTCGATCGCGCTGACCACGTCGGGCCAGAGGAATGGGGGCGTGACGCCCTCTTCCTGGATGAAGGCGCGGATTCTGTGCAGGCGACTCTTGGCCTCGTCGGCCGCCTCGGCGGCGCGCGCTTGGGCGCGGAGGGCCTCGGCCTTTCGGTCGGTGTTCGGGGCGGTCGCGGCGTCGTAGCGGGCACGCTCCTCGTCGAGCTGCGCGCTGCGCAGTCGCTCTTGGGCGGCGTGGTGAGCGCGGAAGTAGCGGAGCATGTCGTCGTCCGCTCCGAGATCGGTCTCCTCCCCGGTGAACCGGCGCAGCGCGTCCATCGACGTGGTGGGGTGCTGGAGCGGGAGTCGCTGCACGTCATCGACGTAGCCGACGGGATAGACGAGGCAGATGGGCGGGGTGTTCAGTGCTTCGGCCAGCACGATGACGTCGACCAAAGGGAGGTTGGAGCGGCGTCCTGACTCCATGTTGGCGATGACATTGCGAGGGATCGGGTGGCCGATCTCCGCGCACTTGTCGGCCAAGTCCTGCGCGCTCCAACCCAGTTCCTTCCGTCGTCTGCGGACCTCGCCGGCCACGGTGGACATGACCTGGTCCACCCACTCCGGGATGTCGTCCTCGTCGTCGGCCTTCTTTGATCCATGGTGACTACGGTGCTGTGTCATAGAGACACATTAGCTCGCTTAGCGTTGATTCCAAGACCTGGAGACGGGCGCGTAGGTCGCGTTCGCCGTGGGCTCAGTCATGGATGGAGTGCGCATGCGCGAGGATGAAGAGGCGGGTCGAGCGAAGGGGATGAGCCGCGAGGAGCTTCTGGGGCTCCCTGTCGCTGTTGACCTGGAGACGGGCAATCGGGCGCTGGGGCTCGGTCGGAGCAAGGGGTACGAGCTGGCCAAGCGCGGCCAGTACCCGTGCAAGGTGCTTCGGCTCGGGAATGCCTACCGGGTAGTGACCACAGACCTGCTGGCCTTGCTGGGCCTGGCAGCGTGAAGCGTCTGACGTACGGTAACCGCTTCTGCGCTGAGCTGACACAGAAACGCTGGACTGTGGCGCGACGTGGACGTACTGTCCGTGGTCGCTCGCGGTGCCGAGAAGCCCGCGAGAAGAGGGAGAGCCTCCGGCGGTGCAACGCCGGAGGCCCCGAGACTCCCCAGCAATTCGATGAGAACCGACCCGGCGGCAGGGGCGTGCAAGCCCGACACCGCCAGAGGAGGAGCCACCCAGTGCAACCCGAGAACCCCGACTACTATTCCGCCCCTGCCCGAGCGGCCTGGCCCGCCACGGCCATCCCCGGCCAGCCCGACACCCACCCGCGCTCCGCGCGGGCTGACGGTTCCACAGCGGACCCGGACGACGGCAGGGGCAGCGAGGCAGATCCGGCGAGGGGCCTGGAGTCCATCCCTGACGCGGAGCCGACACCGGGCTCGGAGCTGCTGGACGAACTTCGCTCTCAGATAGCCCAGTTCGTGATCCCGCCCTCATCCGAGGCGCTGGACGCGATCACCCTGTGGGTGGCGGCAACGCAGCTCCAGCCCGCGTGGCAGCACGCCCCACGGCTGGCAGTGGTGGGGCCTGCGAAGAGGTGCGGGAAGTCGCGGCTCCTGGACGTGCTGACCGAAACGGTCCACGAGCCGATGCTCACCATCAACACCACACCAGCGGCCATCTTCCGATCGATCAACGAGGAAGAGCCGCCGACGCTGCTGGTGGACGAGGCCGACACCATCTTCGGACCCAAGGTCGCGGAGAAGAACGAGGAGACACGCGGCCTGCTCAACGCCGGACACCAGCGCGGCCGGTACGTCACCCGGGTCGTAGGCAACGACCACACCCCGCACAGGTTCGCCACCTTCGCCATGGCGGCCATCGCGGGCATCGGAGACCTGCCGGACACGGTCATGGATCGGTCGGTCGTCATTCGCATGCGCCGCAGGGCCGAGGGCGAGAAGGTCAAACCCTTCCGCTCGCGACGCGACATCCCAGCCCTGCACGAGCTGCGCGACCGCATCCGTATCTGGGCCCTCCCGCTGTTGGAGGACGCCGCGAGCCTGGAGCCGGACATGCCGGTCGAGGACCGAGCTGCCGATACATGGGAACCCCTGGTGATCGTCGCCGACCTGGCAGGCGGTCGCTGGCCACGGCTCGCGCGGATCGCGTGCGCGCGAATGGTCGCCGCCGAGGTGGCGGCCGAGGGCGAGCACCCCAGCGGGGCGCGCATCCTCGCCGACATCCGGCGGGTCTTCTTCGCCCAGCGGGAGGCGGACAGCCTCTCCACCGAGGACCTCCTGCATTACCTGAACGCCGACGCCGAAGCCCCGTGGGGAGAGCGAGGGCGCTACGGCCTGACCTCCCGGGAACTCAGCGGGATGCTGCGCGACTACGGCATCCGGCCCGGCAACGTGCGCATGGCCGACCGGTCCCAGCGCAAGGGCTACATGCGCAACAAGTTCCTCGACGCGTGGCGACGGTACTGCCCCAGCGTCCACCCAGTCGACGCCCGTCGTGGCGAAGGCTGACCCTCACCTCCCAGGTTTGCCGTACTTGCCGTCCCTGCCGTGATCTCGCAGGTCAGGGCACACACCGGCAAGACGGCAGCCGAGGGCAAGACGGCAACGCACGCGTCTCCGCACGTTAGCCAGCCAAGGGGGCAGCGTCCAGATCCGTCTTGCCCCGTCCCAAGCGTCCTCGCCGTATCACCGCAGCTCACAGTCCTGCTCACCGGGACGGTTACCGCAACGCGGCCGTCCCGGCGGGTGCAGCCCCCCACCGGACAGAACTGGACCGGAAGCTGCCGCTTCCCTGTCCCGAGTCGGGACAAGACGCTGGTGCTGCCCCCTCCGAGACGGCACTTCCCAAGCGTTGCCGTCCCGCGCTGACCTGCACGTGCAACGGCCGAGACGGCAAAGACGCCACATACAGCTATCCCGAGGAGCTTCCCGCTTGACCGCCCCGCACCTCACCACGCCATCACCTCAGCTACGAGATGACGCTCGCACTGAAGGGCAGTCGCAGAAGCTTGTTGACGCCGAGCAGCTCGCACTCGGCGCGGCTGGCATCGTCATCGTCGCCCTGACAGCCGGAGCGTTCTGGCTGTCCTACGCGCACCTCGCCGACGTCGCCGGCCAGCACGGGCTGGGTGCGTCCCCCATCCGCCGGTGGGCCTGGCCCGCCACGCTGGACGCATTCATCGTCGCAGGCGAACTCCTCATGCTGCGCGCTGCGCTGCGGCGTACAACCG
The DNA here is from genome assembly GCF_023630175.1 of Streptomyces cellostaticus. GTDB lineage: Bacteria > Actinomycetota > Actinomycetes > Streptomycetales > Streptomycetaceae > Streptomyces > Streptomyces cellostaticus_A. Next base: position 109,015 of record NZ_JALLIN010000024.1, on the reverse strand, counting down.
ACCACTGGGCGATCGCCGTCACCGCGGCCGGATCGATCGGCTCCATCACGTTGAACGTCGCCGGGGTCAGCGGCACGGACAATGTACGCAGCGTCCCGCTCCTCGACTACGTGGTCGCTGCCGTTCCTCCGGCCGCCGCGATGGTCGCCTTCGGCGTCCTGATGCGACAGATACACCAGCTCGTGGCACCGGCTGGCGACTCAGAGGACACCGGTTCCGAACACGCGCGGAACCGGCCGGTCGGTGACCTCAGTGCCGGCCTACGGCAGGAAGCCGCTGCCGACGACCCGCAAACCTTCGGAGACGAACGGACGGAACCCAGGTCCAAGGTCCCCAAATCCAAACCGGCCGGTGGTCGTCCGCCGAAAGCCACCATCGCCGAACTGGCGGACATCGGCCGGGCCACCGGTCACCAGCACGGCAAACTCACGCGCGGCCTGCTCCGAGCGGCCGTGAAAGACCGAGACCTGACGATCGGCAGCGAGCGGCAGACCGAAGTCATGGAACTGCTTCGGCCGGAGCTCGAAGCCACCGGCATCGAAGTCTCCAAGCGCTGACACCGGCCCTGCTCGGGTGACCGGAACCCTTCCGGTCACCCGAGCACCTGCCAACCGCCTGGGCAACGTGATGGCCGCGTTGCGTAGACGCCGTGACCCTGTTCGCCGAGTCGTACCTGGAGCATCTTCCTTTGCAGCACAGCCAGCGCCTACCTGACGACACTCCTGTTGAGCCACCTGTCTCGCCGCAGTCCCCTACGCTGCTGTCGCGTCTGCGGCGGGCGTTCGGACGGACGGCCCCTGGCGGAGCCAGTAGTACCCCGAGTCCGACTCAAGGCCGGTCTTCGTGGGTCTCCGCCCCGGGGGAGGCGGAGACGGCCCAGCGCCAGGGGGTGCCGAGCCGGGAGGTCGGAGCCGAGGGCGGCCCCGACTCGGACAAGCTTCACGCCGTACAGCAACAGATCCTCCGTTCCCCGTCTGCCGTCGAGCCGACGGCTGGCGAGGCAGCCGTGCAGAGCGTGCAGCCGGCGATTCGCCGTTTCACCGGCACCAAGCGGACCGTCCGCGTCGGCCCGCTGCGCTTCACCGGCGACGAGAACGCCTCGCTCCAGGAGGCTGCCGCCGAGCACGGCTACAAAGGGGAATCCGGCTTCGCCGCCGACATCGTCCTCGCCTTCATCAACGGTCGGTTCACAGCGAACCTGCCGCTGTCCGAGGACCGCCGCCGCACCCACATGTTCCGCGCCCAGGTGCTGCGCGAACTCAACCGGATCGGCGTCAACGTCAACCAGATCGCCCGTGCCCTCAACAGCGACCTCACCCCACCTGACCTACGTCACCGTCTCGATGAGCTGCACCACCTGCTGGAGCTGATAGCCGAGGCCCTGCGCGAACCCGCCGAATTCAGGAAGGACCAGGCCACGTGATCGCCGCCATCAAACCGGCCGGAGCCAACACTCGCGGCCTGCTCGCATACCTCTACGGACCCGGCCGTCATGACGAACATCTCGACCCGCACATCGTCGCGGGCTTCGCCATGCTCGGCATGCCCGACCCAGGCCGCGACCAGGACGCCACCCTCACCCAGCTTGCCCGCCACCTCGACGAGCCCGTTCACCTTCGGAACGGCGAGTTCGGAAGGCACGTCACCGACCACGTCTGGCACTGCCCCGTCCGCGCAGCCCCCGAGGACCGGCACCTCTCCGACGCCGAGTGGGCTGACATCGCCCAGCGGATCGTCGAAGCCGCCGGCATCGCTCCGCCCGGAGACGACCTGGCGTGCCGGTGGATCGCTGTACGCCATGCGGACGACCACATCCACATCCTCGCCACCACCGTCCGCGAGGACGGCCGTCGGCCCAAGCTCCACGACAGCGGCATCCGGATCGGCGACGCCTGCCGCCAGATTGAGACCGATTACGGCCTACGCCAATTGAAGAAGGGCGACCGCACCGCCGGACGCCGCCCCACCCAAGTGGAGATGCACAAGGCCGAACGCCTCGGCTGGAAGGAGACCAGCCGCGACTGGCTCCAGGACCGTATCCGCGCCGCCATCCCTCATGCCGGCAGCGCCGAGGAACTCCTCGCCTATCTCGAAGCCGACGGCATCGCGGTCAAGCCGCGCCGCGGACCGTCCGGAGACCTCCTCGGCTATGCCGTCGGCCGCCCCGGCGACCTCAACAAGGACGGCGAACAGATCTTCCACCCCGGTGGAAAGATCGCTCCCGACCTCACCTTCCCCAAGCTCAAGGCCCGCCTGGAAACCACCGGGCCAGAGGAATACCCCACTGCCCGCCGAGAGCGACTAACCACCCCCTGGCACCAGGCCACCGACGCTCTCGACACCCTCCACTCCGACATGGCCGACGACACCCACGCCCAGGCCCACATCACGGCGCTCGGCGAACTCATCGAGGCCAGCGCTCAGATGGCCCCTGACCACTTCCGTGCCGACCTACGAGCCGCTTCACGGGCATTCGCCCGCGCGCAGCGCTCCCAGATTCGGGCCGAGAACCAGGCCGCCCACACCCTGCGTCGGGCGGCCCGCGACATCGCTCACACGGCCACCGGCCCCGACGGCAGTGCCTTGGCGGCTCTGCTGGCCGCCCTCGTCTGGGCCACGATCGTCGCCACCCGCTGGCACGAGGCGAGGAACCACGCCCACCAGGCCAAAGCCGCCCGCACGGCCCTCCACCACCTCCAGAACGCCGCCGATCACGCCCTCACGCCTGTCGTCGACAAGCTCACCAGCCGCCACCCCAGCGAACAGGTCCGACGGACCCTTGCCCATGACGTACGCGCCGCCGTCCCCGACCACGCCGACCGCATCCTCACCGACCCCACCTGGCCAGCCCTTGCCACTGTCCTCGCCGATGCCGAAGAGGGCGGCCACAAGCCCCACCTGCTCCTCAAAGAAGCCGCCGACCGGCGTGAACTCACGTCCGCCCGACAGCCCGCCCGCGTCCTGATCACCCGCATCCAGCACACCAGCCGTAACCCCGCTCCCAACCGCAGGGCCGAAGCGGCACGGCGGAAGACGACCACCTGGACACCGGCAATGGGCGCCGGCACATCGCTCACGCAGTCGACCAATCCCGTGGCCGAACCAGGACAGCATCGCCGACTCGGGAGGTGACAGGTGGCGCCGACAGCGGTGCGCTGCGTAGTCCGGCACGCCGCTCAAGGCGATCGCCAGGGACTACGAATGGGCGGTGCGAAAGGGACCATCACGGCGCATCCCACGCTGCTACCGTCGCTCTATGACGCTCTCGGTTCCCACCGGTCAGGCTGTCGATCTGCGAGTGCAGCCGGTCGACGAGATTCTTGATCAGGTCGAGCGATCACTCCAGACACGGCTCGACCGGGACACAGTGGTGCGCAAGCGTCGTTCCGTGGGTGCACGAACTGGTCGTGACACCTGGGTTCGGGTTGAGCGGCGCCTCGTGGACAAGATCGGCGATCAGGGGTGGAACGGCACTGAGTGCGCCGCTCGTCTGAACGGCATCGCCCAGCCCGAATGGCAGGCGTGCGTCGTATGGCGGGACGCAGACGAGCCCGTCATGTGGCGGGCTGACGAGACAGAGCTCCTGCCCGGAGACCCCGTCGGTACCGCCGTGCTGAGCGAAGACCCCAAACTCCCGGACGAATGGTGGCGTGCCTTCAGCTCCTCGCTGGACGCCCTCGCCGCACAGCGGACGAGTCGCGTGGCCTCACCGGACACCGAGACCATCACGCAGGCCCTCGTCACCGGGACCATCCGCGCCACGTTTCCCAACTCCTTCGACACCACCGTTGAGCAGTGGGTGCCGGCCCATGCGGACCTGAACTGGGCCAACATGAGCGCGCCGACGTTCTCTCTCTTCGACTGGGAGGACTGGGGTAACGCGCCACGTGGGTTGGATTCCGCATCACTGTGGGCGAGTTCGCTCGCCGTCCCGGCTCTGGCGGACCGCGTACTGCGGGAGCGGCGCGCAGACTTCGCGAGCCGGGACGGGAAGCTGATGACGCTCTTCGTGTGCTCGAAGATCCTCGGCCCGGACGCTCACCCGCAGGACCCCCGGCTGGAGCCTGCGCGGCACATGGCGGAACAGATCCTCCAAGACCTTCAGGCGGACTGAGTACTCGGGCGGTCACGGAGCAGCGTGCGGTACTCGGCGACGGCCTGCTCGTCGGGGACGGCGGCCAGGGCGCCGACGAGTTCTCCTAGGTGCGCGGGTTCGTCCGTACCGACCGCTACGGCGCCGACGCTCGGCAGTTGGTAAGCCACCCGGAAGGCCGCTTGTGCACGGGAGTACCCGCCGCCGTCACGCAGGAAGACCCGGGAGTCGACCCGAGCCCACACCGGCGCCTTGATGCTGCCGCCGAAGGGGCTCATCCCCCACATCGCGCCCGTGCCCAGGCCCCACGCCTCCATCAGGGCCTCGGCGGCATCGAGTGTTCCGACGCCCACCAGCAAGCCGGCCCGCACCATGAGCGTGGAGGGGTTCGGTGCGGATGCGTCGACCAGAGGTGGCAGCGCCGTAGGGTCCCAGGTCGCGATGCCCCACGCGGCGCACAGCCCGCGTGATGTCGCACTGGCGAGGGCTGCGCACGCCTCGGCGAGGGCCTCGCTCGACTGGGCGGTGCCCGGCGTGAGCGAGTGTTCCGGGTTGTGCAGGAACACCAGGTCCGGCTCCCGCCCGAGGGCACGGGCCGCTTCCTCCACCGAGTTGTGCAGTCGTTCGGGGGCGAGGGAGTGTTCGGCCCCGCTGATGCCCGGGAAGTAGCCCACCTTGGTGGAGAGATGGAACTTCGGCAGCAGGTCGCCGGCGACCCGTGCCAGAACCTCGTGCGAACGGAAGTGGAGGTAGTTGGTGCTGGTGTCGAGCACGGTTACGCCGAGGTCCAACGCGCCGATCAAGAGCCGACGTTCATGACGAGACCGGTGTAGCCCGAGGACAACTCGGTGGTCAGTGTCGCGCACAGTTCCTCCTTCACCAGGATCTCCGCCACTTCCGCCACCTCGGCCCCGACGAGGGCCGCCGCGCGCTCCAGGTAGACGGGTCGGCCGCTGAGCAGCAGCCGCAGCGCGGGCACGGCCTTGGCCGCGAGGGTGAGCCGCTTGCCCGAAGCCACGACAGTGACGGTCTCCCCGCTCTCGTGGATCTGGGGCGGGAAGTGGGTGGTGCACACCACGGCGTCGAGCGGGGCCAGGATGTCGAGGTACGGGACGTGTCGGGGGAGTGTCGTCGCCTGCTCGTACGCGGCCAGGTAGTCGGCCGGGGAGCGCTCGCCGATCAGTCGGGTGGCGGCTTCGAGCAGGGCTTGGCCACCGACCTGATCTCGGCGGTCCAGGTCGTGCCGGAAGATCTCCTGCTCGCGGCACCAGTCACCCAGCCACGCCAGCCAGCTCGCTCCGGTGCGCTTGGTGATGCCGAACGTCACGTGGAGGCTCTTTCCCGAGCCGCTACCGGTCCGGGTCGCCTGATGCCAGTGGCCCCGCGGGATGTGCATGACGTCGCCGGTCCTCATCACGCCGGACCAGACGATCTCTTCGGTCGGCGTGCTGTTGGGGTCGGCGTCCCGGTACATCGGCACCGGGCGGGAGGTGCCTCGCACCTCCCACTCCTTCTCGCCCGCGAGCTGGACGATCACCACGTCGTGATCGTCCCAGTGCAGAGGGAAGCCCGCCGCATCGTTCGTCGTCAGGTAGGCGTTGACCTGAACCCGCTCGTGTGACCACCACTGCAACGCCCGGCAGGCGACCTCCATCGTCGGGTCGAAGACGTTGGCCTGGTCGAGGATGAGCGTCGCACCTTCGTCCAGCAGCCGGCCCAGACTGCGCATGTTGACCATGGGGATGCTCTGGCCGCGGGGACTGACGCTGTCGGTGTAGTAGACGGCCGGGTGGACTTCGTCGCCTTTCTGGAAGCACCGGAACTGCGGGCGGCTGAGGCTCCTGCGCATGGCGATGTCGAGCAGGTGGTTCGGGGTGAGGATGCGGGAGACGAGGGCAGCGTCGCCCATGTTCCCGCGCGCGAAGCCCTTGCCGATCTCTTCCGGGCCACTCCATCCCAGCGCCCTCTCGATGGCGCTGATCAGTTGGTGTTCCATCACTGCCTCCTTGGGTGCGGTTACGTGAACGTGGACGCGGCGGGGGCGACACGAAAGGCTCTGTCGCCCCCGCCGCCTGGGTGCTACTCGGTGTCGGTCAGGTTTCCGTCACCGCCCGGCCACGGCGAGTCGCCGGAGCTTCCCTGGTTGTCGGACCGGAGGCTGTCGTACCGGTCGTGGACGGCGGTCAGTTCTTCAACCGCCACCAGGAGGCCACTCGGGGCCGGCGGCGTTGTCGTCGTACTCTGTGCCACCTCGTGCTCCTTCCTCTTCGGTTCTCCCGCCGGGGTTCCGGCGGGAAGTCCTTTTGGATCGCGCAGGCTCCGTCGGTGCCTGCGCGATGGCAGACATGCGTACTGCAAGCCGTCCCAACAGCCGCAGGGGAACGGAGATGCGGGGACCGCGGAATCGTGAGGGGTGCTCTCAGCGCGAAGGTCTCGGTCCGTCAACCTGGGGGAGAGCAAGGTCCTGGCGCACATTGGCTTGCAGGACGCGCTGGTCCAGCTCGTACAGGCAGGCGCGGCAGGAGTAGAGGGCCGCGTGCATGCCGCTGGAGAGGACAGGCCCGATCCACGTCACCTCGACGCCGTGACGTCCGCACCAGAGCCAGCACTCGCCGCTCGGCTCCCAGCCGTGGCGGTCCCAGAGCGCGTAAGCAGTCAGCTCACCTGTGGCGGGATCGATGTCCCGACGCGTCGGCCTGAATACGACGTCGGGTTCAGTCATCGTCGCCAGACGAAACGCGTGCCGCCCCATCAGGCGGTAGCCAAGGCATACGACGACGGCACTGTTCGGCCGCGAGGACTTGGCGACCGAGCCCCGGACAACTGGCTCAGGACGGCGGTTCCAACGGCGGGTGTCGACTTCGGAAGTGCGATCTCGGCCCACACGTGCTTCCCGCCTCGGGCGCGCTTCCAACCCGACCGAGCTGCGAGGAAATCGACCAAGACCAGACCGCGACCGCCCTCGTCCTCCACATCTGAGCAACCCAACTTCGGAACAGTGGAGTTGGTGTCGAGCACGTCGATTACCAAGCTGCCTGAACTGTGGGACAGGGTGACGGTGATGGGCCCGCTGCCATGGATCACGGCGTTGGTGATGAGCTCGGAGGCGACGAGGCCGATTGCGTCGACTGTCTCGTCATCCAGAGGGACGCCCCATGCGCGCACCTTGTCAATGACCCTGTGCCGAGCGGGCGATACCTCTTCCTTCGTGCCCGTGAGGGCGAAGTGAGTCACGAGCGTGGGCATGGCGGACGCCTCCGAAGAGCTGGAGAGCGGCTCCATCCCCGATGGGGGACACAGAGATGGAGCCGCCGATCTGAGGTGACCGTCCGGAACGGGCGCTGACGCGCTGCTCCGGGGCGGCTTGTCTCAGTCAACGACCGGAGCTGCCAGGCCGGAACGTTTCTAGGGGGTTCCTCTTGGGGACTCCCTTCCACGCACGTGCGCGGCGAGTAGCCTGCGAACGACGTCGCAAGGGGATGACGGGAGAGATGATGTGTCTGGTGAGCCCTTAGCAGTTCACCCACTGACTTACGTCCGTCAGTCGCGCGGTTGGGGGAAGGCCGAGTTCGCGCGGCTCATGCAGGCTCATGGGAAGTCGCTCGGCGTCCCGCTCGCGACCAACCGCACCACCGTGTGGAAATGGGAGCAGGGCCAGGAGCCGGATGCCGATGCGCGACACGTCCTCGCCGACCTGTTGAGTGTGCCGCACGAAAGGGCGCAGGCTACGGCGTGGCCATACTGGCTTCCAGTATGGGAAGTGACCGGGCTCGGCACTCCCTGGAACGAGGCCGGGACCGTCGAGGTGCTGACAGATCTGGTGGGGAGTGGATGCTTGGACCGCCGAGGCTTTCTCACGATCACCGGCCTCGCCCTGACGGAACTGGCGACAAGTTGGGCCGAGGCGCCATCCGCCTTCGCCTCGGCGTTCAACGGAGATCGCGTCACCAACGCGATGGTCTCGACGATCGAGCAGCGCATCAGCACCCTCCGCGTGCTCGACGACGAACTCGGCGGAGCTCGGCTCCTGGACCAGGCACGTGGCGACCTCGCCCTGATTACCGGCCTCCTTGACGCTGGGCGGTACACGGACACGATCCGCCTCCGCCTCTACGCACTGGCCGCCCGCGTGTCACATCTGACCGGCTGGATGGCCTATGACGCGGGGCTGCGCTCCGCAGGACAGCGGTACTACATCGGAGCCCTGCGCAGCGCCCGTACAGCAGGAGACGATGCCTTCGGCGCCTTCGTGCTTGCCGAGATGGGGGTCCAGGTCTCGGAAGCGGGCCGGACCGCAGAGCGGGTCGACCTCATCTCCACCGCCATCGACAACGCACCGCGAACGTTGTCGCCCTACACCCAGTCCTTCCTCTACTTGCACAAGGCCGAAGCGCTTTCCCGCGATGGCGACCACCAGAGCGCCGGCGTGGCGCTGAACCGCGCTACATCTCACTGGGGGCGTCACACAGAAGGAGAAGACCCCGACTGGCTTGACTGGTTCGGCGAGGCTCAGCTCAAGTCAACCGAGGGCAAGGTCTTGCTGCGCGCGGGTCAGGTGGAACGCGCGACGAGTGCATTGGAGATGTCTGTCAACGGGGCAGCACCCCGCGACATGGCCGTACGGACTGCACGCCTGGCCGAAGCCCGGCTCGCCGGCAACGACCTGGAGGGAGCGCTCGAAGCGGCGAACCGCGGAGCGGAACTCCTGGAGGACAGGGTCAGCTCGATGCGAGCGCTGGGTCGTCTCAGGGAGTTCTCCGCGCGGCTTGAACCGAACACGTCCGTCCCAGTCGTTCGCGAGTTCCGCGAGCGCCTCAAGGCACTGCCCGTCGCTTCCTAACGCTGCTACGGGCCCGTATGCCGAGAGCCAGGTCGCCCATGGAAGCAAGCGTCGAGGGTGTCACGATGGACAGCATGACGGTGATCGGCGGTGAGGTCGCGGCCGGCTTTGAACCGGTGCGTGAGGCGTTCGCGGAGAACTTCGCCCGGCACGGGGACATCGGGGCGGCGGTGTGCGTGTACCGGTATGGCCACCCGGTAGTGGATCTGTGGGGTGGCATCGCTGATCCCCGCTCCGGCCGACCATGGACGCGCGACACCCTGCAACTCGTCTACTCGGTTACCAAGGGAGCGACCGCGACCGCCGTACACTGGCTGGCCCAGCGCGGTGAGCTGGACCTGGACGAGCCCGTCGCCACGTACTGGCCGGAGTTCGCCGTGAGCGGCAAGGCAGATATCCCGGTGCGCTGGCTCCTGTCCCACCAGGCTGGCCTGGTCGCTCTGGATCAACCGGTCCCGTTGAACGACGCGTTGGCCTGGCACCCGATGGCGGCGGCACTGGCCGCGCAGCGCCCTGTGTGGACTCCGGGTGCCGCTCATGGGTATCACGGCCGCACCTGGGGCTGGCTTGTCGGCGAGGTGATCCGCCGAGTCTCCGGCCGCACGCCGGGCCGCTTCTTCGCTGACGAGATCGCTGCCCCCCTGGACCTCGACTTCTTCATCGGTCTGCCGGCGGATGAACGCGAACGGGTCAGCCACATGGTGCACAGCAGGCCAGCCGTCGACCTCACGACTGTGGCCCCGGAGCTTATCCCCGAGGAACTGCGTGATCAGGTCGCCGCCTGGAGCGACCCGGACTCGCTCAGCAACAGGGCGTACATGGTGACCGACCCTGCCGCGATCGACTTCAACGCCCCCGAGGTGCAGGCCGCGGAACTCCCGGCTTCCAATGGCATCGGCACCGCGCGTGGGTTGGCTCGTATGTACGCGGCCTTGATCGGCGAGGTGGACGGCATTCGTCTGCTCACTCCTGAGACCCTCACTTTGGCGACCAAGGAGCAGGCAGCCGGAATGGACCAGGTGCTGGTGGCGCCAAGCCGGTTCAGCTCCGGATACCAGCTGCCCACCGGAGACAACCCCATGAGCGGGTCGAACGCCTTCGGCCACAACGGCCGAGGCGGCTCCCTCGGCTTCGCCGACCCAGAACTCGGCGTTGCCTTCGGCTACGCCATGAACCACGTCATCAGCGGCCCGGACGATGTACGTGCGGTGTCGCTCGTCGACGCGGTGCGCCGGTCACTGACGTGATGGCTCCCTTCCCAGTGGTCAGTGCACAGCTCCCACCCGGCATGTAGAAGTCACTCCTCGCTCGGAGTCTTCATCCCGCGGCTTCTGCGCTCATAGACTTGCGTCAGCTCGACACAAGAGCGTGCGTGGTTGGGAATGGCAGGATGCGGAGCGGGTGGGGGACATGGACGAGCGACTGCAGAAACTGGCTAAGTCTTCTCCGAACTTCGGCGTCCTCTACCCGCTGAAGCCCCTACTGTCGCTCTACGGCGCCCAGGCCGAGGCCACGGTCTTCACGAACCCGAACTCCTCGCTCGTCCAGGCGGGCCAGTTCGGTGAGGTCCTCGCAGAGGAGCTCATCACTCGGATCGGCATGCGGGTGGACGGCGATCGGCAGATCGACCGGTTGACCGCCTTGACGCGAGCCGGGGTCCTGATTCCGGAGACACGGCGGGATTTTGACCAGCTGCGTGTGGACCGCAACAAGGCCGCCCATGCCCACCTGTTCGACACGGCACGGGCGCTGGACGCCGTCCGCGTTTGCCACAAGCTCGGCCTGTGGTTCCACGACGCGATCTCCGGGCGCCGCACCGTCGTGGAGTTCGTGCCGCCTACGGATCCGCAGGCGGTCGAGCGCCTCTCGGATCCGGACGAGGTCGCGGAACTGAATGAGGCCCTGGACGGCCACCGTCAGGCTCTGACCGACGCGCGCACGCGCCTCACAGAGTCCACGAGCGAGCTGGAAGCTGAGCGAAAGGCACGGGCCGAGGCGGAACGCCTCATCGCCAGTGCCAGCACGAACAACGCGGAGCTCCTCGCCCAGATCGAGCAACTGGCAGCGCAGGTCGCCGAGATGCGCGTTGCTCAGACGGCCGCCTACGAAGAGGCTCGTCAGGCCCCGCGCAAGGTCGATCCGGCGGCCCGTGACCTGATCATCCATCGTGCGCAGCGGCGTGCTCCGCTCAACGAGATCGAAGCCCGTAAGGAGATCGACAAGCTGCTGCGCGCCGCTGGCTGGGTGGTGCAGGACCGCAGCGAGGTAAACCCGATGGCCGGTCGGGGCGTGGCCGTGCGTGAGTTCACGCTCGCCACGGGACGGGCCGACTACGTCCTGTACGTGGATGGACAGATCGCCGGCGTCATCGAGGCCAAGCGTGAGGGCACGCACCTGGCTAGCGCGGTCGCGCAGAACGACCGCTACGCGGGCGGAGTTCTCAAGGAGCACCGGCTCGCCGTGTGGCGTGAGGACGAGCCGTTCGCCTTCCGATACGCGACCACGGGCACCGAGACGTACTTCATCAACCGGCTGGACCCCGAGGCGCGCTCCCGTGAGGTGTTCGCCTTCCACAAGCCGGAGACCATCGCCGACTGGATGCGGCGTGCCGAGGAGCACCCGGCGACGCCAACTTTCCGCGATGCCCTGCGCAGCATTCCGGAGTTGCACCGCAACGGCTTGCGTCCGGCACAGATCGAGGCGATCAAGGGCCTGGAGAGCTCGCTCGCCCTGGACAAGCCGCGTGCTCTGATTCAGATGGCGACCGGCGCGGGCAAGACCTACACCGCCGTTTCCCAGACGTACCGGCTGCTCAAGCACGCCCGAGCCCGTCGCGTGCTGTTCCTGGTGGACCGAAACAACCTCGGTAAGCAGGCGCTGGACGAGTTTCGGAAGTTCACGACCCCCGACGACGGCCGCAAGTTCTCCGACATCTACAACGTCGAGCGCCTCGGCGCGGCGGGGCTGCAGGACAGCAGCTCGGTGGTGATCTGCACGATCCAGAAGATGTACCGCCTGCTGACCGGCGAGCAGCTCGTCGACGACGACCCGGTCGACGAGGCGAACGACGACACGGCGTACGAAGAGTCCTACGCCGCAGATAAGCCGATCGAGGTGGGCTACAACCCCGCCGTGCCGATCGAGTCCTTCGACCTGATCATCGTGGACGAGTGCCACCGTTCCATCTATGGCTTGTGGCGCGCGGTGCTGGAGTACTTCGACGCCCACCTCGTCGGGCTGACAGCCACTCCGACTCTGCAGACTCTCGGCTTCTTCGGCCGGAACCTGGTCTCCGAGTACACCTATCCCCAGGCTGTAGCCGATGGCGTCAACGTCGACTTCGACGTCATCCGCATCCACACAGATTTGCGGGAGAACGGCGGCGCGACCATAGAAGAGGGCACGACGGTCAAGATCCGTGACCGGAAGACCCGCTACCAGCGCTACGAGCAGCTGGCGGACGACTTCACCTACACCACTCGTCAGATCGGACGCTCGGTGGTGGCCGTCGACGAGATCCGAGCCGTTCTCACTGCCTATCGGGACAACTGGCAGCGGTGGTTCCCCGGCCGCAAGGAAGTCCCCAAGACGCTGATCTTCGCGGTCGGTGAGGACCACGCCGAGGACGTTCTTGCTCAGGCCAAGGAGGTCTTCGGGCGGGGTGACGAGTTCGCCAAGAAGATCACGTACAAGAGCCGCAAGGCCGGCGAGGACCCTGACGAGCTGATCCGTGCCCTGCGGACGTCCCCGCGCCTCCGGATCGCAGTGACCGTCGACATGATCGCGACCGGCACGGACGTCAAGGCGCTGGAATGCGTGATCTTCCTGCGGGAGGTGCGCAGCGCGGTCCTCTTCGAGCAGATGAAGGGACGTGGCGCCCGCACTATCGACGCCACCGAGCTGCTTGAAGTGACCCCGGGTGGAGACGAGCGGGTACGCAAGGAGCGCTTCGTTCTCGTGGACGCGGTCGGTGTCACCGACTCCCCGCTCGTGGACGCACGGCCACTCGTTCCGGCAGGGGAGCGCCAGGTCTCCCTGGCCAAGCTCCTCGACAAGGCCGGCACCAAGTCGATCACCGCATCGGAGGCAGAGATCCTTGCCGGTCGCCTCGCCCGCCTGAACCAGCAGCTCAACGACTGCGAGCGCGATCAGATCATCAAGGCGGCAGGCGGCCTCACCCTCTCGGATATCGCGGGCAAGATCGTCCAGGCCGCCGACCCCGACAGGCAGGACAGGGCCACGGCGGAGGGCGGCGAGAAGGCAGCTCACGCACTGATCGTTTCTGCCGTCGCCCCGCTCACCGGCAGCCCCGACCTGCGCCGGCTGATCATCGAGATCCGCCGGGACAAGGACTACGTGATGGATGAGACCACTGCGGTCGCCGTCACCAACGTTCACGCGATTCCCCGCGAGGAGCGGGCGCGCGAGCAGGTCGACCGCTGGAGCCGCTTGCTCGAGGATGAACGCGACAAGATCGCCGCGATCTCCATTGCGCTCTCCAGCCCCCGCTCGGTCGGCCCGACCGAGGCGTATGCGGCACTCAAGGAGCTGGCCGACAAGATCCGGCGCCCCGACTTCGCCTGGACTCCGCAGGTCCTGTGGACCTACTACGAGGACCTTGGCCGCGCCACCGAGCAGCCCGGCAAAGAGGCGGGCGTGCCCGACCTCATCTCGCTCATCCGGTACGAGCTCGGCGTGGATTCGGAGCTGAAGCCGTACCGTGAGACGGTAGAGGAACGCTTCGAAGGCTGGCTGCTCCGGCAGCGGCAGGCTGGCGTGGAATTCGCGGAGGACCAGATGTGGTGGCTGGAGGCCATCCGCGACGTCGTCGCCAGCGATGTCGGCATCGCTCCGCCGGACTTCCGAGCCGAACCGTTCGTCAGCCGTGGCGGCGGCCGGGGCCTTGCCCTCGCCTTCCCGGGACGTAACCCGCACGACTTCCTGAATGAGCTGAATCGAGAACTCGCTTGAGCGCTACAGAGCTTCCCCCTGGGTGGGCGCAGGTCCGTCTGGCGGATGTACTGAGCGAGCCGCTAATCAATGGTCGGTCGGTGCGCACCATGGATGGCGGATTCCCCGTATTGCGCCTTACCGCACTCAAACGCGGCGGTGTGGACCTCTCGGAGCACAAAGCCGGGGCGTGGGGCGAGGAAGAGGCTACGCCATTTCTCGTATCTGAGGGGGACTTCCTCCTGAGCCGGGGGAACGGCTCTCTCAAGCTGGTTGGGCGTGGCGCTACGGTAAGGCGTGCAGGATTCCCTGTAGCTTTCCCGGACACCATGATTCGCGTGCGGATTCAGCGTGATGTCATCCTTCCGAAGTATCTGGAGTTCATCTGGGATTCCGGCATCGTGCGAGGTCAAATTGAAGGAGCGGCCCGCACCACCGCAGGGATCTACAAGATCAACCAGGGGATTCTTGAAGGTATCAAGCTCCCAATTCCGCCGCTTGGTGAACAAGATAGGATCGTCGAGGCTCTCGATGGCTACCTGTCGCGTCTTGATGCGGCAGAAAGCCTGATCGCAGCTTCTTATCGGCGAACGAGTGCCCTGCAGGATTCCCTACTTCAGCAAGCTTTCGAGAGGTGCAGTGCCCGTTCCGTGGCGGCTTTGGGGAGCCTGATTCGTGAACCGCTCCGAAACGGTCACTCTGCCCGCGCGGTGGATTCTAGTGATGGAATTCGCACGGTTAGCCTAACCGCCGTTACGACTGGAGACTTCTCGGATCGTAATTCCAAGGTGACGTCTGCGGATGCGCATCGCGTAAAGGATCTTTGGCTCGCTCCGGGTGATATTTTGATTCAGCGGTCAAACACGCCCGATCTGGTCGGCACTGCAGCCTTGTACTCGGGTCCCGAAGATTGGGCGATCTATCCTGATCTGCTGATTCGAGTTCGCGTGAACGATCAGATTCTTCCGGAGTTCGCGGTCGCGATGCTGCGCTCTCCTCGGATGCGAACGTATTTCCGAGGTGTCGCGAAGGGACTGTCGGGATCCATGCCAAAGATCGACCAGGCTGCGATCCTGGGTGCCTCACTCCCGGTTCCACCTGTTGATGAGCAACGGGAAGTCGTTAAGCGGGTGTCCGGCCTTTCTGAGCAGGTCGGCATGTTGGCGGCAGAAGTGGCACGCGGGGAGAGGCGGGCGCAGCATCTGCGCCTTTCGGTGCTCCGGACCGCGTTTACCGGTGGTCTTGTGGCGCAGGACCCCAGCGACGGATCTGTCAGCGACTTGATCAACAGCATTCAAAGGCGGAAGTCCAAGAGTGACGCAGCGGCCCGCCCACGGCGCCCTCGGCGAGAAGCAAGTACCCCGAAAAATTCCCTCCCTCAAGTAGCCGTTCAGCAGGAGATCGAGCTCTGATGAGTACCACCGAGACCACCCCTGCTAAGGCGATCGCTCAGACCAATTCGCTCGTCGCAAAGCTGTGGAATTACTGCAACGTCCTGCGTGACAACGGATTGTCGACCATCGAGTACGTGGAACAGCTGTCGTACCTCCTGTTCCTCAAGATGGCTGACGAGCTGGCCGCCGATCCGTTTGCCGAGGAGGCGGCCGCCCCGATCGTTCCGCCCGCCCTCGACTGGAAGTCGCTTGCTACCAAGCGTGGCGAGGAGCTGGAGGTCCATTACCGCACGGTGCTCACCGAACTTGGTAGGCACCCCGGTACGACGCTCGGCACCGTTTTCGCCAAGGCTCAGAATCGGATCACGGAGCCTGCTCTCCTCGAAAAGCTGGTCGTTGAGCTGATCGGCAAGACCGACTGGGTCCTGGAGGGTACTGACCTCAAGGGCGACGCGTACGAGGGCTTGCTTGCCAAGGGAGCTGAGGACACCAAGACCGGCGCCGGCCAGTACTTCACGCCGCGTCCCCTAATCGACGCCATGGTGCAGGTGATGCAGCCGGGTCCCAAGGATCGGATCACTGACCCGGCCTGCGGCACTGCTGGCTTCCTCATCGCCGCACACAGCTACATCCGGGAGCGCCACCTCAAGGGCCTCTCCCGTGAGCAGCGCCTCGCGCTGGGCCAGGGCACGATCTGGGGCAACGAACTCGTTCCCGGCACGGCCCGCCTGGCTGCGATGAACATGCTGCTCCATGGCATCGGCGAAGCTGGCGGTGAGTCCCTCATTACTACCAGCGACGCGCTCGCCAGCGCTCCCTCTCGGCGTGCTTCGCTCGTTCTGGCGAACCCGCCGTTCGGAAAGAAGTCGGCCATCACAGTCGTCGGAACGGACGGCAAGACCGACCGGGAAGACATCACCTACGACCGGACCGACTTCCGGGCGACGACGACCAACAAGCAGCTGAACTTCCTGCAGCACATCATGTCGCTGCTGGAGATGGACGGCCGTGCAGCGGTCGTCCTGCCCGACAACGTCCTGTTCGAGGGCGGGGCCGGCGAGAAGATCCGGCGGCGCCTCCTCCAGGAGTTCAACCTCCACACGATCCTGCGCCTGCCCACGGGCATTTTCTACGCCGGCGGCGTCAAGGCGAACGTCCTGTTCTTCGATAAGAAGCCCCCGCGGGCCGACGACGCACCGAACACGTCTGAGGTCTGGGTGTACGACTTCCGGACCGGGATGCACTTCACGCTCAAGCAGCGTCCCCTCCGCCTGGCTGACCTGGCCGACTTCATCGAGGCGTACAAGGCGGACGACCGCTCGGCGCGCAAGGAGACCGAGGACGGCCGCTTCAAGCGGTTCACGTACGGGGAGCTCATCGCCCGTGACAAGGTCAACCTCGACGTCACCTGGCTGAAGGACCCGGCGCTCGACGACGCCGACAGCCTGCTCCCTCCGGAGGTCATCGCCCAGGAGATCGTGGAGGACCTCCAGGCCGCCCTCGCCGAGTTTGAGGCCATCGCCGAGGCGCTGGGCGGCGAGGTCAAGCCGGATATCGCAGCAGAGGAAGTCATCGCCGAGGCGTGAGCCCTTCTCGTGGGAACCTGACGTCCCACCCAGCACGGAAACCTCAACGGTTGTGTCGCATCCTGGGCATCCTGGGTTGGACGGCGGGAGAGGAAGGCGTTGCCAACGCTGTGAGTTCGGCTCACCGCGATCGCGGTCTTCGGGCCGATCCCGACGCGGACGGACCATCCGCATAGAAGTTCCCCACGATGGCGTTACCGAGCTCCGGTGAGCCGTGGGCCAAGATTTTCAGTCCGGTAGATGGCGCCCCACGTGCCCGATGACGATCACCTTGTCGATTTCGTCGAGGTACCAATAGATGCGAAGGCATTGATCAGGGCCGGTGGACTCGTCGACTTTAAGGTGTGGTTCCATGACAACTAGATTGTCCTTGTACTTCACCTCATAATGGCGCTTGTGTCTACGGTCACGCACCGCAGGGTTCTTTGCGGAATATCCGTAGCCGAGATCTGTGAAGAACTCGCCGAAAGGCTTCCCGAGAGTCCCATCGCCCCATCTGCGACCGGCGTTGGCGACGTCCAAGAGAGCCTTGTGCAGTTTCCCTGGATCCTTGTATTCGGAGAACTTCTTGATGCTGACATCAGCGCTTGGGAGAAAGATGAGATCGTCACCGATTTCCGCCTTGGCATGTTCGTAAGCCTCGGCCACCGTCAGGGCTGACACATCCGCATCGCTCGGCGCGGCTGACTGGCCATCCTCGGCAGCGGGTTTGGTGGAGTACTGGCTTACCAGCGCGTACTGCTCACGCATTGCAGCCACATCTGTCAGGGCGGCGGCAAGGTCTTCCTTAAGATCGTCACGTTCCTCGCGAAGCCCGCGCAGCTCAGCATCGGTGGTTTCGATGTACTCCTGGACCCAATCCGGTATGTCCCCACTTTCGGCAAGTGCCTTCCGGCGTGCCGCTCGCATCCAGCCAAGAGCAGGATTCTCGGGCACCGACGCGGCGCTTACCGAACCCAGCCACCGCCTCAGTTCATCGATTAGTGCCTCATCGTCCTCAAGAAGGCGATTAGGTGTCCAATACTTATGTTCATATGGGTTTGCGTCTACCTGGAATTTCGGCCAGTAGAGGCGTACCGCCCCCTGCCATGCGGAGCGCTCTGCCCCTACTCTGTCGGTCAATGCGCGAGCAGCAAGGTGAGTGGAGAGATGCACGACGTGGGCGAGTCCAGATAGTTCTCGGGCCAACCTCCTCAAGTCGACGAGCGGCTGCCCGGTCGAAGGGTAATTTGTGGCAACGACAACTGGAAGTGCGCGCTGGTCGTCCGTCAGCCATTCGACGAACTCCGGAATGTCGCCCGCGCGAAGAGTCGCGTGCGTCGGCCTTGTTGGCCGACCCGCATCGGATACCTCGAATTCTCGCAGGAGAGTGCGAACGATTGCCGGCGCAGAGAATTGATAGTTGGGTCGTCGGAGCTGGAAGCTATGGCTTCTCTGTTGGAGGCCGATTCGTAGAGTCGCGCAGGCGTCCTGCCCTTGGGATGCGAGAGCCAGGCTCAAGGTCCATCGCACTGAAGCGTCATCCGCGCTGGGAAAGTTCCACAAGCAGCTCCATCCCGACGAGTCATCCTCGGCGGGCGCGTAGCGACTAACGGACACTGTGTGCCCGCCACTCGCCTCGTGCTGCCCTTCGGTGAGGAGCTCGGGGGCGAGGTGAGTCGGTCGGCTGACCCATTCGCGGATCAGCCTCTCGGCTCGGTTGAGAGTGTCTCCTGAGGACTCTTCATGGCCGGTCAGTAGGAGCTGACACGCATAAAGCTCGCGCATTCCGCCTCTTTCGGACAGTCTCAAGCGAATCCGACATTGACATGTGGCGAGCTTCTGGCTCGCTCTCTCATATCAAGTACCAAGGACTGCCGAGCCCGCAAGCCCTCACTCGCGACCCGTAAGAGTCGGCTGAGAGGGTATCGAGGCATGGGTGCATGCCGAGCCCGAAGCTTCAAGTCCAACGACCGGGTGGCCGCCCGTCCAGCCATTGACATCTGAGCGGCGTGCCGCCGCGGGCTGGAGAACAGTCGCCGCTGCGTGAGCGCTGCGTGAGCGGACTGGGCGACACCAGGGTGGACCAGCCGTCACGTCGATCAAGGTAGCAAGTCTCTGATCAGCGAAAACAGGATTCGGCGGCATAGTTCAGCACTAGCCGGGATGATCTTGTCGGGCCTCGTAATGCGTAGGTCTCGGGTTCGAATCCCGAAAGCGGCTCCATCTGAAGCCCAGCCCAGACACTGTCTGAGGCTGGGCTTTCTCGTTCAGAGGATGCGGCGGTGGCGTTGCGCGCGGGCCGCGCGGGTGTCGGCGGTCTCAGTCTGGTCTCAGTGGGGCCTGAAATCGGAGTCGAGGGCGGGGGCACGAAGAACTCGCCCATGCGCCTCATGGCGTCCTTCTACAGGTGAGACCGGCCCTAGGACGCGTGAAGACGAGACCGCCCTCCCTGCGTCCGGGCAGCCGCTCGCGTGCTTCGTGCACGTCTTGGTGCACGGCTTCGGGCAGCCACGCTTGTAGTTCTTGTGCGTGGTGCAGTCCGCGGGGCACGCCTCGAAGCGGTGCAGGCGCGCGACGCAGGCGTGTGGGTCGCCGCACCCGTGCCGCCACGTGAGGCGCCGTAGCTGCCACTCGGGGCGGAACAGCTCCGCTTCCAGATCGACGTAGGGCCACCGCAAGCCGGGCGTTTCGCCCTGTCGGAGACCCATGCCGACACCGACGATCCACCACATGAAGGTGGGGCGATTCGAAGCGGCCGCGAGGAACGCCTTGGCCTCCTCCTTGATGAAGGGGTGGGCCTCGGTCTCATCGATGCTCGGCGGGTCCACGAGCGTGGCGACGTTGTCACCGACGATCCGGCGTCCGTGGGCGATCTTCAGGGCGCGGGAGAGGATGCGGTGCACCTTCACGACGTGCGACGGGGCGTGGCCGGCGTCGAGCAGGGGTCGGTACATCCGCTCCGGGTGCTCAGGCTGCAACTTGCCGATGCGATGCCTACCAACGCCCGGAATGATGTCGTTGCGGGTCTTCGACCAGTAGTCGTCAAGAGAGCGCGGCTTCGGCTTCAGACTCGCGATGTCGGTGAGGCAGGTCTCCATCCATGCAGCGACAGAGCATCCGGGCAGCCTGAGAATCCGCCACTGGGAGCGCCAAGCGATATGGTTATTGCTTAGCGAGTTCCCAGGCATCCAAAACTCCTTTTACCTTATCCTCCCGGTGGGTTTCGAGGAGCTCAAGGAGGAGAGGGATGAGTTCAGTTTCCCCCTGCTGCTCCATGCTCATGAAGAGCGCGGGAATATCCGTAACGGATCTCGACCCGGCGACTGCGTCCAGAATGTCAGTCTGCGTTTTCTCGTCCAGGATCCTTAGTAGCTTAACCAGGTCCTGAGGGTTCCTCCGGATGGCGCACTCATCCTCTACTGTCAGCGCCCAGGCTTCCCAGTTTTCATCCCGCAGACGTTGCGTGAACAGCGGTATATCCTCGGCCCGGCGCAGCCAAGCGAACCGCGTGAGGGTTTCATTCACGAGCTCGCTCGCCTCCCGGCTCACGTTAGTAGCGCCGACCCTCTTGACGAAGTCTGAAACTTCCTCGACCGATCTTGCCGTTGCGATTCTGGCGGCAACATTTTGGGCAAGCGATGCGTAGCCTTTTTCGACCAGTTCCCAGCAAATGAGCTCTGCGTCCGCTAGTGGTGCTACCTCGGCGACAGCATCGCGTAGATCGCGTCCCCTGCTAGCGTTACCGCTGACTGATGCGCGAAGGAAGTCGTGAACAATCTCTTCAACCGGTCGACTGGTCAGTTTGGAGAACCGCTCTTGTCTTCTTCGCTCCCCCCTCTCTCGGAATCCTTCATAGGTCATTTGACCAGAATTTTCACCGGCTGCGTTTGACGGGGTGATGCTTTCGTAAGCCTCCAACTTCCGCCGCAACTCGTCAGCCACAGCCTTGGCTTCTTCCGCCATGCGTCGTGCTCTCTCCAGCGCACTCGCTTCTCTCGCTTCTTCGCCCGCTTGAGCTCTCTCCTCCGCCTCAACCAGCTTCTCTTCCAGTTCGCTGCACTTTTCCTCGGCCTGCTGGGTCGCCTCCCGAGCCAGCGCGAGGTCTTGTCGTAGCTGCGCTACTTCGAGTTTCAGCCTCTCCAATTCATCTGTAGTCGATTCATGGCGAAGGTTGATCGCGGTGAGATGTTGACCTAATTCATCCTTCTCCTCGTGCCAACGCGCTGTAATCTCGGCTTGCTTTACTTCCAGTTGGGCGATTCTTGCTTCCCTTAGCTGGAGCCCCTCCATGAGGACTTGCTGACGCACCTCCGACTCCCGCACCCGTAGGTCCGCTTCTTCGAGCTGGTCCTGCAGTCTCTGAACCTCGTGCCGATTCTTGCTGCTGGCCTGTAGCGCACGCCGGTGATTTCTGCGGAGGTGGTCCACTACTTCAGTTTTGATGGGGGTCCCGCGTGTCCTAGCCACCTCTGTAAGTAGTTCAGTGACGAAATCCCAGGGCGGTACACGAGTGCCGTTCAAGTAGCGTGAAACCGCTCCCGGATTCCTGTGTGTGCGTGTTGCATACCTCCTCATCGTGAGGTTGAGCGACGAAAAGACCTCGCGTAGGCGTTCGGCTAGTTGGGCCGCCTCCGGAGGCACGTCATCCCCGATGGGGCGCAGTGCAAAGGGACTGTCTGTCAAGTCGGCTACCCCGATCCCTGTAGCTAAGTGTTGCCAACCGAGTGGCAACGCGTTCCAGTTACGCAACACCTGACCGTCCAAGAAGAGTTGAGGAACGGCGCGACGCTCGGGTGCGTTGCCACGATGCTAAGGAGTAGCTGGGTGGCGGGGACGAACTTTCCACTTGATCCGAGGCCCCAGGGGGGGCTTGAAGGCTTGGCGGCCGTGGTCACGATCATGTCTTGGGTGCAGTCGCAGCCCCCCATTGACGTGCCTGTGGCGGCGCTAGTCCTGATGTTGATGCTGGTGGCCAGCGGAACCCGCGCCTAGACAGTCGTTTGGATCAGTCGGTCGTCGGTCCGGGTGTGCCGTTGGCCGACGCCCAGTGGGCGCGGATACTCCCGGACCGGACACCGAAGTGAGGTGGCCGCCGGCGTGACCATCGTGAGGTGATCGACGCGATCGCCTGGAAGTTCCAGGCCGGTTCGCAGTGGGGCCACCTGCCGGAGAAGTACGGCAACTGGCGGGGTGTCTACAACCGGCTGCGGAGGTGGGCCGCCGATGGCGCCTGGGAGCGGGTGTTCACCGCGCTGGTGGCCCAGGCCGATGCGGACGAGGACGTCAACTGGGCCGTCTCGGTCGACTCCACGGTCGTGCGGGCCCACCAGCACGCGGCCGGGGCCCGAAAAAGGGGCCCCGGCCGGCGAGCCCGGCGACCATGACATCGGCCGGTCCTGCGGCGGACTGACCACAAAGATCCACCTCGCTGCCGATGCCCGCTGCCAGCCCCTCGCGTTCGTGCTCACCGCCGGACAAGCAGGTGCGCACGGCGTACCCCTAGGCGCTCACCGGACCACGGTCCACCGGCCGGGGTGACGTCGGCGGAGTGCGTGCACATCCCTGACCCGGAGAGTGAGGACAACTGGCAGAGTGCCCGTGTCCAGTGCCGCCGGGCCGCTCCGCGAGGAGCGTCCGCCGGCTCGGCCCGCGCGACGACCGCGGGCGTCCTACGACCAAGTCTCCGGGGAGCAGGCACACGTGAAGGCGCTGCGCAGCATCGACCCGACCCTGCCGCTCGACCAGCATCCCGAGCGGGTCTGGTACGCCTCCTACGGTTCCAACACGCACCTGGTTCGGCTCGCCGCGTACATCCGGGGCGGGCGGCCGCCCGGCGCGGTCCGGGAGTACCCGGGATGCCGGAACCCCGCGATGCCGGCGCGGTCCCTCCCACTGGAACTCGCCGGCGCGATGTACTTCGCGACCGAGTCGCGCGTGTGGGGAGGCGGGCGGGCCTTCTACGACCCGAAGGCCGACGGCCGCGTTCTTGCGAGAGCGTACTTGGTCACCACCGGCCAGTTCGCCGACATCGCGGCTCAGGAGATGTACCGCTCTCCCGACGTGGACCTGGAGCTGGTGGACGTGCTGACCGAGGGACGCGCCGAACTCGGACCGGGCCGCTACGAGACGCTCGTCTGCGCGGGCCAGGTCGACGGTCTGCCGGTGCTGACCTTCACGGCGCCATGGCGCATGGGCGAACGGCAACTGGTCGCCCCCTCCGCTGCGTACGTCCGCCACCTCGCCGCGGGCCTTCTCTCCGCAGGGGCGTGGGACCCGGAGGCGGTCGCCTCCTACGTCGCGTCCTGTCCGGGTGCGGCAGGGCACTGGTCGACGCGGGACGTCCGCGCCCTGCTGGCCGCGAGAGCCTGAGGACGGCACCGGTACTTGAGGTTCCGGAAAAATGTTCGACCTCGATGTCCGGATGAGTGTCGAATGGCGAGGATTGCGCCACTGCCGGCGCGAGTGGATCTTTCCTAGGCTTACCCCCAAGTAGCCGTACGCGGTTGCGACTTGGGGGAGCGGGGGAGCCGACCGTGGAGCTCGGTCCGCGGCGGGTGGAGTGCGCCCCGAGGTCTTGACCACTCGATGACGGCTGTACTGAGGGGAATCACACACATGCGTAGGACCATCGCGACGCTGGCCACACTCGGACTCACGGTCGCGGGCCTGAGCCTTGCCACGGCCACCACCGCCTCCGCCGCCGGCTACGGCTGCTCGGGGTCGCAGATCGGCACGTACAACACGACCGCGCACGGTGAGGTGTGGGCGACCGCCCACCTCTACTACTCGTCGGCGAACGGCGGCACCAACTGCGCCGTCCTGGTGGCCAGGAAGTACGCGGGTGTGCCCCACTACATGACGGTGGCCATCAACAAGTCCGGCAGCAGCACGTGGAAGGGTGACGACGGAGCGTTCAGCTCCTACGCGGGCCCGGTCACCGTGACGGGCACCGACGGGCACTGCATCAACCTCAAGTTCGCCGAGGACAACGGCGGTCTGTGGGTCGGCCGGGACGTCAACAACGTGCACTGCGGCTGAGCGGTACCCGCCGGGAGGAAGGGCGGGACAGGACCCCGGCCGTTCACCTCCGCCGACCGGGGTCCTTCTGCGTCCCCGGACCAGGCCTGCGGCGACACTCCCCCGAGTTACGCGTCTACGCGCGCGCCGTCGGACCGGATCCGATGGAACGATCAGATCAGGACGCGCCAACGGATCGCTAACATGTGGCCAACGGTTTGTCCGCAGGTCACCGATCGGCCGGTGGAGGCAGGACCCCGGGAAGGCAGTGGGCAGCGTGAAGCGGCGGTACGAGCTGCGGTTCGGACTGCTGGGGCCACCCGCCCTGTACCACCGACAGCCGTCCGGGATTTCGTACAACCTCCACGCGGATCCGCACGGGGCGCCCCACGGCGGTCCCGGTACCCATGACACTGCCCCCGACGGCGGCGCCGACACCCGGCCGTGCGCCATCGGCAGCCCCAAGATGCGCGCCCTGCTCGTCACGCTGCTGCTGGAGGCCGGCCGGGTCGTGTCCACCGAGTCGCTGAAGGACGCCCTGTGGGGCGGGGCGCCCCCCGTCTCCGCGCGGGCCTCGCTGCACAACCACGTCACCCGGCTGCGCCGGCTCCTGGACGACCCCGGGCGGCTCAGGACCGTGCCGCCCGGCTACCAGTTGCGGGTCGCCGAGGGCGAGTTGGACGTGCACGTGTTCGACGCCGAGGTCACCGCGGCGCGCGCCGCCCACGGCCGCGGGGACTGGCACGCCGTCGTGCGTGCCGCCACCTCCGCACTCGCGCTCTGGCGCGGCGCTCCGCTCGGCGGACTCTCCGCCGACCTCGGCGGCCGCGCTCTCGTGCAGCGCCTGGAGGAGGCCCGGCTGCTTCTGCTGGAGTGGCGCTACGACGCCGAGCTCGAGCTCGGCGGACCGCGGTTGCTCGACATCGTGCCGGAGCTGGCGGCGCTCGTCGCCGAGCATCCGCTGCGCGAGGCCTACCACCGCCGGCTCATGCTCGCCCTGCACCGCACCGGCCGGCAGGCCGAGGCCCTCGCCGTCCATCGCGATCTGCGCGCCCGTCTGATCGAGGACCTCGGCGTCGAACCCGGCCGCGAGGTCCGCCAGGCCCATCTGGAGGTGCTGCGGGAGCTCCCGGCACCGGCGCGGGCAGCGACGGGTGACACGACGGGCCCGTCTCCGCACGGTCACGCCCCCGCCCCAACCGACGGCGGGCCGCCCGCCCGCGGCGCCGTCGTACCGGTCGAGGGAGGGCCGGCCGTCCGTGCCGCCCGCGGCACACCGGTGTTCCCCCGCGCCGCCGCCCCGCGGGATGCGCGGTCGCTCGCCCGGCCGGCCGGCGGCGCCGCCCCGGACGCGGCTGGTGCCGACGCGGCCGCACCGCCGTCCGACGATCCGGCGTCCCCCTCGCCCGAGGCCCCCGTCCCCGCCCAGCTCCCGCCCTCCCCGCCGCACTTCACCGGCCGGGTCGCCGAGCGCCACCACCTCGGGCGGGCCCTCACCGCGGAGGGGGGCCGACTGGCGGTGATCAGCGGCATGGCCGGCGTCGGCAAGAGCGCGCTCGCGCTGCACGTGGCCCACACGCTGCGGGATCTGTTCCCCGATGGCCAGCTCTACGTCAACCTGCACGGCGCCACACCCGGCATGGCCCCGCTCGCCCCGGCCCAGGCGCTCACCGCCCTGCTGCGCGACCTCGGTGCCGAACCGCGGAGCATCCCCGAACACCCCGACGCCGCGGCCGCGTTGTTCCGCTCGCTGGTCGCCCCCGCCCGCGTGCTGCTGATGCTGGACGACGCGGCGAGCGCGGCCCAGGTGCGGTCCCTGCTGCCGGCCGGGCCCGGCTGCGCTGTCATCGTCACCAGCCGCTCGCCGCTGACCGCGCTGGACGGCGCCCGGCGCTTCCCGCTCGGCCCGCTGACCGGGGAGGACAGTGCCGCGCTGCTGCGGGCCGTGAGCGGACGGGTGGAGCTCGACGCCGGCCATGCCCTGATCGAGCTGACCGGCAGGCTCCCCCTCGCGCTGCGGGTGGTCGCCGCCCGGCTGGCCGCCCGCGGCGCCCTCACCCCGGACGTCCTGGCCGGTCAACTGGCGGCCTCCGGAAACAGGCTGCCCCACCTGGAGTACGACGACCTGAGTGTGCGCCGGTCCCTCGCCGTGGCCCACGACGCGCTCGCCGCCGCCCCACGCGAGGCCGACCGGGACGCCGCGCTCGTGCTGCGCCGCATCGGGGAGCTCGACCTGCCGACCTACGGCGCCCTGCTCGTCGCGCGCCTGACCGGAACCGACGAGCGCCGCGCCGAGGCCGCCCTGGACCGGCTGGTCGACGTGGCCCTGCTGGAGGAGACGGAGTACGGCCGCTACGCCCCGCACGACCTGGTCCGCGACTTCGCCCGCGAGCTGGCCGGCGACGGGCCGGCCACCGGCACCGACCCGGACCTGATCGCCCTGCGCTGGTACGCGGCGGCAGCCGAGCGGGTGCTGACCGCCGTCGTGGAGCCCGGCCCCGACCGGGACGACCGCCGCCGGCCCACCTCGGCGCAGCCACCGGGACACGCGGCGGACGTGGCGGCCCTGCCGGTCTTCGAGTCCACCGACCAGGCCTTCGCCTGGGGCGACATGGAACTGGAGAACGTCGTCGCGCTGGTGGAGCGCAACGCGGGCACGGCCGACGGGCACCGGGCCGCCGGTCTGTCCGTGCTGGTCCGGCTGTTCTTCCCGTACGTGCGGCGGCGGGGCCGGGTGGCCGAGATGGAGGTGCTGGGGCGGGCCGCGCTCGGTGCGGCGCGCGGGCTCGGGGACGCGGCGGCGGAGGCGTACGCGCTCGGCGACCTCGCCGCGCTGCACTTCCTGGCCGGCCGGCAGAACGACGCCCTCGCCCTCACCGACGAGGCACTGGCGATCTGGCGGCGGCTCGGCAGGACCTCCTGGATCCGCCGCGGCCTGAACAACCGCGGGCTGCTGCTGGAGGGGCTCGGCCGGTTCGCGGAGTCCGGGGAGGCGCTGCGGCGCAGCCTCGCGTACTCCCGGCTGCTGAACGACCCCTACGGGGAGGCCGTCACCCACAGCCATCTCGGCAACCTCTACGAGCACACCGACCCGCGCGCGGCGATCGAGCGGCACCGGCGCTCGCTGGCGATCGGGGACGCGATCGGCGCGGTGGTCGTGCGGCACTCGGCCCACTGCAACATCGGGTACGCCCACCTCACCCTCGGCGAACCCGCGGCGGCCGCGCGGCATTTCGAGGAGAGTCTGCGCATCCTCGGCGGTCACGGCGACTGGCACGGTGAGTCCCAGGCCCGGCTCGGTCTGGTCCGCGCGCTGCGGCGGCTCGGCGGGACGGAGCGGGCCGCCCGCGAGTGCGCGGAGCTGCTGCGCCGGGCCGACGCCCGCGCCGACCGCTACATGGGCGGCCTGGCGCGCCACCAGCACGGGCTGCTGCTGCGCGAGCAGGGGCGGCGGACGGAGGCGCGCGACGTCTGGCACGCGGCCCTCACCGCGCTGGACGGCACCGACGAGCAGGCGTTGCTCGAGGAGCTGCGGGAGCTGGTGGGGGGCACCCCGGTGTGCTGACCGGCCCTCACTTGGCGTCGGCGTAGCACTCCACCACCGCGGTCGTGAACGGGAAGCGCACCGGTGTCTCGCCGAAGGTCAGCCGCCCGGCGAGGAGCGAGGCCTCCCGGATCGCCTCGACGACCGCGGCGGCCTCGTCGGCGGGACAGTGCACGATGACCTCGTCGTGCTGGAAGAAGACCAGTTCGGCCTCGAGGTCCGCGCAGGCCCGGCGCAGCCCGGCGAGCAGCAGCAGGGCCCAGTCGGCGGCGCTGCCCTGCACGACGAAGTTGCGGGCGAAGCGGCCGCGCGCGCGGGAGTCGCCCGAGGCGTGACCCGGTCCCCAGCCGGGGCCGTCCGCCTGGTCCCCGGTGTCGTCGCCGACCGGGATGCCCGCCTCCTCGCCCGCGTCCTCGACCGGGCCGGCGGCGGGCGGGCAGGTGCGCCCCAGCCAGGTGCGGACGAGCCGGCCCTCCTCCCCGGCCCGTGCGGCCTCGTCGACGTAGGCCACGGCCACGGGGAAGCGGCGTCTGAGGGCGGCGAGGTTCTTCAGGCCGTCGCCGGAGGTCTGGCCGTACACCGCGCCGAGCACGGCGAGCTTGGCCTGGCTCCGGTCGCCGGAGAAGGCGCGGTCCGAGACGGATTGGTACAGGTCGCTCTCGCGCCCGGCCACCTCCATGAGGCCGGGGTCGCGGGAGACGGCCGCCAGGACGCGCGGCTCCATCTGGTCGGCGTCGGCCACGACCAGGCGCCAGCCGGGGTCGGCCACCACGGCCCGCCGGATCACCTTCGGGATCTGCAGGGCACCGCCGCCGTTGGTCACCCAGCGCCCGGTGACCGTGCCGCCGGCCAGGAACTCGGGGCGGAAGCGTCCGTCGCGCACCCAGTTCTGCAGCCAGGACCAGCCGTGCGCCACCCAGATGCGGTACAGCTTCTTGTACTCCAGCAGCGGCCGCACCGCCGGGTGGTCGACGGCGGCGAGCTCCCAGCGGCGGGTGGACCGCACCTTGACGCCGGCCCCGGCGAAGGCTCTGACCACGTCGGCGGGCAGGTCGGGGCGCACCCGGCGGCCGAAGGCGGCCGACACCTCCTCCGCCAGCTCGGCCAGGCGCCGCGGCTCGCCGCCGCCCGCGTACCGCTCGCCCAGCAGGTCGTGCAGGAGAGCGCGGTGGACCTCGGCGCTCCAGGGCAGGCCGGAGCGGTTCATCTCGGCGGCCACCAGCATCCCCGCCGACTCGGTGGCGGTCAGCAGCCGCATGCGGTCGGGGTGGGCGGTCCGCTCGTGCCGCCGCTGCTGCTCGGCGTAGACGGCGAGCAGGTCGGTGAGGGGCAGGCGGTGGCCGGCGGGCTCGAACAGCGGGGGCTGGGCGCCCGTGTCGGCCTGCCGCTGCGGTGGATCGGGCGGTACGGGGCCGCCGCGGAGGCGGGCCAGGGCGGCGGCGGCCGAGCGTGGCTCGCCGTGCCGGCCCTCGTGCCCGAGCAGGAGTGTCTCGGCGTCCTCGACGTCGTAGCACCGCTCCACTCGCACCCCCGTGGCGAGCAGACGCGGGTAGACGTCGGCGGTCGACCGCCACACCCAGCGCGTCACCTCCGGACGGCTCCGCACCGCCCCGGCGAGATCGCTCTCCCGCCGCACCGGACCGGCGGGCAACCCGTCGGGGCCGAGGGGGGCGACGTCCACGCCACCGTCCTCGGCCGCCGCGAGAGCCCACCGGCCGGACATGCACAGGAGTCTGGCAGGTGGCACTGACAATGGCCTTGACCTGCGGGTTCGTTCGGCGCAGCCGGATGTGTCCCCGCCGGGTCAGCCGGTCGCCGCCTCCGCCGCGTCGGCCGCCGCCCCTTGGTGCTCCAGCAGCGTCGCCAGCACCTTGTGGACGAACTCCCCGGTCGCCGTCTTGGTGATGCCGAGCCCGCTGAGGACGCCCGTGCCGTTCTCGTGCTCCAGCAGGGCCAGCAGGAGGTGCTCGGTGCCGATGTAGTCGTGGCCGAGCCGGAGGGCCTCGCGGAAGGTGAGTTCCAGGACCTTCTTGGCCTCCGGGCCGTAGGGGACGAGGTCGGGGGCGTTCTCCGCGGCCGGCGGGAGCGCGGCGGCCGCGCTCCGGCGCACCGTGTCCAGCGGGACTCCCTGTGCGGTGATCGCCTTCGCGGCCAGGCCCTCCGGTTCGGCCAGCAGACCGAGGACCAGGTGCTCGGGGCGGCCCTCGGCGTGGTGGGCGGCCACCGCCTCGTTGTGCGCGGACATGACCACGTTCCGCGCGCGGGGGGTGTACCGGCTGAAGCCCTGGCTGAGGTCGAGGTCGGCCGACTCCTTGGACACGAACCGCTTCTGTGCCGCCTGCCGGGTCACGCCCATGCTCCTGCCGATGTCGGTCCAGGAGGCGCCGGACCGGCGGGCCTGGTCCACGAAGTGGCCGATCAGGTGGTCGGCCACGTCACCGAGGTGATCGGCGGCGATCACCGCGTCCTGGAGCTGGTCGAGGGGTTCGGGATGCCCCCGCTTGATCGCCGCGATGAGGTCGTCGAGGCGTACGGATGCCGTGATGTTCGGATTGGTCGCCATGTGTCAACCGTAGGTTGCGCACTCACGAGCGTCAACTGATGGTTGACAGTCGATCGGCCCCTCTCGCCGACATGGTTGTCCACAGGGTGTGGACGGCCGCTGCCGGCTTCCGGTGCCCGCGTGGCACGATCGACGGGTGACCAGCACCGCCAGCACCGTCGAGCGGGCCTTCCGCGCCGCCCTGTACGAGGACAACGACGCCGGACTCGACACGGGTGCCTCCCTGCTCGCCGCCGACCCCGCCGCGGACACCGAGCTCGCGCGCCGGGGCGAGGAGTTCGTGGCCGCCGCCTGGCGGCGCGGCTGGCAGCCCGCCGATGTCGTGCGAGTGGTGCGGCGCGAGCTGGACGAGGTCCACCTGGCCCTCGCGTCCGGGCTGATACGGGCGCGGTCCGGGCAGGACCGCCCCCGCGGGCGCCGCTGGGCCGCCCAGTTGGCGGCCCTCCCGGAGCCCGCCGTACGAGCGGGCGACCGCTTCTCGCACGCCACCGCGGTGCTGGAGCTGTACCGCCTGCTGCTGCGCCTGCCGCCCCTGGAGGTCCTGGAGGAGCCCCGCCGTGATCCGGGCCCCGGCGCCTCGCGCATGCTCACCCGTATCCGCGCGCTGCTCGCCAAGGCCGAGGCGACCGGCTACCCCGAGGAGGCGGAGGCGCTCTCGGCCAAGGCGCAGGAGCTGATGGCCCGGCACAGCGTCGACGAGGCGCTGCTGGCGGCCGGGGCCCCCGCGCCGGACGCGCCCGGCGCCTGCCGCATCGGCGTGGAGCCGCCGTACGAGCAGGCCAAGGCGGTGCTGCTGGACGCGGTGGCCACCGCCAACCACTGCCGTGCGGTGTGGCACGAGGCCCTCTGCTTCTCCACGGTCGTCGGCTTCGAGGCGGACCTGGAGGCGGTCGAGCTGCTGCACACCTCGCTGCTCGTGCAGGCCCACCACGCGATGGCCGGGGCGGAGGCCGCGCAGCGCGCCGGCGGCCGCAAGCGCACCAGGACGTTCCGGCAGTCGTTCCTCGCGGCCTACGCGCACCGCGTGGGCGACCGCCTCGCGGCCGTGGCCGGAACCCAGGTGACCCAGGACCTGCTGCCGGTCCTCGCCACCCGGGAGACAGCCGTCACCCACCGTCTCGAGCGCATGTTCCCCGAGACCACCACGACCCGGCTGCGCGGGGTGAGCGACGAGGCGGGCTGGACGGAGGGCACGCGAGCGGCGGACCGGGCCAGCGTCAGGGCACGTCCCCGGCTCGGCTGACCCACCGGGGCCCGGCCCGCCGCACGACGCGGTGCTCAGTCCCCGACCTGCTGGAAGGCGCTGACGGAGGCGTCCGGTGCGTCCGCCGAGCCCTTGGTCGCGACGGGCCCGTAGGACCACCGGAAGCTCCGCGTGGTGTCCGTGCCGGGCAGGTTGATCTGCACCGAATCGGCCGCCAGTCCCGCCTTGCCGCCCGCCCCGCCGCGCACGTAGGTGATGGTGAAGGTCGCCGAGTCGCCCTTGGCGAGTTTCAGCTTCCGCGCCACGGCCCCCTCCTGCGCGGGCAGCCTCACCTCGCCGCCGTCGGCGCTCAGGGTGGCACCGGGGAAGTGGTCCAGGGTGCACGGCGTGCTCTGGTTGGTGATGCTGACGGGTACCTCGCCGGTGTCCCCGGCGGCCGGCGCCATGCTCGCCGAGCCGATCTGGACCGAGACGCCGCCGATCTCGCAGGCGGAACCGCTCTTGCCGTTCTCGCCGCCGCCGCCGTCGTCGCAGGCGGTCAGCAGGAGGGCGGCGGCGAGGGCGGTGACGGTGAGCGGAATGGCGCGCATGAGCAGGTCCCATCGAGGTCGTGACGGTCTCCTCGCATCATGGCGCCTGCGCCGGGGGCCCGCTCACGCACCCCGCCGAATTCACCGCTTCAGGTCCGTCGGCATCCCGGAGGGCAGCCTGCCGCCCTCGGCCTTGGTGTACGTCTCCTCGCCGAGCCCGCCGGACCAGGTCACCTTCATGGCGTTCCGGCCCGCCGGCTCGGCCATGCCGCTGGCCCGGGCCTTGCTGCCGTCGGTGCAGTTCAGATGGATCATCCGCATGCCCGACTCGCTGCCGGCGGTGCCACTGCACATGGCGCCGCCGGTGGCGAAGAGCCCGGCCTTCTCCCCGGTGATCACCAGGGCCACGATCGACCCCTTGGCGGTGGTGACCCAACTGCCCTGCAGTTCCCCGGACGCACCCGTGACCCGGCCCGCGGAGCTGCCGGACGCCGAGCCCGCCGTCGGCGCCGGGGCCGGTGCGGAGTCGTCCCCGGTGCCGCCCCCGCCGCACGCGGTCAGCGCGAGCGCGCCCACCAGACCCGCCGCCGCGGCCGCCGTCCGCACCCTTGCAGTCGCCGTCGTCACGTCAAGCTCCCAAGCTGTAGCGAACCGGCCGCCCCGGGGCCGTCGTCCCGCTCGGGACGGCGCGCCCCCGAACCGGAGGGACCGCAGCAAGTTACCAGCCGTTACGCCGAACACTTCCGGACGCCGTGCGGAAGACTCCGCCGGTTCGGCCCCGCCGTCCGGCCCGTCCCACGGGCCGGACCGCCGGACGAATCCCGGAACAGGAAGGGCGCGGCACGCGTCTGTATGGAGTGCGCGAGGGATTCGATCCGGACGCCCCGGCGCGAACGGTGGCACGGCAGAGCGCGAACGGGGGCCGGGGAGGGCATGTGCCGCCGTCTCCCGGACCGCTGCCGCAACCGCTCGGACGGGCGCCGGAACGGCCTCGGCGCAGCGGACGTCACAGCTGTAATCGCGGCGACACGCCTCGTGCACGTGCATCTGCTCATGCATCTGCACATGGACGAGGTTATGATCCGGGCAGTTGACCAAGACATCCATGGCCACACCAGCCAAGTGCACCACCGGGGAGCGATCTGTGGACCGCGACGTTGACGGCGTGTACGGGGAGTACGACGTGTACAACGGCATGGCTGCCACGCAGCTGGACGGAGTGGCCTGGCAGAAGAGCAGGCACAGCAACTCGCAGGGATCCTGCGTGGAGTTCGCGCGCCTGCCCGGTGGCGACGTGGCGGTGCGCAACTCGCGCTTCCCGGACGGGCCCGCGCTCGTCTACACGCGCGCGGAGATCGAGGCGATGCTCCTCGGGATCAAGGACGGCGAGTTCGACCACCTGATAGCCGGCTGAGGAGGATCAGCGGCCCGTGGGCCGGTGCCGACCCGGTGTACGCGCGTAGACACCCGGTGCGACGGGGCTCCGCGTCACCTCAGTCGGCCGGCCGGAGCCGGAACAGCGCCCAGACGACCTTGCCGCCGAGGGTTCCCGCGAACGGGTGCCACCCCCAGCCGTCGGCGAAGGAGTCGACCAGGAACAGCCCCCGGCCGGACTCGGCCGAGAAGTCGTCCGAGTCGCGCGGCACCGGCGTCTCGTCGCCGGGGTCGCGCACCGCGCACACCAGCCGCTCGGTCCAGCGCAGCAGGTGCAGGCGCACCACGGGGGACTGCGGGGTGCGGCCGCTGCCGGCCGGTGCCGGCCGTCCGGCCTCGCCGGACAAACGCTGGTGCGGGATGGGCAGGCCGTGCCGCAGGGCGTTGGTGACGAGTTCGGAGACGACGAGGCAGATGTCGTCGAAACGGTCGCCCACGTCCCACTGGTCCAGCGTGCGGCGGGTGAAGCGCCGGGCCTCGCCCACCGCCTCGTAACGGGCCGGAAGGGCGCAGGAGGCGGCATCGGAGACGGCTGCGGGGTCCAACGGCGGAAGGCCCTGCCGTAACGGCTTGAGCATGGTCGATCCATTCGTCCCCATGCGAGGCACTCCCGGGAATTCGCGGTCGTAGCGATGCAGCGGTGGCGCGGCACCATGGTTTCGGATGGGGGAGGCAGATGCAAGGGCAGATGCACGTGCACGTGACCGAAATGATCCTTCCCGTACCGCTTCTTGGCCATTTTTTCCGCCACATTGGATCGCGCGACTGCCAGAGGTCCGTACCTCTGCCGGCGAAAAGCGGCTGACCTCTTTCCGTTTCCGTAACCGGACGAGTACTGCTCGAAGTGTTTTAGTGGCAGACTGCGACACCTGAAGACGGTTGGGGAGGCTGGCGAACGTGAGCGCGGGAGAGCCCGGATCGGTGGTGCGGCGCATGCTGCTCGGCTCGCAACTCAGGCGGCTGCGTGAAGCTCGGGGGATCACGCGCGAGGCGGCGGGTTACTCGATCCGCGCGTCCGAGTCGAAGATCAGCCGGATGGAGTTGGGCCGGGTGAGCTTCAAGACCAGGGACGTCGAGGATCTGCTGACCCTGTACGGCATCAGTGACGAGGCGGAGCGCGAGTCGCTGCTCTCCCTCGCCCGGGAGGCCAACGTGGCCGGCTGGTGGCACAGTTACACCGACGTACTGCCGAGCTGGTTCCCCACCTATGTGGGCCTGGAGGGCGCCGCCTCGCTGATCCGGGTGTACGAGGTGCAGTTCGTGCACGGCCTGCTGCAGACCGAGGAGTACGCCCGCGCGGTGGTCCGGCGCGGCATGAAGGGCGCGAGCCCGGCCGACGTGGAGCGGCGGGTCGCACTGCGCCTGGAGCGGCAGAAGCACCTGCTCGCGGACGACGCCCCGGAGTTCCACATAGTCCTGGACGAGGCCGCCCTGCGCCGGCCCTACGGCGACCGCGACGTCACGCGCGGCCAGCTCCAGCACCTGATCGACATCTCGGAGCGCCCCAACGTCCGGCTCCAGGTGATGCCGTTCGGTTTCGGCGGGCACTCCGGCGAGAGCGGTGCCTTCACCATCCTCAGCTTCCCCGACGCGGACCTGTCCGACGTGGTCTACCTGGAGCAGCTCACCAGCGCCCTGTACCTGGACAAGCGCGAGGACGTGGCCCAGTACGAGCAGGCGCTCAAGGAGCTCCAGCAGGACAGCCCGGGACCGGACGAGAGCCGTGATCTTCTCCGGGGCCTCCTTCAACTCTCTTGAAACACAAGTACGATGACGTGTGATCAGACCGTGACGTGGCTCCTGTGTCTGCGACCGATTGAGGGATCACATGCCGTCCTACTTCAGCGACCTGGCCCAGCAGTACATCGACGGTGAGTGGCGCCCGGGCACCGGTTCCTGGGACGTCATCGACTTCAACCCGTACGACGACGAGAAGCTGGCCTCGATCACCGTGGCGACGGTCGACGAGGTCGACCAGGCCTACCGCAGCGCCGCCCGCGCCCAGAAGCAGTGGGCCGCGACCAACCCCTACGCCCGCCGTACGGTCTTCGAGCGGGCGCTGCGGCTGATCGAGGACCGCGAGCAGGAGATCGCCGACCTGATCGTCGCGGAGCTGGGCGGCACGCGGGTGAAGGCCGGCTTCGAGCTCCACCTCGCCAAGGAGTTCCTGCGCGAGGCGGTCAACCTGGCGCTGCGTCCCGAGGGCAGGATCCTGCCCTCCCCGGCCGACGGCAAGGAGAACCGCGTCTACCGGGTGCCGGTGGGCGTGGTGGGCGTGATCAGTCCGTTCAACTTCCCGTTCCTGCTGTCGATCAAGTCCGTGGCACCGGCCCTCGCGCTCGGCAACGGCGTGGTCCTCAAGCCGCACCAGAACACCCCGATCGCGGGCGGCACCCTGGTCGCGAAGATCTTCGAGGACGCGGGGCTGCCGGGCGGTCTGCTCAACGTCGTCGTCACCGACATAGCCGAGATCGGCGACGCGTTCATCGAGCACCCGGTCCCCAAGGTCATCTCCTTCACCGGCTCCGACAAGGTCGGCCGGCACGTCGCCACCGTCTGCGCCTCGCACTTCAAGCGCGCGGTGCTCGAACTGGGCGGCAACAGCGCCCTGGTGGTCCTGGACGACGCCGACATCGACTACGCGGTCGACGCCGCCGTCTTCAGCCGGTACGTGCACCAGGGCCAGGTCTGCATGGCGGCGAACCGGGTCCTGGTGGACCGCTCGGTGGCCGCGGAGTTCACCGAGAAGTTCGTCGCCAAGGTCCGGACGCTGAAGGTCGGCGACCCGCGCGATCCGCGGACGGTCATCGGCCCGGTGATCAACTCCCAGCAGGCGAGCGCCCTCTCGGGTGTCGTGGAGCAGGCGCTGGCCGAGGGCGCCACCGCCCTGGTGCGCGGCACCACCACCGGCAACCTGGTCGAGCCCAGCGTGCTCACCGACGTGCCCGCCGGTTCCGCCCTGCTCCAGCAGGAGGTCTTCGGCCCGGTCGTCTTCCTCGTCCCCTTCGACGGTGAGGACGAGGCGGTCCGGATCGTCAACGACACCCCGTACGGCCTCAGCGGTGCCGTCCACACGGGTGACATCGAGCGCGGAGTCGCGTTCGCCAAGCGCATCGACTCCGGCATGTTCCACGTGAACGACGGCACCGTGCACGACGAGCCGCTGGTCCCGTTCGGCGGCGAGAAGCACTCCGGCCTCGGCCGGCTGAACGGCGAGACGACCGTCGAGGCCTTCACCACGATCAAGTGGATCTCGGTGCAGCACGGCCGCAGCGGCTTCCCCTTCTAGTGCTGCGACCGGAAGGGTTCACCGGCTCGCGGCGTCCGGCACGGCACCTCGCCGCGTCGTGGCATCACCCGAGTACGTCCGGTACGCGGGCGATGCTCCGCCTTGCGTTGCACCGCACCGGACGCCGCGAGCCTTCCGGCAGACTTTTCCGGTCACAGCGCTGGCGCGACCCGGATCATCCCGCGCGCCGGGCCCTTGCGGACAGAAACCGACCGCAAGGGCCCGTAACTTCGTCGGTGTCAGGCAGCAGAACCTGCCGGGCGGAAGAACCTTGTCAGGCGACAGGACCCGATGAAAGGCGGCCGGTCATGGTCACACACGTGGCGGCGGAGACGCAGGGCGACGAGCGCGGGGCGCTGCTGGCGTTCCTCGAGGAGCAGCGGGGCGGTATCCGCCGGGCGCTGCTGGGGCTGACGGAGGAGCAGGCCCGCTCCCGGCCGAGCGCCAGTGAGCTGTCCCTCGGCGGTCTGCTCAAGCATGTCGCCGAGGTCGAGCAGGGCTGGCTGGCCCGCGCCCGGCAGGAGCCGCCGGAGGTCCACCGCGACCAGTCGAACTGGCACGAGTGCTTCCGGCTCACCGACGACGAGACGGTGGCCGGTCAGCTCGCGTACTGGGAGCGGGTGGCCGGCGAGACGGAGAAGTACATCCGGTCCGCGCCCAGCCTCGACGACACCTTCCCGCTGCCGCCCGACCCCTGGTTCCCGCCGGAGGGCCGGGTCTCGCTGCGCTGGCTGTGCCTGCACCTGATCCGCGAGACCGCCCGGCACGCCGGCCACGCCGACATCATCCGGGAGTCCCTGGACGGGAAGACCGCCTTCGAGCTGGTGGCCCTGGAACGGCGGGGCTGAGCCGCGGCCCCGGTGCCGTGACCGGAGGGGCCCACCGGCTCTCGGCGTCCGGCGGACCTTCCCGGTCACGGCCCCGCCTAGGTCACGGCCCCGCCTAGTGGTGGAAGCTCGTGGCCGCGTCCCGGTCCTCGGTGAGGGGGTGCGGCTGCCGGCGCAGTTCGGGCAGCAGGCGGGTCAGGTCGTCCATGAACAGGTCGCCCAGGTCGTGGGAGAAGCCGTTGCGGCACACGACCCGCAGCACCGCCAGGTCCTCGCGGTTCGGCGGGAAGGTGTAGGCGGGCAGCAGCCAGCCGTGCTCGCGCATCCGCCGGGAGACGTCGAACACGTCGAAGGGCAGGCCGTCCCGGGTGGTGAAGGCGAACACCGGCAGCTCGTCCCCGCGCGTCAGCAGCCGGAAGTCGCCGAGCGCCTCGATCTTCCCGGCGAGCGCGCACGCCACGTCCCGCGTGGTCTGCTGCACCGCCCGGTAGCCGTCGCGCCCCAGCCGCAGGAAGGTGTAGTACTGCGCGACGACCTGGGCTCCGGGGCGGGAGAAGTTCAGGGCGAACGTCGGCATGTCGCCGCCCAGGTAGTTCACCCGGAAGACCAGCTCCTCGGGCAGCGCCTCCTTGTCCCGCCACAGGGCCCAGCCGACACCCGGGTAGACCAGGCCGTACTTGTGCCCGGACGTGTTGATCGACGCCACCCGCGGCAGCCGGAAGTCCCACACCAGGTCCTCGTCGAGGAACGGCGCGATCATCGCCCCGGACGCGCCGTCCACGTGCACCGGGACGTCCAGCCCGGTGCGCTCCTGGAGCGCGTCCAGGGCGTCGCACAGCTCCGCGATCGGCTCGTACGACCCGTCGAAGGTGGAGCCGAGGATGCCGACGACACCGATGGTGTTCTCGTCGCACAGCTCGGCCGCCGCCCGCGGGTCCAGATGGAACCGCTCTCCCTCCATCGGCACCAGCCGGGCCTCCACCTCCCAGAAGTTGCAGAACTTCTCCCAGCAGACCTGGACGTTGACGCCCATGACCAGGTTCGGGCGCGCCCCCGGGTAGCGGTCGCCGTTGCGCTGGGCCCAGCGGCGCTTGAGCGCCATCCCGGCCAGCATGCAGGCCTCGCTGGAGCCCGTGGTCGAACAGCCCACCGCGGCCGACGGGTCCGGGGCGTTCCACAGGTCGGCGAGCATCGCCACGCACCGCCGCTCCAGCTCGGCCGTGCGCGGGTACTCGTCCTTGTCGATCATGTTCTTGTCCCGGCACTCACTCATCAGCACCCCGGCCTGCGGCTCCATCCAGGTGGTGACGAAGGTGGCCAGGTTCAGCCGCGCGTTGCCGTCCAGCATCAGCTCGTCGTGCACCACCTGGTACGCCGTGGACGGCGGCAGCGGGGTGTCGGGGAGCCGGTGCGTGGGCGGGGCCTCGGTCATCCCGCCGACCGGATTGGCCTCGCTGTAGAACGGGTTGACCGACATCAGGCGCTCTTCGTGCTTCTCCGGACCTTTGTGCAGGGCCATGACATGACTCCAGTCGGGGGGCGGGGTTCAGCGGACGGGGGTGCCGTCACCGCGGAGCTGCATCTGCGGTCGCCCGGTCACCAGCAGCCAGGCGGGCAGTGAGGCGATGCAGAGCAGCGCGATGACGGCGGGGGAGGACACCAGGACGGCGGCCGTGAACAGACTCACCCAGCCCTGCCGGGTGATCGCCAGCAGCATGCCCAGTACGCCCGTGGACACGCCCAGCGCGGCGGGCACGGCCGGGACGAGCGCGTGCGCGCACAGACCGAACGCGGAACCGATGAAGACGGCGGGGAAGATCCGGCCGCCGCGGAACCCGCAGGAGGCCGCGACCAGCAGCGCCGCCAGCTTCACCACGGCCATGACGGCGAACTGCCCGGCCGACCAGCCCGCCGGGTCGTGCGCGAGCTCGCCCACCTCCGCCAGCCCCTTGAAGAGGGTCAGGTGACCGCCCACGGCGGCCAGGGCGCCGAGCACCGCACCGCCCGCCGGGAGCATCAGCATCGGGTGCCGCAGCCGCTGGAAGGCCGCGTGGACGTAGGGGAAGGCGCGTACGGCGCACATGCCGAGCAGGGCGGCCGCCGAGGCGATCACCAGGCCCGCCAGCAGGTCCGTCCAGCTCGGGCGGCCCAGGGGCGGCAGGCCCAGGTCGAAGGCCGGGCGGTACAGCAGCGAGGTGGTCAGCGCCCCGACCGCCGCCGCGGTCAGCGGGGCGAACAGGTTGTCCCACAGCAGCCCCTTGATCGGCCGCCCGGCCAGCGCCTCGGAGATGACCAGGGCCGCCGCCACCGGGGTGCCGAACAGCGCGCCGATCGTCGCCGCCTCCGCCAGCATCGGCCACAGGGCGCCCGGCATCCCGGACAGGACGCGGCCGCCGAGCCAGGCCGCCAGGCCGACGTTCACGGCGATGATCGGGTTCTCCGGGCCGAGGCTCGGCCCGCCGGCCAGCATCAGCCCGGCGGCCAGCACCAGACCCGGCAGCACCAGGGGAGGCAGCACCGGTGCGTCCAGACCGGTGGTCGCCGGATCCGGCCCGGCATGGCCCGGCACCTTCCACACGACCAGCCCGACGGCGATGCCGGTGGCCACCAGCATGACGAACATCCACAGCACCGAGTAGGGGCCCACACCGAGCGCGTCCGGCAGCGGCCCCCACAGCACGTGCTGCAACTGCTCCGCCCCCAGGCTCAGGCCGACGTAGACGAGGCTGGCGGCCACACCGACGGCGACGGCGGGGAGGAACAGGGGCAGCAGGGCACGCGCCGGGCTCGCCGGCCGGGTCGAACGGGCCTGCCGTCCGGTGTCCTGGGTCATTTCGTCACGATAAGCGGACCCAACGCCACCAACATCCGGAGCGCGTCCGGCTTGCACCTCACGCGACGTGAGGCCTCAGCGTGGTGTCCGTAACGACGACAAGGAGCGGAAAGTGAGCTACTCCGTGGGACAGGTCGCGGGGTTCGCCGGAATCACGGTGCGCACCCTGCACCACTACGACGAGATCGGCCTGCTCGTGCCCAGCGAGCGCACCCACGCCGGCCACCGGCGCTACAACGACACCGACCTCGACCGGCTCCAGCAGATCCTGTTCCACCGGGAACTCGGCTTCCCGCTCGACGAGGTCGCGGCCCTGCTCGACGACCCGGACGCGGACCCGTGCGCGCACCTGCGCCGCCAGCACGAGCTGCTGACCGCCCGGATCGAGAAGCTGCAGAAGATGGCCGCGGCCGTGGAGCACGCCATGGAGGCACGCACGATGGGTATCGAACTCACACCCGAGGAGCGGTTCGAGGTCTTCGGTGACCACGACCCCGAGCAGTACGCCGAGGAGGCCGAGCGGCGCTGGGGCGGCACCGAGGCCTACGCGGAGTCGCAGCGCCGCGCCGCCCGCTACACCAAGGACGACTGGCGGCGCCTGCAGGCCGAGACCGACGACTGGACCGGGCGCTACGTCGCCCTGATGGCCGCCGGCGGGCAGCCGGCCGACGAGGCGGCCATGGACCTGGCCGAGGAGCACCGCCGGCACATCGGCAAGTGGTTCTACGAGTGCCCGCACCCCATGCACCGCTGCCTCGGCGCGATGTACGTCGCCGACGAGCGCTTCAAGGCGTTCTACGACTCCACCCGGCCCGGCTTCGCCGACCACCTGAGCGCGGCGATCGCCGCCAACGCCGACCGGCACACGGCGTGATCGTGCCGGCCCGGGGGACCTACTCCCGGGCCAGCACGACGGCCGTGCCGTAGGCGCACACCTCGGTGCCGACGTCGGCCGCCTCGGTGACGTCGAAGCGGAACATCAGCACCGCGTTGGCCCCGCGCGCGCGGGCCTGCTCCACCAGCCGCTCCATGGCCTGGTTGCGGGTCTGCACGAGCGTCTTGGTGAGCCCCCGCAGCTCGCCGCCGATCATCGACTTCAGCCCGGCACCGATCTGGCTGCCGATGTGCCGTGAGCGCACGGTCAGCCCGAAGACCTCGCCGAGCACCTGCTGCACCCGGTAACCGGGCACGTCGTTCGTGGTCACGACCAGCACGTCCGGCTGGGGGCCCTGGCCGCCGCCGTAGTCATCGAGTCCCATGGGACACAGCTTTCTCCGGGTCGCACCACAGTGCATCCTGGAGCCACCGGCGGAACCCGGGGCGGTCACCTCACGTTGGTAGCTTTGTGCGGCCCCCCAAGACGCCGTAGCCGCCTCACCCCCTCAGGAGCCCGGACCCGTGACGACACTCGCCCTCGGCCCGAGCTGGCTGGACCCCCAGTACCTGCTGGACACCTACAGCATCTGGGGCCTGCTGCTCATCGTCTTCGCCGAGTCCGGCCTGCTCATCGGCTTCTTCCTGCCGGGTGACTCGCTGCTGTTCACCTGCGGTCTGCTGATCACCACGGACGCGATGGACTTCCCGCTGTGGGCCGCGATCGCGCTGATCTGCCTCGCCGCGATCCTCGGCGACCAGGCGGGCTACATGTTCGGCAAGAAGGTCGGGCCCTCCCTGTTCAACCGTCCGGACTCACGGCTGTTCAAGCAGGAGAACGTCGCGAAGGCGCACGAGTTCTTCGAGAAGTACGGCCCCAAGTCCCTGGTGCTGGCCCGCTTCGTGCCCATCGTGCGCACCTTCACACCGATCGTCGCCGGCGTCAGCGGCATGCGGTACCGCTCGTTCCTGACCTTCAACGTCGTCGGCGGCGTCCTGTGGGGCGCGGGCGTCACCCTGCTGGGCTCCTGGCTGGGCCGGCACTCGATCGTGAAGAACAACATCGAGGCGATCCTCATCCTGATCGTCCTCGTGTCGGTCGTCCCGATCGCGATCGAGTACCTGCGCGCGCGGAGCAAGAACAGGAAGGCCGGGGAGCGGGAGGCGGACGGGGGCGCGGAGCGGGAGACGGCCGAGGCGCGGCCCGCCCGGCAGCACCCGGCCCCCCACTTCCAGCAGCAGCCGGTCATGGACGACGCCACGACCCGCCTGCGCCGCGTCGAGCCGGAGGAGCCCCACCAGCGGCCCTACCGGCAGCAGCCCCGGCAGGAACAGCAGCAGTGGAACCAGGGCGGCTACGACAGCGGCCGGTACCACGGCCAGGGACAGCACCAGCAGCCGCGGTACGACCAGAACGGTCAGCAGTACGGCCAGAACGGTCAGCAGTACGACGGGAACGGGTACGGCCACGACGGGTACGACCGGAACGGGTACGACCCCAACCGGTACGACCCGAACGGGTACGACACGAACGGGTACGACACGAACGGGTACGACCCGAACCAGTACCCCTACGGCGGCCAGGGCGACCACCGCACCCGCTGAGGGCGTCAGAAACCGCGGGTCCGCTTCGCCGCCCGCCGCTTGCCGGCGGAGCCGACCCGCAGGGTCAGCCGGGAGATCTCCGAACCGAGGTTGACCCCGATCGCGATCGCCATGGCCAGGGACGCCGCCTTGGCCAGTGACACCAGCCCCTTGTCGACCTCGTTCTGCGCCATGTTCAGCAGCCCGAAGTAGGTGGCCGAACCCGGCAGCAGGGGCCCGATGGCCGCGGTCGTGTACGGCAGCGCGGACGCGAACCGGAACCGCGACAGCAACTGCCCGAACAGCCCCACGAGTCCCGCCGCCACCGCCGTGGAGGCCACCGGCGAGATCCCGCCCGAGTACTGCATCGCGCCGTACACCGACCACGCCACGCCCCCGTTGAGGGTGACCGCCAGCACGGTGGACCGCTCCTGCTGCAGCAGTACGGCGAACGTCAGCGACAGCACCATGGACGCGATGATCTGCACCAGCGGCCGCTCGGAGATGCCGCCCAGCGCCGCGTCGGGATCGAGCTTGCCGCCCACCTTCACCCCGAAGTACAGGACGACCAGCACGCCGGCGACGATGCCGACGAAGAAGTACATGACCTCCAGAAGACGCGCCGACGCGGTGATGTAGAAGCCCGTCAGCCCGTCCTGCACCCCCGCCACCAGCGCCCGCCCGGGCAGCAGCGCGAACAGCCCACCGGTGACCACCGCGGACGCGTTGACGCCGACATGCGTCAGCGAGAACGCCACCCCGATCGCCGCCGGCGGCATCGCGGCCACCGTGAACTGGTAGAACTCCGGCAGCCCGCGCCCCGCGCACAGCCACGCCAGCCGGTCGCCGAGCATCGCGCCGAGCGCGGCGGCGACGAACACGACCAGACCACCGCCGACCAGCACCGAGGCCGCGCCGGCCAGCAGCCCGCTGGCCAGGGTCAGCGCCCAGCCGGGGTACGGGTGCCGGTTTCGGCGGATCTCGGCCAGCCGCCGGTAGGCCTCCTCCAGGGAGACGTGGGTCTCCGGGTCGGTCAGGTCGTCCACCAGGTGGAACACGGCCGCGAGCCGGGTGTAGTCGGTGCCCCGCCGCCGCACCGTGCGCGAGGCCGTCACCGGGTCGTCCACCAGCGAGGGCTGGTGGGAGATCGACAGCAGGGTGAAGGTCACGTTCGGCTCGCAGCGGTCCAGGCCGTAGGACCGGCACACCGCGAACATCGCGGCCTCCACGTCCTCCGCGCCCTCACCGCCGGCCAGCAGCAGCTCGCCGATACGCAGGGTCAGGTCGAGCACACGCGGAACCGCCGGGCCCTCGTCCTCGGACCGCTGCACCAGCTCGGGCGCCGGCCGCTCGGCCACCGGCATGCGCAGCATCGTGCGCATCCGGTCCTGCCACGGCGCGTCCTTGATCAGGCTGGCCGCGGGCACACCCGCCGCCGGCGTGAACGCCACCAGCGCGTCCTTGGCACTGTAGGTGCGCGGCAGACTGAACGCCGAACCCTCCGGTTCGGCGCTCGACGGCTGCGGCGCCTGCAGCCCCTCGGGCACCGCGAACTCCGACGTGGTCTCCGACTCCACCCCGCCCCGGGGGACCGCCAGTCCCTCGGGAAGGGCGAACTCGGACGTTACCTCCGGGTCGTACGTGGTCCGCGCCTCGTCCGACCGGGGCTTGCGGTCCTGCGCCTCCGTCACCTCGCACCGCTTCCTGAACGACACCTTCCGTAGGCCTCAGTATGCGCACGCGTACGCAAACGGGCCGCGTCACCCCACCCAGGGTGCCGCGGCCCGCGTCATGCAAACCGGCCGGTCAGTGGCCGCCCTGGTCCTCGAAGCGCTTGTAGGACCGCTCGATCTCGGCCTCGGCCTCGGTGCGGCCGACCCAGTCGGCGCCCTCGACGGACTTGCCGGGCTCCAGGTCCTTGTACACCTCGAAGAAGTGCTGGATCTCCAGGCGGTCGAACTCCGACACGTGGTGGATGTCGCGCAGGTGCTCCACGCGCGGGTCGGTGGCGGGCACGCACAGCAGCTTGTCGTCGCCACCGGCCTCGTCCGTCATCCGGAACATGCCGATCGCGCGGCACTTGATCAGGCAGCCCGGGAAGGTCGGCTCGTCAAGGATGACCAGCGCGTCCAGCGGGTCGCCGTCCTCGCCGAGGGTGTTCTCGACGAAGCCGTAGTCGGTCGGGTAGGCGGTCGAGGTGAAGAGGCGACGGTCCAGGCGGATCCGACCGGTCTCGTGGTCCACCTCGTACTTGTTGCGCGAACCCTTCGGGATCTCGATCGTGACGTCGAACTCCACCGGTGGCTCCTCCATGATCAACACATAGTTCTGGTGATTAAGTGTCCCTCACGCAGGTGTGTGATCGCGAAAGGGGCTGGTGGTCGTGCCAGAGCAGAGGCCTTGGCGAGCCGCGGG
This sequence comes from Streptomyces cellostaticus, assembly GCF_023630175.1. Taxonomy (GTDB): domain Bacteria; phylum Actinomycetota; class Actinomycetes; order Streptomycetales; family Streptomycetaceae; genus Streptomyces; species Streptomyces cellostaticus_A. Next base: position 64,057 of record NZ_JALLIN010000024.1, on the reverse strand, counting down.
ACCGCATGTGCGGCGGATCGCGAACGCCGTACGACCGCGCCTGGCGCGTGCCGCGACGGCCGCGAAACCGCGGATCGCGCGGCTGACGAGGGTCGTGCGCCCCGGACTCGCGCACCTCCCCCGCCGGCGGGCCGTCAGGACCTGGCAGTACACCGCGGGCGCCGCCACCGCCGGGCTGGCACTGGCCGCCGCGGTGGTGACCGCCGCCGGTCCCTGGGACGCCAACGGTCAGCGTACGGCCGAGCGGGACCGGGCGGCCGCCCTGGAGCGCTCAGGTGGCGCAGATCACGGCGGATCCGGCACGGGGACCCGGACCCCCCGGGCCGCGCCGAGCGCCGCCGCCGTCCTCGCGGGCCTGGGCGGCACCACCGGCACCGTCAGCACCAAGAAGACCCCGCCCGGCCGGCAGGCCCTCACGGGCGTCCTCGGGCCGCTCCTGGACGTCCCGGCGCTCGGCTCCGGCCGCGGCGCGGCCGTCGTCGACGTCACCACCGGCACACGGCTGTACGCCGCCGGAGCGGACCAGGCCCTCACCCCCGCCTCCACCACCAAGATCGCCACGGCGGTCGCCGCACTGTCCGCCCTCGGCTCCGACCACCGGTTCACCACCCGCGCCGCGCTCGAACCCGACACCGGCGAACTGGTCCTGGTCGGCGGCGGCGACCCCACCCTCACCGCGCGCCGCGACGCCGGTGACCGGGCGAGCCTGCGCACCCTCGCCGCCGACGCCGCCGCCACCCTCGCGAAGCGCGGCATCCACAGGATCACGCTCTCCTACGACACCACGCTCTTCTCCGGCCCCGCCCTGCACCCCATCGGCGTCAACGACAACCTCGCCCCGGTGAGCGCCCTGACCGCCGACGAGGGCCGCACCGACGACTCCACCAGCGGCCCCGCGCCCCGCGTGGGCGACCCGGCCGCGGACGCCGCCCGCAGGTTCGCCGGCTTCCTCCACGACGCCGGCGTCGAGACCACGCCCCCCGGCCCCTCCAAGGCCACCGGCCGTGCCGAGACCCTCGCCACCGTCTCCTCACCCACGCTGACCACCATCGTCGAGCGCATGCTGACCAACAGCGACAACGACATCGCCGAGACCCTGGCCCGCCAGACCGCCCTCGCGAGCGGCGAGGCGGGCAGCTTCACCGGCGGTGCCAAGGCCATCGCCGTCCAACTGCGCAAGCTCGGCCTGCCGCTGTCCGGCGCGTCCTTCCACGACGGCAGCGGCCTCGACCGTGAGGACAGGCTGACCGCGAACCTCCTCACCGCCCTCCTGGTCAAGGCCGGCGACCCCGCCCGCCCCGGCCTGCGGCCCGTCCTCACCGGCCTGCCCGTCGCCGGCTTCACCGGCACCCTGACCGACCGCTACACCGACGGCGCGGCCGGCGTCGTACGGGCCAAGACCGGCACGCTCACCGGCGTCAACACCCTGGCCGGCACGGCCGTCGACCGCGACGGCCACCTGCTGGCCTTCGCCTTCATGGCCTCCGGCACGACCAACGCCCAGGAGGCCCAGTCGGCCCTGGACGAGACCGCCACGGCCCTCGCGGGCTGCGGCTGCGGATAGCCGCCGCCGGCCCGGGCCGGCGCCCCGCGGGGCCACCCGGAACGCCCCGCACGGCCTGCCCGAAAGGGGACCGCTCACGTACCGTTGACGCATGACGAGCTTCGGTGGCACCGCATCTCCCGGGATGGTCGACTGGAACCTCGCGGCGGCGACCGCGACACGGCTCGTACGACCGGGCCCCGAAGTCAGCCGCGACGAGGCCAGGGACGTCGTCGCGGAACTGCGCCGGCACGCCAGGGCCTCGGAGGAACACGTCCGGGGTTTCACCCTGCTGGGCACCGACGCGACCCACGACACCCCCGTCCTGGTCGTCGACCGCCCCGGCTGGGTCAGGGCCAACGTGGCGGGCTTCCGCGAACTCCTCAGGCCCCTCCTGGACAAGATGCAGGAACGGCGCGGCGGCAACCCCGGCAGCGCCGTGCTCGGCGCCGTCGGCGGCAAGGTCACCGGCGTCGAACTCGGCATGCTGCTGTCCTTCCTCGCCTCCCGGGTCCTCGGCCAGTACGAGACCTTCGCGCCCGCCTCCCGCGACCTGCCCGCCGGGGAGAACGGCGGCGGCCGGCTGCTCCTCGTCGCGCCCAACATCGTCCACGTGGAACGCGAACTCGACGTCCAGCCGCACGACTTCCGGCTCTGGGTCTGCCTGCACGAGGAGACGCACCGCACCCAGTTCACCGCCGTGCCCTGGCTGCGCGACCACCTCGAGGGCGAGATCCAGTCGTTCTTGGCGGAGACCGACGTCGACCCCATGACCGTGCTGGAACGCGTCCGGGAGGCCGCCCAGTCCCTCGCCGGCGGCCGTCCCGAGGGCGAGGAGGAGGACGGCGGGCGCTCCTTCGTGGAACTGGTGCAGACCCCGGCGCAGCGCGAGATCCTGGGCCGCCTCACCGCCGTCATGTCCCTGCTCGAGGGCCACGCCGACTTCGTCATGGACGGGGTGGGTCCCCAGGTCGTGCCGAGCGTCGCCGAGATCCGCGAGAAGTTCCAGCAGCGCCGTGCCAAGGGCGCCTCCCGGCTCGACCTCGCCCTGCGCAAGCTGCTCGGCCTGGACGCCAAGCTCAGGCAGTACCGCGACGGCGAACGCTTCGTGCGCGCCGTCGTCGACCAGGTCGGCATGGACGGCTTCAACCGCGTCTGGACCTCGCCCAACACCCTGCCCACCAAGGCGGAGATCGCGAAGCCGGCGGACTGGGTCGCACGGGTGCACCGCAAGGCCGACTCCTGAGTCGTGCCGCGCAGCCGTGAAACGAATCCGGCCGACGGCAGGCGAACGCCCCTCCAATCACCCGTCCGAGGGACCGTGGGCAATGGGTAGGCGTGCAATGCTCGGGGAACGGCCCGCTTCTGTCACCATCGACACACTCTGAGTGACCGATCCTCGGGCTCACCCCCGAAAACTTCATGAAGGGAACCGGACATGGGTCCCCATCCGTCGGTCGCGGCGATACGCCTGGCGGTCCGCCGCGTCCTCCACGACATCCTGACCGACCACACCAGCACCATCGGACGAAGCACCGGGCACCTCCGGACCGCCGCAGGGCGGGGTCCGGCCGAGCGGCCCCCCTCCCCGCTCGTGCTCGTCGCCTGCTCCGGCGGCGCCGACTCCATGGCGCTCGCCTCGGCCCTGGCCTTCGAGGCCCCCAAACTCGGCATCCGCGCCGGCGGCGTCACGATCGACCACGGGCTCCAGCCCGGCTCCGGACTCCGCGCCGACGAGGTCGTCGTCAAACTGCGCGGACTCGGCCTCGACCCCGTGGAGTCCATCGCGGTGAGCGTCGGCCGCGAGGGCGGACCGGAGGCCGCCGCCCGCGACGCGCGCTACGCCGCCCTGGACGCCGCGGCCGAACGCCACGGCGCCACCGCCGTCCTGCTCGGCCACACCCGCGACGACCAGGCCGAGACCGTGCTGCTCGGTCTCGCCCGCGGCTCCGGCATCCGCTCGCTGTCCGGCATGGCCGCGGTCTCGGGGGCCGGCGGCCGTTACCGGCGGCCCTTCCTGGCGCTGGACCGGCAGACCGCCCGCAAGGCCTGCATGGCCCAGTCCCTGTCGGTGTGGGACGACCCGCACAACGCCGACCCCGCCTACACCCGCTCCCGGCTCCGGCACGAGGGCCTGCCCGCCCTGGAGAAGGCCCTCGGCAAGGGCGTCGTGGAGGCGCTCGCCCGCACCGCCCGGCTCTCCCGCGACGACGCCGACGCCCTCGACACCTGGGCCAGCCAGGCCGAGGCCTCCGTGCGCGACGCCACCGGCCTCCTGGAGTGCGCCAAGCTCTACGCCCTCCCGCCCGCCGTACGCCGCCGCATCCTGCGCCGCGCCGCCATCGAGGCCGGCGCCCCGGCCGGGTCCCTCTTCGCCCGCCACATCGAGGAAGTCGACCGGCTCATCACCGGATGGCGCGGCCAGGGGGTCATCAATCTCCCGGGCAGAGTCGTCGCCCAGCGGCAGGGTGGCAGACTGGTGATTCGGCAGGGCTGACCTCGCGGCCCCGGAGGACCCCTCCGGCAGGCGGGGCGGCCGGAGGCACGCGAGTGCTGCCGTAAGTGCGGGACGACCGAAAGTGATGCGGGTGGACGCGAAAGACATGGGTGCCGACCTCCAGCGGGTGCTCATCACCAAAGAAGAGATCGACGCGAAGCTGGCCGAGCTGGCCGCGAAGATCGACGCGGAGTACGCGGGCAAGGACCTGCTCATCGTCGGCGTCCTCAAGGGCGCGGTGATGGTCATGGCGGACCTCGCCCGGGCGCTGTCCACCCCCGTCACCATGGACTGGATGGCCGTGTCCTCCTACGGCGCGGGCACCCAGTCCTCCGGTGTCGTCCGCATCCTCAAGGACCTCGACACCGACATCAAGGGCCGGCACGTCCTGATCGTCGAGGACATCATCGACTCCGGCCTGACCCTGTCCTGGCTGATCAACAACCTCGGCTCGCGCGAGCCCGCCTCCCTGGAGGTGTGCACGCTGCTGCGCAAGCCGGACGCAGCCAAGGTCGCCATCGACGTCGAGTGGGTGGGCTTCGACATCCCGAACGAGTTCGTCGTCGGCTACGGCCTCGACTACGCCGAGAAGTACCGCAACCTGCCGTTCGTCGGTACGCTCGCGCCCCACGTCTACGGCGGCTGAGCCAACCGGGCCATTCCCTGTAGGACGATCGGGAACCCCAGCGGGTTTCGCCGCGTTGGAGCATGCAGAGACGGGATTGCCGGCCGTCGATGCCGCTCCGTGCGGCTTCGGGCAACAATGCTGGGGTACCGTCAGAAGAACTGTCTTATCAAACTCACTATGGCAGGAGGGACGGGGCGACACCGCTCCGTATGGATGGACGTGAAGCGATACTTCCGTGGGCCGGTCATGTGGATCGTGCTGGCCGTCCTTGCCGTGGTCGTGTTGATGCAGGTCGTCGGCTCGTCCGGCGGCTACAAGACGGTGGACACCGGCCAGGTCGTGGCGGCGATCAACGACAACAGGGTCCAGTCGGCCAAGCTCACCACCGGTGACGAGCAGACCGTCAAGGTCGAGCTCAAGGATGGTCAGAAGGTCGACGGCAGCTCCAAGATCCAGGCGAGCTACATCGGCGACCAGGGCGTGACCATCGCCAGCACGCTGCAGAGCAAGTACCAGGAGAAGCAGATCCCGGACGGCTACACGGTGTCGCCGTCCAAGCAGAACCCGTTCCTCGGCGTCCTGCTCTCGCTGCTGCCCTTCGTCCTCATCGTGGTCGTCTTCCTGTTCCTGATGAATCAGATGCAGGGCGGCGGCAGCCGGGTCATGAACTTCGGCAAGTCCAAGGCGAAGCTCATCACCAAGGACACCCCGAAGACGACGTTCACCGACGTCGCCGGCTGTGACGAGGCCGTCGAGGAGCTCCACGAGATCAAGGAGTTCCTGCAGGAGCCGGCGAAGTTCCAGGCCGTCGGTGCCAAGATCCCCAAGGGTGTGCTGCTCTACGGCCGCCCCGGTACCGGCAAGACGCTGCTCGCCCGTGCCGTGGCCGGCGAGGCCGGGGTCCCCTTCTACTCGATCTCCGGTTCCGACTTCGTCGAGATGTTCGTCGGTGTCGGCGCCTCCCGGGTCCGCGACCTGTTCGAGCAGGCCAAGGCCAACGCCCCGGCGATCGTCTTCGTCGACGAGATCGACGCGGTCGGCCGCCACCGCGGCGCCGGCCTCGGCGGTGGGCACGACGAGCGCGAGCAGACGCTGAACCAGCTCCTCGTCGAGATGGACGGCTTCGACGTCAAGGGCGGCGTCATCCTCATCGCCGCCACCAACCGGCCCGACATCCTCGATCCGGCCCTTCTGCGCCCCGGCCGGTTCGACCGGCAGATCGCCGTCGACCCGCCGGACCTGCAGGGCCGCATGGAGATCCTCAAGGTCCACCAGAAGGGCAAGCCGGTCGCGCCCGACGTCGACCTGGCCGCCGTCGCCCGCCGCACCCCCGGCATGACCGGCGCCGACCTGGCCAACGTGCTGAACGAGGCAGCCCTGCTCACCGCCCGCGGTGACCAGAAGCTGATCGACAACAGGGCGCTGGACGAGGCGATCGACCGTGTGGTCGCGGGCCCGCAGAAGCGGACCCGGATCATGTCGGACAAGGAGAAGAAGATCACCGCGTACCACGAGGGCGGTCACGCCCTGGTCGCGGCGGCCTCACCGAACTCCGACCCGGTCCACAAGATCACCATCCTGTCCCGGGGCCGTGCCCTCGGCTACACGATGGTGCTGCCGGACGAGGACAAGTACTCCACCACCCGCAACGAGATGCTCGACCAGCTCGCCTACATGCTGGGCGGCCGGGCGGCCGAGGAACTGGTCTTCCACGACCCGACCACCGGCGCCGCCAACGACATCGAGAAGGCCACCAGCCTGGCCCGCGCGATGGTCACCCAGTACGGCATGACCGAGCGGCTCGGCGCGATCAAGTTCGGCGGGGACAACAGCGAGCCCTTCCTCGGACGTGAGATGGCTCACCAGCGCGACTACTCGGAAGAGGTCGCCGCGCTGGTGGACGAAGAGGTCAAGAAGCTCATCGAGACCGCTCACAACGAGGCCTGGGAGATCCTGGTCGAGAACCGCGACGTGCTCGACAACCTGGTCCTGGCCCTCCTGGAGAAGGAGACCCTGGGCAAGGAGGAGATCGCGGAGGTCTTCTCCACGATCCACAAGCGCCCGCCGCGGCCCGCGTGGACCGGCTCCTCCCGCCGCACCCCCTCCACCCGCCCGCCGGTGCTCTCCCCCAAGGAGCTGGCACTGACCAACGGCGCGAACGGGGCGACGGCGGCGATCAGCACGGCCAAGTCCACGGCCTCGGACACCGCCCCGGTGACCGAGCAGACGCCGGAGGACCGCCCCGAGAGCTGACCCCGTTCCGGCCGACAGGCCCGGAATGAACGCCGCACCCCCCAGGTTCTAGCCTGGGGGGTGCGGCATTTTCGTATGCCCGCGGGCAGTACGTACAGGAACGAGGCATCAGATGACCGACCCCGTGACGCTGGCCGGCGAAGGCTTCATCGGCGAGTTCGACGAGAAGCGCGCCGAGAACGCCGTTCGGGAACTCCTGATCGCGGTCGGCGAGGACCCGGACCGAGAGGGGCTGAGGGACACCCCGGCCCGGGTCGCGCGGGCATACCGGGAGCTCCTGGCCGGTCTGTGGCAGGAGCCCGAGGACGTCCTGACGACCACGTTCGATCTGGGGCACGACGAGATGGTCCTGGTGAAGGACATCGAGATCGTCTCCCTGTGCGAGCACCACCTCCTGCCCTTCCACGGTGTGGCGCACGTCGGTTACATCCCCGCCGAGACCGGCAAGATCACCGGTCTGTCGAAGCTGGCCCGCCTGGTCGAGGTCTTCGCTCGCCGCCCGCAGGTGCAGGAACGACTCACCACCCAGATCGCGGACTCCCTCGTACGCATCCTCGAGGCGCGCGGTGCCATCGTGGTCATCGAGGCCGAGCACATGTGCATGTCGGTGCGCGGCATTCGCAAGCCCGGCGCCAAGACCACGACGTCGGCGGTGCGCGGCCAGCTCCGGGACGCCACGACGCGTGCCGAGGCGATGAGCCTGATACTGGCGCGCTGACGCTCACGCCGGCGTGGCGGTCGCAGGTGTCCGGCGCCGCCGCCCGAGCGGCGGCTCGATCACCGGCGGACGGGCCGCCCGGCCCGTCAGCCCTGGTGGAACCTCAGGCCACCGGCTCCGCGCCCGTGTGGTCCTGGTCGTCGTCCTCGGGGAGTTTGCAGACTCGTTCGAGGAACAGGGCGGACGCTATGACGGCGATGCCGGCCAGGACCGAGAAGCCGGCGTAGACGGCCTGGTCCCGGCGGGCGGGGATGTCGAGGAGTTCCAGGAGGAAGACCCCCGTGCCGCCGTACATACCGGCGACCAGGGCGGCCACGAGGGCGCTGGCCTGGCCGAAGACGACCGCTCGGGCTGCCATCAGGGGGTCGACCCCCTTCGCGCCGGGGCGGCGCTCACGCTGGGCCCTGAAGCGGGCGCGCAGCGAGAGCGCCGTGGCGAGCAGGACCACGGCGATCAGGGCGAGGACGACGGGGGCGGCCAGGGGGACGCTGGGCAGGGTCCCGATCGAGTTCCACAGGCGGGCGCCCGCCCAGGACAGGACTCCGGCCACGACGAACACGCCGGCCAGCACCCTGATGCGCAGCTCTTTCACGGTTCCCCTTCAGCTCCCCCGGACCGTCCCGGAATGTGGTCGTCTTGACCTTAACGACTACTCGGGCAGCCGGAGTTCCAGGTCCGCGCGTGCTTCGACGCCGTGGCGGGTGACACCCGACAGCAGGTCGGCCACCGGGCCGCGGCCGGGGAGCTGCGCCTCCGGGTCGACGTCGTGCCAGGGCGCGAGCACGAAGGCGCGTTCGTGGGCGCGCGGGTGGGGGAGGGTCAGCCCGGGGTCGTCGGAGGTGACGTCGGCGTAGGCGACGATGTCGACGTCCAGGGTGCGCGGTCCCCAGTGCTCGTCGCGGACCCGGTGGAAGGCCTCCTCGACCGCGTGGGCCCGCTCCAGCAGGGAGGACGGGGGCAGCGTGGTCTTGAGGACCACGACCGCGTTGAAGTAGGAGGGCTGCGAGCCCGGCTCGACGCCCCACGGTTCGGTCTCGTAGACCGGGGAGACGGCCTTCACGCGGACCCCGGGGGTGTCCTCGAGGGCGTCGACGGCCCCCTGGAGGGTCTCCAGGCGGTTGCCGAGGTTGGAGCCGATGGAGATCACGGCCCGTTTGGGGTTGCTCAGCGTGGTGTCGGCGGCGTCTACCTGCTCGACGACCGCGGCGGGCACCGGCTGGACGGTCGGGTCGCTGTGACCCTGGGTGAAAGGTCGGGTCATACTCGGCTCCGGGTGATGGTGACGGTCACGTCGTCGAAGGGCACGGTGATCGGGGCGTCCGGCTTGTGGACGCAGACCTCGACCTCCTGCACCGCGTCGTGCTTCAGGCAGGTCCGGGCGATCCGCTCGGCGAGGGTCTCGACCAGGTTCACCGGCTCGCCCTCGACCACGGCCACGACCTCCTCGGCGACGACGCCGTAGTGCACGGTCCTCGTCAGGTCGTCGTCGGCGGCGGCCGGGCGGGTGTCGAGGCCGAGCACGAGGTCGACGAGGAAGGTCTGGCCCTCCTCGCGTTCCTTGGGGAACACGCCGTGGTGCCCGCGGGCCCTCAGGCCGCGCAGCGCGACACGATCCACGCGAATCACTCCTGCAATCGTCGGGAACGGCCGGGCGGTGCCATGTGCGGACGGCACACCGGCCTTGGACGAATCTACCTGCGGGCACCGACGGAGCCGGGGCACCGGGGTGCCGGCCGGGCCGGGACCCGGAGGTTTCACCGCGTGTTCTCCCTGGGGAACCCGGCCGCGTCATGGGCTGGTAGCGGCACATACCCCGGGTTCGTGATTCCAACCACGCCCCGGCTTCCCCGGGGCGCGGCCGTTCAGAGCAGGGGGTCGTCGTCCGGATTCACGCCGTTGACGCCGTCCTGGCCGTTGTCGTCCTCCTCGTCGGACTCGGTCAGCACGGGGGAGGCGTGGTGGGACCAGAGCTTCCAGCCGGTGGGTGTGCGGCGGAAGACGTTCGTGGCGACGACGAGCTGGCCGAGCAGGGGGCCGAGCTCGGCGCCGTCCTCGGGGGCCGGGCCGCCGCTGAGGATGTTCTCGGTGCAGGTCACCAGGGCGGTGTCACCGGTGACCGAGACGTGCACGTCGGTGAGGAAGAACTGGATGTAGTCGGTGTTCGCCATGATCAGCGCGTACGACCTCAGGACCTCGGCGCGGCCGGTGAGCACCGGCCAGCCGGGGTGGACGCAGGAGACCACGCCGGTGTCGGCCGGGTCGTGGTACTCCTCGTCGACGCCCAGGTCGGTGGGCACGAGCCAGAGGGAGGACAGCTCCTCGAAGTCTCCGCGCTCCATCGCCTCGTAGAAGGCGGTGTTGGCGGCCTCCACCTGCTCGACGTCGGTGTGGGGGGCGCTCACCGGGCTCCTTCCGCACCGTGCTCGCCGTCCGCGCCCCGCGCGGACGGGTTCGTGCGCGCCGCCTCCACGGCGCGCGCGACCCGTACCGCGTCCGCGCTCGCGTGCACCTCGTGCACGCGAACCGCCCAGGCCCCGGCCTGTGCGGCCAGCGCGGAGACGGCGGCCGTGGCGGCGTCGCGCTCCCGGGCCGGCGGCGGAGCGCCCTGCGGGCCGGCGAGGACGCGGCCGAGGAACCGCTTGCGGGAGGCGGCGACCAGTAGCGGGTGGCCGAGGGCGCGCAGCCGGTCGAGGTGGGCGAGGAGGGCGAGATCGTGCTCGGCCTCCTTGGAGAAGCCCAGGCCGGGGTCGACGACGACGCGGTCGGGGGCGATGCCGCCCGCCAGGACGGCCTCCACGCGTGCCCGCAGTTCGTCCACGACCTCGGCGACGACGTCCTCGTAGGCGCCCTGGACGTTGCCGCCCTCGAGGAAGCCGCGCCAGTGCATGACGACGAAGGGCGCGCCGGTGGCGGCGACCACGGGGATCATCGCGGGGTCGGCCAGGCCGCCGCTGACGTCGTTGACGAGGGCGGCGCCCGCGGCGAGGGACTGCTCGGCGACGCGCGCGCGCATCGTGTCGACGGAGACGACGACCCCTTCCGAGGCGAGGCCGCGGACCACGGGGATGACGCGCCTGAGCTCCTCGGCCTCGTCGACCCGGGTGGCGCCCGGGCGGGTGGACTCGCCGCCGACGTCGACCAGGTCCGCGCCCTGGGCGATCAGTTCCAGGCCGTGCTTGACGGCCGCGGACGTGTCGAACCAGCGGCCGCCGTCGGAGAAGGAATCGGGAGTCACGTTCACGACTCCCATGACCGCGCACCGGTCCCATGCCGGAAGGCCTGCCACTCGGCCGCGCCCGCTGAGGTTGTTCATACCTTCAGCGTAGGCCCAGGGCGATGCCGTGAACGCGCGGTGGCGGCCGGGCCGGGCCGGGCGCCCGGGGTGGACCGGACCGCCCGGCGGACGGATCAGGCCGCCCGGACGCCGCGTTCCACGACCGTGTGCGCGCAGGGGCGCCCGGCGGCCGGGCCGCGCCGGCGCAGGAAGCGCGGCAGCGGCAGGGCGAGGTCGACGAAGCCCTCGGCCTGCATCGCGGCGAAGCCGATGCGCGGCAGATCGGCCGAGGCGCGGTAGACGACGAAGCGGGGTTCCCAGCGGGGCTGGAACTTGGCGTTGAACTTGTACAGCGACTCGATCTGGAACCAGCGGGAGAGGAACACCAGCAGCCCGCGCCAGGCGCGCAGCACCGGGCCCGCGCCGATCTTCTCCCCGCGCGCGAGGGCGGAACGGAACATCGCGAAGTTCAGTGAGACCCGCGTGACGCCGAACTTCGGGGCGGCCTGCAGCGCGGCGACGATCAGCAGTTCGTTCATGCCCGGGTCGGCGCTCCGGTCGCGGCGCATGAGGTCCAGCGAGACGCCGTCCTCCCCCCAGGGCACGAAGTGCAGGACGGCCTTCAGGTCCCCGTACTCGCCCGGTTCCTCCCCGGCCCGCCCGTCTTCCGCCGCCGCCCTGCCCGGGGCGCTGCGCGCCACGCCGTCGACCCGGTGGGCGGTGGCGATCAGGCAGTCGCCGTCCGCGGCGTCCCCGATGCGGCCGAGGGCCATGGAGAAGCCGCGTTCGGTGTCGGTGCCGCGCCAGTCCTCCGCCGCCCGGCGGACGCGCTCCAGTTCGGCGTCGCCGAGGTCACGGATGCGCCGTACCCGGGTCTCGTAGCCGGCCCGCTCGATGCGCTTGACCATCTGGCGCACATTGCGCATCGCGCGTCCGGCCAGCGAGAAATCCGCCACGTCGACCACCGCCTCGTCGCCCAGTTCCAGGGCGTCCAGACCGGTCTCACGGGTCCACACCTCGCCGCCGGTCTCGGAGCAGCCCATGACGGCGGGCGTCCAGGAGTGCGCCCGCGCCTCGTCCATGAAGCGCTCGATGGCGCCGGGCCAGGCCTCGACGTCGCCGATCGGGTCACCGCTGGCGAGCATCACGCCCGAGACGACGCGGTAGGTGACGGCCGCCTTGCCGCTGGGGGAGAAGACGACCGCCTTGTCGCGGCGGAGCGCGAAGTGGCCGAGGGAGTCGCGCCGGCCGTGCCGGCGCAGCAGCGCGCGGAGCCTGGCCTCGTCCTCCTCGGTGAGGCGGGCGGCCGGGTGCTCGGGACGGAAGGCCAGATAGACGGTGGTGGCCGTGGTGAGCCAGCCGAGCGCGCCGAGGGAGAAGGCGACGGTCCACGAGGTGTTGCCGGCGTAGTCCACCGGGCCCTCGAAGCCGAACAGGCCGTAGAGCACGTGGGTCAGGCGGTCGGCGAGACTCGGGTCGCCGATCGTCCGGCCCGGGTGGACGCTGACGATGACCAGGCCGAGGGCGAGCGAACCGGCACTCATCAGGACGAAGTTGGCGAGCGCGCGCCAGCGGCTGCGAGGGTCGGGCAGGGCGGCGAACTCGTCGCGGTGGCGCAGCAGCGGTACCAGCAGTGCCACCGATATGAGCACGCCGATGAGGGAGTGCCGGTAGGCGAACTGGCCCACGGCGCCCGCCGGGAGGAGCGCGACGGCGGCGCGCCACGCCCGGCGCTTGCGCCTCCTGAGCCCGTGCGCGAGCAGCAGCAGCAGCACGCCGGCGCTCAGTGAGAGGGCCGCGGCGAAGGGCCCGAAGGAGCCGGGCAGCACCTCGGCCATGGCATGCATACGGCTGTGGCGGAAGCGCGGGAAGACCCCCGCGGCGATGTCCAGGACGCCGACGACGGCGCAGGCCCGGGCGACCAGGGTGGGGACGGCCTCGGGGCGCGGGCCGCGCAGGATGCGCCGCGCCCGGCTTGATCGGCTCGGAACCCCGCCCGACATTTCCCCATCTATCCTGACAGACATCGCATCCCGTAGTTCTGCGAGAGACCTTGAATCCGGTGCCGATCGGGCATCCGGCGACATTGCGCCCTCTAGGACGGTGTCTCGGGGAGAGAGGTTCACTCCCCTCCGGAAAGCCGGGTCAAAGGCCAAGGAAAGCCCCGGGCAAGCCCTAGCGACGAAGTGTGGGCGGACCACGGGCGGAAAGCGCAGGCGGAAACAGCCCATGGGTCTCACGAGCAACAAGGTGCTGGTGCTGACGATCGTGCTCGCCGCGGCTCTGTTCGTCGCCACGGTGTGGGTGTGGCCGAGGCTGGCCCGGCGGAGCTGGCGGTCCGTCGGCGGACGGGTCGGTCTGCTCCTCGCCACACAGCTCGCCCTCCTCGCCTCCCTGGGGATCGGCGCCAACCAGGCCTTCGGCTTCTACGCCGGCTGGGCGGACCTGTTCGGCCGGGAGACCGAGCAGGGCGTCATCGTCGACCACTCCTCGGGCGCCGGCGGCGGCGGCCCGCTGCAGGTGCTCTCCACCTCCCCGGTGCCGGGCGTGACGGGCTCCGGGCCGCGAACGGCGGGGCGGATCCAGCAGGTCGCCATCGTGGGCCGCGGGTCCCGCCTCGCCTCACCGGCGTACGTCTACCTGCCCCCCGAGTACTTCCAGCCGCGGTACCGCACGCGCACGTTCCCGGCGGCGGTCGTGCTGACCGGCTACCCCGGTACGGCGCAGGCGCTGGTGAACAGGCTGAACTATCCGCGCACGGCGCAGGAGCTGGCCAAGGACGGGCGGATGCAGCCGATGATCCTGGTGATGCTGCGGCCGACCGTGGCGCCGCCGCGGGACACCGAGTGCGTGGACGTCCCGGGCGGGCCGCGGACGGAGACGTTCTTCGCCGAGGACCTCCCCCAGGCCGTGCTGGCCCACTACCGGGTGGGCAGGCGCCCCGGGAGCTGGGGTGTCATCGGCGACTCCACGGGTGGCTACTGCGCGCTGAAGCTGGCCATGCGCCACCCGGACGTGTACGCGGCCGGAGCGGGTCTGTCGCCGTACTACAGGGCGCCGATCGACCCCACGACCGGTGACCTCTTCCACGGCGACCGGAAGCTGCGCGACCGCGCCGACCTGTGGTGGCTCCTCAAGCACGCCCCCGCGCCCGACACCTCACTGCTCGTCACCAGCAGCCGGGTCGGCGAGCACAACTACCGGGACACGCTCCGGTTCATAGGGCGGGTCAAGGCCACGGGCCGGACCCGGATCTCGTCGATCATCCTGGACAGCGGCGGGCACAACTTCAACACCTGGCGACGGGAGATCCCGCCGGCGCTGCAGTGGATCAGCGGAAGGCTCGGCGACCGCTGACCCCTGGGGCCGCCGGGGCCGGTGAAGCTGTCGGTGTGGCCGTGATTTTACGGTGCGGGGACCCATGATTCGCCTACGCGCGGTAAGTTTCTGGCCATGCCACGTGGACGCCACCGCCATTCCCCGCCTCTGCACCGGCTGTTGCCACTGTCGGCGATCGCCGGAGTCCCCGTCGTCTGCGCGCTGGGTCCCTGGGTGTTCTCCGCGGCCACCGTGTTGCGCGCGCTGGCCGCGGTCGCCGCGGCGACCGCGGTCGCCGGTGCCGTCGTGATGCGCCGCTGGGACACCCATGCGGGCAAGCAGGTCGCCGACCTCACGCGCGCGCGTGCCGGCGACGAGTGGCGCTTCGAGGAGCGGGTAGCCGAACTGGAGACCGATCTCGAGGAGTCCCGGGAGCTGCGCACCAAGCTGGAGCGGCGGCTGCGCGCCAAGCGCGCGGAGCTGGCCGGGCTGCGCAACGAGCACGCGGCCCTGCTGCGCCGCTACGCGACCGCCGAGACCGAGCGGGCGAGCGCCCTGGAGGGACGCCGGCTGCTGGAGATCGAGGCGGGCGAGCCGTCCGGCGCGCTCGCGCTGCCGCCCGCGCGCAGCGCCGAGCCGGAGGCACCCGCCGGGCCCGGGGCGGCCGAGGCCTCCGAGGCGGCGGAGCCGTCCGGCGAGGAGAAGCCGGAGCCCGGCGCGGTGTTCTCGCCCGAGGGATCGCGCCTGTACCTGCGGGCCGCGACGGCACTGGCCCGGTTCGACGCCGAGGCCCCCGCCGAGCCCGGCACTCCCGCTCCCGCGCCCGACGCCGAGGCCCCCGCCGAGCCCGGCACTCCCGCTCCCGCTCCCGCTCCCGACGCCGGTGCCCCCGCCGAGCCGGCCGCCGGTGCCGCCGCCGAGCCGGACGGCGCCGCTCCCGCCGAGCCGGCCGTCGACGCTCCCGCGCCCGGTGCCGGGCCCGCCACGCAGCCCGGTCCCGGTACCGGCGGCGGGCCGGACGCCGACGCCAGTGCCGAGAAGTCGGCCGCCGCGTCCGTGCCGCTCGGGGCGGACGGTGGACGAGAGGGCGCCGCGGAGGGTGCGACGGAAGCGGCCGGCGCTCCCGGGAGCGAGGCCGCCGGCCAGGAGGACGAGGCGCAGGGGAAGCCCGGGGCGGCCGGGGAGCACACGCGCCCGGCCGCCGCCACGACGGCCCCGGCCCAGCCCGCCAAGTCCGCCGGGCAGCAGCCCGCGGGGCACTTCACGGTGCCGACCGCGGTGGCCGTCGTACCGGCCGCGCCCGCCCCGCGCCCCGTGGTCGAGGGCGGGTTCGACTTCTTCGGCACCCACAAGGACACCTCGGCCGAGGCGCTGGACTCGGTGCAGAACGAGGACCTGGCCGACGTGGTCGGCCAGGAGGCCCTCGCGCTGCACAAGGCCGAGGCCGAGGCCGAGTTCAAGACCGGCGACGACCAGGTGCGCGGGGCCGGTCAGGTCATCGACCTGACCGCGCACGACGAGACGGAGCAGATCGACATCCAGGGGCTGCGCAGCGCGGCCTCCTGAACCGGCACCGCGCACCCGCAGGAACGGAAGGGCCCGGCACCCCACCAGGGGCGCCGGGCTCCGTCGTACCCGGCGGCCGCCCCGATCAGGCCATCCAGCGGTCCGGGCGGGCGTCCCGGCGGCCGGTGCGGGAGCGCTCCGCCTGGGCGCGCAGCAGCCGGGCGGCCTCCTCCGCGTCACGCAGCCGGGCCGTGACGGTCCCGCCGGCTCCCGTGTCCACGTGCACGTCGGCGAGCCGCCACAGCCGCCCCCAGGGTCCCTGGGTGAGCCGCACGCTCTGCACCTTGGCGTGCGGGACCAGGGACAGCCGCCGGCGCAGCAGGCCGTGCCGGGCGGCGAACACCGCGTCCGTGACCACGAGGCCGTGACCGCGCCACCACACCGGTACGCACCAGCGGGCCCGGCGCGGTGGCCGGGCCGCCGACGCCGGTACGGTCACGCCGGGCAGCACGCGCGCGACGACCGATTCGGCGACCGGGCGCGGGGCGACCGGCACCAGCACCGAGTTGTCGGATCCGGCCACGTCCAGTTCCACCCGCACCCAGCCCGGCCGCCGCCACAGCAGCGGCTCCACGAGCCGCACCGTCTGGACCCGGCCCGGCGGGACCGTCTCGTGCGCGCGGTCGAGCAGTCCGCGGTCGATGCGCAGCCCGTCCGGGGACTCGCCCACCGACCAGCCGTACTCGGCGACGAACCGGCCCGCGCTGCTCGCGCCCGCGGCGCCCAGCAGCGGCACGGCGGTGGCGAGGACCGTCCACACGCTGTGCGTGGCGAACCAGAGCAGGGGCGGTACGACCAGGGCGGCGGCCAGCGATCCCCAGGTGGCGCCCGTCAGCAGCAGCGAGAGCACCAGCGCGCGCGGCGGCACGCGCAGCAGTTCCCGCGCCGGCGCCTCGCCGACCTCCCGCGCCGTCTCGGGCGCGAAGCCCGCCGCGCGCGCCAGCAGTTCCGCGCGCAGGGCGCGCGCCTCGCGCTCGCCCAGGAAGGCGAGTTCGTCCTTCCGGGCGGCGCCGACGACGTCGATGCGGAGCTTGGCCACCCCCGCCACGCGCGCGAGGAGCGGCCGGGTGACGTCCACCGCCTGGATGCGTTCCAGCCGAATGTGCGCGGTGCGCCGGAACAGCAGGCCGGTGCGGATGCGCAGTTCGCCGCCGGTGACCGCGAAGTGCGTGAACCACCAGGACAGGAAGCCGTACAGGCCGGCCGCCGGGACCAGCACGCTGAGCCCCGTGAGCAGCATGGTGCCGGTCAGCCTCGTGAGCTGTTCCTGCGCCGCGTTCGGGTCGTGCACGGCCCAGCCGGCGAGCACGGCGAGCGGCGCCCAGGCCCGCCGGAACGGCGTGACGGGGTGCAGCCGCCGCTCGGCGACCGGCGGGCGGTCCGGCACGCCGCCGGGGACGGGGGCCGTCACAGCCCCGCCGACCGGGCCTCGCCCAGCTCGCTGAGCCGGTCGCGCAGCCGTTCCGCCTCGGCCGGGTCCAGCCCCGGGACGACGGCGTCGGTCGCCGCGGCCGCGGTGTGCAACTGGACGCTGGCCAGATCGAAGTAACGCTCCAGGGGACCCGAGGTGACCTCCACGAGCTGCATCCGCCCGTAGGGCACCACGGTCTCCTCGCGCCACAGCACGCCGCGGCGGATCAGCAGGTCGTCGGCGCGCTCGGCGTACCGCCAGGACCGCCAGTTGCGGCCGAGCAGCCGCCAGAACCACGCGGCCAGGGCCACGGGGAGCAGCGCGAAGGTGCCCCAGACCGGTCCCGCGAGCAGGCCCGGCAGCAGCCCCGCCGCCAGGGCGAGCACGGCCGTCCACACCAGCAGCAGCAGCCGGCGCATGCGCAGCAGCCCGGGCGGCAGTCCCCGCCACACCGGCTCGTCCCCCGCCGCCCCGGTCTCCGCCGGGCTCCCCGTCTCCATGCGGCCAGCGTACGTAGGGGAGACTGGTTCCATGACTGCGACGGAGACGACGGTCGGCGTCGGCGGCGCCGCCGAGAGCACCGACATGGTGCTCAACATCGGCCCCCAGCATCCGTCCACGCACGGCGTGCTGCGGCTCAAGCTGGTGCTGGACGGCGAGCGCATCCAGCGCGCGGAGCCGGTGATCGGCTACATGCACCGGGGCGCGGAGAAGCTCTTCGAGGCGCGCGACTACCGGCAGATCATCATGCTCGCCAACCGCCACGACTGGCTGTCGGCGTTCTCCAACGAGCTGGGGGTCGTCCTCGCCGTGGAGCGGATGCTCGGCATGGAGGTCCCCGAGCGCGCGGTGTGGACGCGCACGCTGCTCGCCGAGCTGAACCGGGTGCTGAACCACCTGATGTTCCTCGGGTCGTATCCGCTGGAGCTGGGCGGGATCACCCCGGTGTTCTACGCGTTCCGGGAGCGCGAGGTGCTCCAGAACGTCATGGAGGAGGTCTCCGGCGGGCGCATGCACTACATGTTCAACCGGGTCGGCGGCCTCAAGGAGGACCTGCCGGCCGGGTGGACGGCACGCGCGCGTGCCGCCGTCGCCGCCGTGCGCTCCCGCATGGACGTCTTCGACGACCTGGTGCTCGGCAACGAGATCTTCCGGGGGCGCACGAGGGGCGTGGGAGAACTCGCGCCGGAGGCCGTGCACGCCTACGGCGTCAGCGGGCCCATCGCGCGCGGTTCCGGCGTCGACTTCGACCTGCGCCGTGACGAGCCCTACCTGGCGTACGGCGAGCTCCAGGACACCCTGAAGGTCGTCACCCGGGACGAGGGCGACTGCCTGGCCCGTTTCGAATGCCTCCTGGAGCAGACCCACAACGCGCTGGACCTCGCCGACGCCTGCCTGGACCGGCTGGCCGGGCTGCCGCCGGGTCCGGTCAACCAGCGGCTGCCCAAGGTGCTGAAGGCACCCGAGGGACACACGTACGCGTGGACCGAGAACCCGCTCGGCATCAACGGCTACTACCTGGTCAGCAAGGGTGAGAAGACCCCGTACCGGATGAAGCTGCGCTCGGCGTCGTACAACAACATCCAGGCGCTGACCGAACTGCTGCCGGGGACGCTGGTGGCGGACATGGTGGCGATCCTGGGGTCGATGTTCTTCGTGGTCGGCGACATCGACAAGTAGCGCCCGGGCGGCCGGCCGTGCTCAGGCGAGCGGGTCCGGGACGCCGACCGGCTGGAGCAGCCAGCCGAAGCCGCCGAGTCCGTCCGGGGCGGTGAGCTCGGCGGCCTCACCGGCGCTCGTGAGGGCGCGCACATAGGCCGCCGGGTCGGTGGCGGCCAGCGAGAGCGGGGGGCGTGCCCCGGTGAGGCGCAGGGCGTGCAGGGCGTCGCGTTGCGTGAGCAGGCGCGCGGGCGGGGCGGCCTGCGGGCGCGCCGCCGCGCACGCGTCCAGCGCGACATGCGCCGTGAGGTCGCAGGAGCCGTCCGGTACGGGCGCCGTCTCGCGCCCCTCCCGGAACCCGGTGAGGGTCCCGAACAGCGGGCGCGCGCCGGCGGAGTGCGCGTAGTCCACGGCCACCGCGAGCCCCCGCTCCACCCGGCGCACCGCGGCCGCCCAGGCCTCGTCCCTGGGCCGTCCGATCTCCGCGCGCAGCCCCTGCTCGGCGGGCAGCGGCCACCATCGCGCCAGCCAGTCCGCGTCCGCCCCCGACACCGGCTCCCCGAGCCGCTCCGTGCCGTCCGCGGCGACGAGCACCATGCGGGGCACTCCCGCCGGATCCACCTCGGCTACGTCCACCGGCACGTTGTCCAGCCACTCGTTGGCGAACAGCAGCCCGGTGACGGTCTCCGGGGGCTCGCCCAGCCAGACGATCCGTTCGTCCAGCGCCGCCGGACGTGCGGCGAGCTCGACGGCGTACCCGCGCGCGCGGGCGGCCACACCGGGGGGCAGCGCCGCGAGCACGGAGGTGACCAGTTCACCCCGCCCGGCCCCCATGTCGACGAAGTCCAGGGCGTCCGGCCGGCCGAGCGCCTCGTCGACCCGGCACAGCAGCCGGGCCACGGCGTGCGCGAACAGCGCGGAGGCGTGCACCGACGTACGGAAGTGCCCGGCCGGGCCCTCCGGCCGCCGGTAGAAGCCGCGCGGCCCGTACAGCGCCTCGTGGGCCGCCTGCCGCCACCCGCGTCCCTCGCGCCCGCTCCGCGCCGTCGCCTCGTCCGTCACCGGAACAGACTAGTGCTGTGACCGGAGAGGTCTGCCGGAAGGCTCGCGGCGTCCGGTGCGGTGCGTCGCAAGGCGGAGCATCGCCCGCGTACCGGACGTACTCGGGTGATGCGACGACGCGGCGAGGTGCCGTGCCGGACGCCGCGCGCCGGTGAACCTTTCCGGTCACGGCACCAGGCGTACAGGTGATCACTTCCTCCACCTTGCGGAGTACGCGTGCCCCGCGGGGATCGGCCCTCCGGTTGACCCGTGCACTCGTTTCGTCTCCCTACTCTGGGTTACGTGCAGCGCCTCTATGACTTCCTCCGCCGGCACCCGACATGGGTCGACAGCTTCTGGGCCGTCTTCCTGTTCGGGATCTCCGGTGTGAGCGTGGTGAGTCTCAGCAGGACGCCCGGACACCACATGCCGGTCGCCGGGGGGCTGGCGGTGTCCGCCGTGCTGTGCGTCGTCGTGGCGTTGCGCCGCAGGTTTCCCGAGCCGATGCTGCTGCTGGCCTTCGCGACCGGGCTGGCCCAGCTCGTCCTGGACGTCGAGTCGACCGTCGCCGACTTCGCCATGCTGGTGATCACCTACACGGTCGCGACGATGGGCGCGCGCTGGGCCTCCCGGCTCGCGCTCACGGTCAGTCTGTTCGCGGCCGCCCTGGCCCAGATCCGCTGGCCCGCCGACCACACCGGCGTGCTGGGCCAGCTCGCGATAGCCGTGTTCCAGACGGTGCCGTTCGCCCTGGCCTGGGTGCTCGGCGACTCGATGCGCACCCGCCGCGCCTACTTCGCGCAGCTCGAGGAGCGCGCCGCCCGGCTGGAGCGCGAGCGCGAGGCGCAGTCCAAGGTCGCGGTCGCCGCCGAGCGCGCCCGGATCGCACGCGAGCTGCACGACGTCGTGGCGCACAACGTGTCGGTGATGGTGGTGCAGGCCGACGGCGCCGCCTACGTCCTCGACGCCGCCCCCGACCAGGCGAAGAAGGCCCTGGAGACCATCTCCTCCACCGGCCGGCAGGCCCTCGCCGAGATGCGCCGCCTGCTGGGCGTGCTGCGGACCGGCGAGCACCAGGAGACGGGGGAGTACGTCCCGCAGCCGGACGTCGGCCAGATCGACGACCTCGTCGACCAGTGCCGCACCTCGGGCCTGCCCGTCGACTTCAAGGTCGAGGGCACCCCGCGCCCGCTGCCCAGCGGCGTCGAGCTGACCGCGTACCGCATCGTGCAGGAGGCGCTCACCAACACCCGCAAGCACGGCGGGCCCAACGCGGGCGCGAGCGTGCGCCTCGTCTACTTCGACGACGGGCTCGGCCTGCTCGTCGAGGACGACGGCAAGGGCGCCCCGCACGAGCTGTACGAGGAGGGCGGCGCCGACGGGCAGGGGCACGGCCTGATCGGCATGCGGGAGCGGGTCGGAATGGTCGGCGGCACCCTGGACGCCGGCCCGCGTCCTGGTGGAGGCTTCCGCATCAGCGTGCTGCTGCCGCTCAAACCGGCGCACTGACCCGACGCACGCCCCCCGTTGACACCTGTCACACCCCCCCCGCACGACCCGGCCTCCGGCTCCGTACAACCCCCCGTACAACCCCGCCCCCCTGACAGCGAACGGAAGAGGACCCCGATGACGATCCGCGTGATGCTCGTGGACGACCAGGTGCTGCTGCGCACCGGGTTCCGGATGGTGCTCGCCGCCCAGCCGGACATGGAGGTCGTCGCCGAGGCGGGCGACGGCGTCGAGGCCCTCCAGACGGTCCGCTCCACCGGCGTCGACGTGGTCCTGATGGACGTCCGCATGCCGAAGCTGGACGGCGTGGAGGCCACCCGGCGGATCTGCGCCGAGCCCGACCCGCCGAAGGTGCTGATCCTGACCACGTTCGACCTGGACGAGTACGCCTTCTCCGGTCTGAAGGCGGGCGCCTCCGGCTTCATGCTCAAGGACGTGCCGCCCGGCGAACTGCTCACCGCCATCCGCGCCGTGCACAGCGGGGACGCGGTGGTGGCGCCCTCCACCACCCGGCGCCTGCTGGACCGGTTCGCGCCGATGCTGCCGTCCGGGGTCAAGGAGCCCCGGCACAAGGAGCTGGAACGGCTCACCGAACGCGAGCGCGAGGTCATGGTGCTGGTGGCGCAGGGCCTGTCCAACGGGGAGATCGCGGCCCGGCTGGTGCTGTCCGAGGCGACCGTGAAGACCCATGTGGGCCGCATCCTGACCAAGCTCGGCCTGCGCGACCGGGTGCAGGTGGTGGTGCTGGCGTACGAGACCGGGCTGGTGCGGGCCGGCGGCCGCGGCTGACCGGCGGCCACGGCGTCCGGCGGCTCCGGCCGACCGGGCCCCGCGCGCGCCCGCCGCCCCCGGCGTTCCGCGCCGCGCCTACGGCGCCGCCGGCAGCCGGGCGGCGAAGTCGGCGACCGCGGCGCGCACGTCGTCCGCCGTCCACTCCAGACCGGCCGAGCGCAGGGTGACCTCGGTGTACGCGACGCCGGGGCCGGCCTCCTCCCAGCTGTTGGCGAAGAGCAGCACCGAGGTCTCCTCGGCCTGCCGCACCGCCGCCTCGGCGGGCACCTCGGGCCGGTACGGCAGCCAGACCTGGAACTCGTGGGTGTGCGGCACCTCGGGGTGCACGCGGGCCCACGGCAGGCCGGCCGCGGCGAACCCCTCGCGCAGCGCGGCCGCGACCACGCGCGCGTGGCGCACGTACTCGGGCAGCCGGGGCAGCTCCCGGTCCAGTCCGACGAGTGCCGACAGCGCCGTCGGGAACTGCTGGAAGACCATCCCGCCGTACCGGTGCCGCCAGGTCCTCGCCTGCTCGACCAGGGACTTCGGGCCGGCCAGCGCGGCGCCGCCGAAGCCGTCGAGGGACTTGTAGAACGACACGTACACGCTGTCCGCCAGGGCGGCGATCTCGTCCAGGGGGCGGCCGAAGTGGACGGTCGACTCCCACAGACGCGCGCCGTCGAAGTGCACCACCGCGTCCCGTTCCCGGGCCGCCGCCACGACCTCGGTCAGTTCCTCCCAGGAGGGCAGCAGGAAACCGGCGTCCCGCAGGGGCAGCTCCAGCATCAGCGCCCCGAAGGGTTCGGGGAAGTCGCGTATCTCCCCGGCCGTGGGCGGCCGGGGCTCGCTGGTCACCCGGACCGGGCGCAGGCCGGCGACCCGGCCGAGCGCGTGCCGCTCGTGTCTCTCGGGGTGGGCCAGGCCGTGCAGGGCCACGGTGGTGTCGCCGGTGCGGGCCGCCCAGCAGCGCAGCGCGACCTGCTGGGCCATCGTGCCGGTCGGGAAGAACGCCGCGGCCTCGGTACCGAGCAGCGCGGCGACCCGCTCCTCCAGGGCGGCCACGACCCCGTCGCCGTAGACGTCCGCCGGTTCGTCGAGGTCGTGGACCGCCGGGGCGGCCTCCTGCAGCAGTGCCAGCCGTTCGCGGATCGAGCCACGCCAGCCCGCGCGCGACAGCACCCGCCGCGCCTTCCCCTGGACCGTCCTGCGCCGTTCGAGCAGCCGCTGCGCCGCCGACCGCTCCTCGCCCTGCTCAGCCGTGTCACCCATGCGGGGGATCATGCCCCGCGCGGCACCGGCGCGGCACCTGGAATTCCCGGAGGCCCGGGCGCACCGGCCGTGGCGCACCCCACAGCCTGTGGACGACCGGCCGTCGCCCACCGGATAGCGTTAACATGACGAGAAATCGTCCGGTACCCAGAGCGGACTGGAACGGGAAGGCCACCGTCGCGTGAGTACAGTCCACCAGCCAGACCTCAAGGACCGCCCCGCGCGGCTCACCGTCGGCGTCGTCGGCGCCGGACGGGTGGGCCCCGCCCTGGCCGCGTCCCTCCAGCTCGCCGGGCACCGCCCGGTGGCCGTGTCCGGAGTCTCCGACGCCTCCCGCAGGCGCGCCGCGACCATGCTCCCGGACGTGCCCCTGGTGCCGCCCGCCGAGGTCCTCCGGCGCGCCGACCTGGTGCTGCTCACCGTCCCCGACGACGCGCTGCCCGGCCTGGTCACCGGCCTCGCGGAGACCGGCGCCGTACGGCCCGGGCAACTGCTCGTGCACACCTCCGGCCGGTACGGCGCGCAGGTCCTCGACCCCGCCCTGCGGGCGGGCGCGCTGCCGCTGGCGCTGCACCCGGCCATGACCTTCACCGGCACCCCCGTCGACGTCCAGCGCCTGGCGGGCTGCTCCTTCGGCGTCACCGCGCCCGAGGAACTGCGGCTGGCCGCCGAGGCCCTGGTCATCGAGATGGGCGGCGAGCCCGAGTGGATCACCGAGGAGAACCGCCCGCTCTACCACGCGGCCCTCGCCCTCGGCGCCAACCACCTGGTGACCCTGGTCGCCCAGTCCATGGAGCTGCTGCGCACGGCCGGCGTCTCCGCCCCCGACCGGATGCTCGGCCCGCTGCTCGGCGCCGCCCTGGACAACGCGCTGCGCTCCGGCGACGCCGCGCTCACCGGCCCGGTCGCGCGCGGGGACGCCGGCACGGTCGCGGCCCACGTCACCGAGCTGCGCCGGCACGCCCCGCAGGCGGTGGCCGGCTATCTGGCGATGGCCCGCGCGACCGCCGACCGGGCCCTCGCCCACGGGCTGCTGAGGCCGGAGCTCGCCGAGGACCTGCTCGGGGTGCTGGCCGACGGATCCGGCGGCACCGACGGCGCGAACGGGACCGACGGCACCGAGGGGAAGGCCTGATGACCACCGCCCTGCTGAGCACCGCCGAGGAGCTGCACGCGCGCGTGCGCCACGGCCGCCGTGCCGTCGTGATGACCATGGGAGCGCTGCACGAGGGCCACGCCACGCTGATCCGCGCCGCGCGCGAGATCGCCGGGCCGGAGGGCGAGGTCGTCGTCACCGTCTTCGTGAACCCGCTGCAGTTCGGCGCCGGCGAGGACCTCGACCGCTACCCGCGCACCCTGGACGCCGACCTGAAACTCGCCGAACAGGCCGGCGCCGACGCCGTCTTCGCGCCCGCCGTGGACGAGGTCTACCCGGGCGGCGAACCTCAGGTGCGCGTCACCGCCGGCCCCATGGGCGAACGACTGGAGGGCGCCTCGCGGCCCGGGCACTTCGACGGGATGCTCACCGTCGTCGCCAAGCTGCTGCATCTCACCCGCCCCGACGTCGCCCTGTACGGGCAGAAGGACGCCCAGCAACTGGCCCTGATCCGGTGCATGGTGCGCGACCTGAACTTCGGCGTGGAGATCGTCGGCGTCCCGACGGTGCGCGAGGAGGACGGGCTCGCCCTGTCCAGCCGCAACCGCTACCTCTCGCCCGCCGAGCGCCGCACCGCCCTCGCGCTGTCCCGCGCCCTGTTCGCGGGCCGGGACCGGCACGCCGCGCAGGAGGCCTTGCGCGCGCGGGCCCGTGAAGTGCCCTCCACGCACGCGCGTGCGGAGGCGCTGAGCGCCATAGGCGAGTCCCGCGCGGCGGCCGACGCGCACGCGGTCGCCACCGTCGCGCCCGGCGGCCCGGCGGCCGTCCGCGCCGCGGTGCACCAGGTCCTCGACGAGGCGGCGCGCCTCGACCCGCCGCTGCGGCTGGACTACCTCGCCCTGGTCGACCCGTCCGACTTCGCCGAGATCGGCGACGGCTTCACCGGCGAGGCCGTCCTCGCCGTCGCCGCCCGCGTCGGCACCACCCGGCTGATCGACAACCTCCCCCTCACCTTCGGATCCCTCGGAGCCGCCTCGTGACCAGCACAGGCATACGACTGCACGCGCCCGCACCCGGGTGGAACATCTCCGCGGACGTGGTCGTCGTCGGCTCCGGGGTGGCCGGACTGACCGCGGCGCTGCGCTGCGAGGCCGCGGGCCTGACGACGGTCGTCGTCACCAAGGCCCGCCTCGACGACGGCTCCACGCGCTGGGCGCAGGGCGGCATCGCCGCCGCCCTCGGCGAGGGGGACACCCCCGAGCAGCACCTGGAGGACACCCTGGTCGCGGGCGCGGGCCTGTGCGACGAGGAGGCCGTGCGCATCCTCGTCACCGAGGGCCCCGACGCGGTCCGGCGGCTGATCTCCACCGGCGCCCACTTCGACACCGACGACGAGGGCGGCATCCAGCTCACCCGCGAGGGCGGTCACCACCGGCGCCGCATCGCGCACGCGGGCGGGGACGCCACCGGTGCGGAGATCTCCCGGGCCCTGGTGGAGGCGGTGCGCGCGCGTGGACTGCGCACGGTCGAGAACGCGCTCGTGCTCGACCTGCTGACCGACGCCGGGGGCCGTACGGCGGGTGTCACCCTGCACGTGATGGGCGAGGGCCAGCACGACGGTGTCGGCGCGGTGCACGCCCCCGCGGTGGTCCTGGCCACCGGCGGCATGGGCCAGGTGTTCTCCGCGACCACCAACCCCGCGGTGTCGACCGGCGACGGCGTGGCGCTGGCGCTGCGCGCGGGCGCGGAGGTCAGCGACCTGGAGTTCGTGCAGTTCCACCCGACCGTGCTGTTCCTCGGGGCCGACGCCGAGGGCCAGCAGCCGCTGGTCTCCGAGGCGGTGCGGGGCGAGGGCGCCCACCTGGTCGACGGGGACGGCGTGCGCTTCATGCTGGGCCGGCACGAGCTGGCCGAGCTGGCACCCCGGGACATCGTCGCCAAGGGCATCATGCGCCGCATGCAGGAGCAGGGTGCCGAGCACATGTTCCTCGACGCCCGGCACTTCGGCGCCGAGATGTGGGAGCACCGCTTCCCGACCATCCTGGCCGCCTGCCGCGCCAACGGCATCGACCCGGTGACGGAGCCCGTCCCGGTCGCCCCGGCCGCCCACTACGCCTCCGGCGGCGTGCGCACCGACGCCCGGGGCCGTACCACCGTGCCCGGCCTGTACGCGTGCGGCGAGGTCGCCTGCACCGGCGTGCACGGCGCCAACCGCCTCGCCTCCAACTCGCTGCTCGAAGGCCTCGTCTACGCCGAGCGCATCGCCGCCGACATCGCCGGCGTCCGCGCGCGGGGCGGCCTTGGCGCGCGCGAGCCCGCACGGATCGAGCACCCCGAGACGCCCGGCCACCCGCTGCTGTCCCCGGAGTCCCGGTTCGCCATCCAGCGGATCATGACCGAGGGCGCGGGCGTGCTCCGCTCGGCGCACTCGCTGCGGCGGGCCGCGGACCAGCTCCAGCGGCTGCACGGCGAGGCCCGCGACGCCCTGCGGGAGAACGGCAAGACCGCCGAGCCCGGTGTCGACACCTGGGAGGCCACCAACCTCCTGTGCGTGGCCCGCGTCCTGGTCGCCGCCGCCCTGCGGCGCGAGGAGACCCGCGGCTGCCACTGGCGGGAGGACCGCGCCGAGCGCGACGACGCCCACTGGCGGCGCCACATCGTCGTACGGCTCGGTCCGGACCGCTCCCTGGCCGTACACACCACGGACACCGCAGACTTCCCCCCTACCCGGCCCCACCAGCGTTCCCAGGAGCAGTGACACACGTGAGCACCGACGACCTTCCCCTCGCCCCGACCGGCGGCTGCGGCGACGGCTGCGGCTGCGGCGCCGAGGGCGACGAGGAGTACCTGGAGTGCGGGCTCGACCCCGCGCTCGCCGAACTGCTCGCCGCCGCCGGCCTCGACCCCGTCGAGGTCGAGGACATCGCCAACGTCGCCATCCAGGAGGACCTGGACGGCGGGGTGGACGTGACGACGGACTCGACCATCCCCGAGGACGCCGTCGCCACCGGCGACTTCACCGCGCGCGAGGCCGGTGTGGTGGCGGGCCTGCGGGTGGCCGAGGCCGTGCTCTCGGTGGTCTGCACCGACGAGTTCGAGGTCGAGCGGCACGTCGAGGACGGCGACCGGGTCGAGGCCGGGCAGCGGCTGCTGTCGGTCACCACGCGCACCCGTGACCTGCTCACCGCCGAGCGCAGCGCCCTGAACCTGCTGTGCCGCCTGTCCGGCATCGCGACCGCCACGCGCGCGTGGGCGGACGTCCTGGAGGGCACGAAGGCCCGCGTGCGCGACACGCGCAAGACCACCCCGGGACTGCGCTCCCTGGAGAAGTACGCGGTGCGCTGCGGCGGCGGCGTGAACCACCGCATGTCCCTCTCGGACGCGGCCCTGGTGAAGGACAACCACGTGGTCGCCGCCGGAGGTGTCGCGCCGGCCTTCAAGGCCGTGCGGGAGGCCTTCCCGGAGGTGCCGATCGAGGTCGAGGTCGACACGCTGCACCAGCTCCGCGAGGTCGTCGAGGCGGGCGCCGACCTGGTCCTGCTGGACAACTTCACGCCCGGCGAGTGCGCGGAGGCCGTCGGGATCGTCGGCGGGCGGGCGCTGCTGGAGGCCTCGGGCCGGCTCACCCTGGCCACCGCGCGCGCGTACGCCGAGACCGGGGTGGACTTCCTCGCCGTCGGCGCCCTCACCCACTCCTCGCCGATCCTGGACATCGGCCTGGACCTGCGCGAGGCGGAGTAACGCCCATGCTGCTCACGATCGACGTCGGAAACACGCACACCGTGCTCGGCCTGTTCGACGGCGAGGACATCGTCGAGCACTGGCGCATCTCCACGGACGCGCGCCGCACCGCGGACGAGCTGGCGGTGCTGCTGCAGGGGCTGATGGGCATGCACCCGCTGCTCGGCGACGGCCTCGGCGACGGAATCGACGGCATCGCCATCTGCGCGACCGTCCCGTCCGTGCTGCACGAGCTGCGCGAGGTCACCCGCCGCTACTACGGCGACGTGCCGGCGGTGCTGGTCGAGCCGGGCGTGAAGACCGGGGTGCCGATCCAGTTCGACAACCCCAAGGAGGTCGGCGCCGACCGGATCATCAACGCGGTCGCGGCGAACGAGCTGTACGGCGGCCCGGCGATCGTCGTCGACTTCGGCACGGCGACCACCTTCGACGCGGTCTCCGCGCGCGGGGAGTACGTCGGCGGGGTCATCGCGCCCGGCATCGAGATCTCGGTGGAGGCCCTCGGGATCAGGGCCGCGCAGCTCCGGAAGATCGAGGTGGCCCGGCCCCGGAACGTGATCGGCAAGAACACCGTCGAGGCCATGCAGTCGGGCGTCGTGTACGGATTCGCCGGGCAGGTCGACGGCGTGGTGAGCCGGATGGCCCGGGAACTGGCCGACGATCCCGACGAGGTCACGGTGATCGCCACCGGCGGTCTCGCGCCGGTGGTGCTGGGCGAGTCCTCGGTCATCGACGAGCACCAGCCCTGGCTGACCCTGATCGGCCTGCGCCTGGTCTACGAGCGGAACGTGTCGCGGCTGTGAGGCGACCGGCGCCCGGGAGGGCGCCGGTCCCCGCCGTTCACGCGCGCGGGTGACACCGGTCGGGGGAAACTCTGCGGCGACACGCGGCGACACTACGCACCGATCTGTCACTTTTGTCCGATTAGCGGTAGCGTCGCCGCATGCCCACGCCATACGGATCCCGCGGCGGCATGGCGTTCGGCGCGCAGGAGCTGAGTGTGCTCCGCCGCGCCCTCGCCCTCGCCCTTCACCCCGGCCGAGCGTCCGCCGAGGACGTCACGGACTGCTTCCGCCTCGCCGCGTCCCTGGACGAGGCGATGCGCGAGGCGGACCGGCTGCGCGCCTTCCTGGCGGCCGACCTCGGCCGGTACCGCGCCGCCCTGCCGGGCACCGCGGCCGGATACCTCTCGCTGCTGGAGGAGGCGCTGGGCGCCGGGTATCGGCCGGTGCCGGACGACCTGGCCGCCCTGCGGGCGCTGCGCGGGAACCCGAAGGGCGCCGCCCTGCTGGAGCGCTGCCGGTCGCTCGCCGAGCAGGACGTGCGGGCCCGCTTCGCGCAGGGTGCCCGCGCGGTCCCGGCGCCCGCCGCGCCACCCTCCAGAACACGCCTGCTGGCCCTCACGGGCGGCGCGGGCGAGGGCGCGGTCCGGGCGGCCGAAGGGCAGGAGAAGCCGGCTCAGAAGCCCGCTCCGAAGCCCGGTCAGACCCCACCCGGGCGGCCCGCCGAGCGCCCGGCGGGAGAGCCCGGCCCGAAGCGCCCCGTCCCGACACCCGGCGAGGTCTTCCCGCGGCGCAAGCCGCCCACGCCGCCGGCCGACCCGGCGCGGTCGCGGCAGCTCGCCGCCGGCTGAGCCCGCGACGCCCACCCCGCCCCTTTCGTCCCGGCCCGCGTGGCTACCCTGGTGCCATGGACTACGTCGCCGCCCTCGTGCCCCCGGTCGTCATGGCCGTGTTCTTCATCGGTGTGGTCAGGGTGATCGTGAAGACGCAGGGCGGGGCCGCCAAGGCCAAGGAGGACGCGGCCGTCGACGCCGCCCTCGTGCGCGTGGAGGGCGCGGGCGAGCCCCGCGCCGCGGGCGAGGCCTGAGCCGCCCCGGTCACCCGGCCCCGGCGGGGCGCACGACCCCCGCACCCCGGTGGTTCGCGGGGACGGGCGCCCTTTTTGTTCGCTTTGGCCGCCTAGGTGCACGTCCGGCGGGCCTTCGGCGGAATCTCCCACTATTGTTCTGTGCTGTGCCTCGCCCATTGGGAGAACTCGAAGACGCGGTCATGACGCGGGTGTGGAAGTGGAACCGCCCGGTGACCGTTCGAGAAGTCCTGGAAGACCTCCAGCAGGAACGGTCCATCGCGTACACCACCGTGATGACCGTTTTGGACAATCTCCATCAGAAGGGCTGGGTGCGCCGTGAGGCCGAAGGACGGGCCTATCGATATGAGGCCGTCTCCACCCGCGCCGCCTACGCCGCCGCGCTGATGAACGACGCCTGGTCGCAGAGCGACAACCCGGCCGCCGCTCTCGTCGCCTTCTTCGGGATGATGAGCGAGGAACAGCGCCAGGCCCTCAGGGACGCCGTGCGCATCGTCCAGGGACCGGAAACCGTACCCGCGCCGGAACCCGAACAAGCGCCGGAAGCCGTCGAACCCCGTGAAGCACGGGAAGAGCAGAACCCCGGCGCGGTGGGGGGCGCCTCCGGGCGATAGCGTCCGCCCATGTCCGCAGAACGTCCCGAAGTCCCCGCGAAAGCCATCACCGTCCGGCGGGCCCGGACCAGCGATGTCCCGGTCGTGCGTCACCTCCTCGACGCCTACGTCCGGGACCGCATCCTGCTCGACAAAGCCATGGTCACCCTTTACGAGGACATCCAGGAGTTCTGGGTCGCGGAACGCGACGACAACGCCGAGGTGGTCGGCTGCGGCGCGCTGCACGTCATGTGGGAGGACCTGGCCGAAGTCCGCACTCTCGCGGTGAAGCCGGGGCTCAGGGGCGCCGGCGTCGGGCACCAGTTGCTGGAGAAGTTGCTGCAGACCGCGCGCTGGCTCGGCGTTCGCCGGGTTTTCTGCCTGACCTTCGAAGTCGACTTCTTCCAGAAGCACGGCTTCGTGGAGATCGGCGAGACGCCGGTGGACACCGATGTCTACGCGGAGCTGCTGCGTTCCTATGACGAGGGCGTCGCGGAGTTCCTCGGTCTCGAACGAGTGAAACCGAACACCTTGGGCAACAGCCGGATGCTTCTGCATCTGTGATCGTCATTGCCCCGGTGCCCTATGTCCGAAACGCGCATGTTTCCGGACCGCGGCGGGCACCCGGGTCTCTCCCAGGGGTTTGTGTTTTTCCGGCAAAAGCGGTTTGCTTTCCGACGTACTGCAGTACTGCATATAACAGGGGCGGCGAAACGGCGGGCGCCGCACACACCCTGGCCCTCAACGTTATCGATGAAAGGAAATCCGGTGGCACAGAAGGTTCAGGTCCTTCTTGTCGACGACCTCGACGGCGGCGAGGCGGACGAGACGGTTACGTTCGCGCTGGACGGCAAGACCTACGAGATCGATCTCACGACCACCAATGCGGACAAGCTGCGTGGCCTTCTCGATCCCTATGTGAAGGGTGGTCGTCGTACCGGAGGCCGTGCCGCGGGCGGACGCGGAAAGGCGCGCGCCGCTTCCGGTGGCAACCAGGACACGGCGGCGATCCGCGCCTGGGCGAAGGAGAACGGTTACGAGGTCAACGACCGCGGCCGCGTTCCCGCGTCCATTCGCGAGGCCTACGAGAAGGCCAACGGCTGACTTCCCCGGCAGCGGGGCGGCCGGGCGTTCGCGCGCCGCAGCCGGACGCGGTGGCAGTGCGTCGCCAGCGTGTCCACCAGCCGCATCAGATCGGGGGCCCCGGTCGGGCCCCCCACGGCCGGCAGCGCCGGCAGCGAGGCCTCGGCCTCACCCCCCGGCCCGGGGGGCCGCAGCCACACGGCGGCCCCCTGCGCGGGAACGGAGCCGCGCCCGGCCGCGGAGGCCCGCTCCGGCGCAGGCGTCCCCGAGCGGGCCTCCGCGGGTCGTGCGGGCGCCTCCATGAGGCCACCCGTGCCCAGCGCCCGCAGGTCGAGCGCGATCCCGCGCCACTCCAGCCACTCCAGCACCTCCGGCAGCTCCTCCGCGCTGCCCGCGGCCACCAGCAGCCGCATCCGTTCGTCCCACAGGGCCACCGGGGAGCCCGGCCCGAGGTGGCGGAGCGCGCGGGCGCCCGCCTCGGCCGGCACGTCCAGGACGTCGAAGCGGACCCCTGTGACCAGCATCGGCGGCCGTCCGGGCACGGTCGGCCAGCCCAGCTCGTTCTCGTACCAGTGCCGGACCCCGGCCTCCGGGCCGTCCGGCACCCCGCCCGCCCGCGGACCGGGCGGGGCCGGATCGAGCGGACGACGGGGAAGGGGGACCGATGAGGTCACCGGGACCGAGCCAGCCATGCCAGGTGCAACCGCCGAACGGGGCCCCTGGTTACGCTGGGCGCTCCGTCCGTCGCGTGGGGTGCGCGAAAAGGGGACGCGCGGGGCCACGGGCAGCCGCAAGGTTGTTCGCCCATAGCGGAGGGAACCGGTGGACCCGGCATGGAGTGTCCGTCCCAGCGGGTAAGACATGCCTAGTGGGAGGGGGCGACACGCAGGACGGGCCGTCTCACGTTCGCCATCGGCGTACTGGCGACTGGGGTAACTGCCTGGCCTGCGGGAACATCGTCTCGCACCATCGGGTTGGGACAGATGTCGGCGTTCGGGGTCAGGAGGCCATCGACGGTGTCGGCAGTTGGAATGAGCGGTCCCCGCTTGCGGGACTAAGCTGCGGAAGGACAGGGAGGGGAAGTTCCCCCCACTGCCTGACCGCTCTGAGGAGCGATTAACGATGTTCGAGAGGTTCACCGACCGCGCGCGGCGGGTTGTCGTCCTGGCTCAGGAAGAAGCCCGGATGCTCAACCACAACTACATCGGCACCGAGCACATCCTCCTGGGTCTCATCCACGAGGGCGAAGGTGTCGCCGCTAAGGCCCTGGAGAGCCTCGGCATTTCGCTTGAGGCGGTCCGCCAGCAGGTGGAGGAGATCATCGGCCAGGGCCAGCAGGCCCCGTCCGGGCACATCCCCTTCACTCCCCGTGCCAAGAAGGTCCTGGAGCTCTCGCTCCGCGAGGCCCTTCAGCTGGGCCACAACTACATCGGCACGGAGCACATCCTGCTCGGCCTGATCCGCGAGGGCGAGGGCGTCGCCGCCCAGGTCCTGGTCAAGCTGGGCGCAGACCTCAACCGGGTGCGGCAGCAGGTGATCCAGCTGCTCTCCGGTTACCAGGGCAAGGAGACCGCCACCGCCGGCGGGCCTGCCGAGGGCACCCCCTCGACGTCCCTGGTCCTCGACCAGTTCGGCCGGAACCTCACCCAGGCCGCTCGTGAGTCCAAGCTCGACCCGGTCATCGGGCGCGAGAAGGAGATCGAGCGGGTCATGCAGGTGCTGTCCCGCCGTACCAAGAACAACCCGGTGCTGATCGGTGAGCCCGGCGTCGGCAAGACCGCCGTCGTGGAGGGCCTCGCCCAGGCCATCGTCAAGGGCGAGGTGCCCGAGACCCTCAAGGACAAGCACCTCTACACCCTGGACCTCGGCGCGCTGGTCGCCGGCTCCCGCTACCGCGGTGACTTCGAGGAGCGCCTGAAGAAGGTGCTCAAGGAGATCCGCACCCGCGGCGACATCATCCTGTTCATCGACGAGCTGCACACGCTGGTCGGTGCGGGTGCCGCCGAGGGCGCCATCGACGCGGCCTCCATCCTGAAGCCGATGCTGGCCCGCGGTGAGCTGCAGACCATCGGTGCCACCACCCTGGACGAGTACCGCAAGCACCTGGAGAAGGACGCGGCCCTCGAGCGCCGCTTCCAGCCCATCCAGGTCGCCGAGCCGTCCCTGCCGCACACGATCGAGATCCTCAAGGGTCTGCGTGACCGGTACGAGGCCCACCACCGCGTCTCCATCACGGACGAGGCGCTGGTGCAGGCGGCCACCCTGGCCGACCGCTACATCTCGGACCGCTTCCTGCCGGACAAGGCGATCGACCTGATCGACGAGGCCGGTTCCCGGATGCGCATCCGCCGGATGACCGCGCCGCCGGACCTGCGCGAGTTCGACGAGAAGATCGCCGGTGTCCGCCGGGACAAGGAGTCCGCGATCGACTCGCAGGACTTCGAGAAGGCCGCCTCCCTGCGCGACAAGGAGAAGCAGCTCCTGGCCGCCAAGGCCAAGCGCGAGAAGGAGTGGAAGGCCGGCGACATGGACGTCGTCGCCGAGGTCGACGGCGAGCTGATCGCCGAGGTCCTCGCGACCGCCACCGGCATCCCGGTCTTCAAGCTGACCGAGGAGGAGTCCTCGCGGCTGCTCCGCATGGAGGACGAGCTCCACAAGCGGGTCATCGGGCAGGTCGACGCCGTCAAGGCGCTGTCGAAGGCGATCCGCCGGACGCGTGCCGGTCTGAAGGACCCGAAGCGCCCCGGTGGTTCGTTCATCTTCGCCGGCCCGTCCGGTGTCGGTAAGACCGAACTGTCCAAGGCCCTCGCCGAGTTCCTCTTCGGTGACGAGGACGCGCTGATCTCCCTCGACATGTCGGAGTTCAGCGAGAAGCACACGGTGTCGCGTCTGTTCGGTTCGCCCCCCGGCTACGTGGGCTACGAGGAGGGCGGCCAGCTCACCGAGAAGGTCCGCCGCAAGCCGTTCTCCGTCGTCCTGTTCGACGAGGTCGAGAAGGCCCACCCGGACATCTTCAACTCGCTGCTGCAGATCCTGGAGGACGGTCGCCTGACCGACTCCCAGGGCCGGGTCGTGGACTTCAAGAACACGGTCATCATCATGACGACCAACCTCGGCACCCGGGACATCTCCAAGGGCTTCAACCTGGGCTTCGCGGCCCAGGGCGACACGAAGTCCAACTACGAGCGCATGAAGAACAAGGTCTCGGACGAGCTCAAGCAGCACTTCCGTCCCGAGTTCCTCAACCGCGTCGACGACGTGGTCGTCTTCCCGCAGCTCACGCAGGAGGACATCCTGCGGATCGTCGACCTGATGATCAGCAAGGTGGACGAGCGCCTGAAGGACCGGGACATGGGCATCGAGCTGTCCCAGACCGCCAAGGAGCTGCTGTCCAAGAAGGGTTACGACCCGGTGCTGGGCGCCCGGCCGCTGCGCCGCACGATCCAGCGCGAGGTCGAGGACACGCTCTCGGAGAAGATCCTCTTCGGCGAGTTGCGTCCCGGGCACATCGTCGTCGTGGACACCGAGGGCGAGGGCGACTCCCAGACCTTCACCTTCCGCGGCGAGGAGAAGTCGGCGCTGCCCGACGTCCCGCCGATCGAGCAGGCGGCCGGCGGTGCCGGGCCGAACCTGAGCAAGGACGCGTAACCCTCCGGGGTCACGACGGACGAAAGGGGCTGCCCCGGGACCGAGGTCCCGGGGCAGCCCCTTCTCCGTTCCGCCGTCAGGAGAGCTGGCCGCCGTAGTCCGGCAGCTTGTACGTCCTCTCGGCATGGCCGCCCGAGAGGTCCGTGGCGCTGTTGCCGATGTTCGCGACGATCGTGTAGCCCTGCTTCTCGATGTCCACGCGCTGGGCGGTCTTGTAGGTGGCGACGTTCTTGAAGAGGTCGACCAGGCCGCGTACGTACAGGCCGGACACGTCGTAGCCGTCGTGTTCGAGGTTGTACTCGGTCGGCCAGTAGAGGATGCCCGGGCGGGCGGTGACGAAGAAGAGCCGGACGCCGTGCTCCTGGGCGTACCTGGCGACGTTCAGGACCGGCTTGTTGGCCGGCTGCGGGTAGCTGAAGCCGAAGTCGGTCTCCAGGGTGGTGTTGTCGATGTCGAAGACGATCGCCTGCTTCTCGCCCGGTCCGGCGGCGGCGATACGGTCCTTCAGATAGGGCAGGGCCTGGTCCATCACGGCCTGGCAGTCCTTCTGCCAGGTGGCGTAGTCGACCTTGGCGGTCGCGGCCGCGGCGGTGGCGGTGCCGCCCGTGCTCGTGGCCGACCCGGCCGCCTCGGCGGGGGCGGCGAGCGCGGCGAGCGCGGCCACGGTGACGGCGGTGACGGATGTACGGCGCGCCCAGGGGCGTCTGGTCATCGGTGGGGGTCCTCTCACGTCCGTACTGGAACGCCCAGAACGGTGGACTGTCAGGGGCATGATCAGTGCTGAGGATGGCGCGAGAGGAACCGTAGGGTTACTGAACGGTAGTCCGATAGGGGTCTGCGTCACATTTCCCGGTCCGGGTGTGGATGCCTGACACAGTGTCAGGTCCCCGATGCGCCCCGAATCGCCAACTTCCCCACCGGCCGGGGGAGTAGTGCGCGTCACATCCGGACGCCTCCACGGCTCCCCGTACGGTGACAAGCCGCACAGGGGAAATGTCCGGTACGGCCCGGGTTAGTGCAATCTCCTATAGGGACAAATTGTGGCATTCGTGCCGTCGCGTGACGGGAAAGCCGCAGGTCGGCGAGGTGATGTCCGAAGCGTTCATCTCTGTCAACAAGTGGGAGCTTTTGAAGTCATCTACTACGTACAGCCGTAGAAGCGGGGCTTTGTGAGGGGCTGGGGTGGTGGGTTACCAATGAACGGCCGACGCGGCGAACACCCGTACGTCGCACGGTCCCTCTGCTTCCTAGCCCCACGAGGTTTCGATGTTCCAGCGCTTCACGTCCCGTTCTTCGCGTACGTCCTCGCTCCGCACCCGCGTGGCCGTCCTGGCTGCCGGCATCGGCGCCACGGCCGTGGTGGGAACCGGGGTCGCGAGCGCGGCCACCCCGTCGGCCGGCTCCTGGGTCGACCCGGTGAAGAAGTACACGCTGTCCGCCAGCTTCATGCAGAACGGCAGCCACTGGGCGCACAAGCACAGCGGTCAGGACTTCGCCGTCCCGACCGGTACCGAGGTTCTCGCGGTGCACGGCGGCACCATCGTCAAGGCCGGCCCCAACGGCGCCGGTGACGGCCCCGCCTACGGCAATGCCGTCGTCATCAAGCACGGCAACGGCACGTACTCGCAGTACGCGCACCTGTCCCGGATCGACGTCAAGGTCGGCCAGGTCGTCAAGACCGGTCAGCACATAGCCCTTTCGGGCAGCACCGGCAACTCCACCGGCCCGCACCTGCACTTCGAGATCCGGACGACCCCGAACTACGGTTCCGCGGTCAACCCGGTGGCCTTCCTGAAGGCCCACGGTCTGAAGGTCTGATCTACCGCTCACCGCGGGCGCCTCGATGCGCCTGCGTGACGAGATCCACGGCGACTTCGAGGACGGCCGCGCGCTTCTTCTCGAAGTCGCCTTCCAGGTCCTGCAGCACGAACATCCCCGCGTGCAGCGTGAACAGCGCGCTCACGCTGCGGACCTGGTCCACGAGCCGGGCGTCCGGGTCGATGATGATGTCCCTGAGGCCGCGCATCCGGTCCTTGAAGGACTCGCCGATGCGCAGTTCCCGCACCGTCGCCTGGTTCTCCTGCATGAACCGGAAGAGCGGCTCCGCGCCGGCCAGCGCCTCGCTGTAGCGCCGCACGATCTCCTGCTTGGTCTCCAAGGTGTGCGGCTGGCTGCGGCCCCACTCGATCAGGTCCTCGATCGGCTGCGTCAGATCCTCGAAGAGGCTGACGATGATCTCTTCCTTCGTCTTGAAGTGGTAGTACAGCGCTGCCTTCGTGACGTCGACACGCTCGGCGATCTCGCGCAGGGAGGTCTTCTCGTAGCCCTGCTCCGCGAAGAGTTCGAGCGCCACGTCCTGGATGCGCTGGCGGGTGTTGCCGCGGCGCTGCTGCTTGGTGCCGTCCATGGTGACGCCCATCCTCGTACTCCTCACGCTCCCGCAAAACTTACTTGACGCCCGGCTAGTGACGGGTCTACCTTCCCCCACTGTAATGAACTAGCCGGGCGGCAAGTAAGAGGCCCTCGGGGGAGTGGGAGAGATGGCGGACACGCAGGCGGTCGCGGCGGACCGGAAACAGCCCGGGCAACCAGGGGCGAAACAGGAGAAGCAGCCCAGGAGCGTACGGGTGGTGCTGCTCGCGCTCATGATCGCGATGATGCTCGCGATGCTGGACAACATGATCGTGGGCACCGCGATGCCGACGATCGTCGGTGAGCTCGGCGGCCTCGAACACCTCTCCTGGGTCGTGACCGGATACACCCTGGCCACCGCGGCGGCGACCCCGATCTGGGGCAAGCTCGGCGACATGTTCGGCCGCAAGGCCACCTTCCTCAGCTCGATCGTGATCTTCCTGATCGGCTCCGCGCTGAGCGGCATGGCCCAGGACATGGGCCAGCTCATCGGCTTCCGCGCCGTGCAGGGCCTCGGCGCCGGCGGTCTGATGGTCGGCGTCATGGCGATCATCGGCGACCTGATCCCGCCGCGCGAGCGCGGCAAGTACCAGGGCATGATGGCCGGCGTCATGGCGCTGGCGATGATCGGCGGCCCGCTGGTCGGCGGCACCATCACCGACAACTGGGGCTGGCGCTGGTCCTTCTACATCAACCTGCCGCTCGGCGCGGTCGCGCTCGCGCTGGTCAGCGCCGTGCTGCACCTGCCGAAGAAGCGGTCCAAGGCCGGCATCGACTACCTCGGCGTCCTCCTGCTGACGGTCGGGATCACCTCCATCGTGCTCGTCACCACCTGGGGCGGCACCGAGTACGACTGGACCTCCGCGCGGATCATGGAGCTGATCGGCATCGGCGTGGCCGCGCTGGTCGGGTTCGTGTTCTGGCAGACCAGGGCCGCGGAGCCGGTGCTGCCGCTGCACATCTTCCGCAGCGGCAACTTCACCCTGATGTCGGTCATCGGCTTCATCACCGGCTTCGTGATGTTCGGCGCCACCCTCTTCCTCCCGCTGTACCAGCAGGCGGTGCAGGGTGCCTCCGCGACCAACTCCGGTCTGCTGCTCCTGCCGATGCTCGGCGCGATGCTGGTGACCTCGATGGTGGCCGGCCGGGTCACCACCGGCAGCGGCCGCTACAAGGTGTTCCCGATCACCGGCGGCGTGCTGATGATCGTCGGGCTGTACCTGCTGTCGCTGATGGACACCGACACCACACGGCTGACCTCCGGCCTCTACATGGCCGTGCTCGGTGCCGGCATGGGCTGCCTGATGCAGATCACCATGCTGGTGGCGCAGAACAGCGTGGAGATGAAGGACATGGGTGTGGCGTCCTCCTCCACCACCCTGTTCCGTACGCTCGGCTCCTCCTTCGGTGTGGCCGTCATGGGCGCGCTGTTCAACCACAGGGTGCAGGACGTCATGTCGGAGAAGGCCGGCGCGCTGGGCTCCAAGGTCACCGAGACGTCGGCGCAGCTCGACGCGGCGAGCCTGGCGAAGCTGCCGGTGCAGGCGCGGGAGGCGTACCAGCACGCGGTGTCCGCCGGCACGCACTCGGCGTTCCTGCTGGGCTCGGTGATCGCGGTCGTCGTGCTGATCGCGGCGCTGTTCGTGAAGGAGGTGCCGCTCAAGGGCGGCCCCCAGAAGCCCGAGGTGACCGAGGCCGTCTGAGCCCCTCCCGGTCCCGAGGCCCCGGCGGTGTCCGCCCCGGGGGCCTCCATCGTGTCCGGCGTCAGCCCTTGGGGCCCGTTGCGGGAGTCCCGTCGTCCGCCCGTGGGGCGGGCGGGACTCCCGCAACAGGCCCTAACGCCCCCCGGACAGCGGGAGCATGGGATGACTGCCGGTGTTGGTGGGCGCGTGCTCCGGGAGCCACAGGACGGCCACCGCGCCCTCCGCGGGGATGTGTCCGGGGGCCCCGGCCGGGCGTACGTTGCGGAAGGTCAGCCGGGCGCCCAGCACCCGCGCCTGGCCGGCCGCGATGGTCAGGCCCAGGCCGTGGCCCTGGCCGGCACGGTCCCTGCTGCCGGTGCGGAACCGGCTGGGTCCCTCGGCGAGCAGGCCCTCGGGGAAGCCGGGGCCGTGGTCGCGGACCCGGATGACCCGGCCCTCGACGGTGACCTCCACCGGCGGCCTGCCGTGCCGGGCGGCGTTGGCCAGCAGGTTGAACAGCACCCGCTCCAGACGGCGCGGGTCGGTGGTCACCTCGGACTCGTGCACCACCCGCACGGTGACGTCCGGATCCTTGGCCGCGACCCGCCGGGCGACGAACTCGCCCAGCATGAGGTCCTGGAGCTCGGCCCGTTCCGAGGCGCCGTCCAGCCGGGCCACCTCCAGTACGTCCTCGACCAGGGTGCGCATCGCCTTCGCCCGGTCCAGCACCAGTTCCGTGGGGCGCCCCGGCGGCAGCAGCTCGGCGGCCGTCAGCAGACCCGTGACCGGGGTGCGCAGCTCGTGCGCGATGTCCGCGGTCACCCGCCGCTCGGCCTCCAGGCGCTGCCGCAGCGCGTCCGCCATGGCGTCCACCGCGCGCGCGAGGTCGTCGGTCTCGTCCCGCACGACTCCGCCGATGGCCTCGCGCACCCGTACGTCCGTCTCGCCCTTGGCGACCCGGCCCGCGGCGGCCGCCGCCTTGCGCAGCCGCCGCGAGAGCTGACCGCCGATCAGCACGCCGAGCGCGCTGCCGCCGAGCACGACCGCGATGGAGCCGATGACCAGCGCCTGGTCGAGGTCCTTCATCACGTCCGTGGAGCGGTCCGGGAAGTTGCTGTGCAGGGAGAGCACATGGCCGTCCTTGACCGGCACGGCCGCCCAGATGTCCGGCCCGGTGCCGCGGTCGCTGACGTAGCTGGCCCGTCGGCCCTGCCTCACCTTGTCGCGCAGCGGGGGCGGCAGCTCCGGGTCGTCGATCCTGATGCTCGGGAAGTTCGGCCGTCCGCCCAGCTCGTAGTTGCGCTGCGCGATCTGGACCCGCGCGTTGGCCAGGTCACGGGCGTTGTCCAGCATGGAGACCCGGGCCGCGTTGTGCACGACGAGGCTGAGCGCGATCGCCACCAGGCCGGCCACCAGCGCGATCGCCGCGCTCAGCTTCCATCTCAGTCCGCTCCGCAGCCCCGCCCGCTCCACGCGCCGCATCGGGCGCCGAATGATCCCCCGCATGTCCCGCTCCGCTCAGGCCCTCAACTTGTAGCCGAACCCGCGGACCGTCTCGATCCGGTCCTGGCCGATCTTCTGGCGCAGTCGCTGCACATGGACGTCGACGACCCGGGTGTCCCCGCCCCAGCCGTAGTCCCAGACCCGCTCCAGCAGCTTGTCGCGGGAGAGCACCGTGCCGGGCGCGCCGGAGAACTCCAGCAGCAGCCGCATCTCCGTCGGGGTCAGCGCCACCGGGCGTCCGGCCCGGCGCACCTCCATGCCCTCGGTGTCGATCTCCAGCTCGCCGAAGACCAGCGGCCCGCCGTCCGGGTCCGCCGCGGCCGCGGAGCCGGGCGCGGCCCCGCCGGCGTGCCCGAAGCGCCGCAGCACCGCGCGGATCCTGGCGACCAGGACGGCACCGTCGAACGGCTTGGTCACGTAGTCGTCGGCCCCCGCCTCCAGGCCGAGGACGACGTCGATGGAGTCGGCGCGCGCCGAGAGCATGATCACCGGCACCGTCGACTCGTCCCGGATGCGGCGGCACAGGCTGACGCCGTCCAGGCCCGGGACCATGACGTCGAGCAGCGCGATGTCGGGCCGGTCGGCCCGGAAGGACTCCAGCCCGGAGAGCCCGTCCGGCATGGCGGTCACCGCGAAGCCGTCCCGCTCCAGGGCGAGCTGGGTGGCCTCGCGGATGACGTCGTCGTCCTCGACGAACAGGACGTGGGTCTGGTCTGCCATCCCGGTGCTCTCAGTCCTCGTGTGCTTGCGTGCTCGTGGTCGGTCAGTTGTCCGTCGCGGGGGTCGGGTCCCCGCCGACGGACTTGCTGTAGTCGTTGTGGACGGGCTTGCCCTGGGCGAAGCGCCCCGCCTTCCACTCGTAGGGGATGACGTCCTCACCGGACGGGCGGGAGATCGGGTCACCCCTGCGGTACACCTGCCGGGTCACGGTCAGGACGCCCTGGACGATCTCCGCGTAGACCGGCGACTCCTCGGACCGGAAGACGTTCCGGTACGCGCCGTGCTCGGCCCGGTACACGTACGAGCCGACGCCCACCGCGTCCGCACAGGTCAGCACGTTGACGACGACGTCGCTCACCGTGCCGCCGGTCAGGTCGCCGTAGGACACGTCGACCGGGTAGTCGTCGCCGTTGCACGGCTTGAGGTCGCGCTTGACCGAGGCCGAGACCGCGGGGTCGTGCCGCAGCAGCGCCACCGCGTCCACCCGCCGGTAGGCGCCGGACGGACTGGGCGGCGGTGAGGCGACGGCGCCCGCCATCGCGGAGGCGTGCGCCGGGCCCTCGTCCCGCGCGCCGGTCCCCCCGGTGCCGCAGGCGGCGGCGAAAAGGGCGAGGGCGGTGAACGAGGACGTTGCCGCGATCACCGCCATTGAACTGCCTGGGGCCCGTTCGGGCCCGGCCCCGGTCAGGCCGCGCAACGCTCCCGCTCCTCACGCTCCAGCGCGCGTGCGTCCAGATCGCGGGCCTCCAGCTCCTCGCGGAGCCGGGCGAGCGCCCGGTGCAGCGTGCTCTTGACCGTACCCGCCGACATACCGAGGGCGGCCGCGGTCTCCTCCGTGGACATCTGCTCCCAGTGTCGCAGCACCACGACACTGCGCTGCTTCGGAGCGAGCACCTTCATGATGTCCATCAGCAGGGCCCGGTCGGCGTGCTGCTCGGTGGCGTCCTCCACGGACGGCTCGGGAAGCTGCTCGGTGGGGACCTCCTCCAGCTTGCGCGCCCGCCACCACTCGGTACGGGTGTTGATCATCACCCGGCGCAGATAGGCGTCCGCGAGCCGCTTGTCGGCGATGCCCTCCCAGCGGCCGTAGGTCCGCACCAGGGCGGTCTGCAGCAGGTCCTGGGCGTCGACCGGGTCCGGGACCAGCCGGCGGGCGCTGCGCAGCAGCGCTTCCTGCCGGGTGCGGACGTACTCCTCGAACTCGAGCACCTCACCCTGCGCCATGATGGACCGCCTCCGTTCCCCGTGTACTTCCGGCTCCGTGCCCGAAGTCCCGCCGTGCTGCCTGCCCGTTGGTCGGCCGGGCACGGGAAGAAAGCTACGGAGCGGTTGTCACGAGGCTGTGCGCGGCAGCCTGCGGCCGGCAATCGGCTGTCCGTCGGTTGTGTAACGGAAGTAGGCAGGGGGTAAGGAACGCGGCGCTTATGTCCCGCTATTCAGCGTTTCGTCGGCCGGGTGGCTTCGTAACGAACGCCCATCGGCCGTGACTTGGCCGTGGGTCAGGTCAGCGGCAGCCGGTACAGGCCGCCCGGCAGCGGCTCCACCAGACCGTCCGTGACGAGCCCGTCGAGCGCGCGGGCGCGTTGCACCGGCTCGTGCCAGACCCGGTCCAGTGCCGTCTGGGGCACCGGCGCGTGCGCCTCCCGCAGCACGGCGAGGAGCTTGCCGCGCACCTGGCGGTCCGTGCCCGCGTACGTCTGGCCGCGGCGCGGCGGGCCCTCGTGCTCCGGCTTGCCCGCGAGCCGCCACGCGCACTGCGCGGCGATCGGGCAGCGCGGGCAGCCCTCGTTCTTCGCGGTGCACACCAGTGCGCCCAGCTCCATGGAGGCGGCGGCCCAGCGCGCGGCCGTCCCCTCCTCCTCCGGCAGCAGTTCCCGGGCCAGCCGCCGCTCGGCGGCCGTGGTGGCGTTCGGCGGATAGCGCACGCCCGTCACGGCGCGCGCGAAGACCCGGCGCACGTTCGTGTCCAGCACCGGGTGGCGCTGACCGTAGGCGAAGGAGGCGACCGCCGCGGCCGTGTACTCGCCGATCCCGGGCAGCGCCAGGAGCTGCGCGTGGTCGGTCGGTACGTCACCGCCGTGCCGTTCCGTTATGGCCGCGGCCGCTCCGTGCAGCCGCAGGGCGCGGCGCGGATAGCCGAGCCGGCCCCAGGCGCGCACCGCCTCTCCGGGAGCCTCCTTGGCGAGGTCGGCGGGGCGGGGCCAGCGTTCCATCCACTGCTCGTACACGGGGAGCACCCGGCTCACCGGCGTCTGCTGCAGCATGAACTCGCTGACCATCACGCCCCAGGGGCCCGCATCCGGGCGGCGCCAGGGGAGGTCGCGGGCGTGGGAGTCGAACCAGGCGATCACGGGAGCGTGCAGCTTCTCAGTCATGGCCTTCCGATCCTGCCACGGCTCGGCGGGTTGCGGCCGACGCCGGCGCGGTAGCGGAGCGTCGCGTCGCGTTCGCACTGGGTGAAGAACCCTTTCGTCCGCGGCAGTTGCCGGGATGATGATCCGGAAAAGTTGTGCTCCGGGCGGCGGGTGGCGCGAGCGGGAGCGGTGATCTCTCGTACAGTTTGCGCCGTGGGATCTCTGCGCAATCCGGTCGGGCCGCTTCCCTCCTCCATCTACTGGCGACGGAGGGTCCTCATGCTGTCCGTTCTCGCCCTGTTGGCACTGCTGGCCGCCTGGATCGTGACGTCGGGCGGCGGGGGCGGCAAGAACGGCGCCGACGGGCCGAACGGCAAGAATCCCGCGTCCACCATCACGCCGGGGCCCTCCTCGTCCGGACCGGCCTACAGCCAACACCCGGGCGGGCGCGACGAGTCCGGCGGCGGGGACACCGCAGGGAGCGGCTCCTCCCCGGGCGGCTCCGGCTCGGACGGCAAGGGCGGCTCCGGTTCGGCGGGCTCCGGAGACGGCTCCGGCGCGGGCGGTGGCTCGGCCGCGGAGGGCGGCGGGGTCGGCACCGGCGACGCGCTGCCCGCGTCGTCCTCGCTGCCCGACTGCGCGCCCGGCGCGCTCACGTTGACCCTGCGCAGCGTGCACAACTCCTACTCGCCGGACCAGACCCCGGAGTTCGAACTCGTCGCGAAGAACACCGGCTCCGGTGACTGCAAGGTCGACCTCGGGCCGAAGAAGGCGGTGCTGACCGTCACGCCCG
The DNA here is from genome assembly GCF_023630175.1 of Streptomyces cellostaticus. Lineage (GTDB taxonomy): Bacteria > Actinomycetota > Actinomycetes > Streptomycetales > Streptomycetaceae > Streptomyces > Streptomyces cellostaticus_A. Next base: position 19,106 of record NZ_JALLIN010000024.1, on the reverse strand, counting down.
CGGAGGGCGACGACGCGTACTGGTCCTCGGCCGACTGCCCGAAGGGCCCCGCCAGCCTGCTCTTCCGGGTCGGTGCGGGCCGGAGCATCACGTACACCGTGAAGTGGGACCGGAAGCCGAGTGCGCCGCAGTGCGCCACGCCTCCGGCGGGGACGGCGAAGACCGGGACGTATCTGCTGGAGGCCAAGGCGGCGGGGCTCGCCGAGGCGCAGGCCTCGTTCGTGCTGTCGGCCGACTGACACCTGCGCCGGCCGGCCCCGTTTGCGCCGGCCGGCCCGAGGGCGCCCACCCCAGCCGCGCGCGCCGCCGTGCCCGTGCCGCTCCGGCGGCACGGGTGCCGGCGGCCGGGGCCGGTCAGACGTAGCGCTCCAGGATCGACGACTCGGCCAGCCGGGACAGGCCCTCGCGGACGCTCCGCGCCCGGGCCTCGCCGACGCCGTCCACCGTCTGGAGGTCGTCCACGCTCGCGGCGAGCAGCTTCTGCAGGCCGCCGAAGTGCTCCACCAGGCGGTCGATGATCGCGCCCGGCAGCCTCGGCACCTTCGCCAGGAGACGGAAGCCGCGCGGGGACACCGCGGAGTCGAGCGTCTCGGGGGAGCCGGTGTAACCCAGCGCCCGCGCCACCGTGCCCATTTCGAGGAGTTCCGCGTGGGTCAGGGCGTCCAGCTCCGCGAGCGCCTCGTCCACCGTGCGGGACCGCTTCGCCGTGGGCTGGGGGACGTAGTCCCTGACGACCAGTTCGCGGTCGGGCTCCACACCGGCGATCAACTCCTCGAGCTGGAGCGCGAGGAGACGGCCGTCGGTGCCCAGTTCGACCACGTACTCGGCGATCTCGGTGGCGATCCGCCGGACCATCTCCAGGCGCTGGGCGACCGCCGAGACGTCCCGGACCGTCACCAGGTCCTCGATCTCCAGCGCCGACAGCGTGCCCGCGACCTCGTCCAGGCGCAGCTTGTACCGCTCCAGGGTGGCCAGGGCCTGGTTGGCGCGGGACAGGATCGCGGCGGAGTCCTCCAGGACGCGGCGCTGGCCGTCGACGTAGAGAGCGATCAGCCGCATGGACTGGGAGACCGAGACCACCGGGAAGCCGACCTGCTTGGAGACCCGGTCCGCGGTGCGGTGCCGGGTGCCGGTCTCCTCCGTCGGGATCGTCGGGTCCGGGACGAGCTGCACGCCGGCCCGCAGGATCTTCGACATGTCGGAGGAGAGCACGATGCCGCCGTCCAGCTTGCACAGCTCCCGCAGCCGCGTCGCGGCGAACTCCACGTCCAGCACGAAGCCGCCGGTGCACATCGCCTCGACGGTCTTGTCGGAGCCCAGGACGATGAGTCCGCCGGTGTTGCCGCGCAGCACCCGCTCCAGGCCGTCACGCAGCGGCGTGCCGGGAGCCACGGCGCTCAGCGAGGCACGCATCAGGCGATCGGAGCCGGCGCTCCCACCGGACTTTCCGGGAGCTGCTGCCCGGTCGTTGGCTGCCACTGCACTCCTCCGGTCGCAGGTTCTGGGGCGCTGCCGTCGTGCGCACTCGGTTCGTACGGACGGGCGAGACCTGGGCAAAGTCTACCGGCGGTCCTCCGCCTCCCGTGGGGCCTCTTGGCGACGGGAGCGCGGCAGCACCCGGAGCGCGTCCCCCATGTCGGCGACTTCCAGGACCTTCATCCCGGCCGGGACCCTTCCCGGATCACCCGGTACGAGCGCGTGCGTGAAGCCCAGCCGGTGTGCCTCGGAGAGCCTGCGCTGCACGCCCGTGACCCGTCTGACCTCGCCCGCGAGTCCCACCTCGCCGATGGCGACGAGATTCTTGGGCAGGGGGGTGTCGCTGGCGGCCGAGGCGAGCGCCAGGGCGATGGCCAGGTCGGCGGCGGGCTCCGAGAGCTTCACCCCGCCCACCGTCGCGGAGTAGATGTCCCGCTTGCCGAGCGCGCTGATCCGCCCGCGCTGCTCCAGCACCGCGAGCATCATCGACACCCGGGAGGTCTCCAGGCCCGAGGTGGTCCGGCGCGGAGAGGGGATCTGGGAGTCCACGGTCAGCGCCTGCACCTCCGCCACCAGCGGGCGGCGGCCCTCCAGGGTGACCGTCAGGCAGGTGCCCGGGACCGGTTCGGCGCGACGGGTCAGGAACAGTCCGCTCGGGTCGGCGAGACCCGTGATGCCCTCGTCGTGCAGTTCGAAGCAGCCGACCTCGTCCGTGGCGCCGTAGCGGTTCTTCACACCCCGGACGAGACGCAGCCGGGCGTGCCGGTCGCCCTCGAAGTGCAGGACGACGTCCACCAGATGCTCCAGCAGCCGGGGTCCGGCGATCGCGCCGTCCTTGGTGACATGGCCCACCAGCAGCGTGGACATGCCGCGCTCCTTGGAGGCGCGGATGAGGGCGCCGGCCACCTCCCGCACCTGGGCCATGCCGCCGGGCGCGCCGTCGATCTCGGGCGAGGCGACGGTCTGCACCGAGTCCAGGATCAGCAGCGACGGCTTCACCTCGTCCAAGTGGCCGAGGACCGCCGCCAGATCGGTCTCGGCGGCCAGGTACAGGTGGTCGTCGAGGGCGCCGATGCGGTCGGCGCGCAGCCGCACCTGGCTCGCCGACTCCTCACCGGTCACGTACAGGGTGCGGTGCTCGGCGCCGGCCGACTTGGCGGCGACGTCCAGCAGCAGGGTGGACTTGCCGACGCCGGGCTCGCCCGCGAGCAGGACCACCGCGCCGGGCACCAGACCGCCGCCGAGCACCCGGTCCAGCTCCGGCACGCCGGTCGTGCGGGCGGTGGCCTGCCGGCCGTCGACCTGGCCGATGGGCAGCGCAGAGCTGGTGACGCGGCCCGGCGCCGTCGTGCGGACCGCGGGCGCGCCGTACTCCTCGACCGTGCCCCAGGCCTGGCACTCCGGGCAGCGGCCGAGCCACTTGGCGGTCTGCCAGCCGCACTCGGTGCAGCGGTAGGACGGTCGGTCCTTGGTGGTCTTGGTACGGGCAGCCATGCCCAAACCGTAGCCCGCGGCACCGACAACGCCCCCGCGGGCCGCCCGGGAGCGGCCGGTATCGGTCACGACCGTCGGGTCCGGGTCGTGGAACGAAAGGTTCCTGTCCCCTTATGAGGGATCGTTTCACCCGTAAGAATTAAAAGAGCTCAAGGCGCCGGAAGGAGCACCGCGCCGCCGCCTACGGTCGCACGGGTGATGAGCAGCAGTCCGGAGACGACGACCCGCACCACCGGCGCACATCGGACGCACCGGGAGGCGCGCGACCGAGCCGCCGCGCGCACCCTCGCGCAGCGGTCGCAGACCCGCTACGAGCCGTACCTGGACGGTCTGTTCACCTACTGCCTGTCGGTGCTGTGCGACCACGACGCGGCCACCGCCGCCCTGGGGGACGTCCTGGCGCTGGCCGAGCGGCGCGGACAGCGCGTCCCGGAGGCCGTCGACCGGCGGGCCTGGCTGTACGCGCTGGCCCGCTGGGCGTGCCTGCGCGGGCTCGCCGAGGCCCGGCAGAGACGTCAGGCCACCCACGCCTCGGGCCGTCCGGCCGCCGCGAAGACGCAGTCCGAGCCGCCCGTGGCCCCGGAGGTCCTGGAGCAGCGGCGCGGTGAACTCTCCCTGCTCGCCTGGCCGGAGGCGGCCGGCACCTCGCCCGAACAGCGCGAGGCCCTGGAGCTCGCCGTCCGCCACCACCTGGAGGCGCGCGAGGTCGCCGCCGTGCTCGGCATGGCGCCCGCCGCCGCACGCGAGCTGCTGGCCTCCGCGGCCTGCGAGGTCGAGCGCACCCGCGCCGCGCTCGCCGTGGTCGAGACCGGCGGCTGCCCCAGCGTGGCCCACCTCACCGGTGACAGCCGGCTGGTCCTCAGCACCACCCTGCGCCGCGAGCTGGTCCGGCACGTCGACGACTGCCCCCGCTGCCGCCGCACCGCCGAGCGCGCCGTCCCCGGCCGCTGGCCCGGCGCCACGGTCACCCCGGCCGAGCTGCCGGTCCTGCCGGCGCCCCGCGCGGCGCTGCACGTCGCCCTCGCGCACCAGCCGCGCGCGCGTGGTGCGGGCGCGCCACGCTTCGACCGGCGCGGCTTCCCGATGGACCCGAAGGACCGCGCGGCCCGCCGCGACCGCCTCCGCGCGCGTGCCGTCACCACGACCGTCGTCGCCACCGTGGTCGCCGCCCCCGTACTGGCCCTGTGGGCCGCCTACCGGAGTGCTCCGGCCCCCGGCGAGGACGGCCGCCCGGGGGGACCCGCGAGCGAGGCGCAGGGCCCCGACGCGCTCGGCGGCGGCACCGGCAGCGGCTACGAGAACGCCGGGAACGCCCGGGTGAAGCCGTCCGGCGCCCCGGGCGGGAAGGGCGCGGCGGACGTCTCCGTGAGGGTCGTCGGCGTGGGCGGGGCCGGCAGGAAGGGCTCCGGGGACCTCGCGGTCGGCGCGCGCACCGACGGCGACACCACGCTGATCACGCTCACCGCGTCCGGCTCGGGGCCGGTCCGCTGGTCCGTGTCCACCTCCGCGTACTGGCTCTACTTCAGCCGGTCGGCGGGAACGCTCCGGCCCGGCGAGAGCTTCACGGTCAGGGTGCACGTGGACCGGCTGCGCGAGCCGTCCGGCCACTGGCACGCGCAGGTGGCCGTCGCACCGGCCGGTGCCGTGGTCACGATCGACGGCTACGGCGCCGTCCCCAGCGGACCCACGGCCCCGCCCTCGGCGCCCGCCCCCGATCCGAGCCCGTCGGTACCGGCCCACACCGACCCGCCATCCAGTCCGCCGCCCTCGCCCTCGGACCCGCCGTCCACCCCGGCCGATCCGACACCGTCCGACCCGCCGAGCGCGACCCCACCGCCCATCGACGACGGCGACCCGGACCCGTCGGACGGTTAGTGCTGTGACCGGAAAGGTTTGCCGGAAGGCTCGCGGCGTCCGGGACGCTCGCGACGGGCCCGCGCGCCGCGACGGGGCCCGCGAGCCCGGCACGACCCGAGGACGAGGCCCTGGGGGCTGTCGCGGAGGTCCGTCCCCGGCCCACCGGCCGGGGGCCCGCGGAGCTCGCGTCCCCCGCCGCCCGGCCCGCCCGGCGGGCGAACGACGGGACGTGCGCGACCGGACCTAGGAGCGCTCCGGATCCGCCGGGTGCGGTGCGACCAGGGGGAGCTGCGAGGCCAGCCGCCGCTCGCACAGCTCGGCCAGGCGGTCGTAGCCGGCCTTGCCCATCAGCTCGGTCAGCTCCGCCCGGTAGGAGACGTACACCGGCTCGCCCGCGCCGTGCGCCGACGTCGCCGAGGTGCACCACCAGTGCAGGTCGTGGCCGCCCGGGCCCCAGCCCCGGCGGTCGTACTCGCCGATCGACACCTGCAGCACGCGCGTGTCGTCCGGCCGCTCGATCCAGTCGAACGTCCGCCGGACCGGCAGTTGCCAGCAGACGTCCGGCTTGGTCTCCAGCGGCTCCCGCCCCTCCTTCAGGGCCAGGATGTGCAGCGAGCAGCCCGCGCCGCCCGCGAAGCCCGGACGGTTCTGGAAGATGCACGACCCCTGGAAGGGCCGGGTCTGCCGGGACCCCTCGTCGTCCTCGGAGGTCCAGCCGTTGCGGGTGCCCTCGTCGTGGTGCTGCCAGATCTCCGGCGTGAGCCTCGCCACGTGCTCGGCGACCCGCTTCTCGTCGTCCTCGTCGGAGAAGTGGGCGCCCAGCGAGCAGCACCCGTCGTCGGCGCGGCCCGCCTGGATGCCCTGGCAGCCGCTGCCGAAGATGCAGTTCCAGCGAGAGGTCAGCCATGTCAGATCGCAGCGGAAGACCTGCTCGTCGTCCGCCGGATCCGGAAACTCCACCCACGCGCGCGCGAAGTCGAGCCCCTTCTCGTCACTCACCTGCGGGGCCTTTCTGGGCGTCTTGCCGGACTTGGACGACTTGTCGTCCTTCGCCTTTTTCGTCTTTGGCACCCGTCCAGGGTAAGTGGCCCGGGGCCGCCACGGGGAACGAGGACGACCGATCTGGCAGTAGCGTTCCGTACATGAGACTCGGTGTCCTCGACGTGGGTTCGAACACGGTGCATCTGCTGGTGGTGGACGCCCACCCCGGCGCACGGCCGCTGCCCGCGCACTCGCACAAGGCCGACCTGCGGCTCGCCCAACTGCTCGACGACAGCGGTGCCATCGGCGACGACGGCGTCCACCAACTGGTCGACGTGGTCCGGGACGCGCTCCAGGCGGCCGAGGACAAGGGTGTCGAGGACCTGCTGCCGTTCGCGACCTCCGCCGTCCGGGAGGCCACCAACGCCGACGCCGTCCTCACGCGCGTGGAGGAGGAGACCGGGGTACGACTCCAGGTGCTCACCGGCGCGGAGGAGGCCCGGCTCACCTTCCTCGCCGTCCGCCGCTGGTTCGGCTGGTCCGCCGGCAGGCTGCTGGTCCTGGACATCGGCGGCGGCTCCCTGGAGATCGCCTACGGCATGGACGAGGAGCCGGACGCCGCGGTCTCCCTGCCGCTCGGCGCCGGCCGGCTGACCGCCGGCTGGCTGCCCGGCGATCCGCCCGGACCCGACGCGGTGCGTGCCCTGCGCCGCCACGTCCGCACGGAGATCGCCCGCACCGTGGGTGAGTTCAGCCGGCTGGGCGCCCCCGACCACGTGGTCGCCACCTCCAAGACCTTCAAGCAGCTCGCCCGTATCGCCGGCGCCGCCCGCAGCGCGGACGGCCTCTACGTCCAGCGCGAACTCAAGCGGGAGTCCCTGGAGGCCTGGGTGCCCCGGCTCTCCGGGATGACCGCCGAGCAGCGCGGCGAACTCCCGGGCGTCTCGGAGGGCAGGGCCGGCCAGCTCCTCGCCGGCGCCCTGGTGGCCGAGGGCGCCATGGACCTGTTCGGCGTGGAGAGCCTGGAGATATGCCCCTGGGCGCTGCGCGAGGGCGTCATCCTCCGCCGTCTCGACCACATGGGCTCCGACTGAGTGCCCGTCGGACTGAGTGCCCAAGGGGTGCGGAGCCGTATCCGCACCTGCCGGAGCCGCGTGCGCGTGCGGCTCCGGCACGCCGTGCAACAGGGCGGATGGCAAAGCTCACAATGGCGAACCGGCACCCCGCGTCCGGGCCGCCCGACCCCGTAAGGTGACGGACGTGGCTGAACCAAGGGACGTAAAGGTCGCCCTGTCGACGGCCTCGGTGTACCCGGAGTCGACGGCGACGGCCTTCGAGATCGCCGCGCGCGTCGGCTACGACGGCGTCGAGGTCATGGTGTGGACCGACCCGGTGAGCCAGGACATCGAGGCGCTGCGCCGGCTGTCCGACCACCACGGCGTCCCGATACTCGCCGTGCACGCCCCCTGCCTGCTGATCACCCAGCGCGTCTGGTCCACCGACCCCTGGGTGAAGCTCCAGCGGGCCCGTTCGGCCGCCGAGCGGCTGGGCGCCGACACCGTCGTCGTCCACCCGCCCTTCCGCTGGCAGCGGCAGTACGCCCGCGACTTCGTCACCGGGGTGTGGCGGATGGCCGACGAGACGGACGTGCGGTTCGCCGTCGAGAACATGTACCCGTGGCGCTACCGCGACCGCGAGATGCTGGCCTACGCCCCCGACTGGGACGTCACCAAGGACGACTACCGGCACTTCACGATCGACCTCAGCCACACCGCCACGGCCCGTGCGGACGCGCTCGCCATGATCGACCGCATGGGCGACCGGCTGGGCCACGTCCACCTCGCCGACGGCCGCGGATCCGCCAAGGACGAGCACCTGGTCCCCGGCCGCGGTACCCAGCCCTGCGCCGAACTGCTGGAGCGGCTCACCCGCACCGGCTTCGACGGCCACGTCGTGATCGAGGTCAACACCCGGCGGGCGATGTCCGGCGCCGAGCGCGAGGCCGACCTCGCCGAGGCCCTGGCCTTCACCCGGCAGCACCTCGGCTCCGCCGTGCGGGTGCCCCGGCGATGACCGGCACCACCTCGCGCCGAAGGGGTCGGCCCCCGCGCACCGAGTCCGCCGGCACCCGCGAGCGCATCCTCGCCGCCGCCCGCGAGGAGTTCTCCGAGCGCGGCTACGAGAAGACGTCCGTGCGCGGCATCGCCAAGGCCGCCGGGGTCGACTCGGCCCTGGTCCACCACTACTTCGGCACCAAGGAGCAGATCTTCGAGGCGTCCATCGAGGTCGCCTTCGCGCCCGCGCTCGAAGCGCCCGGCGTGATCACCGACGTGCCGCTGACCGAGGTCGGCGAGCGGCTGACCCGCTTCGTCCTCGGTGTCTGGGAGAACCCCACGACCCGTACGCCGCTGCTCGCGATCCTCCGCTCCGCCGTGAACAACGAGACCGCGGCGGCCGTCTTCCGCCGCCTGGTCGCGTCCCAGCTCCTGCGCCGCGTGGCCGCCCAGGTGGACCTGCCGGACCCGGAGCTGCGCGCCGAGCTGGCCGCCGCGCAGCTCGTCGGGACCGCCATGATGCGCTACGTGATCAAGCTCGAGCCGCTGGCGTCGGCGGACCTGGAGCAGATCATCGCGCGGGTCGCGCCCGTGGTGCAGCGCCACCTGACCCAGCCCTGACACCCGGGCCCGGCCCACCACCGTGCCCCCGCCCCGCCCGGCCCCGGTCCCGGCTTCCGCGGCCGTGAAACACGTGTCCCGCATTCCGGACATGCTTGTCCATCCCTTGGAGCGGCGGCGTACGCTCGGAGAAGCCAGAACCCTCTGGCGGTAGGTCTTCGAAGGAGCGAGCGACGATGCCCGAGCTGAGGTCCCGCACAGTCACCCACGGCCGCAACATGGCGGGCGCCCGCGCCCTTATGCGCGCCTCCGGTGTACCCGGTGCGGACATCGGCCGGAAGCCGGTCATCGCCGTCGCCAACTCCTTCACCGAGTTCGTGCCGGGCCACACCCACCTCCAGCCGGTCGGCCGGATCGTCAGCGAGGCGATCAAGGAGGCGGGCGGCATCCCGCGCGAGTTCAACACGATCGCCGTGGACGACGGCATCGCCATGGGCCACGGCGGCATGCTCTACTCCCTGCCCTCCCGCGACCTGATCGCCGACTCGGTGGAGTACATGGTGGAGGCCCACTGCGCCGACGCCCTGGTCTGCATCTCCAACTGCGACAAGATCACCCCGGGCATGCTGATGGCGGCCCTGCGCCTGAACATCCCGACGGTGTTCGTCTCCGGCGGCCCGATGGAGTCCGGCCGGGCCACGCTGGTCGACGGCACGGTGCGGACCCTGGACCTGGTCGACGCGATCTCCGACGCCGTCAACGACACGATCTCCGACGAGGACATCCTCCGCATCGAGGAGAACGCCTGTCCGACCTGCGGAAGCTGTTCCGGCATGTTCACCGCCAACTCGATGAACTGCCTGACCGAGGCCATCGGCCTCTCGCTGCCCGGCAACGGCTCGGTCCTCGCCACCCACACCGCCCGCCGCGCCCTCTACGAGAACGCGGCCCGCACGGTCATGGACCTCACCCGCCGCTACTACGAGCAGGACGACGACACCGTCCTGCCGCTCAGCATCGCCACCTTCCGGGCCTTCGAGAACGCCATGGCCCTGGACATCGCGATGGGCGGTTCCACCAACACGATCCTGCACCTGCTGGCCGCCGCCCAGGAGGCGGGCGTCGCCTTCGGCCTGGAGGAGATCGACGCCGTCTCCCGGCGCGTCCCCTGCCTCGCCAAGGTCGCGCCCAACGTCGCGAAGAACCGCACCTACTACATGGAGGACGTGCACCGCGCGGGCGGCATCCCCGCCCTCCTCGGCGAACTGCACCGCGGCGGCCTGCTCAACGAGGACGTCCACGCCGTCCACAGTCCCTCCCTGTCCGACTGGCTGAAGACCTGGGACGTCCGCGGCGGCTCCCCGTCGCCCGAGGCCGTGGAGCTGTGGCACGCGGCCCCCGGCTGCGTCCGCTCCGCCGAGGCCTTCTCCCAGTCCGAGCGCTGGGAGGCCCTGGACGACGACGCCGAGGGCGGCTGCATCCGCTCCGTCGAGCACGCGTACTCCAAGGACGGCGGCCTCGCGGTCCTCACGGGCAACCTGGCCGTCGACGGCTGCGTGGTGAAGACCGCCGGCGTCGACGAGTCGATCTGGACCTTCGAGGGCCCGGCGGTGGTCTGCGAGTCGCAGGAGGAGGCCGTCCAGCGGATCCTCACCCATGAGGTCAAGGACGGCGACGTCGTCGTGATCCGCTACGAGGGCCCCAAGGGCGGCCCCGGCATGCAGGAGATGCTCTACCCGACCTCGTACCTGAAGGGCCGCGGCCTGGGCAAGACCTGCGCCCTGATCACCGACGGCCGCTTCTCCGGCGGCACGTCGGGTCTGTCCATCGGCCACGCCTCGCCGGAGGCGGCGTCCGGCGGCACCATCGCCCTGGTCCGGGACGGCGACCGCATCCGCATCGACATCCCGAACCGCACGATCGAGCTGCTGGTCGACGAGGCGGAGCTGGCCCGGCGCGACCAGGCGCTGGGCGGCGTGTACGCCCCGAAGGACCGCGACCGCAAGGTCTCCGCCGCGCTGCGCGCCTACGCGGCCATGGCGACCAGCGCCGACAAGGGCGCGGTGCGCGACGTGAGCAGGCTGGGCTGACCCGGGGTCCCGTACGGGGCCGCGTCCGTCCGGGCGCGGTCCCGCTCCTGTTCACCAGGCCGAGGGATCCTTCGCGGGCACGGTGAACACGGTGCCGTCGGGGGCGGTGGCGTGGACGCGCGGGCCGACGAGGAGCGGGGCGGGCAGTGCGGCGGCGACGGTGTCCGCGTTCCGGCCGAGCCGGGGCGGCGTCTGCCCCACCAGGCGCCCGTCGCGCGCGTCGACGGCGATCAGCCGTCCGTCGGGCGCGCTGAAGAAGACGTGGTCGGCGGAGGAGACCGGTGCCGAACCACGGCTCACGGCCGTCTCCAGGTGCCACAGCCGCCGGCCCGCACCCGGGTCCACGGCGTCCAGCGAGCCGCCGGCCGCCAGGATGTGCACCACACCGCCGTGCACGTCCGCCTGCGGCGCCACCCGCCGCACGGGCAGCGCGACCCGGCGCACCGACCGCGACGTGGGCGAGTAGCGCACGGCACCGGTCGCGTCCCCCGTGGCCGGATCGACGGCCAGCAGGTAGAGCGCGCCGCCCTCACTGCCGACGACCCGCAGCGAGCCCGTCAGCCGCGCCTTCCACCGGACGGCACCGGAGCCCGGGTCGAGGGCGGTGATCAGCGTGTCCGCCCCGTCCGCCGAGGTCCCGGCCGCGTAGGCCAGGGGGTCACCGCCGGGGAGGGTCAGCGACGGGGTGTCCCGCTCGGAGACCTCGAGCCGCCACGCGCGTGCTCCCGAGGACACCGACGACCCCGTGACCGTCCCGTCGGTGCCGGTCACCAGGAGCGTTCCGCCGCCGAACCGCGCCGCCGCGTTCGCGGGCAGGTCCCGCTGCCACCGGGGCCGTCCCGAGGCGGGGTCGAGCGCCGCCACCCGGCGGCCGCCGTCCACCGGCACCAGGAGCAGGTCGTCCGCGAGGGCCGGCGCCCCGGCCGCCGGTTCCCCGGGGACCGCGTGCCGCCACCGCAGCGTGCCGTTCGCCGGGTCGAGGGCGAACGCCACGCCGGCCCGGACGCACAGCAACCTCCCGTCCCCGTGGACGCAGCGCGGCATCCCGGAGCCCTCGCCCGCCGGCTTCGCCTGCCACGAGGCGACGGGAGCGGCAGCGGCCGGCGCGCCCGTCGACCGGGCGACCGGGGTGCCGGCGTCCCCCGGGCGCAGTGGCCCGGCGAGCACGCCGCCCAGCACGACGGCCAGCACCCCGGCGGCCAGGGCCGCCCGCCTGCCGGACCGAAACCGCGACCCGGACCCGGACGCACGCCCGGACCCGGACCCGGACGCGGACGCGGGCCCCGGCTCCGCGGCGGCGGACCCGGGCGACGGGGTGCCGTCGCCGGCCCGCTGCGCGGGTATGAACGCCTGGGTGTCGTACGAGGCGGCCACCGACCGCAGTTCCCGCATCAGCTCGTCCGGCGTCGGCCGGTCCCCCGGTTCCTTCGCCAGACAGCGCAGCAGCAGCGGCGCCAGGCTCTCCGGCACCCCGGTCAGATCCGGCTCGTCGTGCACCACCTGGTACGCGACGACATAAGGACTGTCCGAGTCGAACGGCCCACGGCCGGTGGCCGCGTGCACCAGCACCGACCCGAGGGCGAAGATGTCCGCCGCCGGGCCGACCTCCCGGGGGCGCCGGAACTGCTCGGGCGCCATGAACGGCGGCGTCCCGATCAACTTGCCCGTCTCGGTCCGCAGTTCGCTGTCCTTCGGCCGGGAGATGCCGAAGTCGATGACCTTCGGCCCGTCCTCGGCGAGCAGGACGTTGCTCGGCTTGAGGTCCCGGTGCACGACGCCCACCCGGTGGATGTCCCGCAGCGCCTCCGCCAGTCCGGCCATCAGGCGCCGAAGCTGCGCCGGCGGCATGGGCCCGTCCCGCTTGACGTGGCCCGAGAGGGTCGGGCCGGGTATGAACAGCGTGGCCATCCAGGGCCGTTCGGCGTCCGGGTCGGCGTCCACGACCGGAGCCGTGAAGGCGCCGCTCACCCGGCGGGCCGCGGCCACCTCCTGCCGGAATCGCCCCCGGAACTCCCGGTCCCTGGCGTACGCGGCGTGCACGACCTTCACCGCGAGCCTCAGTCCGGAGTCGCTGCGGGCCAGATGGACGACGCCCATGCCGCCGGAGCCCAGACACGACTCCAGGCGGTACTGGCCGGCGTACTCCGGAAGTTCCGCTTCCGCGCCGGCTCCGGTGCTGCGCTGCGGCGCCATGGACCACCCCCGTGCTTTTCGTCCGTGCGCGCGACGCACGGAGCCTAGTCGATGACTCGTACGAGACCGAGGCGGCTTGCTAGCCTCCGCGTGCGAGTCGCGTGCCCGGGTCCCGGGAGGCGGCGCGCGCTGCAACGCAGGGGACCCCATCGCTGTCATGGGGCTCAACGGGGGAGGACTGTCATGTCCGTCGACCACACCGACGCGTCCACGAGCGGCCGGCACGACGCGCCGGCGGCGGCGGCCGCCGTACGCACGTACCCGGTCGCCCCGGGTGTCCGGCTGAACGTACGAAGCGGTCCCGGCACCGGCTACGGAATCGTCCGGGTCCTGTCCGAGGGTGCCAGCGTCCCCATCTTCTGCCAGACGCCCGGCACCAGCGTGTCGGGCCCGTACGGCACCTCGAAGCTCTGGGACAACATCAACAACGGCGAGTTCGTCTCCGACGCCTACGTGTACACCGGCCGCGACGGATACGTGGCCTCCCGCTGCTCCTGACGACCCCGCCCGGAGCCCGCCGGCGTCCGGAGCCATAATCGTCCCGTGAGCGACGAAACCGGCACCCCGGAGGACCAGGCGGGCTCCGCGCGCGGCGAGGCCGAGGGCGGCGGACCCCGCCCCGAACCCCTCCGCTTCTTCGGCACCTCCTGGGTGGACCACGACCACGGGTACGCGGCCCGCCGGGCCGCCGTGGCGGCCGGCTCCCTGGCCGCGGCCGTCGTCTCCTGCCTGGTGCTGCGCTTCGCCTACGACGGCCTGCAGATCGCCGGCACCGGCGCCTTCGTGACCGTACTGATCATCGCCATGTTCGCCATCTGCAGCGCGCTGGCCTTCCGCAACACCTGGGAGGGGTTCGGCCGCCGCCACGACCCCCAGCGGCAGGCGTCGCTGCGCGGCCTGCTCGCCATCGGCTTCGTCGGCTCCCTGCTGGCCTACTTCCTCCGCGCCCTCGCCGAGGCCCCGGGCGAGAAACTGCACCGCGAGGAGTACGACAAGGCCCGTGAGGAGTACCAGCGCCGGTCCTCCCGGCGCACGGGCGACCCGTCGAAGCGCAAGCGCCGCCGCTGACGCGGGGCGGGCGGCGCGGCTCGCCGCCACCGCGCGGTCGTGAACCCGCTCGTGTCCATGTCCCCGGCGGTGGACAGCATGGTGGTATGACCACGCCCCACACCGCCGAGCCGGCGCGCGGCACGCGCGCCCACTCCTTCAACGCCGCGGCCGCCCAGTACGCGGCGAACCGTCCCTCCTATCCGCCGGCCCTCCTGGACGCCGTGGAGGAACTGGCCGGGCGGCCCCTGGCCGGCGCCCGGGTGGTGGACGTCGGCGCCGGAACCGGTATCGCCACCGCCCTGCTGCGCGCCCGGGGAGCCGACGTCCTCGCGGTCGAACCGGGCGAGGGCATGGCCGCCGAGTTCCGCCGCGTCCTGCCGGACGTCCCGATCGTGCGGGGCGACGGCAACGCCCTGCCGGTCGCCGACGCCCACGCCGATCTCCTCACCTACGCCCAGGCCTGGCACTGGACCGATCCCGCCCGGGCGGTGCCGGAGGCGCTGCGGGTACTGCGTCCGGGCGGGGCGCTGGCGCTGTGGTGGAACACCGACGCCGTCGACGTCGAGTGGATCGCCGAGTCCGCCGAGCGGACCGCCCGCTTCCTCGGTGTCGACATCCCCGCCGAGAAGCGCGGCGCGGGCGAGCGAGTGCGGGCCGACCCCACCGGGCGCCTCCGCTTCACCCGCCGGGACATCCGGTGGAGCCGCCGCGTGCCGCTCGACACCCACCTCGCCAACATCGGCAGCCACTCCGCGTTCCTGGTCGCCCCGGCGGAGCGCAGGGACGCCTTCCTCGCCGAGGAGCGCGGCCATCTGCTGAAGGTCTTCCCGGACGGCGTCGTCGAGGAGACGTACGAGGTGCTCCTGCTCGTCGCCACCAGGACCTGACACCACATCACCGACGGGACGAAGGCGGCGGCCGGTGCACACCGGCCGCCGCCTTCGTCCTCGGGCACGCGTGAACACGCCCCTTGACGGAACCCGTCCACCGGGGCAACTATTCATCACGTGATGAATTATGTGCCCGATCCGCCCCAGCACACGGCACCGGACGCCGTCCGCGCCGACGGCCTCACCGTCGTCCGTGGCTCCCGCACCGTCCTGCGCCGCCTCTCCTTCACCGTCGCGCGCGGCCGGATCACCGGCCTGCTCGGCCCGTCCGGCTGCGGCAAATCCACCCTCATGCGCTCCATCGTGGCCACCCAGGCCAACGTCTCCGGCACCCTCGACGTCCTCGGCCGTCCCGCCGGACACCCCACCCTGCGCAGCCGCATCGGCTACGTCACCCAGGCCCCCTCCGTCTACGACGACCTGACCGTCCGCCAGAACCTGGACTACTTCGCCTCGGTCCTCGACCCCGGCCGCGCCAAGGCCGACCGCCGCGACGACGTCCGCCGCGTCCTCGGCGACGTCGACCTCACCACCCACGCGGACGCGCTCGCCGGCAACCTCTCCGGCGGCCAGCGCAGCCGCGTCTCCCTCGCCGTCGCCCTTCTCGGCACCCCCGAACTCCTCGTCCTGGACGAGCCGACGGTCGGTCTCGACCCCGTCCTGCGGCGCGACCTGTGGAACCTCTTCCACGCCCTCGTCGCCGAGCGGGGCGTCACCCTCCTCGTCTCCTCCCACGTCATGGACGAGGCCGAACGCTGCCACCGGCTGCTCCTGATGCGCGACGGCCGGATCCTGGCCGGCGGCACCTCCGGGCCGGAGGCCGGGGGAGACACGCCGGACGCCCTGCGCGCCCGTACCGGCACCGACACCGTCGAGGCCGCCTTCCTCCGCCTGGTGGACCAAGCCGCCGCCGCGGACGCGGAACGCACCGAGGAGACCACCCGATGAGCACGACGTCCCCGGCGGCCCCCGCCCCGACCGGCGCGTTCAGCGCCGCCCGCACCACCGCCACCGCGGCCCGCGTCCTGCGCCAGCTCCGGCACGACCCGCGGACCATCGCGCTGATGATCCTCGTCCCCTGCCTGATGCTGGTCCTGCTGCGCTACGTCTTCGACGCCAGCCCCCGCACCTTCGACAACATCGGCGCCTCGCTGCTCGGCATCTTCCCGCTGATCACCATGTTCCTGGTCACCTCGATCGCCACCCTGCGCGAACGCACCTCGGGCACCCTCGAACGACTCCTCGCCATGCCCCTGGGCAAAGCGGACCTCATCGCCGGCTACGCGCTCGCCTTCGGTGCCGTCGCCGTCGTCCAGTCCGCGCTCGCCACCGGCCTCGCGCTCTGGGGCCTGGGCCTGGACGTCACCGGCTCGGCCTGGCTGCTCCTGCTCGTCGCACTCCTCGACGCCCTGCTCGGCACGGCCCTCGGTCTCTTCGTCTCGGCCTTCGCGGCCTCCGAGTTCCAGGCGGTCCAGTTCATGCCGGCGGTGATCTTTCCCCAGCTCCTGCTCTGCGGGCTCTTCACGCCCCGCTCCGACATGCACCCCGCCCTGGAGGCCGTCTCGGACGTCCTGCCCATGTCGTACGCCGTCGACGGCATGAACGAGATCCTGCACCACACCGACATGACCGCCACGTTCGTACGCGACGTGCTGATCGTGGCCGGCTGCGC
Organism: Streptomyces cellostaticus; assembly: GCF_023630175.1. Classification (GTDB taxonomy): domain Bacteria; phylum Actinomycetota; class Actinomycetes; order Streptomycetales; family Streptomycetaceae; genus Streptomyces; species Streptomyces cellostaticus_A. Next base: position 2,788 of record NZ_JALLIN010000024.1, on the reverse strand, counting down.
GGTCCTGGTCCTGGCCCTGGGCGCGGCGACCCTGCGACGGCGGACCGCGTAGGGCCTCTCGCCGGGCTCGTGCCGGGCTCACCGACCCCGGTGCCGTGCCTCGCCGCGTCGTCGTGGCCCGCCACGGCGCCCTTCCGCGCCCCGCGACGCACGGCACCGGACCCCGGCTCCCCGAACCGGCCCCGTCCGACGGCGGACCGCGCAGCCGGCCGGGGGACGCGGCCCGTGTTCCGCCAGCCGGACAGGGGCCCGTACCCACCCGCCCCGGTGCGAGACTGAGCCGCATGAGCCAGAAAGTCGCAGTCCTCGGCACCGGCAAGATCGGCGAAGCCCTGCTCAGCGGGATGATCCGGGCCGGCTGGGCCCCCGACGACCTCCTGGTGACCGCCCGCCGCCCCGAGCGCGCCGAAGAACTCCGCGCCCGCCACGGAGTCACCCCGGTCACCAACACCGAGGCCGCCAAGACCGCAGACACCCTGATCCTCACGGTCAAGCCGCAGGACATGGGCGCCCTCCTGGACGAACTCGCCCCGCACCTTTCCCCCGACCGCCTGGTCATCAGCGGCGCGGCCGGCATCCCCACGTCCTTCTTCGAGGAGCGCCTCGCCGCCGGCACCCCGGTCGTCCGCGTCATGACGAACACCCCCGCCCTCGTCGACGAGGCGATGTCCGTCATCTCCGCCGGCAGCCACGCCGGGGAGGCCCATCTCGCGCACGCCGAGGAGATCTTCGGCGGCGTCGGCAAGACGCTGCGTGTGCCCGAGACCCAGCAGGACGCCTGCACCGCGCTGTCCGGCTCCGGCCCGGCGTACTTCTTCTACCTGGTCGAGGCCATGACCGACGCCGGCATCCTGCTCGGTCTGCCCCGCGACAAGGCCCACGACCTCATCGTCCAGTCCGCCATCGGCGCCGCGGTGATGCTCCGCGACAGCGGCGAGCACCCGGTCAGGCTGCGCGAGAACGTGACCTCTCCGGCCGGTACGACGATCAACGCCATCCGCGAGCTGGAGAACCACGGCGTGCGCGCCGCCCTCATCGCCGCCCTGGAGGCCGCCCGCGACCGGAGCCGCGAGCTGGCCTCCGGCAAGAAGGACTGACCCGGGCGGAGTCCCCCGCACGGTGGCCGGACACCGGCTTGCCTCCACCGCTCCGGGGCCCGGCACCAGGGCCCGTTCCGGGAGTCCCGCCCGCCCCGCGAGCGGCCGGCGGGACTCCCGGCACCAGGGTCTGCTCTCAGCGGACCGGGTCCGGCACGGGCGCGGACACGGCCGGCACGAGCCCGATCGCCCGGTGCACGGCGTCGACGGTCGGCCGCGCCATCGCCCGGGCCTTCTCCGCGCCCCGGCGCAGCACCCCTTCCACGTACGAGGGGTCCGCGCACAGCTCCCGGTGCCTGGCCCGGATCGGCCCGAGCACCTCCACCACGGCCTCCGCGGTGTCCTTCTTCAGGGCGCCGTAGGAGGCGTAGTCACCGGCCAGCGCCTTCGGGTCCCCGCCCGTGCACGCCGCGAGGATCTCCAGCAGGTTCGCCACCCCGGGCCGCGCCTCCCGGTCGTACTCCACGTCCCGGCCGCTGTCGGTCACGGCCCGCATGACCTTCCTGCGCACCACGGCCGGCTCGTCGAGCAGATGGACGATGCCCGGCCCGGAGTCGTCCGACTTCCCCATCTTCGACGTCGGGTCCTGGAGGTTCATGACCCGAGCGGCCACCACCGGAGGAGTGGCCCTCGGCACCACGAACGTGTGCCCGTAGCGCTGGTTGAACCGCACCGCCAGGTCCCGCGTCAGCTCGACGTGCTGCGTCTGGTCCTCGCCGACCGGCACCTCGTCGGCCCCGTAGGCCAGGATGTCCGCGGCCATCAGCACCGGATACGTCAGCAGCGACAGCCGCACGCTCCCGCCTCGCTCGCGTTCGCGCGGCGCCTTCTCCTTGTACTGGATCATGCGGCGCATCTCGCCGTCCGTCGCCACGCACTCCAGCAGGTACGACAGACGCGTGTGCTCGTCGACGTGGCTCTGCAGGAACACCGTGCACAGCTCGGGATCCAGCCCCGACGCGAGCAGCAGCGTCGCCGCCTGGCGGCTCAGTCTGAGCACCCGTGCCGGATCGTGCTCCACCGTCAGCGCGTGCAGGTCGACGACGCAGAACAGGGCGTCGGACCTGTGCTGGTCCACCTCCGCCCAGCGCCGCACGGCTCCCAGGTAGTTCCCCAGGGTCAGATGCCCGGTCGGTTTGATCCCGCTGAAGACCCGTGCCATCTCGGCTCCATCTCCTGATCGAGACCGCCGTCCCGGCCGGCCGGCCCCCGGAGCCCTGGAGCAGACACGAGAACGGCCGCCGAAGCGGCGGCCGTTGAGTGCATACGTGAGTCGGCCGCCGTCAGGCGGCCCACCAGGACTGGGTACACGTACGCGTGGTCATGTCGGCAGCGTACGCCGCTCGCGTGCTCAGCGGGGGCGGTTTGACACGCCCCCAGCCCGTACGTAGTGTTCTCCGAGTTGTCCGACGTGAGCGCCGACCCCGGTCGGTCCCCGGACAGCCATTCCGCAGGTACCACTCACTTCACCGACGTTCCGCGTCGGCTGATTCGGCGTGCGTATTCGCGAAATGAGGAATCCGCGTTCGAAAGGACGCAGCCCCCGATTAGCTCGGGAGCGAGGAATCCGCTAAAGTCTCACTCGTCGGAACGGCCCAACAGCCGCGAAGACAAACCCCGCTGACCGGGGATCAGACGCCGAAAGGATCTGATAGAGTCGGAACCGCCGGAAAGGGAAACGCGAGAGCGGA
>NZ_JALLIN010000023.1 GCF_023630175.1 Streptomyces cellostaticus | reverse complement strand
AAATTTTGAAAGGGTTGGACCCCGAACTTCGGTTCCGGGTCCAACCCTTTTTTGTTTTGCGTAACTTCGAGTTCACGTTGCGCGCCCAGCATCGGAGCCATGGGTACTGCTGCAATGCTCAGGGCGGCCGGCGTGGGAGCCGGTGACGAGGTCGTCGTACCGGCCTTCGGGAACGTGGAGGTGGCCGAGGCCGTGACCCAGGCGGGTGCGCTGCCGGTGTTCGCCGACATAGAGCCGGCCGGCTACTGCCTCGACGCGTCAGCCGTGGAAGCCGCCATAACACCCCGCACGGCCGGCATCGTTGTGGTGCACCGCTTCGGACGGCGCGCCGACATCGCCCGGATGCACGTGCTCGGGCAGCGGCACGGCCTGCTCGTGCTGGAGCAGGGGGAGTCCGAGGCGCCGTACGACGAGATGGCACAGCGCCGCGAGCGGGCCGCCTACCTCGACGCCAAGTTGAAGGGCGTGCGGACGCCGGACGGCGGCTCCGGCCACACCTACCAGCAGTACGTGGTGCGGGTGCCCGGCAACGGCCGGCCGGACCGCGACGCCTTCGCCCGCGCCCTGCGGGCCAAGGGAGTCGAGTGCCGCGTCCCGGTGAAGACCCCCGTGCACCGACTCCCGGAGTTCCGGAGCCGTGTCGCACTGCCGGAGACCGAGCGGGCCGCGGACGAGACGCTCGCCCTGCCGGTGGACGCCTCGCTCACCAAGCGGGAGATGCAGCGGACCGTCTCCGCCTGCAACGCACTCGGAGGACTGCTTCAGCCCGCCTTCTGAACGCGCGCCGAACGAATTTGGGGACCCGGGCCTGTTCAGGGTATGGTTTTCTTGTTGCCGCGGGGGAAACCTCGAAAGCAACAGGCCCCTATAGCTCAGTCGGTAGAGCGTCTCCATGGTAAGGAGAAGGTCAACGGTTCGATTCCGTTTGGGGGCTCCGACAGAAAGGCCCCGCCCATTCGGGCGGGGCCTTTCTCATGCCTCCTGGTGGGGCTCCGGGACGCGCATCGCCAGAATCGCCATGTCGTCGGACGGGGCGTCGGAGGCGAAGCGTTCCACCGCGCGCATGATGCGCGCGGCCACCGCGCCCGCCGTGAGTCCCGTACACGTGGTGAGAACGTCGGCGAGGCCGTCGTCGCCCAGCATGCGGGTGCCCTCCCGGCGTTCGGTGACTCCGTCCGTGACGCAGAGGAGGACGTCGCCGGGGTCGAGGGTGACCGTCTCCTCGTACAGCTCCAGGTCCTCGATGACACCGAGCAGCGGCTGGGGCTCGGCCGACGCGACCACCGTGCCGTCCTGGCGCAGGCGCAGCGGGAGGGGATGGCCGGCGCAGACCACCTTCAGCTCGGCGCTGCCGTCCTCCTGCGGCCGCATCTCGCCGTAGAGCAGCGTGAGGAAACGGCTGCGGTCGCCCTCGTCCAGGATGGCCGAGTTCAGCCGCTCCAGCACCGCCGGGCCGGAGAGACCCTCCCGGGCCAGCAGACGCAGCGCGTGCCGGGCCAGGCCGGTGACCGCCGCCGCGTTCGGGCCGGTGCCGCAGACGTCGCCGATGGCGAATCCGTAGGCGCCGTCGCCGATGGGGAAGAGGTCGTAGAAGTCGCCACCGACCTCGTTGCCCTCGCCGGCCGCACGGTAGATGACCTCGACCTCGACGCCGTCGATGTGCGGCAGGCCGGGCGGCAGCAGGCTGCGCTGGAGGGACTGGCTGATGGCCGTGCGCTCCGAGTACAGCCGGGCGTTGTCCAGGGCGAGTGCGGCCCGGCGGGACAAGTCCTCGGCCAGTTCCAGGATTTCCTGGCGGAAGTGCTCGTCGGTCGGCTTGCCGAGCGTCAGCATGCCGATGACGCGGTTACGGGCGACCAGCGGCAGGACGACCGTCTCGCCGCCGACCGCGGAGGCCGTGGCGAGGGTCGGACCGATACCCGAGGCCACCTGGTGCGTGGGACCACCGGACAGTCCGAGGCTGCGCATGGAACTGCGCAGGGCCGCCTGGTGGGCGACCTCGCCGGGCGCGGACCAGATCCGGGCGCCGGGCGTCGGCACCGGGTCGGGCGCGGGGACCTTCGACAGCAGTGACTTGATGCCGTCGATGAGGTCCTCGTCCTCGTGCAGCACATACGAGAGATAGGGATCCGAGGCCTGGTCGGCGATCGTGTAGACCGCGCACCAGGTCGCGAGGGTCGGCACCGTCATCTGCGCCATCAGGGCCAGGGTCTGGTCGCGGTCCAGGGTGCCCGCCAGCAGGTCGGAGGCTTCGACCAGGAAGCTCAGGGAGCCGCGGCGCAGCCGCTCCAGCTCGCCCAGCCGGGCCGACTCGACGGCCAGTGCGATGCGGTCGGCGGCGAACTGCAGGCGCAGGGCCTCCTCGTTCGAGTACCGGCCCGGCGCCTCGGCGGCGACCCCGAGGGAACCCGTGAGCCGGCCCTCGACCTTCAGCGGGACCGTGACCACCGAACGCATGCCGGTGCCGGACAGCAGGGGCACGGCTCCGGGAACGGCGGTGAGGTCGTCGTGGACGGCGGGCATGCGCGCGGAGCCGTAGCGGCCGGGGCCGGCCTCGACGGGCACACGGGCGAAACGCTGGCGGGCGGAGGGCAGGCCGGTGGAGGCGCGGACCTCGAGTTCGGTCTCGTCGTCGGTCGCGAGCAGCAGGAACGCGGAGTCGCCGTCGAGCATGTCGCGGGCCCGCTCCACCGTGCGCTGCAGCAGTCCGTCCAGGTCGTCGGGGGCGGGGGAGCCGATGAAGACCTCGAACGGGTCGGTGCTCTGTCCGTCGGAGGTGGACGTCTGGTCGCCTGCGGTACCGCGCAGCGGTGTCTGCAGGACGGCGCGCTCGTGATCGCGTACCAGGAGGCACACGGTGGACGGCTCGCCACCGGTGTCGCGGACCCGCAGGTGGGAGGCGTACACGGGGGCGACCCGGCCGTCGGCGCGGCGGATGCCGTAGCTGCCCTCCCAGCGGGAGAGCCGCAGGGCCTCGGCGATGCCGGTGCCGGTTCCCGGGGTGTGCGGCCAGGCCGCGAGGTCGGTGAGGGGCTTGCCGACGACCTCGCCCGCGAGGTGGCCGAACAGTTCCTCCGCGTCCTCGTTCCAGGCGCCGATGGCGCCCTTCCGGTCGACCTGGAGGACCGCGACGCGGATCCGGCCGTCGGCCAGCGGGAGCAGGTCGGCCGGGAGCGAGGGACCGGCGGCGCGGGTGCCGACCGGCCGTTCGGGCAGGTCGAGCTGGAACCAGACGCTCTTGTGCGTGGACGTGTAGTCCACACCCCAGCGGGCCGCCAGGGCCGCGCAGAGCTGCAGGCCGCGGCCGCCCTCGCGGTCGGGGTTGCCCATCGTGGTGTGGGCGCTGTGCACGGGCAGCTCGCGCTCGGGGTAGCGGTCGGAGACCTCGACCCGCACGCCGTCCTCGGTGCGCAGGCACAGCACCTCGGCGTGGGTACCGGCGTGCACCACCGCGTTGGTCACGAGTTCGCTGGTGAGAACCACCGCGTCGTCGATGATGTCGGCGAAACCCCAGCCCTGGAGGGTGTCGCGGACGAAGGACCGGGCGGTCGCCACCGATCGCCCGACGGGCTCGAAGCTGGCGGCCGCGCGCGCGGTGATCACAGAACTCCTCTGCCGGTTGTCGGCGGACAGGGCTGCGGGGCCGGCCGGCTCGCGCCGCTGCTGCGGCATCAGCTTGCCCGTCGGCCGTGGCTCCGGGGAGTGCTCCCCGGGGATCAGTCCGGTGGTCATGTGTCTGCGGCCGCCCCTCCGATGCCCGCTCGTTCTGGTGCCACCGCCCAGGCCGGACGGACCGGTGCGGCTGGACAGCCGCATGCAAGGTTACTTACCTTCGCCCTCCGGGCGGACGCCGGTCGCCGTTGTTTAACCCCCCAGGGTGTGTGCGGACGATGTGCGAAGCTGCCGAACTGTTATGGCCTGGTTCGGACGGGGTGAAACACTGGGCAGGCTTCTGATGAAGGTCCGCTCGGTTTGAGTGTGTTCCGTGCACGGTGGGCAGCAGCCCTTGGTGTGTCCGGGATCCGTCTGGCAGTGATACCGAGCGGTAACGGGTACGCGGAAGCAGCCGGTGTGCCGGGGAGCGGCACTCCGGGCCGATGTGACCGAGCACGGCAGTAACGGTCTACCCCTTCGGGAGGGACACAGTGGAGTCTGGCGCAGCGACGCGGGGCACGAAGGCGCGCGCGAAGGGCGGACAGTCCCTGGGCAGGGGCGGCGGCACCACCACGGTGGACACGGCTGCCCTGAACCGGTTGCTGGCGGCGCTGGTCTCCATGCGGGACGGGAACTTCCGCAAGCGGCTCACGGTGTCCGGGGACGGCGTGATGTCGGAGATCGCCGCCGTCTTCAACGAGGTGGCCGACCGCAACCTGCACCTGACCGGTGAGCTGTCGCGCGTGCGGCGCATGGTGGGACGTGAGGGAAAACTCACGGAACGGCTGGAGACGGGGGCCTGCGAGGGCTCGTGGGCGACCGCCGTCGACAACTCCAACGCGCTGGTCGACGACCTGGTGTGGCCCGTGTCGGAGGTCAGCCGGGTCCTGTCGGGGGTCGCGGAGGGTGATCTGTCGCCGCGGATGGATCTGCGCACGCAGGCACCGGACGGGACCGGGCATCCGCTGCGCGGCGAGTTCCTGAAGGTCGGCCGTACGGTCAACAACCTGGTCGACCAGCTCTCGACCTTCACCGACGAGGTCACGCGCGTGGCCAGCGAGGTCGGCACCGAGGGCAAGCTCGGCGGCCAGGCCCGGGTGCGCGGCCTGTCCGGCTCGTGGAAGGACCTCACGGACTCCGTCAACACGATGGCGTCCCGGCTGACCGCCCAGGTGAGGGACATCGCCCTGGTGACCACGGCGGTCGCCAAGGGCGATCTGTCGCGGAAGGTCACCGTGCACGTGGCCGGCGAGATGCTGGAGCTGAAGAACACCGTCAACACCATGGTCGACCAGCTCTCCGCCTTCTCCTCGGAGGTGACGCGGGTCGCGCGGGAGGTCGGCACCGACGGGATCCTGGGGGGCCAGGCGCACGTACCGGGTGTGGACGGCACGTGGAAGGAACTCACCGACTCGGTGAACCTGATGGCCGGCAACCTCACGGCCCAGGTGCGCGGGATCGCCCAGGTGACCACGGCCGTGGCCAACGGTGATCTGTCGCAGAAGGTGACGGTTCCGGCGCGGGGCGAGGTCGCTCAGCTCGCCGAGACGATCAACCAGATGACCGAGACGCTGCGGATCTTCGCGGACGAGGTCACGCGTGTGGCCAACGAGGTCGGCGCGGAGGGCCGGCTGGGCGGTCAGGCGACGGTGCCGGGTGTCGCCGGTACCTGGAAGGACCTGACGGACTCCGTCAACACGGTGTTCCGGAACCTGACGACGCAGGTGCGCGACATCGCCGCGGTGACGACCGCCGTGGCCAGCGGTGACCTGTCGCAGAAGGTCACGGTGGACGTGGCCGGTGAGATGCTGGAGCTGAAGAACACCGTCAACACGATGGTGGACCAGCTCTCGGCGTTCGGTGCGGAGGTGACGCGGGTCGCGCGGGAGGTCGGTGTCGAGGGTGAGCTGGGCGGCCAGGCACAGGTGCCGGGCGCGGCCGGCACCTGGAAGGACCTGACGGACTCCGTCAACACGGCCTTCCGCAACCTGACCGGCCAGGTGCGCAACATCGCCCAGGTGACCACCGCGGTGGCCAACGGCGACCTCTCCCAGAAGGTCACCGTGGACGTCTCCGGTGAGATGCTCCAGCTCAAGAACACCGTCAACACGATGGTGGACCAGCTCTCCAGCTTCGCCGACCAGGTGACGCGGATGGCCCGGGACGTGGGCACGGAGGGCCGGCTCGGCGGTCAGGCCCGGGTGGACGGGGTGTCGGGCACCTGGAAGGAGCTCACCGACTCCGTCAACTCGATGGCGTCCAACCTGACCGGTCAGGTGCGCAACATCGCGCAGGTCACGACGGCCGTCGCGCGCGGTGACCTCTCGCAGAAGATCGACGTCGACGCGCGCGGGGAGATCCTGGAGCTGAAGAACACCATCAACACGATGGTCGACCAGCTCTCGGCCTTCGCCGACCAGGTGACCCGGGTCGCCCGGGACGTGGGCACGGAGGGCCGCCTCGGCGGTCAGGCGCAGGTGCCCGGCGTGGCCGGTGTCTGGCGGGACCTGACGGACTCGGTGAACGGCATGGCCGGGAACCTCACCGCCCAGGTGCGCAACATCGCCCAGGTGGCCACGGCGGTGGCCCGCGGTGACCTCTCGCAGAAGATCACCGTGGACGCGCGCGGGGAGATCCTGGAGCTGAAGAACACGCTGAACACGATGGTCGACCAGTTGTCGTCGTTCGCCCAGGAGGTCACGCGCGTGGCCCGCGAGGTGGGTACCGAGGGCATGCTGGGCGGTCAGGCGGAGGTCCAGGGCGTCTCGGGCACCTGGAAGGACCTCACGCAGTCCGTGAACTTCATGGCGAACAACCTGACCATCCAGGTGCGCAACATCGCCGAGGTCACGACCGCGGTCGCCAAGGGCGACCTGTCGAAGAAGATCACCGTCGACGCGAAGGGCGAGATCCTCGAACTCGTCACGACGGTCAACACGATGGTGGACCAGCTCTCCAGCTTCGCCGAGCAGGTGACCCGGGTGGCCCGTGAGGTGGGCACCGAGGGCATCCTGGGCGGCCAGGCGCACGTGCCCGGTGTGACGGGCATCTGGAAGGACCTGAGCAACAACGTCAACCTGATGGCCAACAACCTGACCATGCAGGTGCGGAACATCTCCCAGGTGGCGGCCGCGGTCGCCAACGGTGACCTGACGCGGCAGGTGACCATCGAGGCCAGCGGTGAGGTGGCGCAGCTCGCCGACACCTTCAACACCATGGTTCGGACGCTGAGTTCGTTCGCCGACCAGGTCACCAAGGTGGCCCGTGAGGTCGGTACGGACGGCATCCTGGGCGGCCAGGCGCACGTGCCGGGTGTGGCCGGCACCTGGAAGGACCTCACCGAGTCCGTGAACCAGATGGCGTCCAACCTCACCGGCCAGGTGCGCAACATCGCCATGGTCACCACGGCCATCGCCAAGGGAGACCTGACCAAGAAGATCGACATCGACGCCCGCGGCGAGATCCTCGAGCTGAAGACGACGATCAACACGATGGTCGACCAGCTCTCCAGCTTCGCCGAGGAGGTCACCCGGGTCGCCCGCGAGGTGGGTACCGAGGGGCAGCTCGGCGGTCAGGCACGCGTGCGGGACGTCGACGGCACCTGGCGTGACCTGACGGAGTCGGTGAACGAGATGGCCGGGAACCTGACCCGGCAGGTGCGTGCCATCGCGCGCGTGGCGACCGCGGTGACCCGCGGCGACCTGAACCTGAAGATCGACGTCGACGCCTCCGGCGAGATCCAGGAGCTGCAGGACTACATCAACAAGATGATCGCCAACCTGCGCGACACCACGATCGCGAACAAGGAGCAGGACTGGCTGAAGGGCAACCTGGCCCGTATCTCCGCGCTGATGCAGGGCCGCCGGGACCTGGCGGACGTCGCCTCGCTGATCATGAGCGAGCTGACGCCGGTGGTGTCCGCGCAGCACGGCGCGTTCTTCCTGACGATGCCGCTCATGGAGGGCCAGGACCTGGGCGTCGACGCCGAGGACCGTTACGAGCTGCGGATGCTGGGTTCGTACGGCTACTCGATGGGCTCCATGCCGGCGTCGTTCCGCCCGGGGGAGGGGCTGATCGGCACCGCCGCCCAGGAGAAGCGCACGATCCTGGTGGAGAACGCGCCCAGCGGGTACCTGAAGATCTCCTCGGGCCTCGGTGAGGCCCCGCCGGCGCAGGTGATCGTGCTGCCGGTGCTCTTCGAGGGCAAGGTGCTCGGTGTCATCGAGCTGGCGTCGTTCACGCCGTTCACGCAGATCCAGAAGGACTTCCTCAACCAGATCGCCGAGATGATCGCGACCAGCGTCAACACCATCTCGGTGAACACCAAGACCGAGCTGCTGCTGAAGCAGTCGCAGGAGCTGACCGAGCAACTGCGGGAGCGCTCGGCCGAGTTGGAGAACCGCCAGAAGGCGCTGCAGGCCTCCAACGCCGAACTGGAGGAGAAGGCCGAACTGCTGGCCCGGCAGAACCGGGACATCGAGGTGAAGAACACCGAGATCGAGGAGGCCCGGCAGGTCCTGGAGGAGCGTGCCGAGCAGCTCGCGGTGTCGATGCGCTACAAGAGCGAGTTCCTCGCCAACATGTCGCACGAGCTGCGTACGCCGCTCAACTCGCTGCTGATTCTGGCCAAGTTGCTCGCCGACAACGCCGAGGGCAATCTCTCCCCGAAGCAGGTCGAGTTCGCCGAGACGATCCACGGCGCCGGTTCCGACCTGCTGCAGCTGATCAACGACATCCTGGACCTGTCGAAGGTCGAGGCGGGCAAGATGGACGTCTCGCCGACGCGTATCGCGCTCGTCCAGCTCGTGGACTACGTGGAGGCGACCTTCCGGCCGCTGACCGCGGAGAAGGGCCTTGACCTGTCCGTGCGGGTCTCCCCGGAGCTGCCGGCCACCCTGCACACCGACGAGCAGCGGCTGCTGCAGGTGCTGCGCAACCTGCTGTCCAACGCGGTGAAGTTCACCGACTCCGGTTCGGTGGAACTGGTGATCCGGCCCGCCGGCGCCGGTGTGCCCCAGATCATCCGGGAGCAGATGCTGGAGGCCGGTTCGCTGACCGACCCGGACGCCGGCCTGATCGCGTTCTCGGTGACCGACACGGGGATCGGCATCGCGGCCAGCAAGATGCGGGTGATCTTCGAGGCGTTCAAGCAGGCGGACGGCACGACCAGCCGCAAGTACGGCGGCACCGGTCTCGGTCTGTCCATCTCGCGGGAGATCGCCCAGTTGCTCGGCGGCGAGATCTACGCACAGAGCGAGCCGGGCCGCGGCTCGACGTTCACGCTGTACCTGCCGGTGCACCCGAGCGAGTTGCCGCCGCAGGGCTACCAGCAGTCCGTGCAGGCGCTGGAAGCCGGTGAGCTGCTCGCCTCCGAGGACCGGGCGGACGGGGATCTGTCGGCGGCGGAGATCGAGACGCCGGCCGAGGTGAAGTCGTACCGGGAGACGCAGAACGGGGCCGCCGCGCTCTTCCGGCGCCGCCGCCGGAGCCTGCCGCCGCCGGAGCACCGGCCGGAGCAGTGGGCCACGGTCGCCGAGCAGGAGAGCACCCCGCAGCCGGTCCGCGCGGTGCGGTTCGGCGGTGAGAAGGTGCTGATCGTCGACGACGACATCCGCAACGTGTTCGCGCTCACCAGCGTGCTGGAGCAGCACGGGCTGTCGGTGCTGTACGCCGAGAACGGCCGGGAGGGCATCGAGGTGCTGGAGCAGCACGACGACGTGGCCGTGGTGCTGATGGACATCATGATGCCGGAGATGGACGGCTACGCGACGACCAGCGCGATCCGCAGGATGCCGCAGTTCGCCGGGCTGCCGATCATCGCGCTCACCGCGAAGGCGATGAAGGGCGACCGGGAGAAGGCGATCGAGTCGGGTGCCTCCGACTACGTGACGAAGCCGGTCGACCCGGATCATCTGCTGGCGGTCATGCGACAGTGGATGGCCGAGCGGTGACGGGGCCGCGGGAGCGGATGTGAACGCGGCGGGAACTTTGGACGTGCACGCGGAGTTGCAAAAAGAGTGCGGGGCGCTCTGCCGTGCGCCGGGGCGTGTGGGAATCCTGGATTCCGGGAACCTTCAGGTCACTCGCGGCGTTTCCGTTGCGTGCACAGTGACATCGCGGTGACAGGGTGTGGCGACGGGCGGGGTGCGGCTACGATGACCGGCACAAGGACGGGCGGCGAAAGGGAGTCGTCCCCTGGGGCGGCGCCCGGTGTACCGCCGGGGCGAGGAGGGCGGGCCATGGTGCAGAAGGCCAAGATCCTCCTGGTCGATGACCGGCCGGAGAATCTGCTGGCGCTGGAGGCCATCCTCTCTGCGCTCGATCAGACGCTGGTGCGGGCATCGTCCGGGGAGGAAGCGCTCAAGGCACTGCTCACGGACGATTTCGCGGTCATCCTGCTGGATGTCCAGATGCCGGGCATGGACGGATTCGAGACCGCCGCGCACATCAAGCGGCGCGAGCGGACCCGGGACATCCCGATCATCTTCCTCACCGCGATCAACCACGGCCCGCACCACACCTTCCGGGGCTACGCGGCCGGCGCGGTGGACTACATCTCCAAGCCGTTCGACCCGTGGGTGCTGCGGGCGAAGGTCTCCGTGTTCGTCGAGCTGTACATGAAGAACTGCCAGCTACGGGAGCAGGCGGCGCTGCTGCGACTGCAGTTGGAGGGCGGCGGCAAGGGCGCGGTCGGCGGCAAGGAGTCCGCGGGGCTGCTCGCGGAACTGTCCGCGCGTCTGGCGGCCGTCGAGGAGCAGGCCGAGGCGCTGTCGAAGCAGCTGGACGACGAGTCCGCGGACGCCGCCGCGGTGGCCACGGCCGCCCATCTGGAGCGGAAACTGACGGGACTGCGCCGGGCGCTGGACGCCCTGGAGCCGGGCACGGGCACCGGCGGGCAGTCGGTGCCCACGCAGAACTGACGCCCGCCGGGAGGGCAGTTGCCCATGAGCGTGCGTCAGTTCCATGCCCCGGCAGGGGCGACACGAACGGGTGAAGCAGTGGGCACACGTGTCCGCGGTCGCCTCCCCCGGTAATCTCACACCCATGGCCTCACGTCCCTCCGCAGCCAAGAAGCCGCCCGCCAGGAAAGCGGCCGCTCCCTCGAAGGCCGCGGCGGGGAAGGCCGCCGCCAAGAAGGCCCCGGCCAAGAAGGCGGCCGCCAAGAGGGCGCCCGCCAAGAGGGCCCCGGCGAAGAAGGCCGCACCGCCCAGGCCGGCTCCGAGCCCGACAGGGGGCGTGTACCGGCTTGTGCGCGCCCTCTGGCTGGGTCTCGCGCACGCCGTCGGCGCCGTCTTCCGGGGCATAGGGCAGGGCGCGAAGAACCTCGACCCGGCCCACCGCAAGGACGGCGTCGCGCTGCTGCTCTTCGGGCTCGCGCTGATCGTCGCCGCCGGCACCTGGGCCGATCTGCGCGGCCCGGTCGGCGACCTGGTGGAGATCCTGGTCACCGGCGCCTTCGGGCGGCTCGATCTGCTGGTGCCGATACTGCTCGCGGTGATCGCGGTCCGCTTCATGCGGCACCCGGAGCAGCCCGAGGCGAACGGCCGGATCGTGATCGGCCTGTCCGCCCTGGTCATCGGCGTTCTCGGGCAGGTGCACATCGCCTGCGGCGCGCCCGCCCGCAGCTCCGGCATGCAGGCCATAAGGGACGCCGGTGGCCTGATCGGCTGGGCTGCGGCGACCCCGTTGACGTACACCATGACCGCGGTGCTCGCCGTGCCGCTGCTCGTGCTGCTGACGGTCTTCGGGCTGCTCGTGGTGACCGCCACGCCGGTCAACGCCATCCCCCAGCGCCTGCGCGCGCTCGGCGTGCGCCTCGGCCTGCTGCCCGATCCGCTGGAGTTCGAGGCCTCCGGGGACGACGAGCGGTACGACGAACAGTGGCGCGAGGCGCTGCCCGCGCGCCCCCGCGGGCGCCGGAGCGCCCCGCAGGCGTACGACCCGGAGGGGGCCGAGGAGGACGCGCTCGCGCAGCGGCGCGGCCGCCCGAGGCGCTCCGCGGTGCCGCAGCCCGATCCCCGGCGCCCGATGGACGCGGTGGACGTCGCGTCGGCCGCCGCGGCCGCGCTCGACGGGGCCGTCATGCACGGCATGCCGCCGTCCCGGGTCGTCGCCGACCTCACCCACGGTGTGAGCGTGGGCGAGCGAGAGGACACCACCCCGGTGCCCACGCCGGACCCGGCGCCGGCCCAGGCACCGGTCCCGGCCGCGCGCCCCAAGCGGGAGCGGCCGTCCACCGGCGGCGTCCCCGACCTGACCAAGAAGGCCCCTGACGAGCCGCGCGACCTGCCCGCGCGCGCGGAGCAGCTCCAGCTCTCCGGCGACATCACCTACGCCCTGCCGTCGCTCGACCTGCTGACCCGGGGCGGCCCCGGCAAGGCGCGGAGCGCGGCCAACGACGCCGTCGTCGCCTCGCTCACCCAGGTCTTCACCGAGTTCAAGGTCGACGCCGCCGTCACCGGCTTCACCCGCGGTCCGACGGTCACCCGCTACGAGGTCGAGCTCGGCCCCGCCGTGAAGGTCGAGCGGATCACCGCGCTGACGAAGAACATCGCGTACGCCGTCGCCAGCCCCGACGTGCGCATCATCAGCCCCATCCCCGGCAAGTCGGCGGTCGGCATCGAGATCCCGAACACCGACCGCGAGATGGTCAACCTCGGTGACGTGCTGCGCCTCGCGGAGTCGGCCGAGGACGACGACCCGATGCTGGTCGCCTTCGGCAAGGACGTCGAGGGCGGGTACGTGATGCACTCGCTGGCGAAGATGCCGCACATGCTGGTCGCGGGCGCCACCGGCTCCGGCAAGTCCTCCTGCATCAACTGCCTGATCACCTCGATCATGATGCGGGCGACCCCGGAGGACGTCCGGATGATCCTCGTCGACCCCAAACGCGTGGAGCTGACCGCCTACGAGGGCATCCCGCACCTGATCACGCCGATCATCACCAACCCCAAGCGGGCCGCCGAGGCACTGCAGTGGGTGGTGCGCGAGATGGACCTGCGCTACGACGACCTCGCCGCCTACGGCTACCGGCACATCGACGACTTCAACCGAGCCGTCCGCGAGGGCAAGGTCACGCCGCCGGAGGGCAGTGGGCGCGAGCTCCAGCCGTACCCGTACCTGCTGGTGATCGTGGACGAGCTGGCCGACCTGATGATGGTCGCCCCGCGCGACGTCGAGGACGCCATCGTGCGCATCACACAGCTCGCGCGCGCGGCCGGCATCCACCTGGTGCTCGCCACCCAGCGCCCGTCGGTCGACGTGGTCACCGGCCTGATCAAGGCGAACGTGCCCTCCCGGCTGGCGTTCGCCACCTCGTCGCTCGCCGACTCCCGGGTCATCCTCGACCAGCCCGGCGCGGAGAAGCTGATCGGCAAGGGCGACGGCCTCTTCCTGCCGATGGGCGCGAACAAGCCCACGCGTATGCAGGGCGCGTTCGTGACCGAGGCCGAGGTCGCGCTCGTCGTGCAGCACTGCAAGGACCAGATGGCGCCCGTCTTCCGCGACGACGTCACCGTGGGCACCAAGCAGAAGAAGGAGATCGACGAGGACATCGGCGACGACCTCGACCTGCTGTGCCAGGCGGCCGAGCTGGTCGTGTCCACCCAGTTCGGGTCGACGTCCATGCTGCAGCGCAAGCTCCGGGTCGGCTTCGCCAAGGCGGGACGGCTCATGGACCTGATGGAGTCCCGCGGCATCGTGGGTCCGAGCGAGGGTTCGAAGGCGCGTGACGTTCTTGTGAAACCCGACGAGCTGGATGGCGTACTCGCCGTGATTCGTGGGGAGTCGGAAGGGTAGGACAGCGGGCCGCCCGGCGTGTCGGAGTTACGCCGGGTGGCGGCAGCGCCGTGATCCACCTGTTAGCGAGCGGCGGGCAACCGTTTCTCCTTGTCGTACGTCAAGTTGAGCGAAAGGACCGGTACGGATCACGTCCTGGGGTATGTGTCTGTCCCGCCATCGGGTTGTCGGGTCATGCCGATGGCGTACGAACACCCCCCGCCCGGTCGCTCCACCCTTTCGTACCCGCCTACACTGAACCTCCAGCACAGGTGGCTCACACGCTCGAAAGGCGCCCCCGTGTCCCTCGGCAACTCCCCTGAAGACGAGCCTCCGTTCCACGACGTGTCCGAAGAAGCCCGCCCCTCCGTCGGCCATGCCCTGCGGCAGGCGCGTATCGCGGCCGGCCTCACGGTCGACGACGTCAGCACCGCCACTCGTGTCCGTATCGGTATCGTGCACGCCATGGAGGCGGACGACTTCGCCCCCTGCGGCGGTGACGTGTACGCGCGCGGGCACATCCGCACGCTGGCCAGGGCCGTACGTCTCGACCCCGCCCCGCTGATCGCGCAGTACGACGCCGAGCACGGCGGACGGCCCGCGCCCACCCCGGCCGCGCCCATGTTCGAGGCGGAACGCATCCGCCCCGAGCGCCGGGGGCCCAACTGGACGGCGGCCATGGTCGCCGCGATCGTCGCGGTCGTCGGTTTCGTCGGGTTCACCGCCTTCAAGGGCGGCGACAGCGGCAACGACGCCAAGTCGCAGGTGGCCGAGGGGGCCTCGGCCAAGCCCAGCAAGTCCTCTTCGCCCACCCCCAAGAAGGACAAGCCCGCCGCGCCCTCGTCCGAGCCGTCCGACAGCGCCATCGCCGCCGCGCCGCAGGACAAGGTCACCGTCCAGGTCAGCGCGCCGAACGGGCGCAGCTGGATCTCCGCCAAGGACCACAACGGCCGCATGCTCTTCGACGGGCTGCTGAAGAAGGGCGAGTCCCGGACCTTCCAGGACAGCTCCAAGATCAACCTGATTCTCGGCGACGCCGGCGCGATCGAGCTGTACGTCAACGGCAAGAAGATCGAGGACGACTTCCGGCCGGGCGCCGTGGAGCGTCTCACGTACACGAAGGGCGACCCCGAGGCCGGATAAAGGCGGGCGGGGCACGGATGTGACGGGGTTGGCCGGGATCGGCCAACCCCGTCGACGTGGGGTGTCGGCGAGACAAAGTAGTCTTGAGCCCATGCCTGAACGCCGTACCGTCGCACTCGTCACTCTTGGCTGCGCCCGCAACGAGGTGGACTCGGAGGAGCTCGCAGGCCGTTTGGAGGCGGACGGCTGGCAGCTCGTCGAGGACGCCGCGGACGCCGACGTCGCCGTGGTCAACACCTGTGGCTTCGTCGAGGCCGCGAAGAAGGACTCCGTCGACGCCCTGCTGGAGGCCAACGACCTCAAGGACCATGGCAGAACCCAGGCCGTGGTGGCGGTGGGCTGCATGGCCGAGCGGTACGGCAACGAGCTGGCCGCGGCGCTGCCCGAGGCCGACGGCGTGCTCGGCTTCGACGACTACGCCGACATCTCCGACCGCCTGCAGACCATCCTCTCCGGCGGCATCCACGCCGCGCACACCCCGCGCGACCGCCGCAAGCTGCTGCCGATCAGCCCCGCCGAGCGGCAGGACTCCGCCGCCGCCGTGGCGCTGCCCGGGCACGGCCCGACCGATCTCCCGGAGGGCGTCGCGCCCGCCTCCGGTCCGCGCGCGCCCCTGCGCCGCCGGCTGGACGGCTCACCGGTCGCCTCGGTCAAGCTCGCCTCCGGCTGCGACCGGCGCTGCTCCTTCTGCGCCATCCCCTCCTTCCGCGGTTCCTTCATCTCCCGCCGCCCGAGCGACGTGCTGAACGAGACGCGCTGGCTGGCCGAGCAGGGGGTGAAGGAGATCATGCTGGTCTCCGAGAACAACACCTCCTACGGCAAGGACCTGGGCGACATCCGCCTGCTGGAGTCCCTCCTGCCCGAGCTGGCGGAGGTCGACGGCATCGAGCGGGTGCGCGTGAGCTACCTGCAGCCGGCCGAGATGCGCCCGGGCCTGATCGACGTGCTGACCTCCACCCCGAAGGTCGCCCCCTACTTCGACCTGTCCTTCCAGCACTCCGCGCCCGGCGTGCTGCGCGCCATGCGCCGCTTCGGCGACACCGACCGCTTCCTGGAGCTGCTGGACACGATCCGCGGCAAGGCCCCGCAGGCCGGCGTCCGCTCCAACTTCATCGTCGGCTTCCCCGGCGAGAGCGAGGCCGACCTGGCCGAACTGGAGCGCTTCCTGACCGGCGCCCGGCTGGACGCCATCGGTGTCTTCGGCTACTCCGACGAGGAGGGCACGGAGGCGGCCACGTACGACGACAAGCTCGACGAGGACGTCGTCGCCGAGCGCCTGGCCCGCGTCTCCCGGCTCGCCGAGGAACTCGTCTCCCAGCGCGCCGAGGAGCGTGTCGGGGAGACCGTGCACGTCCTCGTCGAGTCCGTCGACGGCGAGGAGGGCGTGTACGGCCGGTCCGCGCACCAGGCCCCGGAGACGGACGGCCAGGTGCTGCTCACGAGCGGCGAGGGCCTGGGCGTGGGACGTATGGTCGAGGCGAAGGTGGTCGGCACGGAAGGTGTCGACCTGGTCGCCGAGCCGCTGACGGGCTCGCCGTCGTGCAGTGAGGAGGCGGGCAGATGACCGGAGTCCCGGCATCCGCCGCGGGTGGCTCCACCGGTGCGCACGGCGCCCGGGGTTCGGCCGCCGCCGACGGCGTTGCCTCCGAGGTCTCCGGTTCCGTCGCCCGTTCCGCCGCTCCGGCCCCCGGCCCGGAGGGCGGAGCGCGCCCCGCGCGCGGTGGGAAGCTGACGGCGGCGGCCGTCAACCAGGCCAGCGTGTGGAACGTCGCCAATCTGCTGACCATGCTGCGGCTGCTGCTCGTGCCCGGCTTCGTGGCGCTGATGCTGGCGGACGGCGGCTACGACCCGGCCTGGCGCTCCCTGGCCTGGGCGGCCTTCGCCGTCGCCATGATCACCGACCTGTTCGACGGGCATCTGGCGCGCACCTACAACCTGGTCACCGATTTCGGGAAGATCGCCGACCCCATCGCCGACAAGGCGATCATGGGTGCGGCGCTCATCTGCCTGTCGGCCCTGGGCGATCTGCCGTGGTGGGTGACCATCGTGATCCTGGGCAGGGAGCTCGGCATCACACTGCTGCGATTTCTCGTCATCCGCTACGGCGTGATCCCCGCGAGCCGGGGCGGCAAGCTGAAGACGCTCACCCAGGGCGTCGCCGTCGGGATGTACGTCCTGGCGCTGACGGGGTGGCTGGCCACTCTGAGGTTCTGGGTGATGGCCGCTGCCGTCGTGCTCACCGTCGTCACCGGCCTCGACTACGTGAGACAGGCCATTGTGCTGCGCCGGCGGGGAATCGCCGAGCGGGCGGCGGCGTTGGAGGGGACGGAAGCGTGAGTTCCGCGGCCACCGAACTGGTGCGACTACTGACCGTGAGGGGCGAGAGCCTCGCCGTCGCGGAGTCGTTGACCGGGGGTCTGGTGGCGGCGGAGATCACGGCGGTCCCCGGCGCCTCCAAGGTCTTCCGCGGTTCGATAACCGCCTACGCCACCGAGCTGAAGCGGGAGCTGCTGGGAGTCGACGGCACCCTGCTGGCGGACCGCGGCGCGGTGGATCCGCAGGTGGCGGCAGAGATGGCGGCCGGGGTGCGCAAGGCACTGGGAGCCGACTGGGGCGTGGCGACGACCGGGGTCGCCGGGCCCGACCCGCAGGACGGCCAGTCCGTCGGAACGGTCTTCGTCGCCGTCGACGGGCCGCTCACCGGCCGCCCGGGTTCTGCCGGTGGCGGAAAAGTGGCGGCGCTGCGGTTGAACGGCGACCGTACGGAAATTCGTATGGAGAGTGTACGGAGCGTACTCGCACTGCTTCTGAAGGAGCTTGCGGGCGAACAGACCGGGAATGAGCGGGCACAGGATACGGAACGGAACGGGGGGTTTTGATGTTTGCAGCCCTGAGTGAACACGACATCGCTCCCCGCACGGCCGCGGCGCGAGGCGGTACGGTGGGGCGAGAAGGATGCGGCTACGCGGTCCGAGGAGGGAGCCACCGATGATTCTGCTCCGTCGCCTGCTGGGTGACGTGCTGCGTCGGCAGCGCCAACGCCAGGGCCGTACTCTGCGCGAAGTCTCCTCGTCCGCCCGAGTCTCACTCGGCTATCTCTCCGAGGTGGAGCGGGGGCAGAAGGAGGCTTCCTCCGAGCTGCTCTCCGCCATCTGCGACGCGCTGGACGTACGGATGTCGGAACTCATGCGGGAAGTGAGCGACGAACTGGCGCTCGCCGAGCTGGCCCAGTCCGCCACGGCCACCGAGCCCGTGCCCACGCCGGTCCGTCCGATGCTGGGTTCCGTGTCGGTGACCGGTGTGCCACCGGAACGGGTGACCATCAAGGCGCCCGCCGAGGCGGTGGACGTGGTCGCCGCGTGACATACGCGAGCACGGCCTGACCACCCGATACGCGTGAAGCCCCGGCCGGGGTTCCCAGGTTCTGCCCGGGAACCCCGGCCGGGGCTTCTGTGCCGTCCGTGTGATCCGCGCCGAGGATGCGTCCATTTGCCGGTACCCGGCGCGCCGGTCATCGTGGAGGTGACCCGACCGGCGCCGAACCCATCGGAGGACGCGGATGTACGTCGTGAAGAGCCCGCTGCCCGACGAGGCACTCAAGACCGTGTCCGAGGCCCTGCAGGGCGCCCTGGTGGACCTGGTCGACCTCTCGCTGGTCGCCAAGCAGATCCACTGGAACATCGTCGGACCCCGCTTCCGGTCCATCCACCTCCAGCTCGACGAGGTCGTCGCCTCGGCGCGCACCCACTCCGACACCGTGGCCGAGCGCGCCTCGGCCCTGGGCGTCCCGCCGGACGGACGCGCGCCCACGGTCTCCGCCGGCAGCGGCATCGGCGCCACTCCGGCCGGCTGGATCAAGGACACCGACGCGGTACGGGCGATGGTCGACGCGCTGGGCGCGGTGATCACACGGATGCGGGACCGGGTGGCTGCCACCGGTGAACCCGATCCGGTCTCCCAGGACATCTTCATCGGGATCACGGCCGAACTGGAGAAGCACCACTGGATGTTCCAGGCGGAGAACGCGTGACCAGGTCAGAGGGGCTGCACCCGTCCTGACCTGCAAAGGGAGCGAACTCAACGCGTTTCATTGCGTAGCGTTCCAATATTCATCGGAGTCGGGCCGGAATTTAGGTTCTCCCGGAAGGATCGCGAAGCGTACGGAGTACTCGGCCGTAGGTCGGGGACTCCGCTCGTGCCCTCCAAGGTTGCGCGGGCGTGTTCGCAGGCCGTGTGGAGGCCGCCCCCGATGGGGTGGCGCGGCGGCCGCCGGCCTCCAGTTCCGGCCCCTGATCGCTGCCGGGTGGGGGCGGTCTGCCGAGGCGGCGCCTTGCACGGGGCCGGACACAGGTAGGTGGGGGCGGGCGCCCCGGACGGCCGCTCGTTGCAGTGCACGACGGGCTCGCTGCTGGTGGGCTTGTGCAGCGGGCGCAGATCATCGGCGGCCGTCCAGCGTGAGCCGCCGGATCGCGTGGCGCTCGCGGCAGTCGTTCGGCTCCTTCAGACACTGCGGGCAGTTCAGCTTGTGATCCTGGGACTCACGGACCGCAGCCTGGCGCCCACAGCCGCGGCAGGCGCGCGGGAAGCAGATGGTTGGCTCGCCGTCGATCTCGACGCGGCGATCGTCCAGAGGGATTGCGGTCTCCGCGGTGAGCTCCTTGGCGCACCAGACACACACGGCGCCACGTCGCCGATCGGCCGCCAAGCCGCTTATATCCGGGACGATGAGCATGGACATTACTCCGAAGACGCTCGTGACGGGGCCCTACGATCTGCGCGCCCGCGGCGAGCCTGGCAAGGACGACGGACTCGGCGAGCACGCGGGCCGGCTCGTGGGTTTCGGTGGCGGTGGACACCTGCACGTAGTCAGACATCCGGTGAGGCTACCCGGCCCGGACCTCAGCCTGTTGTCGGTGGCGTTCCGTGCTCTTCCGGTGAGCAGTTGGCCACGATGGAGCTTGAGCGTGCCGAGCTGCGCGCGGTCGCTGAGGAGTGTCGGGTGGTGCAGGCCAAACGGATGCGGATGCTTAACCGGAAGGCCGGGGCGACGACGGACGATCCGGGAGAGGCAGTTTCCGATGATCACTGGGTGGAGGCGCGTTTCGGGACGGGGTACACGCCTTCGGAGGTTCATGAGTGGCGGATCGGCTGGCCCGATCAGCGCTCGCAGGGTGAATCAGCTGTCGCTGCCTGTGGATCTGCTGGGGGATGGTCGAGCGGTGCGGTTTCTGTCGCCGCGCTCGCCGCACGCGACGGTGCACAACGGCCGGCCCACGCTGCACTTCACCGACGCCGACGCCGACGCCGACGCCGACGCCGACGCCGACGCCGACGCCGACGCCGACCGCGTCCGCCGGTCGCTGGACTCGTACGGCAAGCTCGAGGAGACCGACCAGCAGCCAGGGACATAGGCCGCCTTGGCCGGAGGCTACGCACGACGAGGGCCCCGCCCGGATAATCCGGTGCGGGGCTGCGGTACGTCTGGCTCAAGGGCTGTCGTTATCCCTGCTCGATGACGTCGGTGATCTTCACCGACACCTTCGTTCGCGACGACGCGGTACTCAGTATCGACGGCCGGTAGTTCAGGTTCGTCTGGTCCGACAGCTCGGCCGTCTCGATGATCGGTCCGGACTCGTCGCCGCGGATCTCATACGTGACCTCGTACACGGCATCCGGGTCCACGCTGTCGCTGTCAACCAGCAAGGTCAGATCCGGCTCGACGGTCACGTTGCAGCCCGCGGACCCGAAGCACTGCCGCTCGGTGGTGCGCAGCGTGATCGTGAAGCTGTCGGCGTCGATGGCGGTGTAGGTCGGCTCGTCCGGCTCGTCCGCCGCGGCGTCGACGTCCTTGGCCGGGGTGCTCGCCTGGGCCGTAGCGGCCGGCTTGCTGTCGTCTCTGGACTGTACGACCGCCACGCCGGTGCCTACGACGGCAGCGATCACCGCTGCTGCGGCCGAGATGATGACGAGGTTGGTGCGGGACTTCTTCTGCGCTGGCCGCGGGGGCGGCGGGAAGTCCGGCATCGGCGGAGTGGGTGTGGTGTCGCTCATGAGCCCCCCCAAGGGTTGTGCGGTAGGTGGGCATCATCCGCCGGTTCCCGCAGGGCGTGAGGTGGGTGTGGTCAAGCTGTGACTCGACAAAGGGCCCCGCCGTCGACGGGGTGCGACGGCGGGGCCGGCAAGGGGGTGGCTGTCGCGCGCCTCAGCGCGGCGCGAGACGGGCGCGTGGGGCTACTTGACGGTCCACTGTCCCGTCTCGTCGGAGAACCCTGAGTTCATCCCGAACTGAATGCTGACGAGTTTCGAGTTCTTCGGCACCTCGAACACGATCCATCCGAGAGCCTTCTCGCCCTTGGGGAGCCTCACCTCCGACGACATGGACGGCCCTGCCGTGATGTCCCCGAACCAGGAGTGGAACCGCTGCCCCTTGGAGTCGGCGACCTGGGCGCCGTTCGACGGGCTGTCCGAGTACACCTTGCTGCCCGTGTTGACGAGCTCGAACTGCGCCGCGGCCCAGCGCTTGCCGTCCTGGGGGACCTCGTACTCGTTGGACGGCTCGGCGGTCGGGAGCCACTTCTTCAGGGTGACGTCGAGCTGCTCGTTGTGTGAGAAGCCGTGGACGGTGAGGGTGTCGCCGATAGCCGCGGTCTTCTTCTCTTCGGGCTTGTCCGCCTGCTCGCTGTCGCTGTCCTTGCTGTCAGCGTCCTTGTGGGCGGCGTCCTTCGGCGCGGTCTTCTTCGGGGTGGTGTTGACCGTGTCGTCGGCGGCGTTGCAGGCGGTGAGGGTGAGCAGGCTGGCGGTGATGATGGTGGCGATGGTGCGGGCGCGGAGCATGATCCCCCTTGGGGCGTGACGTGGCTTGCGGGTGTGTGACTGGTGATGCATCTGTGTGGTTGCCTTAAGAGGCCTGTGTTCATCTGATCGTGACGAAGTGTTGGCCAAAGCTTCTGGGTGGTGCCTACCTCTGCTGGGCGTTATCGGTGCGCTCCGCCGCGTGGGTCACGCGGTCGTGCTCGCGCTGCTGCGGTGACTGCGAGAAGTGCCCGCCGCGCGGGGCCTTGTAGGTGGTTTCGTGGACCTGCAGGCGGGGTGTCGTCGGCGGCAGCTGCCGTGCGGCCTGTGAAGGCGGCGAGTTCGCGGATCGTGATGAACCACAGGTTGTCCTAGGCCTCTTCACGGCCGGCTGCTGCGGCTTGGGGTATGTGATCACCCCTGAGAACTGCGAAACCCCCGCTCGGGTGGGGGTTCGTGTGATGCGGGGGCACAGGTGTGCTGACGGCGCCGGATCATGTAGTGATGATCACTAGTATGTTCAGCTATGCGTTCACGCTTGTTCCGAGCCGGGCTGGCGCTGGTGGCCGTTGGGGACGTGGGTGACGGTGAGCCGGTGCATCTGGTGTCTGCTCAGCGGCGGTTGCGTGGCGGGCCGGTTCCAGCCGGGCTGGGGCGGTGAGTCAGACCTTGCAAAAGCCGGACACCTTCAGCGATGAGTTGATCTTGGCGGGCTGGGCCTCATCGGTCGTGACATCCTTGCAGCTGAACCTCTGAGCGGCGATCCAGTTGTACTTGCTGCCGCCACCGTTGATCGACGAGCACGGGTTGCGGGCAGCCTCGATCACCTTGTCGGGGTAGCGGACGACGTCGGGTGCTGCGGCGGCGAGGGTGTTGAGCAGCTTCTGTCGGTCGGCGCCGGTAGGTTCGTTCGCGATTCCGGCAGCGGCCAGGGCGTCGCCCTGTCTGCTCCTGGCTCAGCTCCGACTCGGTTGGGCGAATGGGCCGGACTCATCTTCACCATGCCCGGCGGGACACCGGTCGGCGAGTCCATACTCGACTTACGCCTTCAAGGCAATGTGCTCCAAGGCGAAGGCCAAGGCCTACCGCTGGCACGACCTGCGTCACCACTACGCCTCGGTCCTCATCGCGGGCAACGAGAACCCGAAGGTGGTGTCCAGGCGCCTGGGGCACAAGGACGTGGCCTTCACTATGCGGATCTACGCGCACCTGTTCGCGGAGGCCGAGGAGCAGACGCGGTCCGTCCTGGATGCGGCCTGGGCCGAGCCGGGAGAGACTGACCGGAAGGGCTCCAAGATTTCTGCGGCGCCCGGAACGAATCCGGAATCTGGCTCGAAGCGAGGTGCCCTGGTGCAGGTCAATGCATGATCAGGGACTTCACCACTGGATGTTCCAGGCGGAGAACGCGTGAGGAGCCGCGGGAACCGCTCCGGGCCGGTCGCCCCGGGCCGGGTCCGGGTCGCCGGCCCGGTGTCCTCGCGTCGGTGAGACCTTGTCGCGCCTCCCGTGCGGGTCGGGCGGTGCTCCTGCGTCCGGCTGGAGGTGACGGCCGTGGTGAGGCGGGTGCTGTGCTGGGGTGCCGCCCTCGGGCTCGGCGCCGTGTGGTGGTGGGCGGTGCTCCGGATCGCCCTCGGGCAGGGTGCGGGCGTGCTCGAGGGAGCCGTCGTCATCGGTGGCTGGGGACTCAGCGTTCTTCCGGTGCACTGCGTGCCCGAGGGACGGGCGACCGGTGCCGTGGCGGCGGGACGGTGGAGGTCCGCCTGGCGGGCGGGGAGCGTCGTCACGGCGGTGCCGGGTCCCTGTTCGACGGGGCCGGGTCCCGGCTCGGGGGGCGGGGATCCGTTCCGCTGCGACGGCATCGATCCGGACACCGCACCGGCCGGCCCGGGTGACGGGTGTCCCTGACGGAGGCGGGCCTGACGGAAGCCGTCCTGACGGAGAAGCGTCCCCGACCGAAGGGTCCCGGACACGGGAGCGTCCCGGACGGAAGCGGCGATCAGCCGGACGGCGACCCGCGGGGACGCCGCTCACGCCAGGCCTGGGCCGTGCCCCGCGCCGGTGCCGGGCCCGTCTGGCAGTTCGGGCACCAGTAGGTGGGGCGTTCCTGGTGGCCGTCGCCCTGATCGGCGACCCGGATCGACGTGCGGCAGCGCAGACAGGGCCGCGGGGCGCGGCCGTACACGAAGAGGTCCTGCCGATGCAGGCCCGTGGTCTGCCGGACCGGGCGGTCGCGATTGCTCTCCAGCAGCTTTTTGGCGAGTCCGACCAGCCGGGCGGCACGGTCGGCCGGCAGGGCACCGACCGGCAGCCAGGGCGTCGCGCCCGCCAGGTAGCAGAGCTCGCACTTGTAGACGTTGCCGATGCCGGCCAGATTGCGCTGGTCGAGCAGGGCCTCGCCGAGCGGGCGGGCGGGGTCCGCGAGCAGGTTGGCGAGGGCGAGTTCGGGATTCCAGTCCGCGCCGAGCAGGTCGGGGCCGAGATGGCCGACGGCCTGCTCCTCCTCGCCGGTGCGCAGGAACTCCAGCACCGGGAGGCGGTAGCCGACGGCCGCGCGGTCGGTGGTGCCGAGGACCACCCGGATCTGGTGGGCCGGTCCGCCGCGCCAGCGTTCCTCCGGGCCGTACACCTTCCAGGCGCCCTCCATCCGCAGATGCGTGTGCAGGGTCAGGCCGCCCTCGAAACGGGTGAGCAGGTGCTTGCCGCGCGCGATCGTGTTCAGCACCGCCCGGCCGGTGAGGTCGACCGTCGCGTACTGCGGTACCCGGAGGTCGCTGCGGATCAGCACCTTGCCCGCGAGGGCCTCGTGCAGCCGTTTCGCGGCCTGCCAGACCGTGTCGCCTTCGGGCATGGGTCAAGGGTGCCACGGTCGGGTGATGTGCGGGGGCGCGCGGGTCGTGGCTGCGGCGGCGACTCAGGCGCGCAGGCGCAGACCGCGCGGGGTCGCGATGAATCCCGCTCCTTCCAGCAGCGCGCCCAGGGGGGAGGTCAGGGCCTGGGCACCGTTGATCCGCTCGACCGTGACCGTGCCGAGGGAGCCCGCGCGGGCGGCCGAGGCCAGGGCCTGTGCGGCGGTACGCAGGCGTGGATCGTCGGCGGCGGCCGCGTCCGGGTCGGCGGGCCAGGCCAGCAGGGTCTTGCCGCCGCGTTCCATGTACAACGTCAGCTCGCCCTCCACCAGCACCACGAGCGAACCGGCCTTGCGGCCCGGCTTGTGTCCCGCCCCGCTCGGCGGTTCGGGCCAGGGCAGTGCCGCGCCGTAGGCGCTGGCGGGGTCGGCAGCGGCGAGGACCGCGGCGCGCGGGTCGGGGGAGGAGGGGCGGCCGCGGCCGCCGCCGAAGTCGCGCTTCGCGTACGGGCCGTAAGGGGAGAAGCCGCCTCTGGGTCCGCCGTTGCCGGGGGCGGCGAAAGGAGCCGGCGGGGTGCGGTCGCGCGGGGAGACGTACTCGTCGGGCGCGGGGCCGTTCCTCTCGGGCGGCCAGGAGAAGCCGCTGTCGCCCGGTCGTGCCGTGTCGTCCGGTGGCCAGGTGAAGTCGCCGTCGAGGCCCGGGTGGGCCAGTCCGCCGTCGCCCGGCCCGAAGCCGCCGGGCGTGGTGTGTCCGGCGGCGTCCCGGTCCGGGACGGAGCGGCCGTCGACGGGGAAGGACGGGGCGCCGTGGTCGCCGCCGAAGCCGTTGGGCAGGCCCTGGCCGCGTTCCCGGGCGTTGGAGACCGCGCGGAGCCGGTCGACCGCGCCGTCCATCGCGAACTGGGCGGCGCCCAGGCCTTCGACCACGTATCCCCGTCTTGCCTGCCCGCTGTCCTCGAAGGCGGACAGCACGCGGTACACCGCGGAGAAGCCGCCCTCGACGCCCTCGGCGGCCACCGCTCCCCGGGTGACCACGCCGTGCCGGTCGAGCAGGGTGCGGGCCAGCGCGTGCGCGCGCACCGTGGCGTCCGGTTCCGGCGCCGGGAGGAGGGACCAGCGGCCGGCCACCGTCGGCGGCCCGGTGCGCGAGGTGGCGCGGGCCGCCGCGGTGAGTGAGCCGTAACGCCCGCGCGGGACGCTGCGCTTGGCGCGGTGGGCCGTCGAGCCCGCGGTACGGCCGGAGCCGAGCAGGGCGCGCATGGGGGTGAGGGTGTCGTTGGTGAGCCGTCCCGACCAGGCCAGGTCCCACAGCGCGTCGGCCAGTTGGGGGTCACCGGCCTCGGGGTGCGTGGTGGCGCGCACCTGGTCGGCGATCTGGCGGAAGAACAGGCCGTAACCGCCGGAGAGGGTGTCCAGCAGCGACTGGTGAAGTGCCGTCAGCTCCAGAGGATGCGGCTGGGGCAGCAGCAGCGGGGCCGCGTCCGCCATGTACAGGCAGATCCAGCCGTCCTTGCCGGGCAGGGCGCCGGCCCCGGCCCACACGACCTCGCCGGCGGCGGTGAGTTCGTCGAGCATCGAGGGCGTGTAGCCGGCGACGCGTGCGGGCAGGACCAGCTTCTCCAGTGCGGAGGCGGGCACGGACGCGCCCTGCAACTGCTCGATGGCACGCACCAGTCCGTCGATGCCCCGCAGCTCGTGCCCCTTGCCGATGTGCTGCCACTGGGGCAGGAACTGGGCGAGCGCGGCGGACGGCACGGGCTCCAGCTCATGGCGCAGGGCCGCCAGTGAACGGCGGCGCAGCCGGCGCAGTACGGCCGCGTCGCACCACTCCTGGCCGATGCCCGCCGGGTGGAACTCGCCCTGGACGACACGCCCGGCCGCGGACAGCCGCTGCAGGGCGCCGTCGGTGACCGCGACGCCCAGACCGAAGCGGGTCGCCGCCGTGGCCGACGTGAAGGGGCCGTGGGTACGGCCGTACCGCGCGAGGAGATCGCCGAGCGGGTCCTTGACCGGTTCGGTGAAGGCCTCGGGGACGCCCACCGGCAGCGCCGTGCCCAGGGCGTCCCGCAGGCGGCCGGCGTCCTCCACGGCCGCCCAGTGGTCGGTGCCGGCGATACGTACCCGGATGGCCCGGCGGGCGGCGGCCAGGTCACGCGCCCACTGCGGTTCGGCGCCCCGCTCGGCCAGGTCGGCATCGGTCAGCGGGCCGAGCAGCCGCAGGAGGTCGGCGACGCCCTCGACGTCCTTGACCCGGCGGTCCTCCGTCAGCCACTGCAGCTCCCGCTCCAGCTCGGTCAGCACCTCGGCGTCGAGGAGTTCGCGCAGCTCCGCCTGCCCCAGCAGCTCGGCCAGCAGCCGGGAATCCAGGGAGAGCGCGGCCGCGCGGCGCTCGGCGAGCGGCGAGTCGCCCTCGTAGAGGAACTGGGCGACGTAGCCGAACAGGAGGGAGCGGGCGAAGGGGGACGGCTCGGGGGTGGTGACCTCGACCAGGCGCACCCTGCGTGACTCGATGTCACCCATCAGCTCGACCAGTCCGGGGACGTCGAAGACGTCCTGGAGGCATTCGCGGATCGCCTCCAGGACGATCGGGAAGGAGCCGAACTCGCTCGCCACTTCGAGCAGTTGCGCGGCCCGCTGCCGCTGCTGCCACAACGGGGTGCGCCTGCCCGGATTGCGGCGCGGCAGCAGCAGCGCGCGGGCGGCGCATTCGCGGAACCTGGAGGCGAACAGGGCGGAGCCGCCGACCTGGTCGGTGACGATCCGGTCGACCTCGCCCTTGTCGAAGGCGACGTCCGCGGCGCCGATCGGGGCCTGCTCGCTGTCGTACTCGGCGCCGGCCCGCCCCGGTTCCTGGTCGAGCAGGTCCAGGCCCATCAGGTCGGCGTCCGGCAGGCGCAGCACGATGCCGTCGTCGGCATGCATGACCTGCGCGTCCATGCCGTACCGCTCGGACAGGCGGGCGCCCAGGGCGAGGGCCCAGGGGGCGTGGACCTGGGCGCCGAAGGGGGAGTGGACGACGACCCGCCAGTCGCCCAGCTCGTCCCGGAAGCGTTCGACCACGATCGTGCGGTCGTCCGGGACGTGCCCGCAGGCCTCGCGCTGTTCGCTCAGGTAGGCCAGGACGTTGTCCACAGCCCAGGCGTCCAGGCCCGCGCCGAGCAGGCGCTCCCGGGCGTCGCCGGCCGGCAGTGATCCCACCTCGCGCAGGAACGCGCCCACCGCGCGGCCCAGTTCGAGCGGACGGCCGAGCTGGTCGCCCTTCCAGAAGGGCAGCCGGCCCGGCACACCCGGAGCGGGGGAGACCAGGACACGGTCGCGTGTGATGTCCTCGATGCGCCACGAACTGGTGCCCAGCGTGAAGACGTCCCCCACCCGGGACTCGTACACCATCTCCTCGTCGAGCTCGCCGACCCGGCCGCCGCCCTTCTTGGGGTCGGACCCGGCGAGGAAGACCCCGAAGAGGCCCCGGTCGGGGATCGTGCCCCCGGAGGTGACCGCGAGACGCTGCGCGCCCGGACGGCCGGTGATCGTGCCGGCCACGCGGTCCCACACCACGCGGGGGCGCAGTTCCGCGAACGCGTCGGACGGATAGCGGCCCGCGAGCATGTCCAGCGTCGCGGTGAACGCCGACTCGGGGAGTGAGGCGAAGGGAGCCGCGCGGCGGATCACGGTCAGCAGGTCGTCGAACTGCCAGGTGTCCAGCGCCGTCATGGCGACGAGCTGCTGGGCGAGCACGTCCAGCGGGTTGGCGGGGACCCGCAGGGACTCGATGGAGCCGGCGCGCATCCGCTCGGTGACCACGGCGGACTGGACCAGGTCGCCCCGGTACTTGGGGAAGACCACGCCGGTCGAGACGGCGCCCACCTGGTGGCCCGCCCGGCCGACGCGCTGGAGTCCGGAGGCCACCGAGGGCGGGGACTCCACCTGGACGACGAGGTCGACCGCGCCCATGTCGATACCCAGCTCCAGACTGGAGGTGGCGACCACGGCGGGCAGCCGGCCCGCCTTCAGGTCCTCCTCGACGAGGGCGCGCTGTTCCTTGGAGACGGAGCCGTGGTGTGCGCGGGCGAGCACCGGGGGCGCGCCTTGGGCCGCCCCCGAGCCGCCCATCAGCTCGGCCGGCGAGTGGTGCTCTTCCAGCGACTCGCCGGTCGCCCGCTCGTAGGCGATCTCGTTGAGCCGGTTGCACAGCCGCTCGGCCAGGCGCCTCGAGTTCGCGAACACGATCGTCGACCGGTGGGCCTGCACCAGGTCGGCGATCCGCTCCTCGACGTGCGGCCAGATCGAGGGCCGCTCGGCCCCGTCACCGCTGTCGGCCGCCGGGGAGCCGCCCAGCTCACCCATGTCCTCCACCGGGACGACCACGGACAGGTCGAACTCCTTGCCGGACTCCGGCTGGACGATCTCCACCTTGCGGCGGGGCGAGAGATAGCGGGCCACCTCGTCCACCGGTCGCACCGTCGCCGACAGTCCGATGCGGCGGGCGGGCCGCGGCAGCAGTTCGTCCAGCCGTTCCAGGGAGAGCGCGAGGTGCGCGCCGCGCTTGGTGCCCGCGACCGCGTGCACCTCGTCCAGGATGACCGTCTCGACGCCCGTCAGCGCGTCGCGGGTGGCCGAGGTCAGCATCAGGAACAGGGACTCGGGGGTCGTGATCAGGATGTCCGGCGGGCGCGTGGACAGCGCTCGGCGCTCGGCCGGCGGGGTGTCGCCGGAACGGATGCCGACCCTCACCTCCGGCTCGGGCAGCCCCCGCCGCACGGACTCCTGGCGGATGCCGGTCAGCGGGCTGCGCAGGTTCCGCTCGACGTCGACCGCGAGGGCCTTCAAGGGGGACACGTACAGCACCCGGCAGCGCTTCTTCGGGTCGGCCGGGGCCGGCGTCGCGGCCAGCCGGTCCAGCGCGGCGAGGAACGCGGCCAGCGTCTTGCCCGAGCCGGTGGGGGCCACCACCAGCACGTCCGACCCCGCGCCGATGGCCTGCCAGGCGCCCGCCTGGGCCGCGGTGGGCGCGGAGAACGCCCCCGTGAACCAGCCGCGGGTCGCGGGCGAGAAGCCGTCGAGGGCTCGGTGCGCTGAGCTGACCATGCCCTCCATCCTGCACCCGGCCTCTGACAATCGGGCTGACCTGCGCGAAAGGGACGGGCCCCGGCCGCCCGCGGACCGGGGCCCGCCGCCTGGCGGAGAATGGCGGCATGGCGGGTTCGGTGGAGCGGGCACGGCACTGGCGGTACGAGCAACTGCCCGGTGTCGACCTGCTGCGTGCCCGGTACATCCACAAGACCTTCGTCCGGCACACCCACGAGAACTTCGTGATCGCGGCCATCGCCGACGGCGTCGAGGTCTTCCACCACCGGGGCTCCGACGTGTCGGCGGGCGCGGGCGCCCTCGCCCTGGTCAACCCGGACACCCCGCACACGGGCCGGGCCGGGGTACCCGAGGGCTGGCGCTACGGCGCCGTGTACCCGTCGCCCGAGGTGGTGGCCGGGATCGCGGCCGAGACCACCGCGATCCGCGGCACCCCGGGCTTCGTCGCACCGGCCCTCGACGATCCGTACACCGTCCGCCTGGTCCACCAGGTGCTGCGCGCCGCCGAGGAGGGCAACGCGCTGGCCGCCGACACCCTGCTGCGGGTGGCCGTGACCAGGCTGCTGCGGCTCAACGGCGGCCCGCTGCCGCAGCGGCGGAGCCGGACGGCCGGCGCCCGGATCGCGGCACGCGCGCGTGGCGTACTGGAGGAGGAGATGGCCGAGCCACCGACCCTGGAACGGCTGGCCGCCGACCTCGGGACCAGCCCGTTCGCCCTGCTGCGGGCGTTCCGCGACGCCTACGGCATGCCACCGCACACCTGGCTGACCGACGCGCGCGTGCGCCGCGCGCGGCTGCTGCTCGACGCGGGAACCGCACCCGCCGAGGCGGCCGTCGCCGTCGGCTTCACCGACCAGCCGCACCTCAACCGGCACTTCGCCCGCATCGTCGGCGTCCCGCCGGGCGCCTACCAGCGCGAGCGCAAGAACGTACAAGACCCGCACTGAGGTCCGGACGTACCGTCCGGGGCGTGGCACAACAGACAGCACTCGCGGACATGTCCGCCGAAGGCACCGCCAAGCCCGATTCCGCCGTCGTACGGGACGCCCTGGGCGTCGGCGTGGCGGTCGGGCTGTCCGGGTTCGCCTTCGGGGTGACCTCGGCCGGCAGCGGACTCGGCCTCCTCCAGACCTGCGCGCTCAGCCTCCTGGTCTTCACCGGCGCCTCGCAGTTCGCCCTGGTGGGCGCGCTCGCCGCGGGCGGCAGCCCGTTCACGGCCGCCGCCGGCGCCTTCTTCCTCGGCGTGCGCAACGCGTTCTACGGGCTGCGCCTGTCGCAGTTGCTGGCCCTCCCGCGCGTGCTGCGGCCGCTCGCCGCCCAGTGGGTGATCGACGAGACCACGGCCGTGACCCTGGCGCAGCCGACCCGGCGTGCCGCGCGGATCGGTTTCACCGTGACCGGGCTCAGCCTGTACCTGCTGTGGAACCTCACCACACTGCTCGGCGCGCTGGGCGCGCAGGCCATCGGTGACACCGACGCCTGGGGGCTGGACGCGGCCGGGCCCGCGGTGTTCCTCGCCCTGCTCGCTCCGATGCTGAAGACCCGCACCGAGCGTGCGGTCGCCGGCCTCGCGGTCGTCCTGGGCCTCGGCCTGCTGCCCGTGCTGCCCGCCGGTGTACCGGTCCTGGTGGCGGCGCTGGCGGCTCCCGTCGCCCTCTTCGTGCAGAGCCGTCGCCTCGGACCCGCCCGGCGGACCGCACCGGACGCGACGGAGGAGGGCCGGTGAACACCTGGACGGCGATCGGTCTGACCGTCCTCGGCTGCTACGCCGTCAAGCTCGCCGGGCTGCTGGTGCCCGCCGGCGCCATGGAGCGACCGCTCGTCCGGCGGCTCGCCGCCCTGCTGCCCGTCGCCCTGCTGGCCGCGCTCACGGCCCAGCAGACCTTCGCCGACGGACACGCCCTGGCGCTGGACGCCAGGGCGGCGGGACTCGGCGCGGCCGCCCTGGCGCTGGTGCTGCGCGCACCCTTCCTGCTGGTGGTCGCCGCAGCGGTGGTCGTGACCGCGGGGGTCCGGGCGCTCGGAGGCTGAGCGCGGCTCAGCCCACGAAACGGCCGTGCGCCCGCAGGGTGCGCAGCGCGTCGATCGTCGCCATGGGCCGGGCCTCCAGCGCCGGGGCCGGTGCCCACCGGTGCCGGCGGACGGGCCAGCCACCGTCCTCCTGCTGCGATCCGGCGAGGTGGTCCAGGGAGCGGGTCATCTCCTCGTCCGTGAACCACGCGCGCGCCAGTGACCGCGGACTCCTCACGAAGTCGTGCGGGAAGTGGTGCTCACCGGACGCGTACCCGGGCGCGACCGGGTACGCGTCCAGCCGGTCCGGCTCCAGTGCCGCCAGCCGCTGTTCGCGCACCATGCGGCCGAGGCGGTCGGCGGCCGCCTCCGCACGCGGACGGTCCGGGACGGAGTCCAGGAAGGCCACCGCGGCCCGCACCTCGTGGGGGTGGGACGTCCGCAGGGACTCCACCGCCCGCCAGCAGAAGTCGGTGGCCCGGAACAGCCAGGCGTGCCACACCTCGTTGCGGTGCAGCAGCCCCACCACGGGGCCGGTGGCGAGCAGCTCGCTGGGCGGGTCGTCCACGACCGGGACGAACGGCGCCACGGGGTAGCCGCGCTGGCCGGGAACGACCGCCGGCAGCGCGCCGTCCGTGGTCGAGACGGCGGTCAGATGGCGGCACAGCCGCTCCGCCCGCTGCCCGCCGCAGCGCCCGATGGCGTCCAGGACGCCGAGCGCGCGAGCGGCGTGCAGGGGCTGGCTCACGGGTCCGCGCAGATCAGGTTCCAGCGCGTGGCCGTAGCCGCCGTCCTCGTTGCGGTAGGCGTTCAGCGCGGCCTCCACCGGCTCGGCGGCGCCGTTCAGGAAGTGGTACGCGAAGAGCCGCTGTTCCAGCACGCGCGCGGTGAGCCAGACGAACTGCTCGGCGCGCAAGAGCGGGGAGCGCGCCGGGGGCTTCGGGGGGAGTGGGGGAGCTCCTGATTCGGCCATGCGACAGACCGTAGGCCGGAACGGGGCTCCGGCAGGCGCCTCTCGGCGGGCCCCACTCCAAGGGGCGGGATACTGGAGGCATGCGGTTGACGGTCTTCTGGCAGCGGATGGCGGAGCACTTCGGTCCGGGGTACGCCGACACCTTCGCGCGCGATCACGTGATGACGGAGCTCGGCGGGCGCACGGTGCACGAGGCACTGGACGCCGGCTGGGACGCCAAGGAAGTGTGGCGCGTGGTCTGCTCGGTCATGAACGTGCCCGGGGAGAGGCGCTGAGCAGGCACGGGGACGCCGGGCGGCATGGGCCGCCGCCGGGGTGGGCGAGACTGGGTGCGTGGCACCCACCGACGACAATGAGCCGGCCGTCCGGCACGCAGCCTCCCCGACCGCTACGCCGCCGCCCGCCCGGCGCCCGGCCGACGACGCAGCCGCCGCCGAGCTCCCCGGGCGACGCATGCCGCGCTGGCTCCCGCGCGCCATGGTGCTCGCACTCGCGCTCATCGCCTCGTTCCAACTGGGCAGCTGGGCCTTCCACCAGCTGACCGGACTGCTGATCAACATCCTGATCGCGTTCTTCCTCGCGCTCGCCATAGAGCCCGCGGTGAGCTGGATGGCCGCCCACGGCATGCGCCGCGGGCTCGCCACCTTCCTGGTCTTCCTCGGCCTGACGATCGTCGCGGCGGGCTTCGTCACGCTGCTCGGGTCGATGCTGGCCGGACAGATCATCAAGATGGTCGAGGGCTTCCCCGGCTATCTGGACTCGGTGATCAGCTGGATCAACGAGAAGTTCCACATGGAGCTCAGACGGGTGGACGTCCAGGAGGGCCTGCTGCACTCCGACTGGCTGCGCAAGTACGCCCAGAACAGCGCGGCCGGTGTGCTCGACGTGTCCGCCCAGGTGCTCGGCGGCCTCTTCCAGCTCCTCACGGTCGGGTTGTTCTCCTTCTACTTCGCCGCCGACGGTCCCCGGCTGCGCCGGGCCCTCTGCTCCGTCCTGCCGCCCGCGCGGCAGGCCGAGGTGCTGCGCGCCTGGGAGATCGCCGTCGACAAGACGGGCGGCTACCTCTACTCGCGCGGACTCATGGCGCTGATCTCCGGGATCGCGCACTACGTACTGCTCGAGGCGCTCGGGGTGCCGTACGCCCCCGTGCTCGGTGTCTGGGTGGGGCTGGTCTCGCAGTTCATCCCGACCATCGGCACCTATCTCGCGGGCGCGCTGCCGATGCTGATCGCCTTCACCGTGGACCCCTGGTACGCGGTGTGGGTACTGATCTTCGTCGTGGTCTACCAGCAGTTCGAGAACTACATGCTGCAGCCCAAGCTGACCGCCAGGACCGTGGACATCCATCCGGCCGTCGCCTTCGGCTCGGTGATCGCGGGCACCGCGCTGCTCGGCGCGGTCGGCGCGCTGATCGCCATCCCCGCGGTCGCCACGCTGCAGGCGTTCCTGGGGGCCTACGTGAAGCGGTACACCGTCACGGACGACCCGCGGGTGCACGGACACCGCAGGCGGGGTCCGGGCCGTCCCGGCGTGTTCGCGCGCGTGCGGCCGCTGTGGGAACGGCGGCCCGATTCGCAGGAGTCCCCGTAGCGGACCGCGCCGCCGGTCGCCCTCCGCGGCGCCGTGCGGTGTGCTTGACACCAAAATCGAACATCCATTCTTATGGAAGCTCAGGCCGGGCTCCGGATGGGGATTTCGTCCCCGTCGGGCGGGGTTTGTTCCCGGGTTGTCCACAGGCCGGGCCTGCGTCGGGGCGCATTGTCAGTGGCAGGCGTTAGCGTCTTTGACGTGAAGCGATCGACTCAAGCAAACCGGGTGGAACCCATGGCAGGAACCGACCGCGAGAAGGCGCTCGACGCCGCGCTCGCACAGATTGAACGACAATTCGGCAAGGGCGCCGTGATGCGCATGGGCGAGCGGTCCAAGGAGCCCATCGAGGTCATCCCGACCGGGTCGACCGCGCTCGACGTCGCCCTCGGCGTCGGCGGCCTGCCGCGCGGCCGTGTCGTGGAGATCTACGGACCGGAGTCCTCCGGTAAGACCACGCTGACCCTGCACGCCGTGGCCAACGCCCAGAAGGCCGGCGGCCAGGTCGCCTTCGTGGACGCCGAGCACGCCCTCGACCCCGAGTACGCGAAGAAGCTCGGGGTCGACATCGACAACCTGATCCTCTCCCAGCCCGACAACGGCGAGCAGGCCCTGGAGATCGTGGACATGCTGGTCCGCTCCGGCGCCCTCGACCTCATCGTCATCGACTCCGTGGCCGCTCTCGTCCCGCGCGCGGAGATCGAGGGCGAGATGGGTGACAGCCACGTCGGTCTGCAGGCCCGTCTGATGAGCCAGGCGCTGCGGAAGATCACCAGTGCGCTCAACCAGTCCAAGACCACCGCGATCTTCATCAACCAGCTCCGCGAGAAGATCGGCGTGATGTTCGGCTCCCCGGAGACCACGACCGGTGGCCGGGCGCTCAAGTTCTACGCCTCGGTGCGCATCGACATCCGCCGCATCGAGACCCTGAAGGACGGTACGGACGCGGTCGGCAACCGCACCCGCTGCAAGGTCGTCAAGAACAAGGTCGCGCCGCCCTTCAAGCAGGCCGAGTTCGACATCCTCTACGGCCAGGGCATCAGCCGTGAGGGCGGCCTGATCGACATGGGCGTGGAGCACGGCTTCGTCCGCAAGGCCGGCGCCTGGTACACGTACGAGGGCGACCAGCTCGGCCAGGGCAAGGAGAACGCGCGCAACTTCCTGAAGGACAACCCCGACCTGGCCAACGAGATCGAGAAGAAGATCAAGGAGAAGCTGGGCGTGGGTGTCCGGCCCGAGGAGCCCTCCGCCGAGCCGGGCGCGGACGCGGCGGTCGCCGCTCCTGCCGACGACACCCCCAAGGCGGCACCCGCGGCCACCAAGGCCACCAAGCCCAAGGCCGCCGCGGCCAAGAGCTGACCCGTGACACGACGAACCGACTGGGCCGAGTACGAGTACGCCGACCCCGGTGCCCCATGGGGGACGGGCACCGCAGGCGACATGGACTCCGCCCCGGCCGGTGACGATGCGTACGGGGACGACGTGGCGGGGAACCGGGGACCCGGAGGCGAGGGCGGCGTCAGGCACCCGGGCGGCGAGCCCGACGGGCACGGCACGCACGGGTCCGACGGCCCGGGGAGGCCCACCGGATCACGTGGCGGCCGTGGGCGCGGTCGCCGGCGGGGCGGTTTCGGGGAGCCGCCCGGTGAGGACGAAGGCGCCCCCGGCTCGTCGAGGGCCGAGCAGGGGGAGTCTTCGCGGGACCCGGTCGAGCGGGCGCGGGCGATCTGTCTGCGCCTGCTGACCGGGACCCCGCGCACCCGCAAGCAGCTCGCGGACGCGCTGCGCAAGCGGGACATCCCGGAGGAGGCCGCCGAGGCGGTGCTGGCGCGGTTCGAGGAGGTCGGGCTCATCGACGACGGCGCGTTCGCCGAGGCCTGGGTGGAGTCCCGGCACCACGGCCGGGGACTCGCCCGTCGCGCACTCGCGCGCGAACTGCGCACCAAGGGCGTCGACTCCACGCTGATCGACGAGGCCGTGGCCCAGCTCGACTCCGAGCAGGAGGAGGACACCGCCCGGGACCTCGTCGCCCGCAAGCTACGGGCCACCCGCGGCCTCGAGCGCGACAAGCGCCTCCGGCGCCTGGCCGGCATGCTCGCCCGCAAGGGCTATCCCGAGGGCATGGCACTCCGCGTCGTCCGCCAGGCCCTGGAGGAAGAGGGCGAGGACACGGAGTTCCTCGAAGGCGAGGGCTTCTGAGGGCGAGGGCTGCGACGGCGGGCCCCCGGCCCGCTCAGCGCGCCGCCGGCTCCACGGGCAGTCCCTCCGCCCGCCATGCCTGGAAGCCGCCCACCAGGTCCGTCGCCTGGTGCAGGCCCAGTCGGTGGAGGGAGGCCGCGGCGAGGCTGGACGCGTAGCCCTCGTTGCAGATGACGACGACCCGCAGGTCATGGCCGGTGGCCTCGGGCACCCGGTGGCTGCCTCGGGGATCGAGGCGCCACTCCAGTTCGTTGCGCTCGATGACCAGGGCACCGGGGATCAGTCCGTCCCGCTCGCGCAGGGCCGCGTAGCGAATGTCGACCAGCAGGGCGTCACCGGTGCGCGCCGCGTCGTGCGCCGCCCGCGCCTGGATGCGCCGGTAGCCCGCACGCACCCGCTCCAGCAACTCGTCGATGCCGGTCGGCCGCACGGCCGGTTCGCCGCTCACTGCCAGTCCTCCGGGCGCTCGACCTGCTCCAGGCGCAGCACCTGGCCCGCGCGACTGTAGCGGCGGATCCGCGGCAGCGGCGGATAGTAGGCGTGGACCGAGACGGCGTGCCGGTCCGGGGACTCGTTGAGCACCTCGTGCACATGGTGGTGGCCGAAGGCCCGTCCCTGCCCCGCGGGCAGCCGGCGCTCGCGGTCCACGTCCTCGGCGAGCTCCAGGGTCTTCCATCCGTCGGTGGGCAGCCGGGCCGCCAGCGAGTACTCCTTGAGTTCGCCCGAGGCGGTGACGAAGGCGCCGACCGAGTCGGCGTGGTCGTGCCAGCCGGTGCCGCTGCCGGGCGGCCAGCCGATCAGCCAGGCCTCGCTGCCGCCGGGGCCCACGAGGCGCACCCAGGTGCGGCCCTGCGGGTCGAGCGGGAGCGAGGCGATCAGCTCACCGTCGGCGGCCGTACGCCGTACGAAGCCGAGGAGGTCCGCCTGGGTCGGTGCCCGGCCGGCGGCACCGGCAGGGGGCGATGAGGAGACGGGGGAGCCGGAGGCGGAACCGGCCGTAGCGAGGGCTGCGGAGGCAGCGGGGGAGACAGACACGTACACCGTCCTGAGGAAGGTTCGCCGAAGGGGGCGCACGAAGGCACCCGTGAGAAGAAGAGGAGCGAAATTCAGCAGGACGGGCGACACACGCAGCCCGCATAGCGGACGAGGTCCATATGGACCCTCCGCCACAGGTGCACACAGGTGTCGGTCACGATGCGGAGTACAGCACGTCGTCGAACCACGGTCAACTCACCGTCACCCTGCGGACGGCGGGTGATGGATTCACCGGTCAGCGCGCGCCGGAGCTCGCCTCCGCCTCCTGCCTGACCGTGCCGCCCACGGCCGCCTCGGCCGCCGCGTACAGCTCGGCCGGGCGCACCCCGGTCAGCGCGGTGACCAGGTGGCCGTCGGGGCGCACGAGCAGCACGCTGTGCGCGGGCGCACCCGGGTACTCCTCGGCCACCAGCAGTTCCGCGGGATGCGGCAGCGCGGTCACCGCTGCGGCGAGCCGGGGCATGACCCCGGCGGACACCCAGTGCTTGCGGTCCCACACACCCGTGCCGGGCGCGATGAGCACGACCAGTAGCGTTCCGCGGCCCAGCCGGTCGCGCAGCCGTACGAAGGAACCATCCTCCGCGGTGACACGCACGTCCGCGACCGGTGCGCCCGGCGCGGTCTCGACCGGGATTTCGCCCTCCAGGGAGCCCGGCGCGAGCGGCGAGTCGGTGTACGCCCCCGGCGCACCGAGCGGGCCGTGCCCCAGATGACCGTCCGTCAGCAGCGTGTCGTGGCCGCGGGCCGCGCCGGGGACGATGTGGCGCAGCCCGCCACCACCGCGCAGCACCGGCAGCACCTGGTCGGTGGCGCGCAGCCGGGCGGCGACCACCGCGCGGCGCTCGCTCTGGTAGCTGTCGAGCAGGGTCTCGTGATGCCCGTGGTGCCAGGCCGGGGCCAGCTTCCAGGCCAGGTTGTCGGCGTCCCGGAGCCCCTCGTCGAGCCCCTGGGTGCCGAGCGCGCCGAGCAGATGGGCCGCGTCCCCGGCGAGGAACACCCGTCCGGCCCGCCAGCGCCGTGCCAGCCGGTGATGAACCGTGTGGACACCGGTGTCCAGCAGGTCGTACGGCGGCGTGGTGCCGTCCGTCCAGCCCGCGAGGGTCTCGCGGATGCGGGCCACCAGCAGCTCGGGCGTGACCAGGTCCTTGCCCGGCGGCAGCAGCCAGTCGAGGCGCCAGACGCCGTGCGGGAGGGGGCGGGCGGTCACCTCCCCGGCGGAGGGACCGGACTGCCGCCACGGCGGCATCCGGTGGAGCAGCGCCCGGCCCTCCCACGGCAGTTCCGCGCGCAGCGCGGCGACCGCGTGCCGCTCCACCGCCGTACGGCCGGGGAAGCGGATGTCCTGCAGTTTGCGCACCGTCGAGCGGGGGCCGTCGCAGCCGACCAGGTAGCTGCCGCGCCACCAGGTTCCGCCGGGGCCGCGGGTGTGCGCGGTGACGCCGGAGCGTTCCTGCTCCATGGAGTCCAGCCGGCTGTCCGCGGCGACCCTGACCAGCGGCTCGTCCGCGATGGCCGCGCGCAGGGCGCCGGTGAGCAGGTGCTGGGCGATGTGCAGCGGGGCGGGGTCCGCCCGGTCGAAGGTGACCTCACCGGTCACCTGCCTGCGCCGCACCGACCGGAAGCCGGTCCATCTCATTCCCTGCTCGTCGAGCGCGGTCCCGGTCAGCCGCTCCATCAGCGCGGCCGTGTCCTCGCGCAGCACGACGGTGCGCGCAGGGCGCGGTTCGTCCTTGCCCGGGCCCTCGTCCAGGACGACGGAGGGAACGTCCTGACGCGCCAGCGCCAGGGCGAGCGTGAGCCCCACGGGCCCCGCTCCGACGATGATCACCGGGTCCACGGCGCGGCGCCCCCTGCCCGCAGCGGTGCCCTCAGGGAGGTGTGTGAGCAGAAGGTTGGAGCAGGGTGCACGATCACAGAATGTATGCAACCCATTGGCAGAGTTTGCGTCAAGCGACCGGAGGCAGTGGCGATCATGCCACTGCCTCCGGGGGCCGTACGGGTGACGTGACGGCCGGTCAGGCGGCGCTTCCGGCTCCGAAGCCGCCGCCCACCGCCGCCGGGTTCAGCTCCTCCATGTCCTCGGCACCGAGCACCGCTCCCGTGCCGCGCTTGCTGCGCCGCAGCCGGCCCTC
Organism: Streptomyces cellostaticus; assembly: GCF_023630175.1. Taxonomy (GTDB): domain Bacteria; phylum Actinomycetota; class Actinomycetes; order Streptomycetales; family Streptomycetaceae; genus Streptomyces; species Streptomyces cellostaticus_A. The sequence goes on along the minus strand of NZ_JALLIN010000023.1, from coordinate 78,901 downwards.
CAGCCAGCTCGCGAAGGAGGTCAGGGCGAAGTTCAGGACGATGTAGATGGCCGCCACGACCACGAAGCTGGCGATGACGTTGGCGTAGTTGGCGGCGAGCGTGCCGCGCTCGCTCAGCAGCTCGGCGAAGCCGAGCATCACGCCGCCCAGCGCGGTGTCCTTCACGATGACCACGAGCTGACTGACGATGGCGGGCAGCATGGCGGTGACCGCCTGCGGGAGCAGGATGCTGGTCATCGTCTGCCCCTTGCGCAGACCGATGGCGTACGCCGCCTCGGTCTGCCCCTTCGGCAGGGCGAGGATGCCGGCCCGGACGACCTCGGCGAGGACCGAGGCGTTGTAGAGCACGAGGCCGGTGACCACCGCGTAGAAGGGCCGGTCGTCGCTGGTGACCTGCGTGTAGCGGCTGAAGAACTCGTTGGCGAACAGCATCAGCAGCAGCACCGGGATGGCCCGGAAGAACTCGACGACCACACCCGCCACGCTCCGCACCCAGCGGTGGTCGGACAGGCGGGCGATGCCGAACACCGCGCCGAGGGGCAGCGCGATGATCATGGCCAGTGCCGCCGCCTTCAGGGTGTTGGTGAGGCCGGGCAGCAGATAGGTCGTCCATGCCTGGGAGGTGGTGAACGGCTGCCAGAGCGCCCAGCGCAACTGGTTCTTGTCGTCCAGAACCTGCCAGATCCACCACGCCAGCGCGGCGAGCAGGACGAAGAACACCACGGAGACGAGCACGTTGCGCCGCTTGGCGCGGGGCCCCGGAGTGTCGTAGAGGACGGAACTCATCGCTTCACCGCCAGTCGCTTGCCGACCCAGCCCAGGAGCAGGCCCATGGGGAGGGTCAGAACCACGAAGCCGAGCGCGAAGACCGCGCCGATCGCCAGTGTCTGGGCCTCGTTCTCGATCATCGTCTTCATCAGGGTCGCGGCCTCGGCGACGCCGATGGCGGCCGCGACGGTGGTGTTCTTCGTCAAGGCGATCAGGACGTTGGCCAGCGGGCCGATCACCGCGCGGAAGGCCTGCGGCAGCACGATGAGGCGCAGGGTCTGCGTGAAGTTCAGCCCGATCGCGCGGGCGGCCTCCGCCTGGCCCAGGGGCACCGTGTTGATGCCGGAGCGGATCGCCTCGCACACGAAGGCGGCGGTGTAGCCGACCAATCCGAGGACCGCCAGGCGGAAGCCCTGGACCTTGAAGTCGGAGGCGCCCATGGTCGCGCCGAAGATGTCGGCGAGACCGAGGGAGGCGAACAGGATGATGATCGTCAGGGGGATGTTGCGAACGATGTTCACGTAGGCCGTGCCGAACCCGCGCATGAGCGGGACCGGGCTGACCCGCATCGCTGCCAGCAGGGTGCCCCAGACCAGGGAGCCGACGGCCGACAGGAGGGTGAGCTGCACCGTCGTCCAGAACGCCCCTAGGACGTCATAACCTTGAAGAAAGTCGAACACGATCTCCCGCGCTTCCGGGTGTGTGGCGTACGTGGAGGGCGGGGCGCGCCACCGCTCGAAGCGGCGGCGCGCCACGGGAACCCTGCGTCACCCGCCGGAGTGAGCGCCGGCGGAGTTCCGCGTTACTTGACGATCTGGCCGATCGTCGGGGCCGGCTCGTTCTTGTAGCCGGCCGGACCGAAGTTCTTGTCCACGGCCTTCCGCCAGGAACCGTCGCTGACCATCTTCTCCAGCGCCTTGTTGATCTTGTCGGCGGACTCGGTGTCGCCCTTCTTGATACCGACGCCGTAGTTCTCGTTGCTGAGCTTCAGGCCGGCGAGCTTGAACTGGCCCTGGTACTTGTCCTGCGCCGCGAAGCCCGCGAGGATCGAGTCGTCCGTGGTCACCGCGTCCACGGCGCCGCTCTGGAGAGCGGCGATGCACTCGGAGTAGCCGCTGTACTCCTTCAGCTGGGCCTTCGGGGCGATGGTGTCATGCACGTTCTGCGCCGAGGTGGAGCCCGTCACGGAGCAGAGCTTCTTCCCGTTGAGGTCCGTGCCCTTGGAGATCGTCGAGTCCTTCTTGAGCAGCAGGTCCTGGTGGGCCAGCAGGTACGGGCCGGCGAAGTCGACCTTCTGCTTGCGCTCGTCGGTGATCGAGTACGTGGCGGCGATGAACTTCACGTCACCCCGGGAGAGCGCGTTCTCGCGGTCGGCGCTCTTGGTCTCCACCCACTGGATCTCGCTCGGCTTGTAGCCGAGCTCCTTGGCGACGTAGGTGGCGACGTCCACGTCGAATCCGGAGAAGGAACCGCTCGGCTCCTTGAGACCGAGACCCGGCTGGTCGAACTTGATGCCGACCTTGATCTTCTTGTCGCCCGAACCGCTGTCCGAGCTGCCGCCGCAAGCGGTGGCACCCACGGTGAGGGCGAGCACGGCGGCCGAGGCGGCGGTGACCTTGCGGAGCTTCATGGTGAACATCCTTTGCGTGGTGAGAGAACGAGACCGGCGAGGCCGGAACGTCAGGGCGCGCGGGCTCCGCGCGGTCAGTGGTGCAGGATCTTCGACAGGAAGTCCTTGGCCCGGTCGCTGCGCGGTGCGCTGAAGAACTGGTCGGGAGCGGCCTGCTCGACGATGCGGCCGTCCGCCATGAAGACCACCCGGTTCGCGGCGGAACGCGCGAAGCCCATCTCGTGGGTGACCACGATCATCGTCATGCCCTCGCGCGCGAGCTGCTGCATGACCTCGAGGACCTCGTTGATCATCTCGGGGTCGAGCGCCGAGGTCGGCTCGTCGAAGAGCATGACCTTCGGGCCCATCGCCAGCGCCCGGGCGATGGCGACGCGCTGCTGCTGCCCACCGGAGAGCTGCGCGGGGTACTTGTCGGCCTGGGTGCCCACGCCGACCCGGTCGAGCAGGGCGCGGGCGTTCTCCTCGGCCTGCTTCTTGTCCGCCTTGCGAACCTTGACCTGGCCCAGCATCACGTTCTCGAGCACGGTCTTGTGCGCGAAGAGGTTGAAGGACTGGAAGACCATGCCGACGTCGGCGCGCAGCCGGGCCAGCTCCCTGCCCTCGTGGGGCAGTGGCTTCCCGTCGATCGTGATCGTGCCGGAGTCGACGGTCTCCAGCCGGTTGATGGTGCGGCACAAAGTCGACTTGCCGGACCCGGAGGGCCCGATGACCACGACGACCTCGCCGCGGGCGATCGTCAGGTCGATGTCCTGGAGCACATGCAACGCGCCGAAGTGCTTGTTGACGCTCTTCAGGACGACCAGTTCGTCGGTCGCGGCCACGTCTTCCTTGGCCACCGATACTTCGGTCATCGCTCTCGGGCTCCGTCCTCCTCGGTTTCGGTGGACAGTAGTGAGGCGCCGTGACCTGCGTCATCACATCTGAGGGGAATCTGAGCATCACGATCCGATAGCAATCGGACACGTGTCGTAGCACTTGCGCTATGTGCTACGTATCGGGCGCATAACGGAAGCGGCAGGCAACCGGAACCCTCTTGACGCCGTCCTTGTCCATCGGCGTGACTTCCATCGTGCACGCACGCGTGCACGTGGGATACAAGCCGAACGAGAACGACGACCGTGCGACCACTGAACCGGAGGGGGCGGCGATGAGACTGCTGCTCGTCGAGGACGACAACCACGTCGCCGCGGCCCTGTCCGCGGTCCTCGCGCGGCACGGCTTCGACGTCACCCATGCGCGCAGCGGCGAGGAGGCCCTGCAGGCGCTCGTTCCCGAGGGCGCCGGCTTCGGGGTGGTCCTGCTCGACCTGGGCCTGCCCGACCAGGACGGCTACGAGGTCTGCGGCAAGATCCGCAAGCGCACCAGCACCCCGGTGATCATGGTCACCGCCCGCTCCGACGTCCGCTCCCGCATCCACGGGCTGAACCTGGGCGCCGACGACTACGTGGTGAAGCCGTACGACACCGGAGAACTGCTCGCCCGGATCCACGCCGTCAGCCGGCGCAGTGTGCACGAGGACCCCGCGCCGGACGCCGGGAACGCGCTGCGGCTCGGGTCCGTGCACATCGAGCTGCCCACCCGCCAGGTCAGCGTGGACGGTTCGGTGATCCAGTTGACGCGCAAGGAGTTCGACCTGCTCGCGCTGCTCGCGCAGCGGCCCGGCGTGGTCTTCCGGCGGGAGCAGATCATCAGCGAGGTGTGGCGCACCAGCTGGGAGGGGACCGGTCGCACCCTGGAGGTGCACGTCGCCTCGCTGCGCGCCAAACTGCGCATGCCCGCGCTGATCGAGACCGTACGAGGCGTCGGCTACCGGCTCGTCGCCCCGGCCGCCTAGCGGGGACGGGTGCGCACCCGGCTGCTGCCGCTGCTCATCGTCCTGATGGCGGCCGTCCTCCTCGCCCTGGGCGTCCCGCTCGCCGTCAGCCTGGCCGCCGCCGAGCAGCAGAAGGTCGTCGTCGACCGGATCGACGACACCGCGCGCTTCGCCGCGCTCGCCCAGTTCGTCACCGACGCGCCCACCGCGTCCCGGCCGTCCACCACGGACGAGCGCCGGCAGACCCTGCGCCGCGAGCTGGACAGCTACTACGGCGTCTACGGCATTCGCGCGGGCGTCTTCTACAGCAACGACGCCGCCATGGCCAACGCGCCCGGCGACTGGCTCCTACCGCGGACGGGCGAGGTGCGGGGGGCCTTCGACGAGGCGCTGCTCAGCCGCCGCAGCCACGACCCGCGACAGGTGTGGCCCTGGCAGCGCGGCCGGCTGGTCGTCGCCTCACCGGTGATCCGGGACGGGGACGTGGTGGCGGCCGTGGTCACCGACTCGCCCACCGGTCAGCTGCGCTCGCGCATCCTGCGCGGCTGGCTGGTCATCGGGGCCGGCGAGGTCGCCGCGATGCTGCTCGCCGTCGGCGCCGCGCTGCGGCTGACCGGCTGGGTGCTCCGACCGGTGCGCATTCTCGACGCCACCACGCACGACATCGCCACCGGACGGCTGAAGTCCCGGGTCGCGGTCGGCGGCGGCCCTCCGGAACTGAGGCGGCTGGCGAGGTCGTTCAACGAGATGGCGGACAACGTCCAGGACGTCCTGGAGCAGCAGCGCGCCTTCGTCGCCGACGCCTCGCACCAGTTGCGCAACCCGCTGTCGGCGTTGCTGCTGCGCATCGAGCTGCTCGCCCTGGAGCTCCCGGAGGGCAACGCGGAGATCGCCTCGGTCCGCACCGAGGGCAAGCGCCTGGCGCAGGTCCTGGACGACCTGCTCGACCTGGCGCTGGCCGAGCACGCCGAGGCCGACCTCCGGCTGACCGACATCGGCGCGCTGGCCGAGGAGCGGGTGGCGGCCTGGGCGCCGGCCGCGGACGCCCAGGGCGTCCGGCTCGTCGGCGACTGCCCGCCGACGACCGGGTGGGCCGACCCGATCACCCTGTCCAGCGCGCTGGACGCGGTGATCGACAACGCCGTGAAGTTCACGCCCGAGGACGGCACGGTCGAGGTGTCCGTGGCCTCCAACGGCGACAGCACGACCGTCCGGGTCAGCGACACCGGGCCCGGGCTCACCGACGAGGAACTCACGCGCGTGGGCGACCGTTTCTGGCGCAGCGGCCGCCACCAGAACGTCAAGGGCTCGGGGCTCGGCCTGTCGATCACCCGCGCCCTGCTGGCCGCGGGCGGCGGCTCGCTCGTCTGCACGCACCACGAGCCGCGGGGGCTGACGGTCACGGTGAGGGTGCCGCGGCACGCCGAGCCGCGTTAGGCACCCTCCCGAACCGGCCCGGCGACCGGGTACCGCGCGGGGCCGACCGCTACGGCTTGACCGACTGGTAGTAGCGCCGGGCGCCCTCCTGCAGGGGCAGCGGGTCGGTGTAGATCGCGGTGCGCAGGTCGACGAGCTGCGCGGAATGGACGTGGGCTCCGATGTCGTCCCGGCTCTTGATCACCGTGCGGGTCACCCACTCGGTCAGCCGGGGGTCCATGTCCGCGCGGGTCATCAGCACGTTGGACACCGCGATCGTCGCCACCGTCGAGCCGTGCTGCACGCGCGCGTACGCCGACTCGGGGATGTTGGTGGCCCGGTAGTACCGCCCGGACTCCCAGCCGGCGCGCAGCTTGGCGACCAGGTCGCCGTCGATCGGCACGAACTTGAAGGCGCCCTTCCTGGCCAGTCCCTCCAGCCCCTTCGTGGGCAGTCCGCCCGACCAGAAGAACGCGTCGAGCCTGCCCTGCGCGAGGTGGGCGGGCCCGGTGTCTATGCCGTCCGACATCGGCGTGATGTCCGTGTGCGGATCGATTCCGGCCGCCGTGAGCACCCGGTCGGCGATCAGGCGCACCCCGGAGTCGGGCAGGCCGGTGGCCACCCGTTTGTGCCGCAGGTCCGCGACGCTGTCGACGTCGGAGTCGCGCGGCACGATGAGCTGCACGTAGTCGTCGTACAGCCGGGCCACTCCACGCAGCCGGCCGGCCTGGCCGGGGTGCCGCTGCTCGTACGTCCCCACCGCGTCGGCCGCCGCGATCGTGAAGTCGGCCTGTCCGGTCGCCACCCGCTGGACGTTCTGCTGCGAGCCGGCGCTGCTCAGCAGCTTCACCTTCAGGCCGGGCATGTCCTTCGCCATCTCGTTGCGCAGGCGCTCGCCGTACTCCTCGTAGACCCCGCGGGACGTTCCCGTGCTGAAGACGATCGTCCCGCTCGGCGGTTCGTCGCCCAGGGGCAGCAGCCACCACAGCAGCAGCCCGAGGGCCACGGCACCGGCGGTCGCGCTCTGCAGCGCCCGGCGCCTGCTGACACGAGGGAACACCTTGGACATGCGGGCGATCCTGCCAGCCGCCCGCCGGGCTGGCCAGGGCCGGGGTCACCAAGAGCGGCGGCGACGGGGCGAACCTCGCCTGACGCGGCACTAGGGTCGCCGCATGAGCACTTCGCCCGCCCGTCTCGTCCGCGCATTCCATCTCGCCTTCGGCCTGGACGCGCGCAGCACACCCACCGAGGTGGCCGCCGCACTGGCGGCGCACCGCGGGGAACTGCTCGCCGAGGAGGCCGCGGAGGTCGCCGAGGTCGCGGTCGACGGCCCGCTGGACCGGCTCGCGCACGAGCTGGCCGACGTGGTGTACGTGGCGTACGGCACCGCGCTGGTCCACGGCATCGACCTCGACGAGGTGATCGCCGAGATCCACCGCGCCAACATGAGCAAGCTCGGTCCCGATGGCCAGGTCGCCCGGCGGGCCGACGGCAAGGTCCTCAAGGGGGAGCACTACCGGGCCCCGGACGTGTCGGCCGTGCTGCGGCGCCAGGGCTGGACGGCGGACGGCGCGGCCTGACTCCCGCCGCCCCGGCCACCACCTCCCGCCGCCCCGGCCCACCGCCCCGCGGGCTCGGCCCACCGCCCCGCGGGCTCGGCCCATCGCCCCCGCGGGCCCGGCCCATCGCCCCGCCTCCCGCCGCCCCGCCGCCCCGGCCCGCCGGGGCCGGCGTGACCGGCGGTGCCCGGACCGTCCGGCGGCCGGTGGGCGGTCCCGCTGAGCGAGGCCGGGAGAGCGCCTAGGCTTGACAGCGAGGATCTTGCCCGCACCCGGTCCCGTGGCTCTCCGGCCGGGACATCGGGGGCCCGTCCCCTGTGCGAAGGCGGTGACGTGCCGTGCCGTACGCGGTGGTGAGTGCGCTGAGCCATCCCGGGCTGGTCCGCGAGCGCAACGAGGACAGCCTCGTCGCCGGCCCGTGGACGCTGTGCGCCACGGTCACCGAGAATCCGCAGACCCTCGTCTTCCCGCTCGGCACCCCGCTCGTCGTCGCCGTGGCCGACGGACTCGGCGGACATCCCGGCGGCCATGTGGCCAGCGCCCTGGTGGCCCGCCGGATCGCGGCCGCCGGTCCCGGGCTGGACGGTGAGCAGGCCGTCCGTGACGCCGTCGACGACTGCAACCGCGCCGTCCACGCCGCCGCCGGCGGTGACGCGGGAGGCGCCTTCGCGACCATGGGCACGACCGTGGCGGGCGTGGTGCTGCGCCCCGGCTCGCTGCTGGTGTTCAACGTGGGCGACAGCCGGGTCTACGCCGCCGGGCCCGACGGACTGCGCCGGCTGAGCGTCGACGACCGCCCGCCGCCCGACTCCGCCTGGGGCGGTACCCACCTCGTCACCCAGTGCCTGGGCGGCACCCCCGCCCACCGCCCCGTCCGCGCCCATGTGACCGTGCGGCCGCTGTCGCCCGGCGACCGCTGCCTGATGTGCACCGACGGCCTGACCGATCCGCTGCCGGACGACGTGCTCGACGCGGTGATGCGCGAGCACGACGACGGCCGGGCGGCCTTCGAACTGTGGAAGGCCGCCGTCACGGCGGGCGGTCCGGACAACATCACGCTCGCCGTCGTGCGTGTGGCGGACGAGTGAAGGGGCCCCTCGGCGAGCACCTACCCTTGACCCATGACCAGCAGCAGCGACCGGAGCCTCGCAGTGGACGTCCAGGGACCGAAGACCTACGAAGTGCGCACCTACGGGTGCCAGATGAACGTCCACGACTCCGAGCGCCTGTCCGGGCTGCTCGAGGAGGCCGGCTACGTGCGCGCCCCCGAGGGATCGGACGGCGACGCAGACGTCGTCGTGTTCAACACGTGCGCGGTGCGTGAGAACGCCGACAACCGGCTGTACGGCAACCTCGGCCGGCTCGCGCCGAAGAAGGCCTCGCGGCCCGGCATGCAGATCGCGGTCGGCGGCTGCCTGGCGCAGAAGGACCAGGACGCCATCGTGAAGAAGGCGCCCTGGGTGGACGTCGTCTTCGGGACGCACAACATCGGCAAGCTGCCCGTCCTGCTGGAGCGCGCCCGCGTCCAGGAGGAGGCGCAGGTCGAGATCGCTGAGTCCCTTGAGGCCTTCCCCTCCACGCTGCCCACGCGACGCGAGAGCGCCTACGCGGCCTGGGTGTCCATCTCCGTCGGCTGCAACAACACCTGCACCTTCTGCATCGTCCCGGCGCTGCGCGGCAAGGAGAAGGACCGCCGCACCGGCGACATCCTCGCCGAGGTCGAGGCCCTGGTCGGGGAGGGCGTCTGCGAGATCACGCTGCTGGGCCAGAACGTCAACGCCTACGGCTCCGACATCGGCGACCGCGAGGCCTTCGGCAAGCTGCTGCGCGCCTGCGGGAGCATCGAGGGCCTGGAGCGGGTGCGGTTCACGTCCCCGCACCCGCGCGACTTCACCGACGACGTCATCGCCGCCATGGCCGAGACCCCGAACGTCATGCCGCAGCTGCACATGCCGCTGCAGTCCGGCTCGGACACCGTCCTGAAGGCGATGCGCCGCTCGTACCGGCAGGAGCGCTACCTCGGGATCATCGAGAAGGTGCGCGCCGCCATCCCGCACGCGGCGATCACCACCGACATCATCGTGGGCTTCCCCGGGGAGACCGAGGAGGACTTCGAGCAGACCCTGCACGTCGTCCGGGAGGCGCGCTTCGCGCAGGCGTTCACCTTCCAGTACTCCAAGCGGCCCGGCACCCCGGCCGCGACCATGGAGGACCAGATCCCGAAGGAGGTCGTGCAGGCCCGCTACGAGCGTCTGGTCGCCCTCCAGGAGGAGATCTCCTGGGAGGAGAACAAGAAGCAGGTCGGCCGCACCCTCGAGCTGATGGTGGCGGAGGGCGAGGGCCGCAAGGACGGCGCCACCCACCGGCTGTCCGGCCGGGCCCCCGACAACCGGCTGGTCCACTTCACCAAGCCGGAGCAGGAGGTACGTCCCGGTGACGTCGTCACCGTCGAGGTGACCTACGCCGCCCCGCACCACCTCCTCGCCGAGGGGCCCGTCCTCGGCGTGCGCCGCACCCGCGCGGGCGACGCCTGGGAGAAGCGCAACGCCGCCGAGGCCGCCAAGCCGGCGGGTGTGCTGCTCGGCCTGCCGAGGATCGGCGTCCCGGAGCCGCTGCCCGCCGTGGCCGGCGGCTGCGGCTGCGACTGAGCGGCACGGGTGCGGGCCGGCGGGCGGACCTGAGGTCGAACCCCGCTCCGGCCGGGGCCGGTCCGCGGCCCGGCGCCCTGCTCGGCGCGGGGTAACGGACCGGCTCCGGACGGCGTTACCCTGCCGGTCATGCTTGTCGCCGCCGCCGTCTGTCCCTGCCCGCCGCTGCTGGTGCCCGAGGTGGCCGCGGGTGCCGCACCGGAACTGGACCCCGCCCGCGCGGCGTGCGCCGACGCGCTCGGTGTGCTCGCCGCCGCCCGCCCCGACATCCTCGTGGTCGTCGGCCCCGCCGGCCCCGCCGGGCGCGGCCGGCACCCGCAGGGGACACCGGGTTCCTTCCGAGGCTTCGGTGTCGACGTCTCCGTACGGCTCGGCCCCGCCACGGGCGCGGCCGACGGGCGCGCCCTGCCGCCGTCGCTGGCGGTCGCGGCCTGGCTGCTGGAGAGCACCGGCTGGGCGTCCGCCCCCATCGAGGGGCTGGGTGTCGGGGAACCGCTCGAACCCGAGCGGTGCGCGGAGACCGGCCGGGAGCTGGGTGCCCGGGCCGGACGGGTCGCGCTGCTGGTGATGGGGGACGCGAGCGCCCGCCGCAGCCTGAAGGCACCGGGCTACCTCGACGAGCGGGCGGCCCCCTTCGACGCCGAGGCGGCACGCGCCCTGGGCGCGGCGGACGTGTCAGCGCTCCGGGCGCTGGACGCCGGGTCGGCAGCCGGGCTGATGGCCGCGGGGCGCGCGCCCTGGCAGGTCCTGGCGGGCGCGGCGGAGGGGGCGGGCCTCACGGGCGCGCTGCTGTACGACGACGCGCCCTACGGGGTGGGATACCTGGTCGCCACCTGGTCGTAGGGCCCGAGCGGACCGCCGCGGTCCGCGGCGGCCGAACCGCGGACGGCCGGGAGGCACCTGGTGCTCCGCGGCCGTCCGGCGAGCCGGCAGCCGTTCAGGAGGCGGGCGGCGGGCCCTCCGGACGGGCCGGGGGCTTCGCACCGCTGACGTGCGGCTCCTCCTTGTGGGCGAGTCGGTCCATCGCCTGCTTCGCCTTGCCGGTGCCGGCGTGGATCCGGTCGGTGTAGTTGCCCTTGGTGCGCTCGTCCACGGCCCGCGCGGCCCGGTCGATGCCGTGCTGCACCTTGTCCCCGTGCCGGCCGGCCAGGTCCGACACCCTGTCCCTGGCCGGACCCAGCCTGGCCTTCACGTTGTCCAAGAGACCCATGCTCCACCCTCCCTGACGGGGACGGTCACCTGCGGGCGCCCTCACCGGCCTCGCTGTCGGCGGCCTCGTCCGCGGACTGCTGCTTGGGGATCTCCGCGCCTTCGGCCGTCCCGGCGTCCTCGGTGACGCGGTCTTCCGAGGCGTCCGCTCCGGCCGTCGCGCCCACGCGACCGCCCTCGGTCGCGCCGGTCGGCCCGGCCGTTTCGGTGCCCTCGACCTGCTCCGGCGCCGCGACCTGCTCCGGCGCGCCACCGCCCGGCCCCTCGGCGGCCGGTGCCTCCCGCTTCGCCTTCGAGCTGCCGAGAAGTCGTGAAAAAACGCCCATAACCACTCCATACGTTACTCGTGCGGGCGAAATCCCGCGTCAAGCGGTGCGTCCGTTTGCGCCACCCGGGCCACCGCCTTCAAAGACCGAGCGGGCGGTATCTCGGTGCAACGAACCGGGATGCGCGCCGTCACGTAACTCGTTCGAGGTGCGGTTGGGGGGTTTGCGAGACTGGTGCGGTGAGCAGCCCAGCCCCCGCCCCCCGTGTCATCGCCGTCGTCGGCCCCACAGCGGCCGGAAAGTCCGATCTCGGCGTCTTCCTGGCCCAGCGACTCGGAGGCGAGGTCGTCAACGCCGACTCCATGCAGCTCTACCGTGGGATGGACATCGGTACCGCCAAGCTGACGCCCGAGGAGCGGGCCGGTGTCCGGCACCATCTGCTGGACATCTGGGACGTGACGGTCGCCGCCTCGGTCGCCGAGTACCAGAGACTGGCGCGCGCGCGGATCGACGCGCTGCTCGCCGAGGGCCGCTGGCCGATCCTGGTCGGCGGCTCCGGGCTGTACGTACGCGGAGCCGTCGACAACCTGGAGTTCCCCGGCACCGACCCCGTGATCCGGGCCCGTCTGGAGGAGGAGCTGGCACTGCGCGGTTCCGGCGCGCTGCACGCCCGGCTGGCCGCCACCGACCCCGACGCGGCCCGCGCCATCCTGCCGGGCAACGGCCGCCGCATCGTCCGCGCCCTCGAGGTGATCGAACTCACCGGGCAGCCCTTCGCCGCCAACCTCCCCGGCCACGACTCCGTCTACGACACCGTGCAGATCGGCGTGGACGTCGCCCGCCCCGAGCTCGACGAACGCATCGCGCTCCGCGTCGACCGGATGTGGGAGGCGGGGCTGGTCGAGGAGGTGCGCGCGCTGGAGGCGCGCGGGCTGCGCGAGGGCCGCACGGCCTCACGCGCGCTGGGCTACCAGCAGGTGCTCGCCGCGCTCGCCGGGGAGTGCACCGAAGCGGAGGCGCGGGCCGAGACCGTACGCGCCACCAAACGCTTCGCGCGCCGCCAGGACTCCTGGTTCCGCCGCGATCCGCGGGTGCACTGGCTGAGCGGCGCGGCCGCGGACCGGGAGGAACTCCCGCGGCTGGCTCTGGCCGTGGTCGAACGACCGGTTACAGCCTGATCACGTCATGGCATCGGGATGCGCCGCCGGTCAACGCGGCCTCTGGCGCCGTGCCATCATCGAGCTTCGATCGACCGAGTGAGTCCTAGTTGGGAGGGCGCGTGGCGATGGAGGCCGGCCCTCGCGACACCGCACGAAGTGCCGAGCAGATCACGACCGACCCCGGTGAACCGGAACAGGGTGACGGCCGTCCGGCCGACGACGCGGAGCGTCTCACCGACGACGGGCCCGACGGCGCCGAAGGTGGCGTCACCGCCGACGGCCCGGCGCCCGAGGAGATGTACGCGGGCGGTCCGGAGGTCGAGGTCGAGCTGCGCCCGCAGCGGCGGCTGCGCATCTGGCAGCTCGCGCCCATCGTGGCCCTGGCCGCGGGCGGCTCCCTGATGTTCGCCTTCCCGCTCGCCTTCGACTTCGGCGACAGCGGCGCGGTCATCGCCATGCTCGGCCTGCTGATCTGCTCCTGCGCCGCGGGCTGGGGCATGATGGCCGCGCGCCGGGTGGGCTACACCTGGCCGGGGCTGCCGGCCCGCGGCTCCGGACGCCGGCCCGACTGGCGGGTCGTCCTCGCCTACGCGCTCCTGGTGGCCCTCGTGGCCGTCCTCGCCGTGTGGCGCGTGGCCCGGCTGCGCTAGGACCTGCCTTCCGCCCGGGTGTCACCACCCTCTTCGCGAGGGCCCCGGGCATCACCACCCCCTTCCGGTCCCGGGGGCCCGCTCCCCGGCTGTCACCATCGTTGTCGCAGCCACCCCGTACGATCGAGGGATGAGCACGCGGATCGCCTTCCTCAAGGGCCACGGCACCGAGAACGACTTCGTGATCGTCCCGGACCCGGAGAACGCCCTCGACCTGACCCCGGCCGAGGTCGCCGCCCTGTGCGACCGCCGGGCCGGCATCGGCGGCGACGGGGTGCTGCACGTCGTGCGGTCCGCCGCGCACCCGGAGGCCAGGGAGATGGCCGCCGAGGCGGAGTGGTTCATGGACTACCGCAACGGCGACGGCTCCGTCGCGGAGATGTGCGGCAACGGCACCCGGGTGTTCGCCCGCTACCTCCAGCACGCCGGCCATGTGTCCGAGGGCGACCTCGCGATCGCCACGCGTGCGGGCGTGAAGAGCGTCCACCTCGCCAAGGACGGAGACATCACCGTCGGCATGGGCGGCGCCCGCCTGCCCGAGGGCGACGTCACGGTGAGCGTGGGCGGGCGGAGCTGGCCCGCGCGCAACGTGAACATGGGCAACCCGCACGCCGTCGCCTTCGTCGACGACCTCGCGCACGCCGGGGACCTGTACGCTCCACCGCCGGTCGCCCCCGCCGCCGCCTACCCGGAGGGCGTCAACGTCGAGTTCGTCGTGGACCGCGGCCCGCGGCACGTGGCGATGCGGGTCCACGAGCGCGGTTCCGGCGAGACCCGCTCGTGCGGCACGGGCGCGTGCGCCGTCGCCGTGGCCGCGGCCCGCCGTGACGGCGCCGACCCGGCCCGCACCGGCACCCCCGCGACGTACGTCGTGGACCTGCCCGGCGGCCGCCTGGTCATCACCGAGCGGCCCGACGGCGAGATCGAGATGACCGGACCCGCAGTGATCGTCGCCGAGGGCGAGATCGACACCGATTGGCTGGCCGGCGCTCTTCGCTGACCTGGGGACACGCCGGCCGGGGCGGTCCGGCGACGCCCGGTGCACCGGCTTCCGGCCGCCCCGGGCCGTTCGAAACCGCGACCGAGCGCAGTGCAGGTGGCGCAAACTCTAAACCTCCACGCCGTCGCTCGATTGGGTGATCCGTTTCACGCTCGGCGAGAGGCGGTCAGTCGCACGTGATGGGCTCGGTAGCATCAAGCACCGGCACGGACGGGGGAACGTCGCCATCCCTGAGCCGCGCATGCCCCGGGCTCCGTCCGCCGGTCCACGAGCCGGAGGTGCCCATGAGTGCGGAGGCAACGAACCCTGCGAACCCCGGCCCGGCCGCGCCCGCGGCAGCGCCCGCGACGGTCCGCCGGAAGTCCCGGGCCCGGATCGACCTGCGCCGGCTCGGCCGGGCCGCGCTGCTCGGCCCCACCGCGCGCGACAAGCTGCCCGACGCCATCAGTCACGTGGCCGACGCGCACCGCGCCCACCACCCCGACGCGGACCTCGGCCCGCTGCGCCGCGCCTATGTCCTCGCCGAGTCCTCGCACCGCGGGCAGATGCGCAAGAGCGGCGAGCCGTACATCACGCACCCCCTGGCCGTGACCCTGATCCTGGCCGAACTCGGCGCGGAGACGACGACCCTGACGGCCTCCCTGCTCCACGACACCGTCGAGGACACCGATGTGACGCTGGATCAGGTGCGCGAGCAGTTCGGCGAGGAGGTGCGATATCTCGTCGACGGCGTCACCAAGCTGGAGAAGGTCGACTACGGGGCCGCGGCCGAGCCCGAGACCTTCCGCAAGATGCTCGTCGCCACGGGCAGCGACGTGCGGGTGATGTCGATCAAGCTCGCCGACCGCCTGCACAACATGCGCACCCTCGGCGTGATGCGCCCCGAGAAACAGGCGCGGATCGCCAAGGTCACCCGGGACGTCCTCATCCCGCTCGCCGAACGCCTCGGCGTACAGGCGCTGAAGACCGAACTGGAGGACCTGGTCTTCGCCATCCTCCATCCCGAGGAGTACGAACACACCCGGGAACTGATCGCCGGGAACGCGGCCCACCCCGACGACACCCTCGCGGAGACCGCCGAATCGGTCCGCGCGGTGCTGCGCGAGGCCGACATCGCCGCCGAAGTCCTCATCCGCCCACGGCACTTCGTCTCCGTCCACCGGGTGGCCCGCAAACGGGGACAGCTGTGCGGCGCCGACTTCGGCCGACTGCTGGTGCTCGTGACGGAGGACGCCGACTGCTACGGAGTCCTCGGCGAACTGCACACATGCATGACGCCGGTCGTCTCCGAGTTCAAGGACTTCATCGCCGTACCCAAGTTCAACCTCTACCAGTCGCTGCACACCGCCGTGGCCCGCGCCGACGGTCAGGTCGTCGAGGTCCTGATCCGCACCCACCAGATGCACCGGGTCGCCGAGGCCGGTGTCGTCGCGCTCGGCAACCCCTATGCCCCCGGGGCCGACGATCCCGCCGACGGCGAGCGCGCCGACCCCACCCGCCCCGGCTGGCTCTCCCGCCTCCTCGACTGGCAGCGGGCCGCGCCCGACCCCGACACCTTCTGGTCCACCCTGCGCGAGGACCTAGCCCAGGACCGTGAGATCACCGTCTTCCGGCCCGACGGCGGCGCCCTCGGCCTGCCCGGGGGCGCCAGTTGCGTGGACGCCGCCTACGCCCAGTACGGCGACGACGCCCACGCCTGCATCGGCGCCCGCGTCAACGGCCGCCTGGCCACCCTCAGCACCGTGCTGCGCGACGGCGACACGGTCCAGCTCCTGATGGGCCAGGACCCGGCCTCCGAGCCGTCCCGTGAGTGGCTCGAGCACGCGCACACCGCCGCGGCGCGGATCGCCATCCAGCGGTGGCTGGCCGCGCATCCGGGCGGCAGCGGCGAGGCGGGGACGGAGGCGCGGGCCGAGGTGGCGGAGCGTGCGAACGGGAGCGCCGCCGCCGACCCGGTCCCGCGGCCCGCCGACGCCGAGAACGCCGGCGCCGCCCGCCCGCGCGGCGCCGACGTCCTGCTCGACCGGCCCGGCGCCACCGTCCGTCTCGCGGGATGCTGCACGCCCGTGCCGCCCGACGGGATCACCGGCTTCGCCGTGCGCGGGGGAGTGGTGACCGTGCACCGCGTGGAGTGCGCCGCGGTGGCCGAGATGAAGAACCGGGGGCGCACCGAGGTCGACGTGCGCTGGGGGGACACCACCGAGTGCCGGGTCACACTGGTCGCCGAATCGTTCGGCCGCCCGCATCTGCTGGCCGACCTGACCGAGGCGATCGCCCTGGCCGGCGTCGACATCGTCTCCGCGACCGTCGAACCCCCCAGCCAGCAGCGGGTCCGCCACACCTACACGCTCCAGCTCCCCGACGCGGCCCGCCTCCCGGCCCTCATGCGGGCGATGCGCGACGTGCCGGGGGTGTTCGACGTGGCCAGGGCCCAGCACCAGGCACCCGCTTCCTGAGGGAGGCCGAAGGCGCCCGGATTCCTGAAGAAGGCTCTGCGGAACCAACCCGATCGGGTGGGCCCGGCGCGAGTCGCCGTCGTGCCGCCCGCGCGCGCTGGTAGCGGTGGGGCATGCCGCTCACCCTCCGCCGGGGCCGGAACCTCCGCCCCTTCCGCCGCCGGAAGGCCGCCCTGCTCGCCTCCGCCGTCTCCGTCTGCCTGCTCGCCGCCGCCGCCCCGGCCGAGCCGCTGGGCGTCGGTGACCGGCTCTTCCCGACCCTGGGCAACCCCGGGTACGACGTGGCGTCGTACGACCTGTCCTTCACCTATTCCGGGAAGAACGACAAGCCGCTGCGGGCCGTCACCACCATCGACGCCTGGACGACCACCGGCCTGGACCGCCTCAATCTCGACTTCGCGCACGGCACCGTCGAGTCCGTCGAGGTGGACGGCCGCCCCGCCGCCTTCGCCGGCGCGGGCGAGGACCTGGTGATCACCCCCGACCGCCCGCTGCCCCGGGGAAGCTGGACGCGGATCACCGTGAAGCACACCAGCGACCCCGTCAGCGCCAAGGGCCGGGACGGCGGCTGGGTGCGCACCACCGACGGCCTCGCGATGGCCAACCAGGCCGACGCCGCGCACCTGGTCTTCCCGTGCAACGACCACCCGTCGGACAAGGCGATGTTCACCATCCGGGTCACCGCCCCCAACGAGTACACCGCCGTGGCCAACGGCCTGCCGACCGGAGCCGAGCGCGTCGGCCCCGCCACCACCTGGACCTACCGCACGCAGCACCCCATGGCCACCGAGCTGGCCCAGGTGTCCGTCGGCCGCTCCGCCGTGGTGCGCCGCAAGGGCCCCCACGGTCTTCCGGTCCGCGACGTCGTGCCCAGCGCCGACCGCAAAGCGCTCGAACCCTGGCTCGCGAAGACACCCGACCAGATCGCCTGGCTGGAGAGCAAGGTCGGCTCCTACCCGTTCGAAACGTACGGCCTGCTCATGGCCCAGGCCTCCACCGGGTTCGAACTGGAGACGCAGACCCTCTCGCTCTTCGAGAAGGACATCTTCACCAAGCCCGGCTACCCCGCCTGGTACGTCGACTCGATCATGGTGCACGAGCTGTCCCACCAGTGGTTCGGTGACAGTGTCAGCCCGCGCACCTGGTCCGACGCCTGGCTGAACGAGGGGCACGCCACCTGGTACGAGTCCCTCTACGCCCAGGAGAAGTCCAAGCGGCCCATGGTGGACCGCATGAAGGCCGCCTACGGCGCGTCGGACCGCTGGCGGGCCGACGGCGGCCCGCCGGCCCGGCCCAAGCCGCCCGCGCCCGGCCAGAAGATCAGCATCTTCCGGCCGAACATCTACGACGGAGCGGCACTGGTGCTCTACGCCCTGCGGCAGGAGATCGGCACGCGTGCCTTCGAGCGCCTGGAGCGGGACTGGGTCCGGGAGCACCGCGACTCGACCGCCACCACCGCCGAGTTCGTCCGCCTGGCGTCGTCCGTCGCCGGCCGTGACCTGACCGGTTTCCTCCAGCCCTGGCTGTACGGCGAGAAGACCCCGCCGATGCCCGGCCACCCGGACTGGAAGAGCGACAGGTCCGCCAAGGAGTCCAAGCGGGACAAGCGCGGCAAGAAGGGCGGGCCGGGCTGGGAATAACGCGGTGACGGGTCGTGCCGCGCCGTGCGACCATCTTGGGGTCGGCGCGGCACGGGACACGGGAATCTCCCGGGGGACCCGTGCGTTGTAGCACACGACAGCCGATCCGGCCCTCCCACCGACGTAAGGATCCAATGACCTCCTCTTCTTCCCCTTCCCAGGACACCAAGCGCCTCGCGCACGACTACCCCGAAGGTCTTCGGGCCGATGCCCTGATGGAAGAGGACGTCGCCTGGAGCCACGAGATCGACGGCGAGCGGGACGGTGAGCAGTTCGACCGCTCCGAGCGGGCGGCACTGCGCCGCGTGGCGGGCCTGTCCACCGAGCTGGAGGACGTCACCGAGGTCGAGTACCGCCAGCTCCGCCTGGAGCGGGTCGTGCTCGTCGGGGTGTGGACCACGGGGACCGCCCAGGACGCGGACAACTCCCTCGCGGAGCTGGCCGCCCTCGCCGAGACCGCCGGAGCGCTCGTGCTCGACGGCGTGATCCAGCGCCGGGACAAGCCCGACGCGGCCACCTACATCGGCTCCGGCAAGGCGCTGGAACTGCGTGACATCGTCATCGAAACGGGCGCGGACACCGTCATCTGCGACGGTGAGCTGAGCCCGGGCCAGCTCATCCAGCTCGAGGACGTCGTCAAGGTCAAGGTCATCGACCGTACGGCCCTGATCCTCGACATCTTCGCGCAGCACGCCAAGTCCCGAGAGGGCAAGGCACAGGTCGCGCTGGCGCAGATGCAGTACATGCTGCCGAGGCTGCGAGGCTGGGGTCAGTCCCTGTCCCGCCAGATGGGTGGTGGCCGCGGCGGCCTCGCCACGCGTGGCCCCGGTGAGACCAAGATCGAGACGGACCGGCGCCGGATCCGCGAGAAGATGGCGAAGATGCGCCGGGAGATCGCGGACATGAAGACGGGCCGCGAGATCAAGCGCCAGGAGCGCCGGCGCAACAAGGTGCCGTCCGTCGCCATCGCCGGCTACACCAACGCCGGCAAGTCCTCCCTGCTCAACCGACTGACCGGCGCGGGCGTCCTGGTCGAGAACGCGCTGTTCGCGACCCTCGACCCGACCGTGCGCCGGGCCGAGACCCCCAGCGGGCGGCTGTACACGCTGGCCGACACCGTCGGTTTCGTCCGGCACCTGCCGCACCACCTGGTCGAGGCGTTCCGCTCCACCATGGAGGAGGTCGGGGACTCCGACCTGATCCTGCACGTGGTGGACGGCTCGCACCCGGTCCCGGAGGAGCAGTTGGCAGCCGTGCGCGAGGTGATCCGGGACGTCGGCGCGACCGACGTGCCCGAGATCGTCGTGATCAACAAGGCGGACCTGGCCGACCCGCTGGTGCTCCAGCGGCTGCTGCGGATGGAGAAGCGCTCCATCGCCGTCTCGGCCCGCACCGGCCAGGGCATCGAGGAACTGCTGGCGCTGATCGACAACGAGCTGCCCCGGCCCTCGGTCGAGGTCGAGGCGATCGTCCCGTACACCCACGGCAAGCTCGTCGCCCGCGCCCACACCGAGGGCGAGGTGATCTCCGAGGAGCACACCGAGGAGGGCACCCTGCTCAAGGCCCGGGTACACGAGGAGCTGGCCGCGGACCTGGCCCCCTACGCGCCGACCCCCGCGGCCTGACCCCGGGGCGCCCCCGGCGCAGTCGAGAGGCCCGCCACCCGTTCGGCGTATTCCGGGGGCGGGCCTCTCGTCATCGGCCCGCGCCGAGCCGGCCGGCCGACATCGGCCGTGCGGTTCGGTGTCGTCCGAGCCGGTCGGCGGTCGGCCGGCGTCGACCGCGCGCGGGGGCCGGGACGGGGCGGCGGCGAGGTGGCCACGGGCGCCTCGCCGCCGCCCCGTCCCACGTGTGAGGCCGCGCGGGCCCTACCGCCCGGCGAACTTCTCGCTGACCGAGTCGTAGACGCCCTTGGCCACCTCGCCCAGACGGGGGCCCGCCAGCCAGCCCGCGCGCACCGGGCCGATCGAGGTGTTGGACACCAGGACCGGCTTGCCGTCCGAGCCGGTCTCCACCCAGCCGCCGCCGGAGGAGCCGCCGGTCATCGTGCAGCCGATGCGGTACATCGTCGGGTCCGACGTGCCGAGGGACAGCCGGCCCGGCTTGTCCCGGCACTGGTAGGCGAGCTGGCCGTCGTACGGAGCCGCGGCCGGATAGCCCGTCGCCGTGATGCTCCGCACCTTCGGCACGGCCGGAGCGCCGAAGTCGACCGGAAGCGCCCCACCGACCGTCTCCTCCAGCGACTTGCCGGCGTTGCCCTGCTCCGGCGTCACATGGATCACCGCGAAGTCGTACGAGGCACCGTTGCCGCCGGTTCGGCCGCCCTGATCGATCCACTGCTGCGAGGTCTTCGCCGCGTCTGCCCACCAGACCCCGTACGGCGCGACCTCCGCCCGGCTCGCGTCCTGCAGCTCGGCGTTCGGCCTGCCCTGGTTGTTGTACGACGGCACGAAGGCGATGTTGCGGTACCAGCCACCGCTCTTGCCGGCGTGCACGCAGTGGCCGGCCGTCCAGATGAGGTTGGACTTGCCCGGGTGCGCCGGGTCCCGCACGACCGTCGCCGAGCAGACCATCGTGCCCTCGGGGGAGTCGAAGAAGACCTTGCCCGAGGCGGCCGCGCTGGTGTGGTACGGAGGCCTGACCGCCTGTGCCGTCACCGGCGCCGGGGTCGGGTCCGTCACGCCCTGGTCACCGGAGAGGTCGTTGTCGTCGACCCGCTTGGCCGGGTCGTCGGCGTCCCGCATCCGGTCCGGGTCCCACAGCCCCTTGATGATGGGGTTGACGAAGTCGTTGGCCTCGCGCAGCCAGTCGTCCCTGTCCCAGTTCTTCCAGGCGCCGTTCTTCCACTTGTCGACATCGATCCCGTGCTCCTTGAGCTTCTGACGGATGTCGTCCGGAATCTTGATCTTGCCGTCGCCGGTGCCGCCCTGGGTCGCGGTGGCGGTCGGTCTGTCGTCGGCGTTGTCGTCACCGTCGCCGTTGCAGGCCGTGGCGGTCAGCGCCAGCGCCGAGACGAGGGCGACCGTCGCCAGCGCGGGGGAGGTCCTGCGCGGCGCGCCCCTCCCGCGTCGAACGGTGAACGACGGCCGTATGGATCGCATGCTGTTGACTCCCCCTGATGTGAAGGTACTCGGCGCTCGGGTCCCGGCACCGGCGTCGCACTCGTGGGGAGTTGACACCGGCGCAGCGGGTCCGCTGGGAACGGCACCACACACTATGCGTTCGCTGTGGGGGAGTTCCGACGGTCCGGCAACGGTTCGGCTACAAGCGGTCTGACCTGGAAGCACACCGGCCGCGGTCCGGTGCCTCACCTCAGGGCGAACGCGATCCCTCCGGCCGTCGTCCGGGGACCGCGTGGACCACGGGGATTACCCGGCAACCCGTAACCCGTGGGCCGGTTCGCGGTTGTAGGGGTGGGGGGTCGGCTGCCTGGGCCCGCTCCCCGTGGATCACATCACCTCTGGACAGCGGGGAGGACAGCGAGTCGTGGCCGTGACCGAGTCGGTGGCTGAGGATGCGTACGGGGAAGAGCGCACGGTGCACGAGGGGATCCTCGGGCGCCAGTCGGCGCGTGAGTCCGCGGCACGCACCTACGCGCGGGCCCTGCCCATCGTGCCGGTGCGCGCGCGGGGACTGACCATCGAGGGTGCCGACGGCCGCCGCTACCTGGACTGTCTCTCGGGAGCCGGCACCCTCGCCCTCGGCCACAATCATCCCGTGGTCCTGGAGGCCATCCGCCGGGTCCTCGACTCCGGCGCCCCGCTGTCCGTCCTCGACCTGGCGACACCGGTGAAGGACGCCTTCATCACCGAGTTGTTCCACACCCTGCCGCCCGGGCTCGCGGGCCGTGCCCGGGTGCAGTTCTGCGGACCGGCCGGCACCGACGCCGTCGAAGCCGCGCTCAAGCTGGTCCGCACCGCCACCGGACGCACCGGCATGCTCGCCTTCACCGGCGCCTACCACGGCATGACGGCGGGAGCCATGGCGGCCTCCGGCGGAGCCGGAGACGTCCGGGTCGCGCGGCTGCCGTACCCGCAGGACTACCGCTGCCCCTTCGGCGTCGGCGGCCCGCGCGGCGCCGAACTCGCCGCCCGCTGGACCGAGTCCCTCCTCGACGACCCGAAGTCGGGCGTACCGCTCCCCGCCGGGATGATCGTGGAACCCGTGCAGGGCGAGGGCGGCGTGATCCCGGCGCCCGACGCCTGGCTGCGGCGCATGCGGGAGATCACCGCCGACCGCTCCATCCCGCTGATCGCCGACGAGATCCAGACCGGGGTCGGCCGCACCGGCGCCTTCTGGGCCGTGGAGCACAGCGGTGTCACACCCGACGTCATGGTCCTGTCCAAGGCCATCGGCGGCAGCCTGCCGCTGGCCGTGGTCGTCTACCGCGACGACCTCGACGCCTGGCAGCCCGGCGCCCATGCGGGCACCTTCCGCGGCAACCAGCTGGCCATGGCCGCCGGCACCGCCACCCTGGCGCACGTACGGCGGAACGCCCTCGCCGAGCGCGCCGCCACTCTGGGCGCCCGAATGCTGTCCCGACTCCGCCAACTGCAGGACGCGTTCCCGTGCGTGGGTGATGTCCGGGGACGGGGGCTGATGATCGGCATCGAACTGGTGGACCCGGAGAGCGAGCCGACCGGACCGGCCGAGGACCCCTTCGGCGGCGACCACCGGTTCATCGCCGAAGGCCCCCGGTCCACCCGCACCCCGCACCGAGCCGCCCCCGAACTCGCGGCGGCCGTCCAGCGGGAGTGCCTCCAGCGAGGGCTCATCGTGGAACTCGGCGGCCGCCACGCCTGCGTCGTACGCCTCCTTCCACCGCTGACCATCTCCGACGAGCAGGCGGCAGCCGTCATGGACCGCCTGGCCGACGCGGTGGCAGCGGCGGCCCGCCGATGGCGCGACCGCGGCCACCGGCACCGCCATCAGGGCGCTCCTGCCCCCGGCAACGGCTAGTGCCGTGACCGGAAGGGTTCACCGGCTCGCGGCGTCCGGCACGGCACCTCGCCGCGTTGTCGCATCGCCCGAGTACGTCCAGTACGCGGACGATGCTCCGCCTTGCGCTGCACCGCCCCGGACGCCGCGAGCCTTCCGGCAAACCGTTCCGGTCACAGCACTAGCACCCCGACCGGAACGGTCCCCGCCACCGGGCCCGAGGAGCCGGGAAGCCACCCACACGCTCCCGTCGCGTACCGGTCGCACATGGACAGCACCGCGACATGGCTGCCCGCCCCGCTGCCCGGGCCCGTGACGACCGCACCGCGGCACCGACCGCACGACGGCCGACCGCACGACGGCCGACCGCACGACGGCCGACCGCACGACGGCCGACCGCACGACGGCCGACCGCACGACGGCCGAGTGGACGACGGGGCGGCCGGACGCGACCCGATCAACCATCCGCAGGCCCAGCCCAGCCCATCCCTTCCGAGGAGCCGTCTTGAACGCCACCCCCGCACCCGACGGCCGCTCCGGCAGCCCCGACGAACCGGGCGACTCCGGGACCCAGCCCTCCCAGGTGCCGCTCGCCGAGTCGTTCCCCCAGCAGAAGCGACGAGCCCCGGACGGCATGAGCGCGGACCCCCCCGGAGCCGACCCACTGGAGGACCCCGATCCCGGCAACGCCGCCCAGGCCGCCGCCGTCGAGAACCTGCTGCGCTGCTGGGTGCGGGAGACCGGCCTCGCCGCCCCCGCCACCGGCCCCCTTCGTGTCCCGCTGCTCCGCAGCGGCACCGCGCTGATCGTCCGGGTCCGGCACTGGTCCCCGGCGGGCTGGCACCGCTTCGGCCCGGTCCGCCTCGCCGGTGCCGAGACGGCACCGCCCGTCGACGCGCTCACTCTCGCGGCCCTGCTCGCCAGAGAGGCACTCGGCGGCACCCTCTGCACCCCCGGCACCCCCGGCACCCCTGGCACCCCCGGCACCCCGGGCACCCCGGGCACCCCCCAGCGGCCCGGGAGCGGGGCCGCGGGCGGCGGTGGTGACCTGGTCGCCAGGGTGGCCGACTCCCTGCGCCGCACCGCGACGTTCATCAGCGACCGGCGCGCGCATCCGGACGACGGCCCCGATCCGTTCCTCAGCGCCGAGCAGTCCCTGCTCCTCGGGCATCCCCTCCACCCCGCCCCGAAGAGCCGGGAAGGCCTGACCGAGGCCGAAGGCGCGCTCTACTCACCGGAGTCACGCGGCTCCTTCCCGCTGCACTGGTGGGCCGTCGCCCCCTCTCTGCTGGCGACCGACTCGGCCTGGACCGAACGCGGCCGTACCGTCCCCGCGGACCGGCTCACCCAGCGGCTCGCCGGCGTCTCCAGCCCCCTGCCCGAGGGGTTCGCCCTGCTGCCCCTGCACCCCTGGCAGGCCAGGGAGGTCAGGCATCGTGAGGCGACCGCGGCCCTGCTCGACTCGGGTGCCCTCCGTGATCTCGGTCCGCTCGGCCCTCCCTGGCACCCCACCTCCTCCGTGCGCACCGTCCACAGGTCCGGCGCGCCCGCGATGCTGAAACTGTCACTGGGCCTGCGCATCACCAACTCCCGTCGGGAGAACCTGCGCAAGGAACTCCACCGCGGAGTCGAGGTGCACCGCCTGCTGCGCGGCGGCCTCGCCCGTACGTGGCGGGCGGCACACCCCGCCTTCGACATCGTCCGCGACCCCGCCTGGCTCGCCGTCGACGATCCGGACGGGCTGCCCCTGCCCGGTCTCGACGTCATGATCAGGCACAACCCGTTCGCCCCGGCCGACGACGTGAGCTGCCTGGCCGGACTTGTCTCACCCCGGCCCCTCGCCGAACCGGACACCGACCCGTGGCCGGCCAAGGGGCCCTGGACCCTGCGGTCCCGTCTGTCGCAACTCGTCGCACGGCTCGCCGCCCGCACCGGGCGCCCCGTCGGAGCCGTCGCGGCCGAGTGGTTCCTGCGCTACCTGGAACAGGTCGTGCGGCCCGTGCTCTGGCTGGACGGCGAGGCCGGAATCGCCCTCGAGGCGCATCAGCAGAACACGCTGGTCCTGATCGACCGTGACGGCTGGCCCGCGGGCGGCCGGTTCCGCGACAACCAGGGCTACTACTTCCGTGAGTCCCGGCGCGACGAACTCGACGCGCGGCTGCCCGGCATCGGCGTGCGCAGCGACACCTTCGTCGCGGACGAGGTGGCCGACGAACGCTTCGCGTACTACCTCGCCGTCAACAACGTGCTCGGGCTGATCGGCGCCCTCGGCTCCCAGGAACTCGCCGACGAGCGACTGCTGCTCGCCGCCTTCCGCGGGTTTCTCGCCGATGCCGCCTCGGGTCCGCTCGCCCTGCGGACCCCGCTGCCCGGCCTGCTGCTCGACTCACCCGTCCTGCGCTGCAAGGCCAACCTGCTGACCCGGCTGCACGGCATGGACGAACTCGCCGGTCCGGTCGACACCCAGTCCGTCTACGTCGCCATCGCCAACCCCCTTCACTCCTGAACGAGCCGCCCCGCCCTCCCGCGTCTCCCGCGAACCCCTCAACTCCCTTCACCCACCACCCTTCGCTGAAAGGAGCGCACCGTGCCCTCCACCGACACCGGCGCGGACACCGCATCCCCCGAGGACGGCGAGGCCACGCTGCGTCTGCGCCTGCCCGCCGAGTTCGTCGCGCGCTTCGCCTCCGCCGACCTGCTCGACGGCGTGTCCGACTGGGGGACGACCCGCACCCCTGTGGGCCTCTTCCACCTGGTCCCCGTGCGCATGAGGACCGACCTGCCGCTCGTCCACCGCTGGATGAACGACCCCGCTGTCGCCGCTTTCTGGGAGCTGGCGGGACCGCCGGACAGGATCGAGGACCACCTTCGCGCCCAACTCGACGGCGACGGCCGCAGCGTGCCGTGCCTCGGCGTGCTGGACGGCGTCCCCATGAGCTACTGGGAGATCTACCGGGCGGACCTCGATCCGCTGGCCCGCCACTGCCCGACCCGTCCGCACGACACCGGGATCCATCTCCTCATCGGTGAGGCCGCCGACCGGGGCCGAGGACTGGGCTCGGCCCTGCTCGAGGCCGCGGCCGATCTCGTCCTGGACCGTCGCCCCGACTGCGGCCGGGTCGTCGCCGAGCCGGATCTTCGTAACACCCCTTCCGTCACCGCCTTCCTGCGCGCCGGGTTCCGGTTCGCGTCCGAGGTCGACCTGCCCGGCAAGCGGGCCGCCCTGCTGATCCGGGAGCGCGTCCCGAATCGGGAGGCCCGGCGAAATGTGACGACGTCGTCACCGTGAGTACGAACGGCGGTTCGGTGAGGTTCCCGGCCGCCAGGAAAGGATCCGGAAGGCCGGCGACGCCGTCGCGGCCCCCGCGCCACAGGAGCTCCCATCGTGATCCCACTCCTCGCTCCCGCCTTGCCCGCACGTTTGTCAGTGCCGGGCCGTAGGGTGGTCGGGCTATGACGAAGCCCTCACTCCCCGAACTCCTGCATGCCGCTGTCGCAGCCGTCGGCGGCACGGAGCGCCCCGGCCAGGTGACCATGGCCGAAGCGGTCGCCGAAGCGATCGACGACGGATCCCACCTGCTGGTCCAGGCCGGCACCGGCACCGGAAAGTCGCTGGGCTATCTCGTGCCCGCGCTCGCGCACGGGGAGCGAGTGGTCGTCGCCACGGCCACGCTCGCACTGCAGCGTCAGCTCGTGGAACGCGACCTTCCGCGCACCGTCGACGCCCTGCACCCGCTGCTGCGCCGCCGCCCGGACTTCGCCATGCTCAAGGGCAGGTCGAACTACCTGTGCCTGCACCGCCTGCACGAGGGCATGCCGCAGGACGAGGAGGACGGCCTCTTCGACCAGTTCGAGGCCGCCGCGCCGACCAGCAAGCTGGGCCAGGACCTGCTGCGTCTGCGTGATTGGGCCGACGAGACGGAGACCGGTGACCGCGACGGCCTCACGCCGGGCGTCTCCGACCGTGCCTGGGCACAGGTGTCGGTGTCGTCGCGGGAGTGCCTGGGCGCGTCGAAGTGCGCCTATGGCGCCGAGTGCTTCGCGGAGATGGCGCGCGAGCGGGCCAAGCTCGCCGAGGTCGTCGTCACCAACCACGCCCTCCTGGCCATCGACGCCATCGAGGGCGCCCCGGTGCTGCCGCAGCACGAGGTGCTGATCGTGGACGAGGCGCACGAGCTCGTCTCCCGGGTCACGGGCGTCGCCACCGGCGAACTCACGCCCGGCCAGGTCAACCGTGCCGTGCGCAGGGCGGCCAGACTCGTCGACGAGAAGACCGCCGATCAGCTCCAGACCGCCGCGGAGGGCTTCGAGCGGCTGATGGAACTCGCTCTGCCCGGCCGCCTCGAGGAGATCCCGGAGGACCTCGGCTACGCGCTGATGGCACTGCGGGACGCGGCCCGCACGGTCATCACGGCGCTCGGCTCCACCCGCGACAAGTCCGTCCAGGACGAGGACGCGGTCCGCAAGCAGGCGCTGGCCTCGGTCGAGACCGTGCACGACGTGGCGGAGCGAGTGGTCAACGGTTCCGAGTGGGACGTGGTCTGGTACGAGCGCCACGACCGCTTCGGCGCGTCACTGCGTGTCGCGCCCATGTCGGTCTCCGGGCTGCTCAGGGAGAAGCTTTTCGCTGAGCGCAGCGTCGTCCTCACCTCGGCGACGCTCAAACTGGGCGGCGACTTCAACGGCGTCGGCGCCTCCCTCGGGCTCGGCCCCGAGGGCACGGAGGGCGAGGATCTGCCGGAGTGGAAGGGCGTCGACGTCGGCTCGCCCTTCGACTACCCCAGGCAGGGCATCCTGTACGTCGCCAAGCATCTCGCGCGCCCGGCACGGGACGGTGAGCGCTCCGACATGCTCGACGAGCTGACGGAGCTGATCCAGGCGGCCGGCGGTCGCACCCTCGGGCTGTTCTCGTCCATGCGTGCCGCCCAGCTCGCCGCGGAGGAGCTGCGCTCCCGCATCCCCGAGTTCCCCATCCTGCTGCAGGGCGAGGAGACGCTCGGCGAGCTGATCAAGAACTTCGCGGCGGACCCGCGGACCTGCCTGTTCGGCACGTTGTCGCTGTGGCAGGGTGTCGACGTCCCGGGCCCGAGCTGCCAGCTGGTGGTCATGGACAAGATCCCGTTCCCGCGCCCCGACGACCCGCTGATGAGCGCCCGGCAGAAGGCGGTGGAGGACGCGGGCGGGAACGGCTTCATGGCCGTGGCCGCGACCCATGCGGCCCTGCTGATGGCCCAGGGTGCCGGTCGTCTGGTCCGCGCCTCGGGGGACCGCGGAGTGGTCGCGGTGCTGGACCAGCGGCTCGCCACGGCGCGGTACGGCAGCTACCTCAAGGCGTCACTGCCCGACTTCTGGTACACCGCGGACCGCAACCAGGTGCGCAAATCGCTGGCGGCCATCGACGCGGCCGCGAGGCGGACGGAGGAGACGCAGACGCAGGAGCAGTGAACCGAACGGGCCGGCCGGTGTCGGTCGGCCCGCCACGCGCACGATGGTCCGCCCGGCCGGCCCCAGAGGGAGACGGCCCGGACCGCACAGGGCCCCGGAACCGGCGCAGGGGTTCCGGGGCCCGGTCAGGGGGGACGAGCCGTTCGGCCCGGCCGCCGCGGCCGTCACACGCGCCGCAGCACGGCGACGACCTTGCCCAGGATGGTCGCGTCGTCGCCGGGGATCGGTTCGTAGGCCGCGTTGTGCGGCAGCAGCCAGACGTGGCCGTCCTCGCGCTTGAAGCGCTTGACGGTGGCTTCACCGTCGAGCATCGCCGCGACGATGTCGCCGTTCTCGGCGACCGGTTGGCGGCGGACGGTGACCCAGTCGCCGTCGCAGATCGCGGCCTCGATCATTGAGTCGCCGACGACCTTCAGCACGAACAGCTCGCCGTCGCCGACGAGCTGGCGAGGGAGCGGGAACACGTCCTCGACCGACTCCTCGGCGAGGATCGGTCCACCGGCGGCGATCCGGCCGACCAGCGGAACGTAGGACGCGGCGGGCTTGCCGGTGGTGTCGGTGGGCTGCACCGTCACGGCCTGGTCCGACCCCCGCACCTCGTACGCACGCGGGCGGTGCGGGTCCCGGCGCAGGAAGCCCTTGCGCTCCAGCGCCATCAACTGGTGCGCCACGGAGGACGTGCTGGAGAGCCCGACGGCCTGGCCGATCTCGCGCATGGACGGCGGATATCCGCGTCGCTGCACCGAATCCCGGATGACCTCGATCACCCGGCGCTGCCGGTCGGTGAGACCGGAGCTGTCCGCCCGGATACCTGGAGGTCGGCCAGGCAGGGAGCGCTTGTGCCCCTCGGGATTCGTGGCTTCGTTCATCGCGTGTACCGGCTCGATCCGGCCCATGGAGCGGTCCTGGGCGGTGATGGTGGCACTGTCTGCGGTGGTGGTCACGTCGGCCCCTCTCGATGGTCTCCCTGCTGGACAACGGTAGTTGCTTTCGAAAGGTTGCGCCAAACACACGTTCGAGTGAAAAAGAGTGATTCGCCTGTCGTGATCATGTGTTTGGGTGTATGGCTGACGCGCCACTTCGCGGTCAAAAGCGCCCATTGCTGTACTCTTCACCGCCGGGCTCGGCGACCTTGCGGGTTGTGCCCTCAGTCTGCCATCCGGAACCCGGTCCTCCAGGATCCGGACTCCCTTCTGCGCCGGAGTCCCACGCCGTCTCCGTGCGGCGCCCACGGTATCTCCGCAACCGAAGGATCGATACGCCCGTGCGCCCGCGTGTTCGGAAATGCCGGCGGCGGGTGTCCGGGGCGGTGCTCCGGTGCGGCGACACGCGTCACCGCCTCGATGTATGAGCCAAGCCCTACATCTAGTGGTTGGATGCTTACCGCAGCCCACAAGTTGTGGTCCCCCGGGTCTGAGACGGCTCCGCGATCGCCTATGCTTAGAGCTGCTTCGAGGGGCCCATGTGGTCCAGCGGGGCCATTGAGTCTGCTGTGAGGAGGGTTGGAGATCATGCACTGCCCCTTCTGCAGGCACCCCGACAGCCGCGTGGTCGACAGTCGTACGACCGACGACGGCACGTCGATCCGCAGGCGCCGCCAGTGCCCCGACTGCTCCCGTCGCTTCACGACCGTGGAGACGTGCTCGCTCATGGTGGTGAAGCGGTCCGGGGTCACCGAACCGTTCAGCCGCACCAAGGTCATCAACGGTGTGCGCAAGGCATGCCAGGGACGGCCTGTCACCGAGGACGCACTCGCCCAGCTCGGCCAGCGGGTCGAGGAGGCGGTGCGGGCCACCGGGAGCGCCGAGCTGACCACCCACGACGTGGGCCTCGCCATACTCGGCCCGTTGCAGGAGCTCGACCTCGTCGCCTATCTGCGATTCGCCTCCGTCTACCGGGCCTTCGACTCGCTCGACGACTTCGAGGCCGCCATCGCGGAGCTGAGGCGGGCGCGAGGCCCCGCCGCGGACGGCGAGGACGCGGGATCGGGGAGCCCGGAGGACGAACGCGGGCCCGGAGGGACCACCGGGGTCCCCGTGCCCGCCAACGCCGCCGACTGACCGGCGCGTCGGAACCAGGACGGACGCCCGGGTTCCGGCTCGGAAGGCGGCGAACCAAGATTTGTCGCGGACAGCAGTTGAGGGTGCCCGCGACACCAGACAGAACACCGTGCCACGGGAACAACGGGGCACTTCAGGGCGTTTTAGCCCGTACAGGGAGGCGGCATGACAGAGACGGCGAGCGGTCCGGCACGAGGTTCCCGAGCCAAGGGGGCCAAGGCGGGTAACAAGGGACTGCACATCGAGCGCATCCACACCACGCCCGGCGTACACCCGTACGACGAGGTGGCCTGGGAGCGCCGTGACGTCGTCATGACCAACTGGCGCGACGGCTCGGTCAACTTCGAGCAGCGTGGCGTCGAGTTCCCCGACTTCTGGTCGGTGAACGCGGTCAACATCGTCACCAGCAAGTACTTCCGCGGTGCCGTCGGCACCCCGCAGCGCGAGGTCAGCCTCAAGCAGCTGATCGACCGCATCGTGAAGACGTACCGGAAGGCCGGCGAGGAGCACAAGTACTTCGCGTCGCCCGCCGACGCCGAGATCTTCGAGCACGAGCTGGCCTACGCCCTCCTGCACCAGATCTTCAGCTTCAACAGCCCCGTCTGGTTCAACGTCGGCACCACGCAGCCCCAGCAGGTCTCCGCCTGCTTCATCCTGTCGGTCGACGACTCCATGGAGTCGATCCTCGACTGGTACAAGGAAGAGGGCATGATCTTCAAGGGCGGCTCCGGCGCCGGCCTGAACCTCTCCCGGATCCGCTCCTCCAAGGAGCTGCTCTCCTCCGGCGGCAACGCCTCCGGTCCCGTCTCCTTCATGCGCGGCGCCGACGCCTCCGCCGGCACCATCAAGTCAGGTGGCGCCACCCGCCGCGCCGCCAAGATGGTCGTGCTCGACGTCGACCACCCCGACATCGAGGACTTCATCCAGACGAAGGTCAGCGAGGAGGAGAAGATCCGCGTCCTGCGCGACGCGGGCTTCGACATGGACCTGGGCGGCGACGACATCACGTCCGTCCAGTACCAGAACGCCAACAACTCGGTCCGCGTGAACGACGAGTTCATGACGGCGGTGGAGTCGAGCGGCCAGTTCGGCCTGCGGGCCCGCATGACCGGTGAGGTCATCGAGGAGGTCGACGCCAAGGCGCTCTTCCGTAAGATCGCCGAGGCCGCGTGGGCCTGCGCCGACCCGGGCATCCAGTACGACGACACCATCAACAACTGGCACACCTGCCCCGAGTCCGGCCGGATCACCGCGTCGAACCCGTGCAGCGAGTACATGCACCTGGACAACACGTCCTGCAACCTGGCCTCGCTGAACCTGATGAAGTTCCTCAAGGACGACGGCAAGGGCCGGCAGTCCTTCGAGACCGAGCGCTTCCAGAAGGTCGTCGAGCTGGTCATCACCGCGATGGACATCTCGATCTGCTTCGCGGACTTCCCGACCCAGAAGATCGGCGAGAACACGCGCGCGTTCCGCCAGCTCGGCATCGGCTACGCCAACCTCGGCGCCCTGCTGATGGCCACCGGCCACGCCTACGACTCCGACGGCGGCCGCGCCCTCGCCGGTGCCATCACCTCGCTGATGACCGGTACGGCCTACCGCCGCTCCGCCGAGCTGGCCGCCGTCGTCGGTCCGTACGACGGCTACGCCCGCAACGCCGACGCCCACAAGCGCGTCATGAAGCAGCACGCCGACGCCAACGGCGTGGCCGTCCGCATGGACGACCTGGACACCCCGGTCTGGGCCGCCGCCACCGAGGCCTGGCAGGACGTCGTCCGCGTCGGCGAGAAGAACGGCTTCCGCAACTCCCAGGCGTCCGTCCTGGCCCCCACCGGCACCATCGGCCTGGCGATGTCCTGCGACACCACCGGTGTCGAGCCCGACCTCGCGCTGGTGAAGTTCAAGAAGCTGGTCGGCGGCGGCTCGATGCAGATCGTCAACGGCACCGTCCCGCAGGCCCTGCGCCGCCTGGGCTACCAGGAGGAGCAGATCGAGGCGATCGTCGCCCACATCGCCGAGAACGGCAACGTGGTCGACGCCCCCGGTCTCAAGCCCGAGCACTACGAGGTGTTCGACTGCGCCATGGGCGAGCGCGCCATCTCCCCGATGGGCCACGTCCGCATGATGGCCGCGATCCAGCCGTGGATCTCCGGCGCCATCTCCAAGACGGTCAACATGCCGGAGACGGCGACCGTCGAGGAGGTCGAGGAGATCTACTACGAGGCGTGGAAGCTGGGCGTCAAGGCGCTCGCCATCTACCGCGACAACTGCAAGGTCGGCCAGCCGCTCTCCGCCAAGACCAAGGAGAAGGAGAAGGCCGAGGTCACGGAGAAGGCCGAGGCGACCATCCGCGAGACGGTCGAGAAGATCGTCGAGTACCGCCCGGTCCGCAAGCGTCTCCCCAAGGGCCGCCCCGGCATCACCACGTCCTTCACGGTCGGCGGCGCCGAGGGCTACATGACCGCCAACTCCTACCCCGACGACGGTCTCGGCGAGGTCTTCCTGAAGATGTCCAAGCAGGGCTCGACCCTCGCGGGCATGATGGACGCCTTCTCCATCGCCGTCTCCGTCGGCCTGCAGTACGGGGTGCCGCTCGAGACGTACGTCTCGAAGTTCACCAACATGCGCTTCGAGCCGGCCGGTATGACGGACGACCCGGACGTGCGGATGGCGCAGTCGATCGTCGACTACATCTTCCGCCGCCTGGCGCTGGACTTCCTGCCCTTCGAGACGCGCTCCGCGCTCGGCATCCACTCCGCCGAGGAGCGCCAGCGGCACCTGGAGACCGGTTCCTACGAGCCCGCCGAGGACGAGGTCGACGTCGAGGGCCTGGCCCAGTCGGCGCCGCGCGCCCAGGAGCTGAAGGCGGTCGCCACGCCGAAGGCCGAGGAGGCCGAGTCGGCCCCGAAGCAGGCGCACACCAGCGCCGAGCTCGTCGAGATGCAGTTGGGCATCCAGGCCGACGCCCCGCTGTGCTTCTCCTGCGGCACCAAGATGCAGCGGGCCGGTTCCTGCTACATCTGCGAGGGCTGCGGCTCCACCAGCGGCTGCAGCTGACGCCACACCGTTCCTGAAGCAGGGGGCGCCGGCCCGAGCCGGCGCCCCCTGCTCGTGGGCTCCCGTGTCAGGCGTGGCGTCTGCTGCCCATGACACCCGGGAAGGTCGCCGGATCCTCGTCGTAGCCGTGCACTCCGGGGTGGAACGTCCACACGCCGGAGCCGTCCCGCACGAACTCGCCGATCGTGGCCGCCATGGCGTCGGGGACCGCGGCGAAGTCGTCCTCGGCGAGCACCGTGTAGCCCTCGCGGATGCGCATGGCCGGGCCGAGGACGTCGGCGAAGGTCCTGCGTCCGGTTCGCTGCTGGATGACCACACCGACCACCACGCGCGCGTACCGGTCGTCGAGCCGGTCGAGCTCGATCGTCATGACCTCGTCCCAGCCGAAGCCCTTGCCGTCGGTGCTGTCCCGGTCGAGGAGGATCGTGCCGTCCGGCGAACGGCTGTCGAAGTGCACCAGATAAGCCGGCGCCCCGTAGGGGTCGCCCGAGTCGAACGGCCCCGCCACGACGTCCAGATCGGTGGGCGGTCGGCCCGCCGGACTGGGGTCCCACTTGAGCGCGACCTCGACCTTGCTGATTCCCTTGCTGAAGCCAGCCACCGGGCTTCGCCACCCCCTCGTAGTGCCATGCCTGTCAACTGCCCTGGAGCCAGGGCCGTTTGCTCATCGTGCCACGCGCGCGAGAAGTGTGCGCGGGCGATCTCGGCCGGAGGGTGACCGGCGCCGTGCCCGGTGGCCTTACGATGGCGCGGTGCTGGTCAAGTGGATTCGCTGCACCGTGGTGGACCGCCGCGGCTTCGAGCGCGGGCAGCGGAAATGGGCGGGGCTTCCGGGGGAGCCGGGTTTTCGGGGGCAGGGCGGAGGGTGGAGCCGGCAGCGGCCCGGGGTGGCGCACCTCTTCGCCTTCTGGGAGAGCCGCGCCTTCTACGACTCCTTCATGGCCCGCTCGCACGACCGCCTGGCGGCCGCCCAGTCCGGCACGTTCAAGGATTCCCAGGTCAAACTGTTCGAGTACCGGTTCGACGTGAAGACCGGCTTCGAGCCCCGGTTCACGGACTCCGACCTGGTCCGCGTCGCCCTGTGCCGGGTCCGCGAGGAGCGCGTGGAGCACTTCACGCTCATGCAGGAGAAGGTGTGGAATCCGGCCATGGCCGGCTCGCCCGGCATGATCCGGGGCATGTTCGCCGAGGCACCCGAACAGGAGTTCCTCATCCTGTCCATGTGGCGGTCGGCGGCCGAGCACGGGAAGTACCGCACCGAGCGGGTGGAGCGCCTCGCCCTGCGCGCCCAGACGGAGGCGGACATCGCGGCGCTCACCGGTGACATCGTGGAACTGGAGCCGTCCTGGACGGTCTGAACCGGCCGCATCGAGGACGGGGCGGTGCTCGCGGAAAGTGGTGGATCGAACGCGGAGCGGCACGGGGATCGTGCGCCCGTGAGCGCCCCGGTGCGCGGGCGGGTGTGACCTACGCCGTATGGGGCCCGTGGGAGTGCTCTGTCGTCCCCCGTTCGATCTAGGGTTTCGGCATGGCACGACCACGGCGCATCGTCCTTGTCCGGCACGGCGAGTCAAGGGGCAACGTTGATGACTCCGTGTACGAGCGGGAGCCCGACCATGCTCTCGCCCTGACCGAGCGCGGCTGGAGGCAGGCCGGGGAGACCGGGCAGCAGATCCGGGAGCTCTTCGGCCGGGAACGCGTGAGCGTGTACGTCTCCCCGTACCGTCGCACCCACGAGACGCTGCGCGCCTTCCATCTCGATCCCGGCCTCATACGGGTCCGCGAGGAACCCAGGCTCCGCGAGCAGGACTGGGGCAACTGGCAGGACCGCGACGACGTGCGCCTGCAGAAGGCGTACCGGGACGCCTACGGTCACTTCTTCTTCCGGTTCCCGCAGGGCGAGTCCGGCGCCGACGTCTACGACCGGGTCGGCGGCTTCCTGGAGAGTCTGTTCCGCAGCTTCGAGGCACCGGACCATCCGCCGAACGTGCTGCTGGTGACGCACGGGCTCGCGATGCGGCTGTTCTGTATGCGCTGGTTCCACTGGACGGTGGCGGAATTCGAGTCGCTCTCGAATCCCGGGAACGCGGAGATGCGGACGCTCGTTCTGGGTGAGGACGGAAAGTACACCCTGAACCGGCCCTTCGAGCGATGGCGGGATCCGGTGCCGCACTGGGGTTCCCGATAGAGTGGCAGACCGATGACCGCTGATTCCTCTTCCCCTGAGCGCCTGAACCGTGCCCTGGCCAGCCTGCGCGGACTGGCGGTGGGAGACGCGCTGGGCTCGCAGTTCTTCGTACCGGCGAACTACCCCCTGCTCAAGCGCCGCGAGCCGCCCGCGGGCTTCTGGCAGTGGACCGACGACACGGAGATGGCATGCTCCGTCGTGGCCGTCCTGGCCGTCCACCACCGCCTCGATCAGGACGCGCTGGCCCGTTCCTTCGCCGAGCACCACGATTTCGACCGCGGCTACGGCCCGGCCGTCAACCGGCTGCTCCGCCTCGTCCGCGAGGGAGAGGACTGGCGTGAACTGGCGGCCGGCCTCTTCAACGGGCAGGGGTCCTGGGGCAACGGCGCGGCGATGCGCATCGCGCCGCTGGGCGCCTGGTACGCCGACGACCCCGAGCAGGCGACCCACCAGGCGGAGATCTCCGCGTATCCCACGCACCAGCACCGCGAGGCCGTGGTGGGCGCGATGGCCGTCGCCGCGGCCGCCGCGCTGGCCGCATCACCGGGCGGCCCGCCCGGCCCCGAGGCGCTCCTCGACGGTGTCATCGCGCTCATCCCGAAAAGCGCGGTCGGTGCGGGCCTGCGCCGGGCCCGCGACATGCTCGACTACGGCGATCCGGCCACCGTCGCGGCCGTGCTGGGCTGCGGTCGCCGTACATCGGCCCATGACACCGTCCCGTTCGCCCTCTGGTCCGCGGCGCGGGCCCTGACCGACTTCGAGACGGCGTTCTGGACGACCGCCCAGGTCGGCGGGGACGTGGACACGACCTGCGCGATCGTGGGCGGTGTGCTCGGCTCCGGCAAGGCGGGCACGCCCCCCGCGCCGTGGGTGGAGCGGACCGAGGCACTGCCCGACTGGGTGCCGACGGGACTCTGAGCGCTGCTCGACCGCGGGCCACGGACAGTCGTGAACTCTCCGTACCCGCCGGGAACTCTGCGTGACCGCGAGTCGTTCTGCGAGTGGCCGTCCTCCGCGTCGACACGGACGACGGCTGGGTCGGGCCGGGTGGAGCGCGGGAGGGGGTGGGGCATGGCGATCATCCGTGTGCCGGCCGTGCTCGTCCCGTGGTTCATCGCCGTGGCCCTGGTCGTGTGGACGGCCGGACCGCAGCGTGTCCCGTTCTTCCGGCTGCGGTCCGGCCGGCGGCGTGCCGCGCGGCCGCGGGCCGGTCGGCCGATGCCCGGGCCCGCCGTGCCCGAGAGGGCTTCGAGATCGTTCCTGCGGACCCTGATCACCAGCCGGGCGGTGAGGAGCCCGAGCACGGCCATGGCGGCGGCCGGGTCGAAGGCCGCAGAGATCCCGTGTGCGAGCACTTGCTGATCGTTTCAGAAGGCGCCGGTGTGTGCTCCGTCAGGCGGATTGCGTGTCCCGGCGGTAGGCGGCGAGGAAGACTCGTACCGCTTCGTCGGCGCAGTGGTCCAGTTCGGCGCGGGTGAAGTGTTCGCCGGAGCCGCAGAACATGACCTTGTTGACCGGGATCGAGGTGATGAGCCACGTGAGGTGGTTGGCCGCGAGGACTGGGTCGCCCGGAGCCAGCAGTGTGCGTCCGGCGAGCTGTTCGAAGCTTTCGGCGAGCAGGGCGTGGACGCGCTCAGGGCCGCGTTCGTAGTACGTGCGCCCGAGTTCGGGGAATCGGTCGGCCTCGGCGATGACCAGCCTTCGCAGTTGGAGCAGGCGGGGCTGAGTGAGGATGGTGACGAACTGCCGGGCGCGTGCCGTGAGGTCTTTCTCCAGGTCCTGCGGGCCGGCCGGTGAACCGGTGACGTCACTGAAGAGTTCGTCGATGCGGTCGAGGCCGCCATGGATGATCTCGGTGAACAGCCGTTGCGTGTCGGCGGAGTTCTTGTAGACGGTCTGTTTGGACACCGCGGCCAGGGCGGCGACCTCGTCCCTGCTCGTGCCCGGGTACCCCTTGTTCAGGAACACCGTCGTGACCGCTCTCCCGCCCCGGTTTCGCCCTGCGCGCCGTGATTCACGAATGCGACCAGGCGGCAGGTGGAGCGCTTCCACGGGGTGAGCTTCGACGGGCTGGTCGAGCAGCTCCGCGGGGTCGTCATCCGTGGAATCAGGCGGGGGGAAGTGCGCCCGGGCGCCGACGGCAAAGATGTCTTCGCCGCCGTCCCGGCGATGATGATGTACCGGTCGAAGATGTGCGCCAGCGAATGAGTCGATCAGGATCTCGAGGAGATGACCGACCGGCTGATGCTGCCGCTGCCGGGGCGGCACGGGGCCTGATCGGGGCCGTCGGCGTCCCTGGGTCCGATCCCGGGGGCCGGGGTGTCGCGCGGCCCCGCGGGCGGCGTAACCTTAGGGCGCCATGCCGTACGAACCTCCTACACATACCGTCGAGCGCTCCCTGCGCGCCACGACCGGAGCGAAGGTCATTGCCGGTGTCGACGAGGTGGGGAGGGGGGCGTGGGCCGGCCCGGTCACCGTCTGTGCGGCGATCACCGGACTGCGTCGGCCGCCCGAGGGGCTGACCGACTCCAAGCTGCTGACCGTGAAACGGCGCACGGAGCTGGCCGGGATACTGCAGTCGTGGGTCACGGCCCATGCGCTGGGGCACGCGACACCCGAGGAGATCGACGCCCTGGGGATGACCGCCGCGCTGCGGCTCGCCGCCGTCCGTGCCCTGGATCTCCTGCCGGTCCGCCCGGAGGCCGTGATCCTCGACGGCAAGCACGACTATCTGGGCGCCCCGTGGCAGGTGCGCACGGTCGTCAAGGGCGACCGGTCCTGCGTGGCCGTCGCGGCGGCGTCGGTGATCGCCAAGGTTCAGCGCGACAAAATGATGGCCGAACTGGGCGTCGACCATGCAGACTTCGGATTCGCGGACAACGCCGGGTATCCGTCGCCCGTGCACAAGGCGGCACTGGAGGAGCGGGGGCCCACCCCGTACCACCGCTTGTCGTGGGCGTATCTTGATGCGCTGCCCCAGTGGCGGCACCTCAAGAAGGTCCGCGGCCGGGCGGATGGAAGCGTTCCGGAGATCGAGGGCCAGCTCGGCTTCGACTTCTGACCCTTCCGCTCGCACTGATGTGCCACCCGGCCAACCGTGCCGCACCAACGTTTGATAAAAATCAGCTCATGCCTCTCATTCCCGAGGAGCCTCAGATTCACGAGAGTGCCCAGGGTCCCCGCACCGCGCCGACCCCACGCCCCGTACCCGGCCCCCGTCCCGCGGCTCCGTCCCGCCCCGGTCGTCCAGGCCCCCCGCGGCCCGCGCCGCCGGTGCAGCGCGCTCCACGCGACGCGGCTCCGGCCAAGCCGGCCCCTGCGGGCCCGGCCGCTCCCCCCGCCACTCCGGCGACTCCGCAGATCCAGTTGATCCCTGCCTCGGCCAAGGGCGCGCTCGACGCCGCCGAAGAGGCAGTGGACCTGCTCCTGGACTCGGGCCGCGCCCCCGGCGAGGTGCTGGTGATCACCACCGGCGCCCAGCATCCCTGGGCGGAGCACGAGTTGTCCTTCGGAGAAGCCGCCTACTGGAAGCAGCACGACGCCGGTGACGACGTCTTCTACACGGACGCCGTTCACGCCGCCCGTGCCGCGACCAGGCCCGTGGTCGTCGTGGCCGTCAACGGCGACTCCGCCGCCGATGCAGCCAGCGCCCTCCCGGTCGCCCACTCGCGGGCGGGTGCGCTGCTGATCGTCTGCGGTGACCCGCAGCAGATCAACGCGGTGCTGGGCGCGGGCGTCTGAGACTCGTCCGGTCCCCTCCCCGGGGGCCGGGCATGACGAAGGCCGCTCCGACGACATTCGCACGGCGCGGCTTTCGGCATGCCCGGACGGCCGGCAGCGGCTGCGCCCGAGGTGTGGGCCGGACCGCTCGCAGGCCGCTCGCGGCGATGGCCCGGGCGGCCTGCGGGTCCCGTAGCAGGGCTGCGGCCGGTGGCGCCGCCGTCAGCCGTGGTGACAGTGCGCCGGTGGCTGCGCGCACGGCCGTACCGGCCCCCGGCCCCGGGTGGCCGGTGTCAGCGGGCGGCCACGCGGCGCAGGACTTCGGAGACCGGGCCACCGGTGCGAGGGGGCAGGGGCGGTGCCTGCGACATGGCGAAGGAGTCGGGCTCCGAGTGGGCGTTCGGGTGGCGTCCGCCCCGTCCCTCCCCGAGTACCTGCCAGCCGTCCCCGGTCAGGGTGATGTAGGCCCCGCAGCGCAGACCGTGCAGCGTGCAGGCGTCCCGCAGCCCCCACATCCAGGCGCCGTCCTCCTCGGTCCAACGCGCTTCGCCCTCACGGCAGTAGAGCAGCACCGCGGTGCGCACGGGAGTACGGCGCCGCAGGTCGTGCGGGATGACCCGGCGGAGCTGGGCCAGCAGCGCGTTGCGGAACATCCAGCCGTCGGCCGGCGCGGGGCGCCGAACGAACGACGCGCTGGCGCAAAGCCGTTCCTCCGGATCCAGCACGGCGACCACCGCCGTGGAGGGCCGGGGGCGATGGCGGGCGTGCAGACCGCCGACAACCTCACGGGGGTTGCGCAGCAGGGGGATTCCGGCGGATGCCCACTCCGCGGGCTCGAGCAGGCGACTGGCGGAAGCGGCGGACGCGGACGTCGACAAGGAGGCCGCCGAGGACGAGGCGAATCCGAAGGTCACGTTCCTCCCTTCGGCTACGCGCCCACACTGCGGGCGAGGTCGGATTCGGGGGAGCGCGCACCGCGGCGAAGCCCACGGTTCATGGGCGAGCCGTGCGGGGAGCGGACTTCAATTCTTCCTGTCGAACTTGGATGCGGCAACGAGCAATTGGAGCCGCC
The DNA here is from genome assembly GCF_023630175.1 of Streptomyces cellostaticus. Classification (GTDB taxonomy): domain Bacteria; phylum Actinomycetota; class Actinomycetes; order Streptomycetales; family Streptomycetaceae; genus Streptomyces; species Streptomyces cellostaticus_A. The sequence goes on along the minus strand of NZ_JALLIN010000023.1, from coordinate 38,206 downwards.
GACGGTTATCTGGCGGTGCGTGGCTTATATCCCTACCCACAGGGGGTGCTGAAGACCCCTGTGGAGCTCCGCCGTGGCACGCCCGTGCCCCGCGAGCCGTGCCGACCCTGCTCGCGGGGGTGCACCGTCACCCCTGGACGGCCAGCACCAGGGGCAACACCCCTTCGGCGCCCGCCCTTCTGAGCAGGCGTGCCGCCACGGCGAGGGTCCAGCCGGTCTCGGTGAAGTCGTCCACCAGCAGGACCGGACCCTCGGCGGCGGCGAGCGCGGCGGCGAGGTCCGGCGACAGCGTCAGCGAACCGTCCAGGGCCTTCAGCCGCTGGGCGCTGTTGCTGCGCGGCACCCGGGGCGCGTCCCCGGCGTACTCTACGGAGCCGAGCAGCGGCAGCCGGCCCACCTCGGCGATGCGCGCGCCCAGGGAGCCGATCAGGGCGGGCCGGGAGCGGGAGGCGACGGTGACCACACCCACCGGCCGGGCCTGGCCGTCGGACGCCCCCGACGTCCACCCGCCCGGTCCCTTCGCCCAGTCGGCCAGCACGTCCACCACGGCTCGCGCCACGTCGTCGGGTACGGGCCCGTCGGAGGCCCGGGGTGCCAGCAGGGGCCGCAGCCGGTTGCCCCAGCCGATGTCCGAAAGCCGGCCCAGGGCCCGCCCGGGCGCGGCCTGCTCGGCGGCCGTGATGCGGCCCTTGAGGTTGATGCCGATCGCCGGGAGCCCGGTGGGCCACATGCGCCGGGGCTCCACCTCGACTCCGGCACGGCCGAGGTCGACGCGCGCGGCGTCCAGCGCCGCCGTCGTGGTGTCGGCGGTGAAGCGCGCTCCCGCGCAGTTGTCACAGCGGCCGCAGGGCTTGGCGCCCTCGTCGTCGAGCTGCCGCTGCAGGAACTCCATCCGGCAGGCCGTGGTGGAGGCGTACTCGCGCATCGCCTGCTGCTCGGCCCCTCGCTGCCGGGCCACCCAGTCGTACCGCTCGGCGTCGTAGGACCACGGTCGCCCGGTGGCGCTCCAGCCGCCCTTGACCCGGCGCACCGCTCCGTCCACGTCCAGGACCTTCAGCATGGTCTCCAGCCGGGACCGGCGCAGTTCCACCAGGGGTTCCAGGGCCGGCAGGGACAGCGGCCCGTCGGCGCGGGCGAGGACGTCGAGAGTGCGGCGCACGAGGTCCTCGGAAGGGAAGGCGAGCGAGGCGAAGTACTGCCAGATCGCCTCGTCCTCCCTGCCCGGCAGCAGCAGCACCTCCGCGTGCTCCACGCCACGGCCGGCGCGGCCGACCTGCTGGTAGTAGGCGATGGGGGAGGACGGCGAACCGAGGTGCACCACGAACCCGAGGTCCGGCTTGTCGAAGCCCATGCCGAGCGCCGACGTGGCGACCAGGGCCTTGACCCGGTTGGTGAGCAGATCGTCCTCGGCCTGCTGCCGGTCGGCGTTCTCCGTCCTGCCCGTGTACGGGGCGACGGTGTGGCCGCGCTGCCGCAGGAACGCGGTGACCTCCTCGGCGGCCGCCACGGTGAGCGTGTAGATGATGCCGGAGCCCGGCAGGTCGTCGAGGTGGTCGGCGAGCCATGCCATCCGGTGCGCCGCGTCCGGCAGGCGCAGCACGCTGAGGCTCAGGCTCTCCCGGTCCAGCGGACCCCGTAGCACCAGGGCGTTCGAGCTGCCGCCGGTGCCGAGCTGCTCGGCCACGTCGGCGGTCACGCGTGCGTTGGCCGTGGCGGTGGTGGCCAGCACGGGGACACCGGGCGGGAGGTCGCCGAGCATCGTGCGCAGGCGGCGGTAGTCCGGGCGGAAGTCGTGGCCCCAGTCGGAGATGCAGTGGGCCTCGTCCACGACGAGCAGTCCGGTCGCGGCGGAGAGTTTGGGCAGGACCTGGTCGCGGAAGTCGGGGTTGTTCAGCCGCTCCGGGCTGACCAGCAGCACGTCGACCTCGCCGCGCTCGATCTCGCCCTGGACGGACTCCCACTCCTCGGTGTTGGCGGAGTTGATGGTCCGCGCGTGGATCCCGGCGCGGGCCGCGGCCTCCACCTGGTTGCGCATGAGCGCGAGCAGGGGGGAGACGATCACCGTGGGCCCGCTGCCGCCGGCCCGCAGCAGGGACGTCGCCACGAAATACACCGCGGACTTCCCCCACCCCGTGCGCTGCACGACCAGGGCCCGGCGCCGGTCGGCGACCAGCGCCTCGATCGCCCGCCACTGGTCCTCGCGCAGCCGCGCCGTGGCGGTGGTGTCCCCGACGAGCCGGGCGAGGACGGCGTCGGCCCGTGCCCGGAGGTCCGTGTTGCTGGTGTGCTCCATACGTCCCATACAACAGGACGGGACCGACAGCCGGGCGGGACGGTCGCCGCTGACGGCCATCCACGGCGCCCGGGCCGTGGCAGGCCGTCTGCGGCCGCGGTCACCGGCCGCATGTTTGTCGTGTCCCTGATTTGAGTTGTCCACAGGCTCAAGCGGAACTCGGGCATCCGCGAGATCGTCGGCGCATGACGAATCACAGCGAAACGACCGGACCCTTCGACGACGGCGATCTCGCGGGGCGCGAGCCGGTGGGCGGGCCTCCGGACGACCGGTCCGCGCAGGACCCCCAGGTCACGCTGCGCACCCCCGCCGAGCTGGCCGACGCCCTGCCGTACCTGCTCGGCTACCGCCCCGAGGACAGCATGGTGCTGGTCGCCCTGCATGACCGGGAGGGCCGGGGCAGGTTCGGCGGTCGCGCCCGGCTGGGCATCCCGGCCGGCCGGGAGGACTGGCCGGAGGCCGCCCGGCAGCTTGCCCGGGGCCTGGTGGCCGGCGGAGAACGACGCGGTACGCGGCCCGGGCAGATGGTCGCCTACGTCTGCCGGGAACCCGGTCCCGGGGAGACGGGACGGGACGTCATGAAGCGGCTCGAACCGCTCGCCCAGCTCCTGCGCACCGAATGCGGCAGCCTGGACGTGCCGGTGATCGAGGCATTGTGCGTCTCGGACGGCAGGTTCTGGTCGTACTGCTGCCCGGTCGAGGGGTGCTGTCCGGCCGACGGTACGCCGATGGGCCTGCCGGGTACCTCGGTGCTGGCCGCCGCGGCCACGTACGCGGGGATCCAGGTGCGCGGCACGCTCCGCGAGCTGCGAGCCAGGCTGCTGCCCTGGGAGACGGGTGCCGTCCTGGAGCAGGAGGTCGCCCTGGACGCGGCCGGCATGTCCCTGGTGCCCCGCATTCTGGACGACGCCGCGCGTGAGCGCGTCGCCGAGGAGACCCTCGGGCTCGCCGACCGCGTCATCCGCCGGTTCGCGGCGGCGGCGCCGGTGTCCGGCGTCCACCGGGCGGACCTCCGTGACGACGGCCTGCTCGCGCACGACGAAGCGGCGACGCTGGTCCTCGGACTCCAGGACCGCACGACCCGCGACCGCGCGGCCGGGTGGATGGAGGGCGAGGACGCCGGGCCGGCCCTGAGGCTCTGGCGTGCGCTGGCCCGCCGCTGTGTGGGTCCGTACGGCGAGCACGCCGCCGCGCCGCTGACGCTGGCCGGCTGGGTGGCCTGGTCCTCCGGCGACGAACTGGAGGCCCGGGAGGCCCTGGCCATGGCCCTCGGCGCCGATCCCGACTACCTGTTCGCACGGCTGCTGCACCAGGCCTGCAACGAGGGGCTCGACCCCGAGTCGATCCGCAGGTGTCTGCGTGCGGCACGCGAGCGCCCCGTCGGGCCGGATGCCGCGCACCACGCCGCCCCGGCGGCCACGGCCGGGTCCGGCGAGCCCGCGTCCACCTCCGTCGACGGGCCCGGAACCCTTGCGCGGCGAGGCGGCCGCGGTGCGCAGAGCGCCCGGGCCGCCCATGGCCCGCGGCGCCGTCGGCGGACTCGCTCCACAGGCTCCGTCGACGGCGCCGCCCGGCCGCTGCGCGAGGGCGAAGGGCACCGGGGCCCGCCTGGCTCCCGGCCCCGGCCGCCGGGCTCCTCGCCGTCCCGTCCGGACAGCGCCAAGCGGCGTGCCGCCCGCGGGCGTGAGCGTGACGGCACACCCAACGGCACCGCGGCGCCGAGTGGACATCGAGAGGGCGAGGGGGACGCATGAGAGCCCGGCGCCGAGGCGGGCGAGGGCGCGGAGGCACCGGGTGCACCGTACGCACCGGGCGCGATGGCGGCCCGGCCTGTGCCGCAGAGACCGCAACAAGGGCCTGACCTCGTGCGACAGCGGTGACATGAGGATGGGCGGCCCGTCCCGCGCGCATACCGGAACGAAGCGGATCCACCGCTGGAGCGACCGGTGAAGGGAGTGTTTATCGTCAGGAAGACGACTATGATCGCGGCATGCCCTACGACCCGTCAGCCTTTCCGCCCTTCGCCGTCACCGTGGACCTGGTCGTGCTGACCGTGCGCCGCCATTCGCTGTGTGCACTGGCGGTGCGCAGGGGTGAACCGCCGTTCCAGGGGCGGTGGGCGCTGCCCGGCGGTTTCGTACGGGCCGACGAGGACCTGTCCCAGGCGGCGGCGCGGGAGCTGGCCGAGGAGACCGGGCTGCGCGCCCACGATCCCGCGGCTCCGGCCCAGGACAACGGCGCCCATCTCGAGCAGTTGGCCACCTACGGTGACCCGAAGCGGGACCCCCGGATGCGCGTCGTCAGCGTCGCCCACCTCGCGCTGGCCCCGGATCTGCCCGCGCCCCGGGCGGGCGGCGACGCCAGCAACGCGCGCTGGGCGCCGGTCGAGGAACTGCTCCAGCAGGGCGGGTACGGCCGCGACGGGGAACCGGTGGCGCCGCTCGCCTTCGACCACGCCCAGATCCTTGCCGACGGAGTCGAGCGGGCCCGCTCCAAGATCGAGTACTCCTCGCTGGCCACCGCGTTCTGCACGCCCGAGTTCACCGTGGGGGAGCTGCGCCGGGTCTACGAGGCGGTGTGGGGGGTCGCGCTCGATCCGCGCAACTTCCATCGCAAGGTCACCGGGACACCGGGATTCCTGGTGCCGACCGGTGGTACCACGACCCGCCAGGGTGGCCGGCCGGCGCAGCTCTTCCGGGCCGGCGGCGCCACCCTGCTCAACCCGCCGATGCTCCGTCCCGAGGTCTGACCACAGCGGCACCCGTTCCGGTTCCGGCCGGGGCGCCGGTGCGTCCTTCTTCCCCCTATCGGCTGACGTGTGCTCCGCTCGACTTGCGCATCACGAAAGAACGGATACGGGATACCGGCAAAATAGGACATTGCGCGATATCTTTCTGCAGGTGATCCAGGCCTTCGGATTGACCAGCAACCCCCGCAAGGCGCACCCGCCCGCCGTCGACGACGTCTCCTTCGAGGCGCTCGCCGGTCATGTCACCGCGCTCCACGGGGCCGAAGGGGCGGGCAAGTCGACGACGCTCAGGCTGATGCTCGAACTGCAGCAGGGCCGGGGCATCACCCACTTCCGGGGGCGGCCCCTGCACCGGATCGCTCACCCGTCACGGGAAGTCGGCGTACTGCTCGGGGACGTGCCCGGCCATCCGGCCCGCTCGGTCCGCGGCCACCTGCGCATGCTGTGCGCGGCGGCCGGTGTTCCCGTTCGCCGCGCGGACGAGGTGCTCGAGGTCGTCGGGCTTGTCAGCCTCCGCGAGGAACGCCTCGGGACCCTTTCGCGCGGCATGGATCGCAGACTCGGACTGGCCTGTGCGCTGCTCGGCGATCCGCACACGCTCGTGCTGGACGCCCCGACCGCATGCCTGTCCGCCCGTGAGGCGCGCTGGGTGCACGGCATGCTGCGCGCGCACGCGGGCCAGGGCGGCACGGTGCTGTTCACGACGGCCGACCCCAAGGAGGCCGCTCGCACGGCCGACCGGGTCGTGACCCTGGACGGCGGCAGGCTCGCGGCAGACCAGGAGGGCGGGGAGTTCGCCCGCACCCGGCTGCGCCCGCGCGTGGCCGTCCGCAGTCCCTACGCCGCCCGCCTAGCGGCCCTGCTCGCCAAGGAGGCCCGCACCGCACAGCGCTCCGTCGAGGTCGTACGCGAGGCCGGCAATCGTCTGTCGGTGTACGGCAGTACGACCGCCGACGTCGGTGAGATCGCCTTCCGGCACGGCATCCTCGTCCACCAACTCGCGGACGAGGTGGGTGACATGAGATCGGGCGCGGGATCCGAGGGCGGCGAGGACGTGAGCCGGGAGCCGCTGTCGGCCGGGCGGGACCGGGCTGTCCCGGACCACCGCCCGCCCGGAAGGGTCCAGATGGTCTCCGGCTCGCAGCCGCAGGGAAGGAGTGCCGTAACGGCGTCGGGGCCGCCCCTCCCTCCCTCCGAGGGGCGCGAGAGGCCGGTGTCCCGGGTCTCCCTCGCGGACGCCGGCCCGGAGCGGAACACCGACGCCCCACGCCCGGTGCCCGCGGGTGTGCGTGACGTCCTTCCGGCGAAGGCGGACACCGCCGAGGGGGCGCTGGCGGAGAGTGCGCCGAAGTCCGATACCGCGCCGGCGGCCGGCCGCGCCGCTTCCGCCGCCGAGCCGCCCGAGGGCGGCGTCGACGCGGCGCCCTCCGGCGCCTCCGCGCCCGCCGCTGGTGCCCGCCGCGACGAGTCCCCTGCGCAGGCCGAACCCGCGCAGGCGGCCACCGGCACCCGAGCCGGGGCCGACGCCACGGCCGTGGCAGCCGCCGACACACACGGGGCCGGCGCTACCGTGCCCGGCGCGCGGACGCCGGGAGCCGGGCATCCGGCCGGCAGGCGGCCCCGGGCCGGAGCGCAGCCGAGCTCGCTCGCCGACGCGGCCCGTACGCTCGACGCCCTGTCCCCGCTCCCGCCCCCCATCTCGGTCCGCGCCGCCCGCGGCCCGCTGCGCCCGCTGCGCTACGAACTGCGCCGTGCCGCGGGAATCGGCACCGGCTTTCTGACCTGCGGGGCCGCCCTGCTGGTGTCCGCGCTCACCGCCCTCCTCCTCGCCCGGATCGGTCACACCCCACAGGCGCGGCTGTTCGCCGCGTGGCCGAGGGAACTGCCGCTGCCGCCCACGGCGCTCGCGGCGGGCCTGCTCGGCGCCCTGGCCTTCGGGGACGAGTTCCGTCACCCCGCGCTGGCGGCGGACCGCGGCACCGTGCCGCGCCGGCTGGGCCTGCTCACCGCCAAACTCCTCGTCTCCGGAAGCACCGCCCTGCTGCTGGCCTTCCTCACGGCGGGCTGCGACGCCGAGGTTCTCTACCTGGTGCACGGACGCGAACTGACCCGAGTTCCCTCGGACTGGCTCTCCCTGAGCGCGAGTTGGTTCGGTCTTGTCGTCGGCTGTGCCTGGGCCGGCGTGCTGGCGGCCGGAATCTTCCGGTCCACGACGGCAGGTCTCGCCGCCGTCCTCACCGTTCCCGTCGTCCTCGTCCCCGTCCTGCGCTGGATGCTGGGCGGGCCGGCCGTGCGGACGGCGGCCGGACTCCCCCTGCGGATGCGGGAGGTCCTGCTGCTGCAGTGGCCCTTCGGAGGCGAGCGCTACCTGCTGGCCACGGTACGGCTCCTGGCCCAACCCGTCGGCGGCGCACTGACGTTGTCGTTGGCCGGGCTGTTGTGCGCCTACCTGGTCACGACCGTGCGAACCAGGGTCCGGTGACCATCGCCACGAACGCATCCGGTCCCGCCGTGCCAACAACTCCCCGATTACGGCTCGTTTCTTTCCGATAAGGCGTCAATTGCGACGGGGTGAGCGATCACCCTTTCGTGTGCTTTTCACCAAAGACCTCAAGGGAGTTGGAGACGACGCCGACAAAGGATGCGTGAGTACCCTTGCGCACACCATGATGACCGCCGCCCGCTCCTCAGACTCCGGTCTGGTCGGCCCGGGCGAACTCGACCGCTATCCCTACACGGATGCCCCGGTGAACGACCGGGTCGGAGCGCCCGCCTGGGAGGGAGCGGATCCCGAGCTGGGCCGCGTCGGGCGGCGCGCCACGGGCAGTCGCGGACGCGGACTGCACGGCCAACTCGTTCAGCAGCTCGGTCAGATGATCGTATCGGGCGATCTGGGCGCCGACCGCCCGCTCGTGCCCGAGGAGATCGGCCAGCGCTTCGAGGTCTCCCGCACCGTCGTCCGTGAGTCCCTCCGCGTCCTCGAGGCCAAGGGCCTCGTCAGCGCCCGCCCGAACGTCGGCACGCGCGTGCGTCCCGTGAGCGACTGGAACCTCCTGGATCCGGACATCATCGAGTGGCGGGCCTTCGGGCCGCAGCGCGACGACCAGCGCCGTGAGCTGAGTGAGCTGCGCTGGACGATCGAGCCGCTCGCCGCCCGCCTCGCCGCCGGGCGCGGCCGGGAGGAGGTCCAGCAGCGCCTGTCCGACGTGGTCGAGATCATGGGTCACGCCATGGCGCAGGGTGACGCGCTGACGTTCTCGCGTGCCGACGGCGAGTTCCACGCGCTGCTCATCCAGATCGCCGGCAACCGCATGCTGGAGCACCTCTCCGGGATCGTCTCGGCCGCTCTTCAGGTCTCCGGTGGGCCGGTCGCGGGTTGTGACCGGCCGAACGAGGCCTCCCTCGCGCTGCACGCGCGGATCGTCGACGCGCTGGGCGCCGGCGACGGCACGGCCGCGGAGACGGCCATGCGCCAGCTCCTCACCGTCCACCCCGAGGTGGAGCGCGTGGTTCCCGCCCCGCGCGAGCACTGACCCGTCTCCAGCCGTGCGGTCGCCGGTGTGCCGCGATGCCGCGGCCGGCGCGCCGGCCCCCGCCGGAATCCCGGAGTCCGGCGGGGCCCGGCGCCGCCGCGGCCGGACCGCGATCGGCCCCGGTCGGCGGGTGGTTGCGCAGATAATCCCTTATGGCAGTCTTCGGTGGTTTCCATCGCTTACGGGGTGTGACTCGGGCCACGCAGATTGGGCGTAACGCTCGCGGGAGCAGCGCGATGACCTAAGAGGTGACAGCCGCGGAGGGAATATGGACGCCTGGCAAGGCGCTGTGCATCTCCCTGGCTCCCGCCCGCTCCGTCGGCCCACCCCCGGCCGGTGGTCGGTTCCCGTCCGTCGCGGACGGGGCCGGAAGCCGTTTTCCAACGTTCCGAGAGGTTGTTCGTGTCGGCCAGCACATCCCGTACGCTCCCGCCGGAGATCGCCGAGTCCGTCTCTGTCATGGCGCTCATCGAGCGGGGAAAGGCTGAGGGGCAGATCGCCGGCGACGATGTGCGTCGGGCCTTCGAAGCCGACCAGATTCCGGCCACTCAGTGGAAGAACGTACTGCGCAGCCTCAACCAGATCCTTGAGGAAGAGGGTGTGACGCTGATGGTCAGTGCAGCAGAGCCCAAGCGCACCCGAAAGAGCGTCGCAGCGAAGAGTCCGGCCAAGCGCACCGCCACCAAGACGGTCGCGGCGAAGGCGGTGACCACGAGGAAGGCCACCGCCACCACGGCCGCCCCGGTCGCGCCCGCCGTCCCGGCCGCCGACGAGCCCGTCGAGGAAGCCGCACCCGCCAAGAAGGCGGCAGCCAAGAAGACGACCGCCAAGAAGGCGGCAGCGAAGAAGACCGTCGCCAAGAAGACGGTCGCCAAGAAGACCGCGGCCAAGAAGGACGACGGCGAACCGGTCGAGGAAGAGGTCCTCGAGGAGACCAAGGTCGCCGACGAGCCCGAGGGCACCGAGAACGCGGGCTTCGTGCTGTCCGACGAGGACGAGGACGACGCTCCCGCCCAGCAGGTCGCCGCCGCCGGTGCCACCGCGGACCCGGTCAAGGACTACCTCAAGCAGATCGGCAAGGTCCCGCTGCTCAACGCCGAGCAGGAGGTCGAGCTCGCCAAGCGCATCGAGGCGGGTCTGTTCGCCGAGGACAAGCTGGCCAACGCCGACAAGCTCGCCCCCAAGCTCAAGCGCGAGCTGGAGATCATCGCAGAGGACGGCCGCCGCGCCAAGAACCACCTGCTGGAGGCCAACCTCCGCCTGGTCGTCTCCCTGGCCAAGCGGTACACCGGCCGCGGCATGCTCTTCCTGGACCTCATCCAGGAGGGCAACCTCGGTCTGATCCGCGCGGTCGAGAAGTTCGACTACACCAAGGGCTACAAGTTCTCCACGTACGCCACCTGGTGGATCCGTCAGGCGATCACCCGCGCCATGGCCGACCAGGCCCGCACCATCCGTATCCCGGTGCACATGGTCGAGGTCATCAACAAGCTCGCGCGCGTGCAGCGGCAGATGCTCCAGGACCTGGGTCGCGAGCCCACCCCGGAGGAGCTGGCCAAGGAACTCGACATGACCCCGGAGAAGGTCATCGAGGTCCAGAAGTACGGCCGTGAGCCCATCTCGCTGCACACCCCGCTGGGCGAGGACGGCGACAGCGAGTTCGGTGACCTCATCGAGGACTCCGAGGCCGTGGTCCCCGCCGACGCGGTCAGCTTCACGCTGCTGCAGGAGCAGCTCCACTCCGTCCTGGACACCCTGTCCGAGCGCGAGGCCGGCGTCGTCTCCATGCGCTTCGGCCTCACCGACGGCCAGCCGAAGACCCTCGACGAGATCGGCAAGGTCTACGGCGTGACGCGTGAGCGCATCCGCCAGATCGAGTCCAAGACCATGTCGAAGCTGCGCCACCCGTCCCGTTCGCAGGTGCTGCGCGACTACCTCGACTAGGGCCGTTCGTACGACGCCGAAGGCCCGGCTCCCCTCGGGAGGCCGGGCCTTCGTGCTGCGCGCGGCGGCTGCCTGAATGACTCTGGGTGTTCCGGTACGACCCCAGAGTGAGGAATCCGAATGCGTCGTTCGATTGCCCGGGCACTGATCGGGCCCTTGGCCCTTGCGGCCGTGGTGACCGCCATACCCCTGGCCGCCTCGGCCTCCGCCGCCCCCGCGGGGGTGGTCGTCGGCGGGTTCCCGATAGACGTCTCACAGGCCCCGTGGACCGTGGCGCTGTCGAGCCGTGACCGGTTCGGGCGTACGCGGGCGGGGCAGTTCTGCGGCGGCGTGGCGGTCTCGCGGACCACCGTGCTCACCGCGGCCCACTGCATGGCCGATGAGGTCGTGGGGACGCCCCCGAACCGGGTCGGCGACCTCAAGGTCATAGCGAGCCGCACCGATCTGCTCTCCACCGAGGGCGAGGAGATCGCCGTACGGGACGTCCGGGTGAATCCGCGTTACGACGTCGAGACCAACTCCGGCGACTTCGCGGTGCTCACGCTCGCCGAGCCGCTGCCGCGCGGCGCCGTGGTCGCGATGGCGCCCAAGGGCGACGCCGCGTACGAGCCGGGGTCGCAGGCCCTCGTCTCCGGCTGGGGCGACGTCACGGGCGGCGGGGCCTATCCGCGCCACCTCCACGCCGCGCGCGTACGGGTGCTCGCGGACGACGTCTGCGCCCGTGCCTATCCCGGCGGTCCGGACGGGGCCTATCGCGCCGACACCATGCTCTGCGCGGGGGATCTCGCCGGCGGCCCGGACGCCTGCCAGGGCGACAGCGGGGGGCCGCTGGTGGCGTCGGGCCGGCTGATCGGGCTGGTGTCCTGGGGAACGGGGTGCGGGCGGCCCGGGGATCCGGGCGTCTACACACGGGTCTCCGACGTCCTCAGGAGCCTGGGAGGGTCGGCTGCGGGTCCCCAGAGGCCCGAGAAGGGCTCCTGAGGCCGCCACGGAGGTACGAGCGCGGGCGGCCGCTCCCGGAGGGGAGCGGCCGCCCGTTCACCGGCCTGCGCCGGGGCTGGCTCGTCGTGTGTGCGAGATTCAGCGTTCTTCGTCGGAAGCGGTGCTCGGAGCGGCCGTCAGCCGCTCCGTCTCGTCCTGTATCTCAGCGGCGATCTTCTTGAGTTCCGGCTCGAACTTGCGACCGTGGTGGGCGCAGAAGAGCAGTTCTCCGCCGCTGAGCAGGACGACGCGCAGGTATGCCTGGGCGCCGCAGCGGTCGCAGCGATCGGCGGCCGTCAGCGGGCTCGCGGGGGTCAGAACAGTAGTCACGTCGCCTCTTCTCTAGCTCGACGAGCTGTCGTACCAGGGTCAACATCCAACCAGCCCGAAAACGTTCCCGCTCGTGGCTTTTCCTCGAAAGAATCTTCCGGGGCGGCTGTCTGCTGCCGGTTGGCGGCGAATGTGCCGTAGTGCGTGTCTTGGGTGCTTACGGTTTCGCGCGGTATCCGGTCTCTGTCCTCCCGGCTGGGTTGCCGGTTGTTCATGAGGACGTGCCCGGAGCCTAAATGGTTCATGCCTCCAATGGAACGTGATGTGGACTTCACCCCATCGAGGGATCGAACATCTATGCGACCGTGGACTAGGGTGAGATTTCGACGAGGGTGGCGTTACAACGGCTCTACCAGGCCTCGGTACCCTCTGAGCGGCAACCGACGCCGCCCCCTTACCCACAAGGGGGTCACCTGAAATTCAGCGAGGAGCGAACCGCGTGACCGCCGATACGTCCGTGCCGTCCACAGCGCTGCTGGCAGGAGCAGACCGGGACGGTTCCAACTACACCGCGCGGCACCTGCTCGTCCTCGAGGGCCTCGAGGCCGTGCGGAAGCGCCCGGGTATGTACATCGGCTCGACCGACAGCCGCGGTCTGATGCACTGCCTGTGGGAGATCATCGACAACGCCGTGGACGAGGCCCTCGGTGGATACTGCGACCACATCGAGGTGATCCTGCACGACGACGCCTCCGTGGAGGTGCGGGACAACGGCCGCGGCATCCCCGTGGACGTCGAGCCCAAGACCGGCCTGTCCGGCGTCGAGGTCGTGATGACCAAACTGCACGCCGGCGGCAAGTTCGGCGGTGGCTCCTACGCCGCCTCCGGCGGCCTGCACGGCGTCGGCGCCTCCGTGGTCAACGCCCTCTCCGCCCGCCTCGACGTCGAGGTGGACCGCGGTGGGCACACCCACGCCATCAGCTTCCGGCGCGGCGTTCCGGGAGCCTTCCGCGGTACCGGCGCCGAGGCGAAGTTCGAGGCCGGCAGCGGCCTGGCCAGGAGCAAGAAGATTCCCAAGACGCGCACCGGCACGCGTGTGCGGTACTGGGCGGACCGGCAGATCTTCCTGAAGGACGCCAGGCTCTCCCTGGAGACGCTGCACCAGCGTGCCCGGCAGACGGCCTTCCTGGTGCCGGGGCTGACCATCGTGGTCCGGGACGAGTTCGGACTCGGCGAGGGCGGCAGCAAGGGCGAGGAGTCCTTCCGCTTCGATGGCGGCATCAGCGAGTTCTGCGAGTACCTGGCGGCCGACAGGGCGGTCTGCGACGTCCTCCGCTTCTCGGGGCACGGCACCTTCAAGGAGACCGTCCCGGTCCTGGACGAGCACGGCCAGATGACCCCGACCGAGGTCGCGCGCGAACTCGGCGTCGACATCGCGCTGCGCTGGGGCACCGGCTACGACGCGAAGCTGCGGTCGTTCGTGAACATCATCGCCACCCCCAAGGGCGGCACCCACGTCGCCGGCTTCGAGCAGGCCGTCACCCAGACGATGAACGAGGTGCTGCGGGCCAAGAAGATGCTCCGCGTCGCCGAGGACAACATCGTCAAGGACGACGCCCTGGAGGGCCTCACCGCCGTCGTCACGGTGCGCCTGGCCGAGCCGCAGTTCGAGGGCCAGACCAAGGAGGTCCTCGGTACGTCCGCGGCCCGCCGCATCGTGAACAACGTGGTCACCAAGGAACTGAAGGCGTTCCTGACCTCCACCAAGCGGGACGCGGCCGCCCAGGCCCGGGTCGTGATGGAGAAGGTCGTCGCCGCCGCCCGTACCCGGGTCGCGGCCCGCCAGCACAAGGACGCGCAGCGGCGCAAGACCGCCCTGGAGTCCTCGTCCCTGCCGGCGAAGCTCGCCGACTGCCGCAGCGACGACGTCGACCGCAGTGAGCTGTTCATCGTCGAGGGCGACTCGGCGCTCGGTACGGCCAAGCTGGCCCGGAACTCCGAGTTCCAGGCCCTGCTGCCGATCCGCGGCAAGATCCTCAACGTGCAGCGGTCGTCGGTGACCGACATGCTCAAGAACGCCGAATGCGGCGCGATCATCCAGGTCATAGGGGCGGGCTCGGGCCGTACCTTCGACCTCGACGCGGCTCGCTACGGCAAGATCATCATGATGACCGACGCGGATGTGGACGGTTCCCACATCCGCTGTCTGCTGCTGACGCTGTTCCAGCGCTACATGCGTCCCATGGTCGAGTCCGGACGGGTCTTCGCCGCGGTACCGCCGCTGCACCGCATCGAGCTGATCCAGCCGAAGAAGGGGCAGGAGAAGTACGTCTACACGTACTCGGACCGCGAGCTGCGCGACAAGCTCATGGAGTTCCAGAGCAAGGGCGTCCGCTACAAGGAATCGATCCAGCGCTACAAGGGCCTGGGAGAGATGGACGCCGACCAGCTCGCCGAGACCACGATGGACCCGCGGCACCGCACCCTGCGCCGGATCAACCTGTCCGACCTGGAAGCCGCCGAACAGGTCTTCGACCTGCTCATGGGCAACGACGTGGCACCGCGCAAGGAGTTCATCTCCGGGTCGGCGGCGACCCTGGACAGGTCGCGGATCGACGCGTAGCCACGGCACCCGGCCCCGTTCGGCCGGTCCGATCATCCAGAGAGGACCGGACGACCGGGGCCGCGTGGTTCTCCATGGGGGCAGCCCGGCCGGAACCGGCGTCCCGTCACGGGTGCGGAACGGCCGGCCGTGCCGCCACTCCACCCACGGGTGGAGACGAGCCCGCCCGCCGACTCCACCCGCGATCCACCTCCGCGCCGATCTCCCGACCGGCGGTCTTCCGTAGCTTCGTTGGTGTCGGCGGCACCCGCTCCCGGCACCATCTCGTCGCTCACGGAGGCAGGCATGTCCGGGTTCGCCGACGCACTGGTGATCGTGGCCGTCGCAGCCGTGGTGATCGTGCGGCAGTTCCGCGCCCGCGCGATCGACACGGACCGGCGCTGGTGGCTGCTGCCCGCGATCCTCGCGGTGGTGGCCCTGCGTGAACCCGGCACACTCGACGACCATCACCCCGCGGCCTCGGCCGCCCTGCTCGCGGTCGAACTGATCACCGGTGTGGTCACGGGCGCCGGCTGGGCCTGGACCACACGGATCTGGACGGCGTCGGACGGTGCCGTGTGGACCAGGAGCACCAGGGCCGGTGCCGTCGTCTGGCTCGTCGGCATGGCCCTGCGAGGCGGTGTCCACGCCCTCGGCGTCGCGTCCGGCGTGCACCAGGAGGGCTCGGTTCTGATGCTGGGCCTCGCCGTCACGCTGCTGGTGCGCGGCGGGATCCTGGCCTGGCGGGCACAGTCCCTAGGCACCTCCGGCCGCCCCGTCCCCGCGTACGGTCGCGGCATGCGGCTCGCCTGGAAGGAACGCGTGTGACGGACAACGCCCTGACCCGCTGGCCGACCCGTGAGGCGCTCGGCCGGGCGGGCATCAGCAGGCCCCGGCGGATGCTCGCCCGGGCGATCCGCTTCCTGGTACTCGCTCTGCTGCTGTGGGGCGCTTTCAGTCATAGACACCTCGGCGTCCGGGGCGCGCTGGCGGCCGCGGCGGGAGTCCTGCTGGCCGCCCTCGTCTCCTGGGCGTTCTTCCACACCACCTATGAGCACCGGCTGGTGCCTTCGCTCGCCCTCATGGCGGTGCTCCTGGGGATAGCGGTAGCGGCCGAGGCGACCGGGTTCACGGGACCGGCGCTGGTGATCTGGTGCGGCTGCGGGGTCTCGGCCCTGGAGCGGCTTCCCCTGGGGGCCGCGCTGCCCGTGACGTCCGTGGCGCTGGCCTCGTTCTCCGCGTTCAACAACGACGTGTGGCTCACCACGGCCGCCACGGTGGCGGGCATGGCCCTCGCCGGATACGTGCTGCGGCTCGACGCGGAGGCCCGCGGCAGCGCACAGCGGCTGCTGGCCCAGGAGCGGGCCGCCCGGGCCGCCGAGGCGGAGTCGGCGGCGCTGGCCGAACGGGCGCGGATCGCCCGGGAGATCCACGACGTGCTGGCCCACAGCCTCTCGGCGCAACTGGTCCACCTCGAGGCCGCCCGGCTGCTGATCGAGCGCGGAGCGGAGCGGGACCAGATCCTGGAGCGGGTGGTGGCCGCCCGGGGCATGGCCCGCGACGGCCTCGCCGAGACCAGGCAGGCGCTGAGCGCGCTGCGGGGCGAGCTGACCCCGCTGGAGGAGTTCCTGAACGGGCTCGTCACCGCGGCCGACGGCGCGGATGTCACCGTCACGGGTGAGCGCAGACCCCTGCCGGCCGAGGCGTCGCAGGCCGTGCGACGGGTCGCGCAGGAGGCGCTGACGAACGTCCGCAAGCATGCCCAGGGAGCCAGGGTGGAGCTGCGGCTCGACTACGGCGAGCACGAAGTGACGCTGGGCGTACGGGACTCCGGTGGCCGTCCGGGCGAACTGACGGGTTCCGGTGGCGGGTACGGTCTGCGGGGGATGCGGGAGCGGGCCGAGCTGCTCGGCGGTTCGCTCGACGCGGGACCGGAGGAGGAAGGGTTCGTGGTGACGCTGAAGGTGCCCGTATGACGGAGACGAGCGGGAGGAAGCCCGCGCGGGTCGTGGTCGCCGACGACCAGACCGTGGTCCGGGAAGGCATCGTGATGCTGCTGGGCCTGCTGCCCGGGCTGGAGGTGGTGGGGTCCGCCGGAGACGGCGAGGAGGCGGTCCGGCGGGTCGCCGAACTCGCCCCGGACGTCGTGCTGATGGATCTGCGGATGCCGCGCTGCGACGGGGTGGAGGCCACGCGCCGGATCCGGTCGGAGTACCCGGGGACCCAGGTGGTGGTGCTCACCACGTTCGGGGACGACGAGTCGCTGTTCCCCGCGCTGCACGCGGGGGCCCGCGGATATCTGACCAAGGACGCGGGCGGCGACGAGATCGTGCGGGCCGTGGAGAGCGTTCTGTCAGGAGAGGCGGGACTGGCGCCGAGCGTCCAGCGACGGCTGCTGGAGAGGCTGTCGGAGCCCGCGCCGGCGCCCGCCGTGACCAAGCCGCCCGACGGGCTGACCGCACGGGAGGCCGAGGTCCTCGTGCTGATCGCCGAGGGGCTGAGCAACCAGGAGATCGCCCGCCGGCTGCACGTCTCCACGGCGACGGTGAAGACCCACATCAACAATCTCTTCGCCAAGGCGGGCCTCAAGGACCGGGCGCAGGCGGTGCGTTACGCCTACGCGAAGGGGCTCGTGCGGCCTCCCGGGAATTGAGTCACCTGATGGGGTGAAGCGTCCTGGGAAGAGAAGTCACGGATCTTCCCGGTCTGTCCATCCTTGAGTATGCAGTCAAGTGAGGGCCGTGCCCGGGGAGCCGGGGACGGTGCCGGGAATGCGGCCGGCAATCACGAGGACCACGGCACGTCTTCTTGCGAGGTGAGGTACGAGGATCCCTGGTACGACACCCTGGCGTCCGGCCGGGGGGAACGGGACGGCACCGGCACGCCGGTCCGGGGTGTACCGGCCGCGCGAGGAGAGCGGGACCCGGTGGCGGTCCGCGCCCGCGACGTCTACCTCGAGGTGCAGCGCAGCGAGGCGTTCCAGGAGGTGCGAGGCCGGTACCGGAGGTTCGTGGTGCCGGGCGTCGCCGCCTTCCTCGTCTGGTACGTGGCATACGTGGTCGCCGCGACGACCGCTCCGGGGCTGATGTCCAGGCCGGTGGTGGGGGCGGTGAACGTGGGAATGCTGGCCGGGCTGGGGCAGTTCCTCAGCACCTTCCTGCTCACCTGGGGCTACGCCCGGCATGCTCGGCTGCGCCGGGACCGGCTCGCACTCGAACTGCGCTGGGACACACAAGAACTGACCCGTGGAGCCAGGGGAGGCGCCTCGTGACCGGCGGAAACCAGACACTGGCACTGCTGCTGTTCAGCGGGTTCGTGGCCGTCACGCTGGCGATCACGACATGGGTGAGCCGCAGACGGCACGGCTCCGTGGAGGAGTTCTACGCCGGAGGGCGGTTGTTCTCCCCGCTGGAGAACGGCCTCGCGGTCTCGGGCGACTACGTGTCGGCCGCCTCGTTCCTCGGGGTCACCGGGCTCATCGCGCTGTACGGCTACGACGGGCTGCTGTACGTGGTGGGCTTCTTCGTGGCCTGGCTGGTGGTGCTGTTCCTGGTGGCGGAACTGGTACGCAACTGCGGCCGGTTCACGCTCGCGGACGTGGTCGCCGGGCGGATGAGCGAGCGGCCGGTGCGGATCGCGGCGGGAACCGCCTCGGTCACGGTGTCCGTCCTGTACCTGGTGGCCCAGATGGTGGGCGCGGGCAGCCTGGTGGCAGTGCTGCTGGGACGCACCAGCGGGACGGCCCAGGCGTGGACGGTCATCGCGGTCGGCGCCCTCATGGTGACCTATGTGTCACTGGGTGGGATGCGGGCCACCACCTGGATCCAGATCGTGAAGGCGGTCCTGCTGCTCAGCGGCACGGTCGCGCTGACCGTGCTGGTGCTGGTGCGTTTCCACGGCGACCTGGACCGGTTGCTGGTCACGGCGGCCGAACGCAGCGGCCACGGTGACGCGTTCCTGGCGCCGGGGCTGAAGTACGGCGGGAGCTGGACCGCCCGCCTCGACTTCATCAGCCTGGGCCTCGCCCTGGTGCTGGGCACGGCAGGGCTGCCGCACATCCTCTCCCGCTTCTACACCGTGCCCACCGCGCGCGCCGCCCGCCGCTCCGCGGTGTGGTCCATCGGGCTGATCGGCGGCTTCTACCTGATGGCGATCGTGTTGGGCTTCGGGGCCGCCGCCGTGGTGGGACCCGAGGCCCTGCGCCGCTCCAACGCGGCCGGGAACACTGCCATGCCGCTGCTCGCCCTCGATCTCGGCGGAGGCGTCGGCTCCACGGGCGGGACGGTGCTGTTCGCGGTGGTGGCCGCCGTCGCCTTCGCGACGATCCTCGCGGTGGTCGCCGGAATCACCCTCGCCTCCTCGGTGTCCGTGGCCCATGACCTGTACGCGTCGCTGCGGCGTCGGCACACCAGGGCGCGCGGCGAGGTCGCGGTGGCCCGTGTCGCGGCCGTGGGCATCGGCGTGGTCGCGATCGCGCTAGGTCTGCTGGCCCGCGACCTGAACGTCGCCTTCCTGGTCGGACTCGCCTTCGCCGTGGCCGCGTCGGCGAACCTGCCGGTGCTGGTGTACTCGCTGTTCTGGCGTTCCCTGACCACACGCGGTGCCGTGTGGTCCGTGTACGGCGGGCTGATCCCGGCTCTGGTGCTGGTGCTGCTGTCCCCGGTGGTGTCCGGCAGTCCCGGTTCGCTGTTCCCGGACATCGACCTGCAGTACTTCCCCCTGCAGAACCCGGGCGTCGTCTCGATCCCGCTGGGCTTCCTGGCCGGCTGGCTGGGGACGGTCACATCGGACGAGGCCGCCGACGAGGCCGGGTACGCGGAGACCGAGGTGCGGTCGCTGACCGGCGCGGGCGCCGTGTAGCAGGCGCGTAGGGCCGCGCGGGATCATTGTGCGGGCGCGGCGCGACACCGTGGCCCGCGCTCACGGCGCCACCCACGCGTACCGGTGCTCCGGGCGGCCGGTGTCGCCGTACCTCAGGGAGAGGCTGAGACGGCCCGCCTGTTCCAGGTGGCGGAGGTAGCGCTGGGCGGTGGAGCGGCTCAGCCCGGTGCGCGCCGCGACCTCGTGGGCGGACAGCGGCTGGTCCGCGCCGTGCAGCACGTCGCAGATGAGGTCCGTGGTGGGTTCCGAGTGGCCACCGGGCAGGCCCGGTGCTGACGGCGTCGCCGAGGTGCGCAGTGCGCCGAAGATCCGGTCGACCTGCTCCTGGCCCGTCAGCCCCCGGCCGCCGACCCGGTCGACGGTGCGGCGCAGGGCCGCGTAGGAGTCCAGGCGGGTGCGCAGGGCGGCGAAGGTGAAGGGCTTGATCAGATAGTGCAGGGCGCCCAGGCGCATGGCCTGCTGGACGGTCGAGACGTCGCCGGCCGCCGTGATCATGATGACGTCGGTGCCGTGGCCCTGCTCCCGCATGCGGTGCACGAGTTCGAGGCCGGTCCGGTCCGGCAGGTAGTGGTCGAGCAGAACCAGGTCGACGGCGCCGCGTTCGAGGGCCGCCAGAGCCTGCGCGGCGCTGTGCGCGCGGGCGGCCACCCGGAAACCGGGAACCTTTCCCACGTACTTGGCGTTTATCTCCGCGACGCGGAAGTCGTCGTCCACGACGAGGACGTCAATCATCGGGCCTCTCCTCCAAGGCCGGCGAGCGTTCAGCCCGTGTTTCGGCTCCGCAGTTGTAACGCGAGCAAAACGAGCACAACAGGTGCTTGCGAGCAAAAGAACGGCATGCGCTCACAAGACTGCTGTTGTGGCCGGGGCCACATCTACCGTCCCGGGCCATGAGCACAGACACCAGCCCCGCCATCGAGCTACGGGGCGCGAGCAAAACCTTCAGGACCCCGTCGGGGGGACTGCACACGGCCGTGTGCGGCCTTGACCTCACCGTGCGGCGCGGCGAGTTCGTGGCCGTCGTGGGGCCGACCGGCTGCGGCAAGTCCACCACGCTGACCCTGGTCAGCGGCCTGGAGGAGCCCAGCGAGGGCGAGGTGCTGGTGGCCGGGGAGCCGGTCGACGGCGTCGGTGACAAGGTCGGCTTCGTCTTCCAGCAGGACGCCACCTTCCCCTGGCGGACGGTGCTCTCCAATGTGATGGCCGGCCCCCGCTTCCGGGGCGTGCCCAAGGCGGAGGCCAGGCAGAGGGCCCGAGAGTGGCTGGCCCGGGTCGGTCTCGCGGCCTTCGAGGACCGCTATCCGCACCAGCTCTCCGGCGGCCAGCGCAAGCGCGTCGCCCTGGCCGCCACCTTCGTCAACGACCCGGAGATCCTGCTGATGGACGAGCCGTTCTCGGCGCTCGACGTGCAGACCCGGGCGTTGATGTCGGACGAGTTGCTGGAGCTGTGGGAGGGCACGGGCGCCTCGGTCGTCTTCGTCACCCACGACCTGGAGGAGTCCATCGCGCTGGCCGACAAGGTCGTCGTGATGACCGCGGGGCCCGCGACCGTGAAGCAGGTCTTCGACATCGACCTGCCCAGGCCGCGCAAGGTCGAGTCGGTCCGCCTCGAGCCGCGGTTCATCGAGATCTACCGCGAGATCTGGGAGTCCCTCGGTGAAGAGGTCCGCATCACCCGGGAAAGGGGTGCCGCGCATGTCGCCTGAGGTGCTCAGCACGCCGGTCGTCGACACGGTGAGGAATCCGGGCCGCGCGCGGTCACGGGCTCAGGCCGCCCGCAGACGCAAGGTGGTCGTCAACGCCGCGCGAGCGCTCCTGCTGGTGGCCGTGCTCGGTCTGTGGGAGGCACTGTCCCGGGCCGCCGTCATCGATCCGTTCAACTTCTCCATGCCCTCGAAGATCTGGGACCAGATCAGCAGTTGGGTGACGCACGGGACCGCCCAGGGCTCCCTGGGCGAGCAGATCTGGTACACGCTGCACGAGGCGCTGCTGGGCTGGGCCATCGGTGTCGTCGCCGGTGTGGTGTTCGGCATCGCCCTGGGAAGGATCGCCTTCCTCGCCGATGTCCTCGGCCCGTACATCAAGGTCCTCAACTCCCTTCCCAGGATCGTCCTGGCCCCGATCTTCGTGATCTGGTTCGGCCTGGGCCCCGCCTCCAAGGTCGCGTCGGCCGTGGTGCTGGTGTTCTTCCCGGTGTTCTTCAACGCCTTCCAGGGCGCCCGCGAGGTCGACCGCAACCTGGTCGCCAACGCCCGGATCCTCGGGGCGAGCGACCGGAAGGTGACGCTGCAGGTGGTCGTCCCGTCGGCGACGTCCTGGATCTTCACCAGCCTCCACGTCAGCTTCGGCTTCGCCCTCATCGGCGCCATCGTCGGCGAGTACATCGGCGCCACGAAGGGCATCGGACTGCTCGTCGCCGCCTCCCAGGGCACCTTCAACGCCGCGGGGGTGTACGCCGCGATGGTCATCCTCGCGGTCGTCGCGCTCCTCGCCGAGGGTCTGCTGACCTTCGCCGAACGCCGTATCTTCCGCTGGAAGCCGGCGAACTCCGACCGCTGAGCCGAGCCGCCGGGCGCCGTCCCGCGCCGCGGCACTCCACGACGCCTCCTGCGCCCCACGGCCCTCTCCCGGCACAGCCCTCCTTCCTCCGTCCCCCTTCTCCAGCCCGCTCCCCGCACGGCCCTGTCCCCGCACAGCCCTCTCACAAGGACGTGAACCCGCATGCGCAAGACCGCCAGATACGCCTCGCTCGCCGTCTCCGGCCTGCTCGCCCTGTCCTCGCTCACCGCCTGCGCCAACGACGCGGCGAGCAGCACCTCGGCCGCCGGCGGCAAGGGCGACGGCAAGGGCACGAAGGTCAAGATCATGGTCGGCGGCCTGGACAAGGTCATCTATCTGCCGGCCATGCTCACCCAGCGCCTCGGCTACTTCGACTCCGAGGGCCTGGACGTGGAGCTGCTCAGCGAGCCCGCCGGTGTCCAGGCCGAGACCGCGCTCGTCTCCGGTCAGGTCCAGGGCGCCGTCGGCTTCTACGACCACACCCTCGACCTGCAGACGAAGGGCAAGGCCGTGGAGTCCGTCGTGCAGTTCTCGCACGCCCCCGGCGAGGTGGAGGTCGTCGCCGCCGGGAAGGCGGCGGACGTCACCTCGCCGAAGGACTTCAGGGGCAGGAAGCTCGGTGTCACCGGCCTCGGTTCCTCCACCGACTTCCTCACCAAGTACCTCGCGGTCAAGAACGGCGTGAACGTCAGCGAGTTCACCCCGGTCGCCGTGGGAGCCGGCCCGACGTTCATCGCGGCGCTGCAGCAGGGCTCGATCGACGCCGGCATGACCACCGACCCGACCGTCGCCACCATCCTCGACAAGAAGGCCGGGAAGATCCTCCTCGACATGCGCACCCCCGAGGGCTCCCGGGAGGCGCTGGGCGGGCCGTACCCGTCGTCCAGTCTGTACATGCGCACGGACTGGGTGAACGGGCACAAGGAGACCGTCCAGAAGCTGGCCGACGCGTTCGTCAGGACGCTCAAGTGGATGTCCACCCACAGCGCCGCGGAGATCGCCGCCAGGATGCCCGCCGACTACTCCCAGGGAGACCGGACGCTCTACGCGGACGCGATCAAGAGCACGCTGCCGATGTTCACCAAGGACGGCGTGATGCCGGAGAACGGTCCCGAGACCGTCGAGAAGGTCCTCAAGGCGTTCAACCCGAACATCAAGAACGCCGAGGTGGACCTGGAGAAGACCTACACGACCGAGTTCGTCGAGGCCGCCGGGTAGCACCCGCGATCCACCCGCTCAGGGGCGGGTCGCCCACACGTAACGGTGTTCCGGGCGGCCCGCGCCGCCGTACCTCAGCGTCAGCCGGGCCCGTCCGGTCCGCTCCAGGAGCTTGAGATGGCGCTGGGCGGTCTGCCGGCTCACCCCGGTCAGCGCTGCGGTCTCCTGCGCGGACAGGGCGCCTTCGGCCCGCATCAGGGCCCGGCGCACCAGCTCGGCGGTGGTGGGGGAGTGCGACCGGGGCAGGTCGGGCTCGGACGGCGCGGACAGGGCACCGAAGACACGGTCCACCTCGGCCTGTTCGGCCTCACCGCCGCCGTCCAGCGTCCGGCGCAGCCGGGCGTACCCCTCCAGCCTGGCCCGCAGCCCCATGAACCCGAACGGCTTCACCAGGTACTGCACAGCACCGTGGCGCATGGCCGCCTGCACGGTCGAGACGTCCCGCGCGGCCGTCACCATGATGACGTCGGTCGGGTGCCCGCGCCGGCGCATCTCCTGGACCGCCGCGAGCCCGGTGCCGTCGGGCAGGTAGTGGTCCATGAGGACGAGGTCGACGCGGGGCAGCGCGGCCAGCAGGCGCAGCGCCCCGGCCGCGCTGTACGCCTCGCCGGCCACATGGAAACCGGGCACCTTCTCGACGTAGGCGGCGTTGACCCGGGCGACGCGGGTGTCGTCGTCCACGACCAGGACCTCGATCACCGTGCCTCCTCCCCGGCGGGGGCCGGCGCGGCGGCCGCGGCCGTCCCGGACACGCCGGGCCCCGCCGGGGCGGACTCCCGATCCGGTCCGTTCAGCGCGTCGGTGAGCGCCTCGGGCAGCACGACGGTGAACTCCGCGCCGCCGCCGTCCGCGGCGCCCACCGTCGCGCCACCGCCCTGCCGTTCGGCGAGTCGGCGCACCAGCGGAAGACCCAGGCCCCGCTTGCCGTGCGCGGGCGGTTCCTTGGTGGACCAGCCGTCCGTGAAGACGAGCTCCCGCTGGTCCGCCGGGATGCCGGGCCCGGTGTCGCGCACCCTCAGCACGACCGTGCGGCCCTCGGTGCGCAACTCGACCTCCACGCGCGCGTGCGGGGTGGCGGCGACCGCGTCCAGCGCGTTGTCCACCAGGTTGCCCACGACCGTCACGAGTCCTCGCGGGTCGACGAGCCGGTCCGGGAGCCGGGTGCGCTCCGACACCCACAGGGCGACCCCGCGCTCGGCGGCGACGGTCGCCTTGCCGACCAGCAGGGCGGCCAGCAGCGGGTCCTGGATCTTCTCGGTGACCTGCTCGGCGGTGACCCGGTGGTCCCCGACGACCTCGCCGACGAACTCCACGGCGTCGTCGTACATCTCGAGCTCGAGCAGGCCGAGCAGGGTGTGCATGCGGTTGGCGTGCTCGTGGTCCTGCGCGCGCAGCGCGTCGATCAGACCACGGGTGGAGTCGAGTTCACGGCCGAGCTGCTCCAGCTCGGTGCGGTCGCGCAGGGTGGCCACGGCGCCCCCGTCGTCGGTGGGCATGCGGTTGGCGACCAGCACGCGCTGCCCGCGCACCGTCAGCAGATCGGTGCCGGTCACCCGGCCGGCCAGCACGTCCGCGGTGCGGCCCTCGCCCAGTGCCTCGTCCAGCGACTTGCCGACGGCCTCGTCGCCGAGGCCCAGCAGCCGCCGGGCCTCGTCGTTGAGCAGGCGGATACGTCCGCCGCGGTCGAGCGCGACCACGCCCTCCCGGATGCCGTGCAGCATCGCCTCACGCTCGGCGAGCAGGGCCGAGATGTCGGAGAAGGCCAGGTCCCTGGTCTGCCGCTGCACCCGGCGGGAGACCAGCCAGGCGGCCAGGGCGCCCACCGCCAGGGCCCCGCCCGCGTATGCGAACAGGCCGGGTATCGCGGCGAGCAGCCGGGCGCGCACACTGTCGTACGCGATCCCGACCGACACCGCGCCGATGATCCGGTGATCGGCGTCGTACAGCGGCACCTTCCCGCGCGCGGAGCGGCCCAGGGTGCCCTCGTCGATCCCCATGACGTCCCGGCCGTCCAGCGCGTCGGTGGGATCGGTGGAGACGGGATGGCCGATCTGCTCGGGAGTGGGGTGCGACCAGCGCACCCAGCGGCGGTCCAGCACCACGATGTACTCGGCGTTGGTGGCGTGCCGGATCCGCTCGGCCTCCCGTTGCACCGGGCCGTTCCTGCTCGGCGGGGTGGTCAGCACCCCCTCGGCGATCTCCGGGTCCTGTGCCGTGGTCTGGGCGATGGCCAGGGCCCGGCGCATCGCCTCCTGGTCGAGCTGTTTGCTCAGCGGTGCCAGGAACAGCCCGGTGGCGAGCACCGCGACCCCCGCGGCGACCGCCACCTGCATGAGCAGCACCTGCGAGAACACCCGTCGGGGCAGTCCGAGGCGCAGACGGCGTGCGGGGGGAGTGGGCCTCATGCCCACGACCGTACGTGGGCCGCCCGGCCCGGCCCCAGACGGTGTGGCACGGATCTCCCGGCCGGCACCGGGGCCGGGCTCAGCTCGCCAGCGCCGTCGTCCTCAGCTCGCGCACCGCGACCACGTCCATCCGCGCCGGCGCGCCGAGCACCGAGGCGCCGCAGCTCTCCGGGCGTGGCGGCAGCGACGCGCCCTGCGCCACCGAGACGCGCCAGCGGCGGCCGTCGGCATGGGCGACGACGACCTCCCAGCGGGGCGCCCCGCCCTCGGTCCGCACGACGTTCAGCGCCCCGGCCCGGAGCACCCCCGCCACCGAGCGCACGGCCAGCTCGGCGGCCTGGCCGGGCCGTTCCCAGGCGGAGCAGCCGCGGCAGCCGTCCAGTTCCACGCGCCCCTCCCGGACGCCGCGCAGGGCCGCCTCCACCGTGTGCGCCGTCACCCGGCCGTAGGCGTAGCCGTACGGCAGCACGAGCACCGTCGGTGAGAAGCGATGGCCACCCAGATGGGTGACCTCCCACACGCCGCGCACACCGGAGGCGGCCAGTTCCGCGGCGAGTGGACGGCCGAGGAGGGCGCAGCAGCGGTCGCGCTTGCCGTTGGTGCAGACGAGCGCGAGCGGATCCCCGGTGTGCGGCCCGCCGCCGAGTGCCGTGCCGAAGGAGCGGTGGTCGCCGCCGCCGAGCGCGGTGAAGTCGAGGTCGAGCAGCCGGCGCGGGTCCCGGGTGGTGGCGCTGTGCAGCCAGACGTCGCCCGGCACGGTGTGGGCCGCGTACACCCGCCGCGGTTCCGGGGTGCCGGGGTCGGCGTGCCGGCCGGGGCGCCGGACCAGTGCGACACGGACTCCGGTTCCCTCGGCGGCGGCCTCCAGGGCGCGGCCGACCACGGGGTCGAGATGGCTCGACGTGAGCGCCTTCGCGCCCCACGGCCCGGACTGCTCCAGCAGCAGCCACGTCGTCGCCGTGGCGGCCGTGGCGGAAACGGGCTCGTCGAGGTTCCGGGAGACGGTCGCGCACCTACTCACAGAGGCGAGCCTAACCTGACTCCTCCGGGGGCGACTTCCGGCCGGGCCGTGTCCGCCCCGGCGGCGGCACGGGCCGCCTCACCGCGGCAGGGGCTGCGGGGGGCGCGGGCCGACGTAGTGACCGCTCGGGCGCATGCGCAGCGGGCGTTCGCCGTACTCCTCCAGGGCGTGGGCGATCCAGCCCGCCGTACGGGCCACGGCGAAGATCGTCTCCCCGGCGGTGGCGGGCATGCCGCAGGAGGCGGTGAACACCGCGAGCGCCAGGTCTACGTTGGCGTGCAGCGGGGTGTGCCGGGCGGTGGTGGCGACGACGTCGCGGGCCGCGAGGAGCGCCGACCCGGCGTGCGGCACCTGCTCCAGGAGGCCGAACAGCACGCGCGCGCGGGGGTCTTCGCCGGAGTAGAGCCGGTGGCCCAGCCCGGGCACCCGCCGCCCCGCGCGCAGCTCGTCCGCGATCACCGGGACCGCGCTCCCCTGGTCCAGCACGTCGAGCAGCATCCGGTGGGCCAGGCCGCTGGCGGCACCGTGCAGCGGGCCCTCCAGGACGCCGAGCCCGGCCGAGACGGCCGCGTACGCGTGCGCGCGGGCCGAGGCGGCGACCCGGACGGCGAGTGTGGACGCGGCCAGGTCGTGGTCGGCGAGCAGGGCCAGGGCGGTGTCCAGGACGCGCAGCGAGGCCTCGTCGGGGCGGCGGCCGGTCAGCCGGTGCCACAGGCGGTGGGCCAGGGGGCCGTCGTCCTGGTCCGCGTGGTCGTGCCGGACGGGCGGCAGCGCGGCCACGAGCGTGGGGATGAGGATGCGTCCGGTACCCAGCACCGTCTCCTCGGCGAGGTCGAAACGCAGGGGGTCCTCGGCCGCAGCGGCGATGGCAGCCACCCGCAGCCGGTCGGCCGGTGAGGTGTGCTCCGGCAGGGCGTTCACGGCGCGGCGGGCGACCTCGACGGTGGTCTCCGGTGCGGCGAAGGTGGTGCCCGGGCTCAGCCGGCCCGTCCACAGCCACTCCGCGACCTCCTCGTAGGAGTGCCCGAGGGCCAGTTCCGTGGCGTCGACGCCACGGAAGTAGTAGCGGTCCTCCTCGATGAGGGTGATGCGGGTCCGCACGGACAGGTCGCCCCCGGAGCCCGGACTCCCCGCGGCCTCCCGGCGGTTGCGCCGGGCCAGTGCCTCGACATCCTTCGCGTCGAAGGTGCTGGAGCGGCTTCCGGGCCGCCGCTCGCTGCTGAGCAGGCCGCGGCTCACGTAGGCGTACACCGTCTCCGGCTTCACGCCGAGCACCTCTGCGGTCTCCCTGGTGCTCAGCCTTCGCCCGGGCCGCGGGCCGGGAGCGGGTTCGTGATCGCGCATGGGGTCACCGTAGCCGTCTCGTCATGTCGTGGTGCTTAGAGTTGATTCAATCAATATTGACAGTCATATAGTCAAGCATGGACAGTCGGATCAAGTACAAGAAGGAGACACCATGTCCGTCAACAGGACCGCACCCCGTGTCGAGGTACCGCGCGGGCTCGCCGGGGTCGTCGTCACCGACACCCGCGTCGGCGACGTCCGGGGAGTCGAGGGGTTCTACCACTACCGGCAGTACTCGGCCGTCGAACTGGCGCGCACCCGCGGGTTCGAGGACGTCTGGCACCTCCTGGTGCACGGGACCCTGCCGGAGCCCGGGCGTGCCGCGTCCTTCGCGGCCGAGACCGCGCGGCTGCGCCGGCTGCCCCGGGAGGTCCGCGCCGCCCTCCCCGCCGTCGCCGCGGCAGGCCGCGGCTCCGGGCCGCTGGCCGGCCTGCGCACCGCGCTGTCGCTGCTGGGCGCCGCGCGGGGGTTCCGTCCGGTCTACGACACGGACCCGGATCAGCGGCGTGCCGACACCGTGGCCGCCTGTGCGGCCGTGCCCACGCTGCTCACCGCGCTGTACCGGCTCGGCCGGGGCCTCGATCCCGTCGAGCCCCGTACGGACCTGCCCCACGCGGCGAACTACCTCTACATGCTCACGGGCGAGGAGCCCGACCCGCGCCGGGCCCGTGCGGTCGAGCAATACCTGATCTCAACCATTGACCACGGATTCAACGCGTCAACGTTCACCGCCCGGGTCATCGCGTCCACCGGCGCCGACGTCGCGGCCTGTCTCGCCGGGGCGGTGGGTGCCCTGTCCGGGCCGCTGCACGGCGGGGCGCCGAGCCGCGCGCTCGACACCCTGGACGCGATCGGAACGCCGGACCGGGCCGACGCCTGGATCAGGGAGCGGGTGCTCGCCGGTGACCGGGTCATGGGCTTCGGTCATGCCGTCTACCGCACGGAGGACCCCCGTTCGCGGATGCTGCGGGAGATCGCCCTCGGCTTCGGCGGCCCGCGCGTCGATCTGGCCGTCGAGGTCGAACGGCACGTCGAGGCGGTCCTCACCGAGCTGAAGCCGGGCCGCGAACTGCACACGAACGTCGAGTACTACGCGGGCGTGGTCATGGAACTGTGCGGTCTGCCCCGGGAGATGTTCACCCCCACCTTCGCGGCCGCCCGGGTGGTGGGCTGGAGCGCCAACATCCTGGAACAGGCGGCGGACCCGAAGATCATCCGGCCGGTGGCGCGCTACGTGGGCCCCCGGCCGCCCGTCGCGGTGCCGCCGGCACCCTGAGAACGAGGCGGACGTCCCGGCACCGTCCCGGCGCCCTTCTCGCTTCCCTCTTCCCCCGGGTCTCCCTTCCCTCTCCCGCGAGAAAATGGCCCAGGCGCCGACCGGGCACGACCGGGCGCCGACCCGACAACGCCCCGGCACCCGGTCGAGGGGCCCACGCGCGGTGTGGCGAGGTGCGAGCGGTCCGTCGCGTCTCCTGCCGCTCGTATCCTGGTCGCGCAGTCGATGCCCGCAGATCCCGTCGGCGCGCCGGGCCACGAGCCGGTGCGCGCGCCCGCGTCAGAGAGGTCGCCCGTTGGGGAACAGCCCGGCGAACAGCCGCAGCCCGCAGCAGATCCCGGTGATCGTGCTCGCCGGATTCCTCGGCTCCGGGAAGACCACGCTCCTCAACCACCTGCTGCACCACAGCGGAGGCAGCCGCATCGGGGCGATCGTCAACGACTTCGGCGCCATCGAGATCGACGCGATGGCGGTCGCCGGGGCCCTCGGCGACTCGACGGTCTCGCTCGGCAACGGCTGCCTGTGCTGTGCCGTCGACGCCGGCGAACTCGACGTCTACCTGGACCGGCTCGCCGCCCCCGCCGCGGGCATCGACGTCATCGTGATCGAGGCCAGTGGACTCGCCGAGCCGCAGGAACTGGTGCGCATGGTGCTGGCCAGTGAACACCCGGGGATCGCGTACGGCGGCCTCGTCGAGGTCGTCGACGCGGCCGAGTTCGACGACACCCGCGCCAGGCACCCGGAGATCGACCGGCATCTCGCCCTGGCCGACCTGGTCGTGGTCAACAAGCTGGACCGGGCGCCGGACGCCGACCGCGTGCTCGCGCTCGTCCGCTCGCTCACCGACCGTGCCGCGGTCCTCCCCGCCACCTACGGCCGCGTCGACCCGGAGTTCCTCTTCGACTGCAGGCCGAGCGAGGAGCGCATCGGCCAGCTCTCCTTCGACGACCTGCACGAGCACCCCGAGGACGGCCACGACCACGCCGGGCACCTGCACACCGGCTACGACAGCCTGTCCTTCACCTCCGTGCCGCCCATGGACCCCCGCCGGCTGATGAGCTTCCTGGACGGCCGCCCCGAGGGGCTCTACCGGATCAAGGGGCACGTCGACTTCGGTCCCCACGACACCCGCAACCGGTACGCCGTGCACGCCGTCGGACGGTTCCTGCGCTTCAGGCCCGAGCCCTGGCCGCCCGCCGGCCCCCGCCACACGCAGCTCGTGCTGATCGGCTCCGGCATCGACGCGGACGCGCTGCACGAGGCACTCGAAGCGTGCGGGAACGACGCCCCGGTCGCCGACGAGCACGGCATGTGGGGCGTCCTGCGCTTCGTGCCCGGCTCCGAGGAGGAGCCGGGCACGGAGACCTGCGGGGCGTAGCGGCCGCGGGGCGCGCGGCCGGGCGTCCTACGACACCGGTCCCGCGACCACCGCCACGGTCTTCGCCAGCGACGTGCCCGAGCCGTCGCGGCGCGGATCGGGCTCCGGCAGCTCCACCGGGGTGCCGTTCTTCTGCGCCGCCCGGGCCGGGACGGGGCCCGCCCAGGCCAGCGACAGGCAGTCCTCGCCCTTCAGGAACCGCTGGCAGCGCACGCCGCCGGTGGCCCGGCCCTTGCGCGGGTACTGGTCGAACGGGGTCAGCTTGGCCGTCGTCTGCACCGAGTCGTCCAGCGTGCCGCGCGAGCCCGCCACCGTGAAGACAGCCGCGTCGGCGGCCGGGTCGACCGCGGTGAAGGAGATCACCTTGGCGCCCTCGGTCAGTTTGATGCCGGCGATACCGCCGGCCGGACGGCCCTGCGGGCGGACGATGGACGCCTGGAAGCGCAGGAGCTGCGCGTCGTCCGTGATGAACACCAGATCCTCCTCGCCGGTGCGCAGCTCCACCGCGCCGACGATCCGGTCGCCCTCCTTGAGCGTGATGACCTCCAACTCGTCCTTGTTGGACGGGTAGTCGGGCACCACGCGCTTGACGACACCCTGCACCGTGCCCAGCGCCAGGCCGGGGGACGACTCGTCCAGCGTGATCAGGCAGACCACCGTCTCGTCGTCCTCCAGGGACACGAACTCCGCCAGTGGCGCACCGCCGGACAGGTTCGCCGTCGCCGCCTCGGGCAACTGGGGAAGGTCGACGACGTTGATCCGCAGCAGCCGGCCCGCCGAGGTGACCGCGCCGATCTCGCCGCGCGCGGTCGCCGGGACCACCGAGAGGATCACGTCGTGCTTCACGCGCTTGGCGCCGGCCGCCGCCGCGAAGGGGCGGTCGGTCGCCGTACGGGCCAGCAGGCCCGTCGAGGACAGCAGCACCCGGCACGGGTCGTCGGCGACCTGGAGCGGCACCGCGGCCACCGGCGCGCCCCCGGACTCCAGCAGGACCGTGCGCCGGTCGGTGCCGAACTTCTTGGACACGGCCGCCAGTTCGGCCGAGACCAGCTTGCGCAGTTCCGCGTCCGACTCCAGGATCCGGGTCAGCTCCTCGATCTCCGCCGTGAGCCTGTCCTTCTCCGCCTCCAGCTCGATGCGGTCGTACTTGGTGAGCCGGCGCAGCGGAGTGTCGAGGATGTACTGCGTCTGCACGTCGCTCAGCGAGAACCGCTCCATCAGGCGCTGCTTGGCCTGCGCGGAGTTCTCGCTGGACCGGATCAGCCGGATGACCTCGTCGATGTCGACGAGGGCGGTCAGCAGGCCCTCGACCAGGTGCAGCCGGTCGCGCCGCTTGCCGCGGCGGAACTCGCTGCGGCGCCGGACCACGTCGAAGCGGTGGTCGAGGTAGACCTCCAGCAGCTCCTTCAGCCCCAGCGTGAGCGGCTGGCCGTCGACCAGGGCGACGTTGTTGATGCCGAAGGACTCCTCCATCGGCGTCAGCTTGTAGAGCTGCTCCAGGATCGCCTCCGGCACGAAGCCGTTCTTGATCTCGATGACCAGGCGCAGCCCGTGCTCACGGTCGGTGAGGTCCTTGACGTCGGCGATGCCCTGGACCTTCTTGGAGTTGACCAGGTCCTTGATCTTGGCGATGACCTTCTCCGGGCCGACCGCGAAGGGCAGCTCGGTGACGACCAGGCCCTTGCGGCGCGCGGTCACGGTCTCGACGGCGACCGTCGCCCGGATCTTGAAAGTGCCGCGTCCCGACGCGTACGCGTCCCGGATGCCGTCCAGGCCGACGATCCGGCCGCCGGTGGGCAGGTCGGGACCCGGGACGTGCTTCATCAGCGCGTCCAGGTCCGCGTTCGGATGCCTGATCAGATGGCGGGCCGCCGCCACGACCTCGCGCAGGTTGTGCGGCGGCATGTTCGTCGCCATGCCGACCGCGATGCCCGAGGAGCCGTTGACCAGCAGGTTCGGGAAGGCGGCGGGCAGTGCCACCGGTTCCTGCTCCTGGCCGTCGTAGTTCGGCGCGAAGTCGACCGTGTCCTCGTCGATCGACTCGGTCATCAGGCTCGTCGCCTCGGTCATCCGGCACTCGGTGTACCGCATGGCGGCCGGCGGGTCGTCGTTGCCCAGCGAGCCGAAGTTGCCGTGGCCGTCGACCAGCGGGACGCGCATCGAGAACGGCTGCGCCATGCGCACCAGGGCGTCGTAGATCGACGAGTCGCCGTGCGGGTGCAGCTTGCCCATGACCTCGCCGACGACCCGGGCGCACTTCACGTAGCTCCGGTCGGGCCGCAGGCCCATCTCGTTCATCTGGTAGACGATCCGGCGGTGCACGGGCTTGAGTCCGTCACGGGCGTCCGGCAGGGCGCGCGAGTAGATGACCGAGTACGCGTACTCGAGGTAGGAGCCACGCATCTCGTCCACGACGTCGATGTCGAGGATCCTCTCCTCGTACGAATCGTCGGGCGGCGGGGTCTTCGTGCTGCGGCGGGCCATCGCTGCCGGCTCCTCCAGATTTCTGTTCGCTCGGGGTTGACGGATCTGACGCGGACCATTGTGGACCGCGGCACCGACAACCCGGGCCCCGACCCGGTCCCCCGCGGTGCGGCCCGGTGCCGGGAAGCACTCCCACGGCACGCGGGACGCAGGCTACGCGATCCGCTGTGGGCGTACGTCCGGCGGGAACTGCGCCGAGGCCCCGCACGCTTGCATACAGTGGCAGGACCGGCAGGAAAACCGCGGTTTCCATCAACCGCCTCCGCTCGCGAAGGGACGTACATGCCCATGGGTCACACGACCACGGCCGAGGCAGGCTCCGGGGGCCTGACAGCGACCGAGCACCGCCTGGCCAACGGTCTGCGCGTGGTGCTCTCCGAGGACCATCTGACCCCGGTGGCGGCGGTCTGCCTGTGGTACGACGTCGGCTCCCGCCACGAAGTCAAGGGGCGAACCGGCCTGGCTCACCTTTTCGAGCACCTGATGTTCCAGGGCTCCGGGCAGGTCGAGGGCAACGGCCACTTCGAGCTGGTGCAGGGCGCCGGCGGCTCGCTGAACGGCACCACGAGCTTCGAGCGCACCAACTACTTCGAGACCATGCCCGCCCACCAGCTCGAGCTCGCCCTCTGGCTGGAGGCCGACCGCATGGGCTCCCTGCTGGCCGCCCTGGACGAGGAGTCCATGGAGAACCAGCGGGACGTCGTCAAGAACGAGCGCCGCCAGCGCTACGACAACGTCCCCTACGGCACCGCCTTCGAGAAGCTGACCGCCCTCGTCTACCCGGAGGGCCACCCCTACCACCACACGCCGATCGGCTCGATGGCGGACCTGGACGCGGCCACCCTGGAGGACGCGCGCCAGTTCTTCCGGACGTACTACGCGCCCAACAACGCGGTGCTGTCCGTGGTCGGCGACATCGACCCGAAGCAGACCCTCGCCTGGATCGAGAAGTACTTCGGCTCGATCCCCGGCCACGACGGCAAGCCCGCGCCCCGCGACGGCGCGCTGCCTGAGGTCATCGGCGACCAGCTCCGCGAGGTCGTCGAGGAGGAGGTGCCGGCGCGCGCCCTGATGGCGGCCTACCGGCTCCCGCACGACGGCACGCGCGACGCGGACGCCGCGGACCTGGCCCTGACCGTGCTCGGCGGCGGCGAGTCCTCCCGCCTGTACAACCGGCTGGTGCGCCGCGACCGCACGGCCGTCGCGGCCGGATTCGGCCTGCTGCGGCTGGCCGGCGCGCCGTCGCTCGGCTGGCTGGACGTGAAGACCTCGGGTGACGTCGAGGTCCCGGTGATCGAGGCCGCGATCGACGAGGAGCTGGCCCGGTTCGCCGAGGAGGGCCCCACGCCCGAGGAGATGGAGCGCGCCCAGGCCCAGCTCGAGCGCGAGTGGCTGGACCGGCTCGGCACGGTCGCCGGCCGCGCGGACGAACTGTGCCGCTTCGCCGTCCTGTTCGGCGACCCGCAGCTCGCCCTGACGGCCGTCGAGCGCGTTCTGGAGGTGACCCCCGAGCAGGTCCAGGCGGTGGCCAAGGCCCGCCTGCGCCCGGACAACCGCGCGGTCCTCGTCTACGAGCCCAGGTCACCGGAGACCGTCGAGGACGCCGGTGTCCCCGAGGACCCGGAGGCCGAGGCGACCGTGGAGGGCCGACACGACAACGAGGAGACGGCCAAGTGAGCGAGCTCGCCCCGATGGACTTCCACCCGCAGCCGCAGCCGGGCGAGGCCAGGCCCTGGGCCTTCCCGGCCCCGGAGCGCGGCACCCTCGGCAACGGCCTGACCGTGCTGCGCTGCCACCGCCCCGGCCAGCAGGTCGTCGCCGTGGAGGTGCTGCTCGACGCGCCCCTGGACGCCGAGCCGTCCGGCCTGGACGGCGTCGCCACGATCATGGCGCGCGCCTTCTCCGAGGGCACCGACAAGCACTCGGCCGAGGAGTACGCCGCGGAGCTGGAGCGGGCCGGCGCCACGCTCGACGCGCACGCCGACCACCCCGGCGTCCGGCTCAGCCTGGAGGTGCCCGCCTCCCGGCTGGCCAAGGGCCTCGGCCTGCTCGCCGACGCGCTGCGCGCCCCCGCCTTCGCGGAGAGCGAGGTCGAGCGGCTGGTGCGCAACCGGCTGGACGAGATCCCGCACGAGATGGCCAACCCCTCCCGCCGCGCCGCCAAGGAGCTCTCCAGGGAGCTGTTCCCGGCCGCGGCACGCATGTCGCGCCCGCGCCAGGGCACCGAGGAGACGGTCGAGAAGATCGACGCGGCCGCGGTCCGCGCCTTCCACGACCGTCATGTCCGCCCCGCCACGGCGACCGCGGTCGTGGTCGGCGACCTCACCGGCACCGACCTGGACGCCCTGCTCGCCGACACCCTGGGCGCCTGGTCCGGCACCCCCGCCGAGCCGCGCCCGGTGCCGCCGGTGACCGCCGACGACACCGGCCGGGTCGTCATCGTCGACCGGCCCGGCGCCGTGCAGACGCAGCTTCTCATCGGCCGGATCGGCCCCGACCGGCACGACCGGGTGTGGCCCGCCCAGGTGCTCGGCACCTACTGCCTCGGCGGCACGCTCACCTCCCGGCTGGACCGTGTGCTGCGCGAGGAGAAGGGCTACACCTACGGGGTGCGCGCCTTCGGGCAGGTCCTGCGGTCCGCCCCGGACGGCACCGGCGCGGCGATGCTCGCCATCAGCGGTTCCGTGGACACCCCGAACACCGGTCCGGCGCTCGACGACCTGTGGAAGGTGCTGCGCACCCTCGCGGCCGAGGGCCTCACCGACGCCGAGCGGGACGTCGCCGTGCAGAACCTGGTCGGGGTGGCGCCGCTGAAGTACGAGACCGCGGCGGCCGTCGCGAGCACCCTGGCCGACCAGGTCGAGCAGCACCTGCCGGACGACTTCCAGGCGACGCTGTATCAGCGGCTCGCGGCCACCGGCACCGTCGAGGCCACCGCGGCGGTCGTCAGCGCCTTCCCGGTGGACGGTCTGGTGACCGTCCTCGTCGGGGACGCCGCACAGATCAAGGAGCCCGTGGAGGCGCTCGGCATCGGCGAAGTCACCGTCGTCGCCGCCGAGTAGCGGCCGGACGGCGTCACGCCCGCCATGGGGACCTCACGGCCGACGGGCCGTCAGGTCCCCATGGCGTACACGGTCCTTCCCGACCTTCCCGGTCTTCCCGAAACGGGTGAGCCGCCCTTGTCCGGATGCCCGAATTGGGGCGGTGACGGCCTGTCTGCCCTGTGGGATGCGCTACAAAAGCCCGGATCCGTTTGGGCGCCGGAGAGCGGGCCGCTTAGCGTCTTCCGGGCTGTCCGTCAGGCACTGCGCCGCGCCCGCGGCACCGGACAGTCATCGCCGAGTCCCCGTACGGCGCGAGCCAGGGGAGCCGGGGACCCATCGCAGTCCCTGGGGTGAATCGGACGCCCGCGCGTGAGCGAGGGGGTCCGTAGGAGACCTTCCTGCTCCGAACCCGTCAGCTAACCCGGTAGGCGAGAGGGAAGGAAAGGACCAGCCACTCCATGGCGTTCATGTGCGCCTCCGGGAAGCACCGCAAGCCCGGCCGCGTCAAGCGCACCACCGCTCAGGCGGCGGGTGTCGCAGCCCTCACCACCACCGGTGTCATCGGCACCCTCGCGGCCGCCCCGGCGTTCGCGGCGGACAAGCCCGTCGAGCAGACCGGCCTGACCCCGGTGATCAGTGTGAGCGACGAGGTCGCCGAGCAGATCGACGAGCAGGCCGCCGCCCAGCGCCAGGCCGCCGAGCGCCAGGCGGCCGAGGAGGCCGCGGCCAGGGCGGCCGCCGCCGAGGCGAAGAAGGAGCGCGAGGCCGCGGCGCGCGCGGCCCGTGAGGCGGAGCGCAAGCGCCTGAACGCCTTCGTCGCCCCGATCGTGCACTCGTACGTCTCCACGGCCTACCAGGCCAGCAGTTCCCTGTGGTCCTCCGGTTCGCACACGGGCATCGACTTCCACGCAGCCAGCGGCACCTCCGTGCACGCCGTCGGCGCCGGTACCGTCGTCTCCACCGGCTGGGGCGGAGCGTACGGCAACCAGGTCGTGATCCGGATGGCCGACGGCATGTACACCCAGTACGGCCACCTGTCGTCCATCGGCGTCACGGCCGGCCAGAAGGTCCTTCCGGGCCAGCAGATCGGCCTGTCCGGCGCGACCGGCAACGTCACCGGCCCGCACCTCCACTTCGAGGCCCGCACGAGCCCCGAGTACGGCTCGGACGTCGACCCCGTCGCCTACCTCCGCAAGCACGGCGTGCACATCTGAACCCCCCTGCGCACGGACACCCGAAAGCCCCGGCCCGCCGAGCCGGGGCTTTCGCCGTTTCCGGTGGGGCCCGCCGAGCCGGTCGGCCAAAAAATATGCATGGATTCCGGCCCGCCGTCGGAAATTCCGCTCCCTTGGAATAGAGTCACGGATCAACACGTCCATCGTCGGCGTTTCACGGGGATTAAGGCGGAGGTCGGTCATGAGTATTCCGGCGCACTCGGTGTGTACGGCGATCCGGGACGACATCGTCGCGGGCGTCCATGAGCGCGGCGGCCGGCTCACCGAGGAAGTCCTGGCCCGCCGCTACGGTGTCTCGCGCGTCCCCGTCCGTGAGGCCCTGCGCACCCTGGAGGCGGAGGGCTTCGTGGTGACCCGGCGGCACGCGGGCGCGTGCGTGGCCGAGCCGACCGAGCAGGAGGGCGCCGACCTGCTGGAGATGCGTGCCCTGCTGGAGCCGCTCGGCGCCGCCCGGGCCGCCCAGCGGCGCACCGAGGCCCATCTGAAGGTGCTGCGCGGCCTGGTCAGGCTGGGGCAGGAGCGGGCCCGGAGGGGCAACAGCGAGGATCTGCGCGCGCTGGGGGGCTGGTTCCACGAGACGCTCGCCCAGGCCTCGGGCAGCCCCTCGCTGGCGTCGGCGCTGACCCAGCTGAGACACAAGATCACGTGGATGTACGCGGTGGCGGCCCCGCCGAGCCCGGTGGACTCCTGGGCCGAGCACGGCGCGATCGTGGACGCGGTGGCGCGCGGCGACGGTGAGCGCGCGCGGGCGCTCACGGCGCTGCACACCGAGCGCGCGACGGTCGCGCACCGATTGCGTTTTCCCGGTGGAGAGTCCCGCGCGGACCGTGTGAGAACTTCGCAACATGCTGTAAACATGTCGGGCCCGCGGCATTAACACGAGCGCCGTATACAAAGAGGGGAGAAATTCGATGGCGGGGTATTCCGGCTGCCCGGATTTTCCGAGAGGCTTCATTATCCGGTGAAACGGCGGAGGCGTGGCCCCCCCG
>NZ_JALLIN010000022.1 GCF_023630175.1 Streptomyces cellostaticus | reverse complement strand
GCGCCCCGGACTCGTCGGTGCGCTGTGCGGGCACCCGGGCGGTGCGGCTGTGTATGGCCTGCCCGCCCGGGCCGTCCCACGGGTCGCCCATCTTCCACTCCCCTGAACGGTCGGGCCCGGCAGGCCGGACCGGTTCGGGTGCGCGGGCGGGCTCCACCTGGGTTCTTCGGCTGCGAAATCTAACAAACCCGCGGCCCGAACAGCACAGATCCTGGGGCGATTCACAGGTGAGAGATCGGCAAGACGGGTCGCCGGGGCTCTCCGGATGCGGGAGGTAACGGCACTTTTCGCCCGGAGGGCGGGTCGGGTACGCGCGATACGGCCGCGCGCCGGCGGCACGGCGGGGTGGGCCAGGCGCACGCCTGTGTCCGGTGACTCCCGTCCGGTGACCGGACGGGAACCGTCGCCGAAGGCATGCGACGCGCCCTGCGGGTATACGAACGCCCGGCGGATCCGGTGCCCGCCCCCGGAGCCATGACGAGGGGGCCGGCCATGACAGGGGAGGCAAGGGATGTTGCAGCGGTCGGCGCAGGAGGACGGGCACCCTGACACGGGGGTCACGGCGGCCGAGGACACGGAGGCTCGCAAGCAGCGGCTGCGAAGACGACTGGAGCGGCTGCTCGGGATCGCCGCGACGGAGGGCAACCGGCTCACCCGGCTGCGCAACGGCGACGCGATCTTCCCCGCCATGCTCGAGGCGATCCGCTCGGCACGGCACACCATCGACATGATGACCTTCGTGTACTGGCGCGGCGAGATCGCGCGCGAGCTCGCCGACGCGCTGGCCGAGCGGGCCAGGGCCGGGCTGCGGGTCCGTCTGCTCCTGGACGGGTTCGGGGCGAAGGAGATCGAACCCAACCTGCTGGACGCCATGGACGAGGCCGGGGTCCAGGTCGCCTGGTTCCGCAAGCCCCTCCGGCTGTCGCCCCTGAAGCAGAACCACCGCTGCCACCGCAAGGCCCTCGTCATCGACGAGAACCTCGCCTTCACCGGCGGCGTCGGCATCGCGGAGGAGTGGTGCGGCGACGCCCGCGGTCCCGGTGAGTGGCGGGACACCCATGTGGAGGTGCGCGGACCGGCCGTGGACGGCATAGCCGCCGCGTTCGCGCAGAACTGGGCCGAGTGCCACGAGACGCTCTACGACGAGCGGGACCGCTTCGTCGAGCACGAGCAGCCGGGCAGCGCGGTCGTGCAGGTGGTCCGGGGTTCGGCCAGCTTCGGCTGGCAGGACATGCAGACGCTCATACGGGTGGTCCTGACATCGGCGCAGGAGCGGTTCCGCCTCTCCACG
This sequence comes from Streptomyces cellostaticus, assembly GCF_023630175.1. Lineage (GTDB taxonomy): Bacteria > Actinomycetota > Actinomycetes > Streptomycetales > Streptomycetaceae > Streptomyces > Streptomyces cellostaticus_A. The sequence goes on along the minus strand of NZ_JALLIN010000022.1, from coordinate 117,406 downwards.
GCGTACTTCGCGCCCGACGACTACTTCGTGGACCTGCTGGCCGCCACCGCCCGGCGCGGCGTGCAGGTGCAGATCCTGCTGCCCGGGCCGCACACGGACCAGCGGGCCTGCCGACTGGCCGGGCAGCACCACTACCAGCGGCTGCTGGACGAGGGCGTGGAGATCCGCGAGTACCAGCCGACCATGCTGCACACCAAGATCATCACGGTCGACTCGGTCGCCTCGCTGATCGGCTCCACGAACTTCAACCGGCGCTCCATGGAGCACGACGAGGAGGTCATGCTCGCCGTGCTCGACGAGGAGTTCACCGCCGGGCTGGACCTCGACTTCGACGCGGATCTGAAGTGCAGCGAGCCCGTCGACCCCGCGCGCTGGCGGCGCCGGCCGGTGCTCCAGCGGGCCCGTGAGCTCTCGGTCGCCCCGATCCGCCGGTTCCTGTGAGGGGTTCCTCCTCTCCTGCCGGACACGGTGGGACAGGTACACCCGCGCCGGACAGGTGTCGAACCGGAGTCCCGGGGCACCGGCGCATTATGAATGCGCAGTCATGGGCCCTGCGTGGCCGGGGCCGCGCCCGCCGCGCGGCCGACAGCACGGCGATGGCCGCGGCGGCCCGCTCGGGATTCGCCGCCCGAGGACTGATCTACGTACTGGTGGGCGTGATAGCCCTGCAGATAGCGTTCGGCGGCGACGGCGGCAAGCAGGCCGACCGCGGGGGTGCGCTCGGCGAACTCGCTTCCAAGCCCTTCGGTTCGGCGATGCTGTGGATCGTCGGAATCGCCCTCGCCGGCATGTCGCTGTGGCGCTTGTCGGAGGCCGTGTTCGGCGGGGCGGGCACGGACGGGAGCAAGGCGTCCAAGCGGGCCATGGCCGCCGCCCGGGCGGTGTTCTACGCCTTCGTGTCGTTCTCGGTGCTGTCGTACGCGACCGGTGACAAGGGCAGCGGGAGCGGCTCCTCGGACCGGAACACCGACGACGTCACCGCCACCGTGCTGAAGTGGCCGGGCGGACAGTGGATCGTCGGTGTCGCCGGGGCCGCCGTGGTGGTCGCCGGACTGTGGATCGCCGGCCGGGCCGTGATGAAGAAGTTCCGCAAGCACCTGCGGACCGCGGAGATGTCCCGGAAGGCCGAGCGGTTCACCGACTTCTTCGGGGTCACCGGGGGCACCGCCCGGGGCCTCGTCTTCGCCGTCGCGGGGGTCTTCGCGCTGGTCGCGGCGGTGCAGCACCAGCCGGGCAAGGCCAAGGGCATGGACGACACGCTGCGTTCGTTCCGCGACCTGCCGGCCGGTCCGTGGCTCCTCGCCCTCGTCGCGCTCGGCCTGGCCGCCTTCGGGGTCTTCTCCTGGTGCAACGCCCGCTGGCGCGAGGTCTGAACCGGCCCCCCGGCACGGGACCCGTCCGACGGGCCCGGCACGATCCGGACGCCGGGCCCTGGGTGCCGCCGCCCTGAGGGGTTCAGGGCAGCGGCACCACGGCCGTGACCCGTTTGCCCTGGGCGTGCCGGACGACCCGCAGGCGGCCGCAGATGCTCAGCACCAGGTGCAGGCCGCGGCCGCCCATGCGCTCGGCGTCCACGGCGCGCACGACGGGGAGTCGCCGGGAGGTGTCCGAGACGGTGACGTGCAGTTCGTTCCGGCCGGGAGCGACGTCGAGCAGCATGCCGCAGGGGCCGGGAGCGTGCCGCAGCGCATTGGTGATCAGTTCGCTGACCACCAGTTGTGCGTCCTGGTTGACCCGCAGACCGGGAGGGTGCCCGGCGCGGGCGAGGAGGGTGCGGACGGCGCCGCGCGCGTCGGCGATGCGCAGGGAGCCTTCGGCCCAGGTCGCGCCGAAGCGGAGCGCGTCCGCCTGCTCGGGCGGCCCGGCGCTGGTCAGGCCGTCCCGCGCGACCGCCGTCGGGTTCGGCCCGGTACCGCTCTCGCTCTCATGCGTCACGGACATCTGGTCCCCCTAGGTGTTCCCGGCATCCGTCCCGTCTTTCCAGGTGTCGCACCGTGCGCGTCAGGACGTGTCGCTGCGCAGCGCGCTGTCGCGGGAGTCGGTGATCGTGAAGTGCCCGAGCGTGCCGCTGATGGTCAGCAGCCGGACCAGACCCTCCTGCAGCGGGCCCAGGATGACGAACTCGCGGCCCCCCGCGCGGTGGCGCCGCTCGGCGTCGAGGAGGGCACTGAGCAACTGGCTGTCGCCGAAGGTGACACCGGAGAGATCCACCACGGTGGTGGGCAGATCGGACTCGTCGGCCTCGGCCCAGGCGGCGCGCAGCAGGTCGCACTCGTCGAAGTCGATCTCCCCGCGCACCCTGATCTCCAGGACGCGCGCGTGCCGCGCGACCTGCACTGTTGTATCGGATCCCCACCGCATGCGGTCATCCTGCCATCCGCGGTCGGGGGAAGGCGAGGCCGGTGTCACGAGACCACCGCCCCGGTGACGTCGCCCTCTTTCGGCGGGCCGGGGGCGTCCTGCGTGACGGGTGCCGTCAGATGGTCGAGCACGTTGGTGTGGCCCAGCATGCGCTCCAGGACGTCGGGCCGGTTGTCCAGGTACAGCGCGGCGCCGGCCGCCCGGGTGTGCCGGTGGACCATCAGCAGCGCGGACAACCCCATGGAGTCGATCCAGGTGAGTGCGGCGAAGTCCAGGCGCACATGACGGGGCGCCGGCGCGCGGGCCAGGCCGGCGGCGACGGTGTCCACCAGTTCGTCGCTGGTGTCGTAGTCGAGTTCCCCGGCGACGCGCACGATCAGGGTGGACGGCGCGCTGACCGTGGTGAGGCTGAATTCGGTGGCAGGGTGCTGGGTCATACGTGCAGGTCGGGTCCGGGTCCGTGCGCGGGCGAGTGGGCACGCTCGAGCAGGGCGGTGGTGCCCTCACGGAGCAGGTTCAGGGTACGCGGGAAGTCGCGCAGCCGGTCGGACAGTGCGTCCAGGCCGCTGACCAGGGAGACCGCGGGGACGCTTCGCGCCTCGAGGATCTCGGCGGTCCACAGGAGGAAGCCGGTGAACACCTCGGCGTCGTCGACGTAGAGCGCCGTGGCCAGGAAGTCGACGATGTGCGCGATGTCCTCGGCGGTCCGCTCCCGCTGCTCGTCGCTGTACTCACGCAGCGCGGGGAAACGGTCCTCCAGGTCCCGCAGCGTCTGTTTGACGAGCGTGCCGCGCGACTGGACCACCATCGTGTACTCCTGGTCGGCCAGGTGCGGCAGGTCGTCCACGATGTGCCGGACGGCGGCCGGGTCCGGGTGCGGCAGCTCGGCCTCCAGTGCCGCCGCCGCGCCCCGGGCGTCGGCCGCCCACCGGTCCGCTCCGAGCGCGAACGCGTAGCGGCCCAGCGGGCCGAACGCGCGGCCGCCGGCCAGCACCGGCACACCGACGGCCTGGCAGGCCGTGATGGCCGCGTGCGCGGTGGGCAGGTGGGTGGGGATGGACCCGGACAGCAGCACCGCCCGCGGGTTGGTGCGGTGCAGGTGGGCGACGAGGTGGGGGGTGGGTGTCTGCGCGCCGAGGTAGTCGACCTGCCACCCCCGCAGGCGCAGGATCTCCGCCACCAGCCGGGCGGGGAAGGCGTGCCACTCCCCGTCCACGCAGCCGACCGTCACACGGCCGCGGTGTCCCTGCCGGTACGGGCCGCCGTCCGGGCGGTGGGCCAGGGCGGCGACCACCCGCTCGTTGATGGCGGTGGCGGCGTGCTCCTGGGCCACGCTGATGCGGTCGGCGGCCCATTCGGTGCCGACCTTCTCCTGGACCCGGGCGATGACGTCCAGCAGCAGGGTCTCCTCTTCGATCCCCTCGGCCAGCGCGCCGTGCGCGATGCGGACCGCGCTGTACTCGTCGCCGTCCACGACGGCCCGCCAGAGCCGTTCCCGGAGCCGGCTCACCTGTATGGGGAGGGTCACTTCCGCCTCCCGCCGTGCTCGCCCGCGCCCTCGCGGTCCGCGCTGCCCGGCGGGACCTTCGCCGGGGCACTGACGGCGACGGTCGCCATGTCGTCGTGACGGCCGGCGCCGATCCACTGGGCGGCGAGCATCTGCACCCGCTCCACGACCGCCTCGGCCGGCAGCCCGGCGCACTCGGCCAGGGTCCGGCGCAGCCTCCGCTCGCCGAACATCTCGTCCCCGAGCGGCCCGCCGCGTGCCTCGGTGATGCCGTCCGTGTACAGCAGGCAGGTCTCTCCGGGGCCGAGCACCGCCTCGGCCCCGACCGAGCTGATCTCCGGCAGCGCGCCGACCAGGGTGCCCCGGGTCGGCACCTCCTCCACGCTGCCGTCGCGCCGGACGATCAGCGGCGGCAGGTGCCCGGCACTGGTCAGCCGTACGTGCACCCGGTCGTCCTGGCGGCGCACGGAGGCCAGCACCAGGGTGGCGAACCGGGTGTGCTGCGTGGTCAGCAGGGCGCCGTTGAGCAGTCTCAGCACCTCGTCGTGGTTTCCGGCCAGGGGCAGCAGGGCGTGCAGGGTGTTGCGGATCTTGCCGGTCAGGACGGCCGCGTCCAGACCCTTCCCCGCTACGTCACCGAGCACGACGAGGGTCTCCTGCGCGCTCTCGCTGCCGGGGTGGAAGTCGTAGAAGTCACCGCCCACCCGCTCCTCGTCCCCGGCGGGGCGGTACTGCCCGGCGTACTCGACCCCGTCCACCGTGTGCAGCGCGGGTGGCAGGAGTTCACGCATCAGCGTGGCCGTGATGGCCGTCTGCTCGGTGTACAGGCGGGCCGCGGACAGGGCGGCTCCGGCCCGGGCGGCGAACAGCCGGGCGAAGACCTCCTCGCCCTCGGTGAAGGCCCGCTCGGTGCCGGAACGGAGCAGGATGAGGGCGCCGGCGGGGACGCCGTGCCCGGGCAGCGGGGTGACGATCACCGATCCGACGGGCCCGGTGAAGCCCTCCGGGATCACCCAGTCCGGCAGGCCGTCGGGGTCGATCCACCGGGCCGGCACCGGTGGAAACCCCTGCAGGGCCTCCGCCAGGCCCTGCACGGTGCGCGGGTCGATCCGCCGCACGACGCGCTGGACGGGGTGGCCGCGCCGGGCGTGGGTCAGGGTGTGCCGTCGGCCCTGCGGGGGCAGTACGAGCACGGCGGCCTCGGCCAGGTGCTCGGCGGCCATGCTCACGGTCGCCTCCGCGCAGCGCGGCACGTTGAGGGTGGACAGCAGGCGGCTGGACACGGCCGACAGGACGGCCACCCGCTCCTGCGAGCTGTAAAGCGCGGCCTCGGCCACGCGCCGGTCGGTGTCGTCGATGAGCCACCACACCACGGCCCCGTCCTCCGACGGGGTGGCGTGTGCCTCGTAGCGGCGTTCGTCGATCTCTCCGGTCAGGGGGGCGGTGACGGTGCCGGCCGCTCTCTCCGTGAGGCGCCGGTGGGCGGCGGACAGCCAGGACGGCACGAGGTGCCGACGCGTGCCCTCGCCGTTCCCCCGCGGCAGGAGCCGGCGGGCGGCGGCGTTCAGGCCCACGAGAGCGCCGTCCCGGTCGATGACGAGGACCGGGTAGGGGGCGTCGCCCCAGGTCGCGCCGACGTTGACGCCGGCGTCCCGCGGGTCGGCAAAGGAACTCGGGGAAGCGCACACAAGCGGGGGCACGCACACCGCGCGCCCCACCACCTTCCTGCGTCAGGGGATGTTGTCCTTCGGCAACCGTCCCGCATCCACCGCTGGGAAGCAAGCCGCCCCCAAGCATTCGCACAGGGTCAGGACGGCGTCGGGGGCGGTGCCATGGCCCAGCGGATGGTGCGGGTGAGCAGGTGGCCGGCCGGGCGCACCGTGAGGTCCTCGACGAGCGGGATCCGTGGCAGCCGCAGCAGGGCGCGGGCCCAGTCCGGCAGGAGGTTCACGGCGTTCGCCGCCAGGGCGCTGTACAGGGGGCGCGCCGCGAGCGGCACGGGGGGTTCGAGGAGCAGGAAGCGGGCCGCGGCGCGGGCTTCGGGGGTGGCCTCCAGTTCGGGCCGGTAGCTCTCCAGCCGGCGGGTCAGCGCGTGGCGGTCGCGCGGTGGCTCGGTCACCCCGAGGGCCCCGGCGACCAGGGCGGTGTCGGCGGCGTAGCCGTCGTAGCCGGCCGGGTCGAGACGGTGGGCGCCGTAGCGTTCGTGGGCGCGCAGGAAGCACTCCGTCTCGGCGGTGTGCACCCAGCCGAGCAGGTGGGGGTCGGCTGCGTGATAGGGCTCGCCCCGCCGGGTGCGCCCGCGCACGGCGTCGTGGATGCCCCGGACCCGGTCGACGGCCGCCTGCGCGTCCGCCGCCGTGCCGTAGGTGGTGACGGCCAGGAAGGCGCTGGTGCGCTGCAGCCGCCCCCAGGGGTCGCCGCGGTAGCCGGAGTGCGCGTCCACGGCCGCCATGGCCAGGGGGTGCAGGGACTGCAGCAGCAGGGCGCTCATCCCGCCGATGAACATCGAGGCGTCGCCGTGGACGGTCCGGATGGGCCGGTCGGGCCCGAACCAGCGGGGACCGGGGGTGCCGTGGATCCGGGCGCGGATCTCCCGCCCGTCGGGGCCCGCCACCCGGCGGAAGAGGGTCGCGCCCAGTTGCGCGCGCAGGTCCGGCAGCACGGCTTCTCCCGTCTCCCGTCGGCCGCCCGCGTCACTCGCCGGCGGACACTTCCGTCTCGTTCCCGGTGGGAGCGCGGCCACACATACGGCAGGTCGTCACCCAGGGCAGGGCGCCGGGCGCCCCGCGGGGCGCGGGCCGCGGTCACCTCCCGCGCAGGGCGGACGGCTTGTGCACCGCCCGCTTGCCGGACCTGGCGCTGCGGACCTCGTACCGCGGGTCGTCGCGGGAGGCGTCCACCGTGCGTCCGGCGGCCTCGGTGCGGCTGGTGAGCTTCCGCTCGGCCTCGCCCTCGGTGGTGCTTCCGCGGCTCTTCCAGGTCACCTCGTCCCCCTTGGCGAGGTCCTTCCGGGAACCGTCCCGCTTGTCGCCGCCGTGGTCATCGGTCCTTTCGTCGCGTCCCTGCGTGGCACGCTCGCGGACGGGGCGGTTCGCGGTGGGACGGCCGCGGGCCACCCGGGGGCGGGACGGCCCGCAGCGGCTGGACGGGCCGTGGCCCCGTGCCGGTGCGTACGGCGCCGTCCGGCGGCGGCGCGGGCAGCGGACCACGCGCCCGCGACCTCGTGGGCGGTCAGGTCTCCTCCTCCTGGGGGCGGGCCGTGTGGTCCGGGTGCCCGACCGTACGGCGGGCCTCCTTCATCTCCGCCTCGTACAGGTGGTCCCGCCCGTCGGCGAGTTCGTCGACGGCGCCGCGCTCGAGGTCCCGGAACGGCCGGTAGTAGGTCTGCTCGTAGGCCTCGACGATCTGGAACGTCCAGCGGCCGGGGATGACGTTGCGCCCCAGCATCTCCGTCTCGATCCTGTCGGCCCACTCCCGGTGCCCGGCCTCCCGCAACAGGGTCACCGCGCGTTCCAGTTCGAGGTCGGCTCCCCCGGTGAGCTGGTGGAAGTCGTAGAGGCTGCCGCGGGCCCGCTCCGTCGTCTCCAGGGCCTTCGACAGCGATCCGAGCGCCTCGACCGTCTTGTCGTCGACACCCGCCGGACGCCGGTGCCGGCGGTCGGGGCCGTCCCGGTGCTCGCTCACGCCGCTCCCCGGAGCGGGTGCCCGTCGACGACGATCAGTCACTGCTTCCCCCGTGTCCTCGGCTCGGCGCGAGTGCGGGCGGCGCCGGGCCGCCCCACCGCCTCCCGGTGGATCCGTCCGTCCGGTGCCGCTCGCCGAGTGCCCCGCGGGGCCGTGCCCGACACATGTCGTGTCTGCGTCCCGAGTGCGGGGGCGGCGGAATCGGCCGATGCTGGAGCCATGCCCGGCAAGCGCCCCGTGATCGTGCAGTTGCCGTCCCCGACCGGCGGACGCCGGGTGCGGGTCGGCGGAGAGATCCTCGGCCTCGCGCACAGCGTGCGCGACCTGGTCGAGTTCCTGCGCCGGGCGGGCCTGGAGATCGAGCCGGAGGACGTGGCGGACTCGCCGCTGATCGACTGGCGCGGCATGGGTCCGGACCGGTGGGAGGCCGAGACCCGGGCCTGAGCGCGGCCCGCCCGCGCGGCCCTCCCGGGGTGGTGCCGGGACGTTCCGCCCGAGGCGTCCGCGCGGGCCCGGACCGGGCCCGGTGGGCCGCCGGTCGCGTCGATGTCCGCCGAGCGGGTATCCGCGTCGCACCGGCACTGCGGGAGGGACATCGTGAAGGAAGCATCGCTGCGGGCGGTGGGCTGGGCACGCTCACTGCCACTGGACTCGAGCGTCAAGACCGCGCGCGACTGGGCGCGCGGGCATCTCGGGTCGCTGGGCTGGACCGAGTCCGCGCCGGGGACCGTGGACGACGTGCTGCTGACCATCTCGGAGCTGGTCACCAACGCGCACGTGCACGCGCACAGCGCGGCGGATCTGGTGCTGACCTGGGACAGCACCTGCCTGCACGTGTCCGTCCACGACCGTTCCCGGCGGCTGCCGGTCCCCCGCGCGGCGGACCCCGAGCGCCCGGGCGGACGGGGCATGCTGCTCGTCGACGCGCTGGCCGACACCTGGCAGGCCCGCCACTGTCCGGACGGCAAGGTGGTGCACGCCTGTTTCCGGCCGCCGCGCACCGCCGGCGACTGACCGCCGGCCCCGCCGGCCGCCCGGCGTCCGCGGGGCCGGTCAGTCGCCGGCGGTGCCCGGGCGGTAGAGCACGGGCAGGTCGGCGGGGCGCACCCGGAGCGTCACCGGCAAGGTGGCCTCCACCTCGCCGTCGGCGCCGTACGGGACGGACCGGGAGGCCTCGATGCGCAGTTCCCTTCCACGCAGGATCCGGACCTCGGGGCGCTTCACATGGTCACCGGTCTTCAGTTCGTTCATCAGTGTGAAGAACAGCAGGCGCGGTGCCTCGCGGATCAGTACGACGTCGAGCAGCCCGTCGTCGACCCGGGCGCCGGGGGCGATGAGGCGGCCGAAGCCGTAGTAGGGGGAGTTGGCGGCGACGACGGTGTAGCCGCGGTGGTGGTGCTCCTCGCCGTCGACGGTGACCCGGTAGTCGGCCGGCCGCCAGCTGGTGACGGCCCGCAGGCCGCCCGTGTAGTACGAGGCGGCCCCGCGCAGCAGCCGGGTGCGGTTGGCGTGCCGGTTGGCGAGCGCGTCGACGCCGGCGTAGACGCTGCCGAGGACCACGGTGCGCCGGTGGACGGCGGACTCGACCTCGATGGTGTCGACCCGTCCGGGCTCCGCGTGCAGCAGGATGTCGGCGAGCGCCGCGGGGTCACGGGGCAGGCCGAGGGCGCGCGCGAAGTCGTTGCCCCGTCCCGCGGGTACGAGGCCCAGGACGGTACCGGTCCCGCTGAGCGCGCCGCCGACACCGCCGGCCATGCCGTCGCCGCCCACTGCCAGGACCACCCGGCCGCGTGCTCCGGCCTGCCGGGCGATGTCCTGGGCGTGGGCGAGGCTGTGGCTGTACTCCGTCTCCAGCCCGGCCCCGGCCTCGCGGAGCAGGCGGGCCACCTGGAGCAGCGACGCCGCCCCGGTCGAGTCACCCGCGGTCGGGTTGACGACGGCGGTGAACTGTCGCATCGGTGTGCCTCCGGGCGGTGACAGTGGGAACGGATGGGGCCGGCGGGGTGGGTCAGTCGGTGGGCAGCAGGACGCCCGGGTTGAGGAGCCCGTCCGGGTCCAGGCGGTGCTTGACGGCGCGCAGCGCGGCCACGCCGAGGGCGCCCGCCTCCCGGACGTACCAGTCCCGGTGGTCGGTGCCCACGCCGTGGTGGTGGCTGATGGTGCCGCCGGCGGCGAGCACCGCGTCGTTGGCGGCGTGCTTGGCGGGTGCCCAGTGTGCGACCGGGTCCTCCCCCTGGGCGCTGACCACGGTGAAGTACAGGGAGGCGCCGTTCTCGTACACGTGGGAGATGTGGCACATCACCAGCGGCGGGGTGCCGGCCCGGGTGAGGGTGTCGGTCAGGGCCGAGCGGACCGCGGCGTACAGCTCGGGGACGCGGGACCAGAAGGCGGCGGTCTCCAGGGTCTCGGCGAAGGCGCCCGCGTCGAGCAGGGCGTCGCGCAGGTAGGGCGCGGAGTAGCGGCCGTGCGCCCAGCGTTCGCCCGGTTCGGACCCGATCGGGGTGCCGCCGCAGGCCCGCAGGACGTCCGCGGCCCGCTCGCGCCGCCGGGCGGTGTCCTCGGCGGTGCCCTCGTAGCCGGTGATGGCCGTGCATCCGGCGTCGCCCCGTTCGAGCCGGGAGCCGATGGCGTCCGGCTGGGCGAGGCCGATCAGCGTCTCGGTCTCGTCGGACAGGCGCAGCACGGTGGGGCGCGGTCCGTCCTGGGCGAGCCGGCGCAGGGCCGCCGCGCCCTCCTCGAAGGAGTCGAACCGCCAGCCTTCGTAGACGCGCGCCTGCGGCAGCGGGCGGATCCGGACGAGGACGGAGGTGATGACGCCGAAGGCGCCCTCCGAGCCGAGGACGAGCTGGCGCAGGTCGGGGCCCGCGGCGGAGCGCGGGGCGCGGCCGGTCTCGATGGTGCCCTCGGGGGTGGCGAGGGTCAGGCCGAGCACCATGTCGTCGAAGCGGCCGTAGCCGGCGGAGGCCTGGCCGCTGGAGCGCGCGGCGGCGAAGCCCCCGATGGTGGCCCACTCGTAGGACTGCGGGAAGTGGCCGAGGGTGAAGCCCTGTTCGGCGAGCAGGGCCTCGGCCTCGGGGGCGCGCAGGCCGGGCTGGAGCACGGCGGTGCGGGAGACCGGGTCGAGGTCGAGCAGGCCGTTCATACGGCGCAGGTCCAGAGCGACGAAGGCGCCCCGTTCGGGGGTGAGCCCGCCGACGACCGAGGTGCCGCCGCCGAACGGGACGACGGCGAGGCGGTGCGCGGCGCAGGCCCGCAGCACGGCGAGCACCTCGTCGTGGGTGGCGGGCAGGACCACCGCCTGCGGGACGTCGTGGAGGTCACCGGCGCGCAGCCGCAGCAGGTCGGGGGTGGATTTGCCGCGAGTGTGCCGGACGCGGCTCTCCACGTCCGTGCGGACGTGCTCGGCGCCGCCGGCGGCGCGGGCCAGCGCCTCGAGCGCGGCCGGGGCGGCCGTGGGCTCGGGCAGCCGGATGTCCTCGAGCGCGAGCGCCGGCGCGGTGCGCGGTGTGACACCGAGCAGGTCGCGCAGCAGTGCGGTCACCGTGCCGGGCAGGGGCGCGGCCTTCGCCGGGTCGCCCCAGCCGTTCCACAGCATGTCCATCGAAGGGTCGTCCTCACAGGTCGGTGTGCTCGGTTCGCGCGGCGGCGGCTCCGCCCGGCCCCCGGGGCGTTACACTGTGACACATGACGCCTATTCGTCACAACGGTTCGGACAGCGATCCCGTACTCGACGCGGTGCGCGACTGCGTACTGGCCGTCGGAGTGCGCCGTACGACCCTGGCCGACGTGGCCCGCCGCGCCGGTGTCTCGCGGATGACGCTGTACCGGCGCTGGCCCGATCTGCGCACCCTGGTCGGCGATCTGATGACCCGCGAGTGGATCGACGTGGCCACCCGCGCGATACCGGAGTCCGCACCGGACACCGACACCCGCGCCCGGATCGTGGACGGGCTGGTGGCGGGGGTGGAGGCGTTCCGCGCGCACCCGCTCTTCCGGAAGATCGTCGACGTCGATCCCGAACTGCTGCTCCCCTACGTCCTGGACCGGCGCGGCACCAGTCAGGAGGCGCTGCTGGCGCTGCTGGCCGAGGCGCTGCGCGAGGGCCACGCGGACGGTTCGGTGCGCGCCGCACACACCGAGCGGCAGGCGCGCGCCCTGCTGCTGGTGGTGCAGTCCTTCGCCCTGTCCCTGCGCACGATGACCGACGAGGACGACCCGGACCTCGACTCCGCCGCCCTGCTCGGTGAGCTGCGCGCCCTTCTGGAGAGGACCCTGACGCCATGAGTCACCCCGAGGCCGTACCCGGTTCGTCCCTCAGCGCGGGCCGGCGCGCCCGTGAAGTCGCCGAGGCCGCGGACGGCCGGGTCTGCGACGTCCTGGTCGTCGGGCTCGGCGCCACCGGGGCCGGAGCGGCGCTGGACGCGGCCGCCCGCGGGCTGGACGTCGTCGCCGTGGACGCCCACGACCTCGCGTTCGGCACCTCGCGCTGGAGCTCGAAGCTGATCCACGGCGGGCTGCGCTATCTCGCCTCGGCGCAGTTCGACGTCGCGCACGAGAGCGCGGTCGAGCGCGGGGTGCTGATGACCCGTACCGCCCCGCACCTCGTGTCGGCCCAGCCGTTCGTACTGCCGCTGACGCCGCTGGTGTCGCGGGCCCAGGCCTCACTGGCCTGGGCCGGGTTCCGGGCCGGTGACATGCTGCGGCTCGCGGCGCGCACGCCCCGGCAGGTGCTGCCCGCGCCGCGCCGGCTGTCGGCGACGGAGGCCCGGCACCTGGCGCCCGCGGTGCGCGCGGACGGGCTGCGCGGCGGGCTGCTGTCCTGGGACGGCCGGGTGACCGACGACGCGCGCCTGGTGACCGCCCTCGCCCGGACCGCCGCCGCGCGCGGCGCCCGGGTGCTGACCCGGGTGCGGGTGCTGGAGCTGACCGGGGCGGGCGCCCGCGTCCGGGACGAACTGACCGGCGAGGAGGGAGAGATCCGCGCCCGCGCCGTGATCAACGCCACCGGCGTGTGGGCGGGCGAGCTGGTCGACGGCATCCGGATCCGCCCCTCCCGCGGCACCCACCTGGTCCTGCGCTCGGAGCGGCTCGGCACGCTGCCGGCCGGGCTGCACATCCCGATCCCCGGCGAGACCAACCGCTTCGTGCTGGTCCTTCCGCAGGGCGACGGCCGGGTGTACGTCGGGCTCACCGACGAACCGGTCGACGGCCCCCTGCCGGACGTGCCGGAGGTGCCCGAGACCGACATCGGCTTCCTGCTCGACGTGCTCGGGTCCGTGCTGGACGTTCCGGTGCGCCGGGACGAGGTCGTCGGAGCCTTCGCCGGGCTGCGCCCGCTGCTGGACACGGGCGGGTCCGGGGCCGAGGCCGACGCGGCGGCCCGAACCTCCGACATCTCCCGCCGGCACGCGGTCCTGACCTCGCCGGACGGGGTGACCACCGTCGTCGGCGGCAAGCTGACCACCTACCGGAGGATGGCTCAGGACGCGGTGGACGCCGTCCTCGAGGCCCGCGGCCTGCCCGCCCGGCCCTCCCCCACCACGGGCCTCCCGCTGGTGGGCGCCGCGCCGCCCGCGGTGCTGCGGGCCCTGCCCGCGCGGCGCCGGCTGGTCCGCCGGTACGGCACCGAGGCGCCGGCCGTGCAGGCCCTGGCCGAACGCGATCCGGGCCTGGCCGAAGCGGTCCTGCCGGGCCACCCGGTCACCCGGGCCGAGCTCGTCTGGGCCGCCCTGCACGAGGGCGCGCTGGAGGCCTCGGACCTGCTGGACCGCCGCACCCGGATCGGTCTGGTCCCCGACGACCGCACCGAGGCCCTCACCACGGCCCGGGAGGCGCTGGAACGGGCGGCGGCGGGCCAGCGCTGAGTCCGGGCGCGGCCGTGCCCGGCCCTCTTCCGGTGCCGTGACCGGGGAGGTCCGCCGGAAGGCGCGCGTCGTCCGGTGCGGCACGCCGCACGGCGGAGCATCGCCCTCGTACCGGACGCACCGCGCCGCGCCCGTACCGGACGGGGCCGCGGCGCGGACCCGGGCGGCGGACGGTCCGTGCTCACGTCAGCGACCCCGTGTCGACCAGGTCACCGGTGGCCGGCCGGGCCACCGTGCCGCTCGCCGGGGGTTCCTCCCGGTGCTCCACCCAGTCGGTCAGGGCGGTGAACGCGGCCCGGTAGCAGGGCAGGATCGGGCGGAGCCGGTCCGGGTAGGCGTCGTAGAGGCTGTCGACGTGGGTGCCGCCCTCGATCCGGTAGTAGCGGTGCAGCCGTGAGCGGCCCTGCTCGGCGATCATCCGCGCGTACAGGTCGGACTGGACCCGGATCGGTATCAGCGCGTCCAGGGTGCCGTGCAGGGTGATCATGGGCTTGCCGATCCGCCCGGTGAGCGAGACCCGGGCGACCGCGTCGTGGACGGCGCGCGGCCGGGACGCGTAGTCGTAGTCGGCGTCCGAGGGGCAGGGGGCGAGGATCTCCTCGACCGTCGAACCCGCCGAGGCACCCGGGTCGGCGGGGTCGTAGGCGGGGTCGAACTCGGCTCGGTAGGTCTTCTGGGTCAGTCCCCAGTAGGCCTTCTCGTGGTAGGGCCACAGGAACTCGGAGCCGCGGGCGAACCCGGCCGCGTACATGTCCTCGTCCCCGGCCCGGCCGAGCAGGCGGGCGACGGCCGTGGGCAGGAACGTGAAGAGGTTCGGGCCCTCCGGGCGCCACAGCGGCCCCTCCCAGTCCACCCCGCCGTCGTACAGTTCGGGGTGGTTCTCGAGCTGCCACCGGGTGAGGTAGCCGCTGTTGGAGATCCCGGTCATGTAGGTGCGGCGCGGGGCGTGTCCGTAACGCTGGGCGACGACCGCCCTGGCGGCGCGGGTGAGCTGGGTGGTGCGCCGGTTCCACTCGACGACGGCGTCGCCGGGACGCCTGCCGTCGGTGTAGAAGTCGGGTCCGCTGTTGCCCTTGTCGGTGGCGGCGAACGCGTACCCCTGGGCCAGCACCCAGTCGGAGACCAGGGTGTCCATCGCGTACTGCCTGCGCACCCCCGGGGCGCCGGTGACCACCAGTGCGCCGTTCCAGTCCTCGGGCAGCCGGATCACGAACTGCGCGTCGCGGTTCCAGCCGTGCAGCGTGTTCAGCCGCGAGGAGCCCGGGAAGTAGCCGTCGATCTGCAGACCGGGCACGCCGGTGGGGTTGCGGGTGCCCTTGGCGGCGAGTCCGGCCCAGTCGGCGGTGTCGGTCCAGGCCGTGCCGGCGAGGGCGCTGGTCGTCAGGTCGTCGTGGCGGGAGATCTGCTGCAGCTCGGCGCCCGGGACCGTGATCCGGCGCCGGGCAGCGCCCCGGCCGGGCGAGCCGTCGTCGGCCCGGGCCGAGGCCGCGGGGGTGACGGACGCCGCCGCGAGCACGGCGACGGACAGGAGGGTGCTTCGTCGACTGGGGTGCATGGTGCGGCCTTCCGGGTCCGGTGGTGCGGCTACGGAGGGAGCTGGAGCGCGTGCCGTGCACATGGTTGGCCCCCCACGCCCGCCCGACCATGGTCGATGGCCACACACCGAGAGCGTCAGGGATGGCATGGGCACACATGCCGCCGAGGTCCGGCGCACTCGCCCTCCCAGGGCGCTCCCGAGGGTCCCGGCGTGCGGGCGGTCGGCGACTGCGGCACGCTACAGAGAGGTTCGGCGAAAGGACGCAGCGTGGCCGACGGCGGCAGACCGCCCCGGCCGTCCGGGCGAGGCAGCGCGGACGGCGCCGGGCGAGCGCACCAGCCGGCCCCGCGACCGGGCGCGGAGTCCCGGACGCGGCGGCCGGCCCGGGTGGTCGTACGGCGGGCACCGCGTCCGCACCGCGACAGCCCCTCCCCCGGATACTCCGGCGTGGAGCACGGGACCTGCTGACGCGCGGCCGCCCGCAGGCGGAACCGCACTTCGGAATCGGGGGGCAGTCAGGAGTGATGCGACATGAGCTTCGACACCGAGCCCGCGGCACCTGCCCCGCAGGTGCGGCACTGGCCCGTCGACGACCTGCCCGCCCTGGAACCCGACCCGTTCCTGGACGAGGTGCTCCGGGACGAGCCGGTCACCCGGATCACACTGCCGTACGGCTCCGGGGACGCCTGGCTGGTCACCCGCTACGAGGACGTCCGGTTCGTCACCTCCGACCCGCGCTTCTCCCGCGCGGAGCTCGTCGGGCGCTCCGTGACCAGCATGGCGCCGCAGGCCGTGGCCTCGCAGACGGCCGGGCTGCAGTACATCGACCCGCCGCGGCACACCCGGCTGCGCCGGGTCGTGGCCCGGGCGTTCACCGCCAGGGGCATGGACCGGCTGCGCCCGCTGGCGGAGCGCACCGCGGAGCGGATGCTCGACGGCATGGAGCAGGCCGGACCGCCGGCCGACCTCATGGAACACCTGCACACCCCGTTCCCGATCGCCGTCGTGTGCTTCTTCCTCGGCGCGGACGAGGACGACTGGCGCGACTGGGCCGGCAACTCCGAGGCGCTGCTGTCCAAGGACCCGGACGGCGGTGACCGCAACCGGGCGGCCCGCGAGGCGACCCGCGGCCGGGTCGTCGATCTGCTCGCACGGCGTCGCGCGGAGCCCCGGGAGGACCTCGCCACTGTGCTGGCCCAGGCCGCCGCTGCGGGCGAGATCAGCGACGACGAGGCGGTCTCGCTCGCCATGGCCGTCTACGTCAGCGGCGGGCACGCGGTCCGCAACAACAGCGGCTCCATGATGTACGCGCTCCTGACCCATCCGGCCCACCGCGACCGGCTGCGGCGCGACCCGGCGCTGGTGCCGAAGGCGGTGGAGGAGCTGTACCGGTTCGTGCCCCACCGCAACGGCGTCGGGATCCCCCGGATCGCGACCGAGGACGTGGAGGTCGGCGGCCGGCTCATCCGCCGGGGCGAGGTCGTCTACAACGCCTATGTCGCCGCCAACCGCGACCCGGCCGTCTTCCCCGACCCGGACGCTCTCGACTTCGGCCGCGACGGCGCCGGTCACCTCGCCTTCGGCCACGGCCCGCACTTCTGCCTGGCGGCCCTGATGGCCCGGATGGAGGCCGAGGTCATGATCAGGGCCGTGCTGGGCCGCTTCCCGCGGATCCGGCTCGCCGTGGCGTCCGAGGACGTCGAGTTCCAGCGCGAGGGTCTGATCCGCGGGCCGCGCGTCCTGCCGGTGACCTGGTAGCCGCGCGGCGCCGGTCGGGGCAGGCGCGCGTCCGCGTGACCGCCGTGCACGCGCGGCGCTCCCCGGTGGCGGCCGGGCCCGCCCGGAGCCGGGGTGGACCGCCGTGCCGGCGGTCTCCGCCGGCTCGGTCGGGCGCCGTGGCGCGGACCGCGGGGGTGCTCGTGGACGAGGCGCGCCGGGCCTCGCCCCGACGCGGGGAACGGCCGGCGCGTCCGCGCGCGAGGAACTCGGCCCCGCCGGCGCGGGTGGGCCCGGCGCTGACGGGGTCCGCCCTCACGCCGGTGCCCGCCGCCTCCCGGGCGGACCCGCGGCTCACCGCGAGCGGCGCGGTCCTCGGCATCCCCCCGGTGGATCGTCCCGGCGGGGACGACGACGGCGCAGTCGCCGGCGGCGTACGGCAGCCGGGCCGGCCGCGCCCGGTTCCCTCACGCGTCGTCCAGCCGGCGTATGTCCTCCTCGTCCCACGCGCGTGTGTCGCGGGGTTCGACGTACGGCTCCGCCTCCGGCGGGTTCCCGCCGGCGATCGCCCGCTGCCGTGCGGTCTCCGCGTCGAACTCGAGGCCCAGCAGGATCGCCAGGTTGCTGATCCACAGCCAGACGAGGAAGACGATGACGCCGGCCATGGTCCCGTAGGTCTTGTTGTACGAGGCGAACCCGGCGACGTACAGCGCGAACCCGGCCGACGCCAGCAGCCACAGGAGCAGGGCGAGGAAGCTGCCGGGGGTGATCCACCGGAACCCCCGGATCCTGGCGTTCGGGGTCGCCCAGAACAGGATCGCGATCATCACGGTGACCAGCACGACCAGCACAGGCCACTTGGCGATCGCCCAGGCCGTCAGGGCGGCGTCTCCCATGCCGAGGGCGTTCCCGGCACGCCGGGCGAGGCCGCCGGTGAACACGACGATGAGGGCGCTGATCACGGCGAGCACCATCAGGACGACCGTCACACCCAGGCGGACCGGGAGGATCTTCCAGATCGGCCGGCCCTCGGGGACGTCGTAGACGGCGTTGGCGGTGCGGATGAAGGCGGCGACGTAGCCGGAGGCCGACCAGACGGCCAGCACCACACCGACGACGGCGAGGACGGAGCCGGTGCCCGCGCTGCCCTGCAACTGCTCCACCGCGCGCGTGAGGATGTCGCGGGCCGGGCCGGGCGCGAGGTGCTTGAGGTTGGCCAGCACCCTGTCCGTGGCGGACTTGCCCGTGATGCCCAGCAGGGAGATCAGCACCAGCAGCGCCGGGAAGAGGGACAGCACGCCGTAGTAGGTGAGCGCGGCGGCCCGGTCGGTGAGCTCGTCCTCCTTGAATTCGCGCAGCGAGCCCTTGAGGACGCGGCCCCACGCCGCCTTCGGCAGCTTCGTCGGGGAGTCCGGGGCACGCCGCTCGACCTCCGGGCCGGGCCCGGCTTCCTCCGGTGACGGGGGCCGGGGCTCCCGCGCACGGTCGCCGTCGCCGTCGTGGTGGTCCTTGTGCCCTGGAAGATGCAGTCGCGCCATGTCCTCCGGGTACCCCCGCAGACGCGGATACGCAGCCGGTGCCGGGACCGGGGCGGTTCTCCGCCGGGCGGCCTCGTGTCGCGGGCCGCGGCCGGCGTGGTCCGGCTCCCCTCGCCCCGCGGGAGCCGGGCCGGGTGGAGCACGCGTCCTCCGGCCCCGCAGCAGCCGCCTGCGGCGGCCCGGCCGGACCGCTCTCCAGGCCGGCCGGCACGGGACGGCGGCTACAGCCCGGCCATGCTGTTACCGGCGCCGCGGCCGACGGCTGGCTCGCCGGCCGGGAGGCGGGCGGGGCAGGCGGCGGGCGCGGCGGTCAGCCGGGGCAGCAGGCAGGTCCAGAACTCCACCATGCGGTCCTCCGACTCCGGGTCGCGGTCCGGGCCTCCGAGCCGCTCGAAGCCGACCGTCGCCGCCACCACGACCGTGGCCACGCCCTCGGGCGAGACCCCCTCCCGCAGTTCCCCGGCCTCGTGGGCCTGCCGGGCCGTGTCGCGCACCCAGTCGCGCCAGGTGTCCAGCACCGCCGTCCCGTTGTGCCGCGCGGGGTCGGCGCTCAGTACGAACCCGGCCCGCACCACGGGATCGGCGGCCAGGGCCACCACCAGCCGGCGGATCCCGGCGACCAGCGTGCCCGCCGCACCCGCCTCCGTGGACCGCGCGCACTCGGCCAGCTCCCGCACCGAGTACGCGGCGGCGCACTCGATCTCGCGGGCGAGGGCGTCCTTGCTCGGGAAGTGGAAGTGCAGCGCGCCGGCGCTGACCCCGGCCCTTCCGCTGATCGCGGGCAGGGAGGCGCGGGCGTAGCCGTCGTGGGCGAAGGCCTCCGCCGCCGCGCGGACCAGGGCCTGCCGGGTGCGCACCGCCCGTACCTGCTTGACCATGTAGCCCTCCTCCTGGGCCGGCGCGGAGGCAGGCCACTCCTCGGCCCCGTAAACCGCACGTTCAGTATGTTTATGCCGGACGGGCACGGCAAGGCCTGCCGTCACACGCGGCGGGAAAACCCCGCGGGACTCTCAAGACCCCTCATGGCGCGGGGGGTCCGCCGTCGACTCGGCGGGAAAACCGCGCGACCGGTCGGCGAGGGGAAGGCGCGGGCGGTCCGCCGCCCGAACGGACGGCGGACCGCCGGCGGCCGCGTACTCAGGGGTGCCGCGGGCCCAGCAGCACCGGCAGTGACCGGTGGCCGTTCAGCATGAACGTGGGCAATGGCTCCAACTCCTTCGGCGAGCAGGCGAGTTCAACGGCCGGGAACATCTCGAAGAGCCGGGAGAGCGCGGAGGCCGCCTCGATCTCCCCGAGCGGGGCGCCGAGGCAGCGGTGCGGTCCGTGGCCGAAGCCGAGGATGTCCCGATTCCGCTCGCGCAGCAGGTCGAAGCGGTCGGCGTCGGGCCCGTGCCGCTCGGCCTCGTGGCCGCCTGCCGCGAAGTTGACCAGGATGCAGTCGCCCTTGCGGATCCGCACCCCGTCCAGGTCGATGTCCTCCACGGCGAACCGCATCGGCGCGTACGCGCCGGGCGTGTGCACCCGCATGGTCTCGGCGACCACGTCCGCCCAGGTGGCCCGGCCCTCGCGCACGTGAGCGAGCTGGTCGGGGTGGGTGAGCAGGGCGGCGGCCGCGTTGGTGATGAGGGTGGCGGTGGTGTCCTGGCCGGCGGCGATGAACATGAAGAGGGAGCCCAGCAGTTCGTCCTCGGTGAGCCGGTCTCCGTGGTCCCTGGCCGCGATCAGCGAGCTGGTGAGGTCGTCTCCCGGCCGCTCCCGCTTGACCTCGACCAGTGCGGCCAGCCGCCCGAAGGCCTCCAGCCGGGCCGCCTCCATCTCGGCTCCCTGGACGGTGGAGCTGAACACGGTGCTCAGCGCGGCGGACAGGGCGTCCGTCTCGGGTCCCCTCGGCACACCGAACAGTTCGCAGACGACCCGGAGCGGCAGCACCTCCGCGTAGGCCGTGCGCAGGTCGACTGGGGCGCCGGCCGGCAGGGCGGCGAGTTCGCCGAGCAGTTCGGCGGACAGTTCCCGGACGCGGGGCCGCAGCGCCTCGGAGCGCCGCGCGGTGAACGCGCCGGCCACCAGCCGGCGCAGCCTGGTGTGGTGCTCGCCGTAGGCGAACAGCATGTTCTCGTTGGCCACCCACGGGTAGAGCGGCCATTCCTCGGTGATCTCCCCCGCTATGAAGGGCGGCCAGTGCAGCCGCGCGCTGCGCGAGACGCGCGGGTCGGTCAGCAGCCGCTCCACGTGCGTCTGCCCCACGACGGCCCAGGCGAGGATGCCGCCGGGCAACTCGACCCGTACCGCGGGGCCCTGGGCACGCAGCGTCGCGGCCTCCCCCATGTGGTCCCGGCCCGTGAGGTCCAGTGCGTGCGGGCAGGTGGTCTGTTCCATCGGTGTGCTCCCTGGGTCGGTCCTGCATCACGTTGTGGCGTGGCGACGTGCCCATGGCAGCGATGCCGGCTCCCCCGCTCCGGGAGGGAACCGGCGGCCGTGCTCGGCGGAGGACCTCCGTTCAGCCGGCTGCCGGGGCCTCCTGCGGCTCCCCGCGCAGCTCCATGACCTCCTCGTGGACGCGTCTGCCCCGGTCGAGCGACATGTCCAGACGCACCAGGACCGCGGGGACGGCGATGCCGGCCATCAGGTGCCGGTAGAGGTCGACCACCCGCTCCATCAGGTCGGAGTGGTCGTTCATGATCTTGGAGAGGACCTGTGCACCGGTGAACGCCGCCACGAACGCCTTCGCCGCCGCGCGGACGTCGACCTGGGGCAGCAGCTCCCCGTTCGCCTTCGCCCGCTCCAGCAGCATGGCGTTGTAGTCGACCCAGGAGGCCATGGGCACCCGCCGGTCCAGCCCGTCCTGCGGTGAGCCCTGGTCCACGGTGAGACGGATGCTGCCGCGCACCATGGCGTCTCCCGAGCCGAGCAGATGGGCGAGCAGGAAGCCCGCGTCCAGCCCCTCCTGGAGCACCAGCTCCCGCGGCGGCGATGCCGGCACCGACTTGAGCTGGTCGGTCAGCACCGCCTGGGCGAGCTGCTCCTTGGAGGCGAAGTGGAAGTAGAGGGCGCCCTTGGTGACGTTCGCCCGCTGGAGGATCTCCGAGATGGTCGCGGCCTCGTAGCCGACGTCGGCGAAGACCTCGGCTGCCGCCACCAGGATGTTGCGCCTCGTCCTGATCGCTCGTTCCTGCAGGGCCACGGCACATCCTCCGCACTGGCTTCACGGACCCGTCGGCCATGAAAAGAAACCGACAGGTACGTATCGTGCCACCTCGGAAGATGCCCTTTCAACCATATGGATGCCTCCCCTGCACCGCGCGCACGGGCCCCCGGGCCGTCGCCGACGCCACGATAAAACCTGTCGACCGGTATCTCAATGCCCCGCGGAACCCGTCCGCACGGGGAGGAACACCGCGCCCGAGGGGAGTCGCGCATTCCACTCACGGCCGCGTCCGGCGGGGTCCACGAGGCACTCCTGTTCGGCCACCGTTGGCAGAAATTTGGCTTGATAAGCAAACCGGAAGGTCCGTATCTTCTGACTCTGCGCAACCCACCCTGCCGGATCCGCGACGACGGGAGAGGGCCATGACCCTTTTGACGCCCCAGGTACACCTCCCCCCTTCGCCGGAGGCCGAGGACCACGGCGAGTTGACCCGGCTCCTCTTCGACGGCGACGACCGGGAGCGCGTCCACGGGATGTGGCGCGACCTCATCGCCAAGGACACCTTCCGCCACCGCCCCGGACTCGGCGCCGCCGAGCGCGCCGCGCTCGCCTACGAGTGGCTGCGCCTGGTGAACGACACCGCCGGAGAGGCCGAACGGCTCGCGGACGATCCGCGGTTGCTGGCCGCGCTGCACGAGTGGGCGGCGATCGTGGACGGCGGCGGGGGCCTGTGCACGGTGGCGAGCATCCACTACAACCTCTTCCTCGGCAGCCTCCTCGACCACGGGGGAGCCGGGCACCGGGACCTGTCCGACTTCACGGCCCTGCGGCGTACCGGAACCTTCCTGTGCACCGAGCTGGACCACGGCAACGACGCCTCGGCGCTGGAGACCACGGCGGAACTGGACCCGGAGACGGGCGGGTTCGTGCTCGACACCCCGCACGCGGGCGCGCAGAAGTTCATGCCCAACACCAGCATGACGGGCGGCCCGAAGAGCGCCGTGGTCGCCGCCCGCCTCCTCGTCGGGGGCCGGGACGAGGGGGTCTTCCTCTTCCTGACCCCGCTGAGCGACGAGCGGGGACTGCTGCCGGGGGTCCGGGTCCGCCGGCTGCCACTGCGCACCGGGGCGCCGGTGGACCACTGCCTGACCGCGTTCGACCGGGTGGCGCTGCCGCGCGAGGCCCTGCTGGAGTCCGAGCACGGCCGCCTGGACGCCGAGGGCCGGCTGCGCAGCCGTCTCGGGAACCGGCGCAAGCGGTTCCTGCACTCCATCGGCCGGGTCACCACGGGCAAGCTGTGCATGAGCGGGGCCGCCGTCGGAGCGACCCGGGCCGCGCTCGCCATCGCCGTTCGCCACGGGGAGCACCGGCTGGTCAGCGGTCCGCGCGCGGGCGAGCGCATCCCGGTCAACGCCCACCGCTCGCACCACGGGCGACTGCTGAGGGGCGTCGCCACCGCCTACGCCATGACCTTCCTGCACCGTGCGGTGCTCGCCCGCTGGGCCTTCGGGCGCACCTCGGCGGACGCCGGGGAACGCGCCGACGCCGAGCGGCTGGTCGCCGTGGCCAAGAGCTGGATCACCTGGCAGGCCCGGGACATCACGGTCGAGTGCCGCGAACGCTGCGGCGCCCAGGGTCTGTTCGCCGCCAACGGCCTGTCGGAGTTCCCGCAGTACATCGAGGGCACCATCACCGCCGAGGGCGACAACCTGGTGATCTGGGTGAAGGCGGCCGCGGAGATGCTGTTCGAGCATCAGCCGCCGCGCCAGGACCCCGAACCGCCCGGTGGCGTGGAACGGCTGGCGGACGTCCGGCATCTGCGCGGTCTGCTCGCCCGGGCCGAGGCCGTCTGGCAGGACCGGGCGCGGGCCGCGCTGCGCCGGGGTCCCTCGGGTGATCCGGTCGAGCGGTGGAACGGCGCCTCCTCCGCCGCTCTGGAGATGGTCTCGGTGCACGCCCGGCTGCAGGCGGCCGACGCCTTCCTGACCGCGGTGGGCCGGGCGCGCAGCCCCGAGGCGGGCGAACTGCTGGAAAGACTGTGCCGGTTGTTCCTGCTGCAGCAGCTCGGCGAGTTCACCGGTGACCTGCTGGCCGACGGCCACCTCTCCGCCGACCAGGTACGCGCCCTCCCCCGGCTCCTCGACGACGTCCTGCGCGACCTCGCGCCGCACATGACCGAACTGGTCGAGGCGTTCGACCTGCCGAGGGAGTATCTCGACGGCATCCCGATGGCCGGCCCCGGCCCCGTCGCGCTCGCCGGCCACTGCACCGACCACGCTGCCGACGGCGTCGAGGACTGACCGGACCGGCGGGACCGTCCGCCCGGACCGGACGCTCCACCCGGCCGCGGGGCGGCGGACTCGCGGCGGCCGCGGCGGGATCCGGCGGCTCCCGTCCGTCGCGGGCGCAGAAGCCGCGCCGGACCGCCGCTGCGGGTTCCGTCCGCGCCCTCCACCGTCCCGCGTGCTGCGCGCCCCGCGCCCCCGCCGGTCCGCCCGGGGCGCACGGGCCGTTCTGCGGTTGGGGCGGGCCCGGCGCCAGGGGCAGCATGGAGGTACCGGTCCCCCGCGCTCGGAGTACGGCCCCCGACGACCGACCGGTGGAGGTGGATCCGGTATGGCAGTGGACTCCTTCCGCGCCGGCGACGAGCACAGCCCCGACCGGCCGCGCCCGACCGGCCTGCTGGACGTGCTCAGTGTGGCCGCCGTGGCGCTCGACACCAGCGGGCGCATCGTCTTCTGGACCCCGCAGGCCGAGGAGCTGTTCGGATACACGGCCGAGGACGTCCTCGGCCAGTACGCGGCGCAGCTACTGGTCCGTCCCGAGCACCTGCAGGCCGTGGTGAGCCTGTTCTCCGAGGTCCTGCAGACCGGCCGGGGATGGGCCGGCGCCTTCCCGATCCGGCTCAAGGACGGCAGCAGCCGGCTGACGGAGTTCCGCACCATGCGGCTGCTGAACGACGTGGGAGAGGTGTACGCCCTGGGCATCGCGGCCGACCACACGCTGCTGCAGCGGGTGGAGACCGATCTGGCCCTGTGCGAGCGGCTGATCAACCAGTCCCCGATCGGCCTGGCCCTGCTGGACCCGGAGCTGCGCTACCTGCTGGTCAACCCGGCGCTCGAGCGGATCGACGGTGTGCCCGCCGAGGAGCACATCGGGCGCCGGCTGCGGGAGATGCTGCCGTTCTTCGACGTGGGCACCGTCGAGTCCTGTCTGCGCCAGGTGATCGCCACCGGCCTGCCGCTGCTGGACCAGTACCACGTGGGCCTGCCGCCCTCCGACCCGGAGCACGAGCACGCCTGGTCGCTGTCCTTCTACCGCCTGGAGGACCCCGGCGGGCGGGTGCTGGGCGCGGCCACCTCCGTGGTCGACGTCACCGAGCGGCACCACGCGGCCGCCGAGGCGGACCGGGCCAGACGGCGGCTGGCGCTCATCGCGGACGCCTCGACCCGGGTCGGCACCTCGCTCGAGGTGGAACAGACCGCCCGCGAACTGGCCGACATCGCCACGCCGGGCCTCGCCGACGTGGTCGCCGTCGACGTCCTCGACTCGGCCCTGGCCTGCCGGCGCGTCCGCCGGCCGGACAACGGACCGGAGCTGTTCCGCGCCCTCGCGCTGCGGGCGGCCCACCCCACGGTGGCGCTGCGGGCCGCCGATCCGCCCGGCGACCTCACCTCCTACGAGGGTGACCGGCTGGTGACCCTGTGCGTCCACACGGGCCGTCCGGTCCTGGTCCGGCACGTCGGCGAGCGGGACCTGTCGCGCATCGCGCGGAACGAGGAGGCCGGCGCCTACCTGGCCCGGGCGGGCGTGCACTCGTATCTGGCCGTTCCCCTGATCGCGCACGGGGAGGTGCTCGGCGCCCTCGACCTCAAACGCACCCGCAATCCGCTGCCCTTCGACGACGACGACGTCGTGCTGGCCGGAGAGCTGGCCGGCCGCGCCGCGATCGCCATCGACAACGCCCGCTGGTTCCAGAGCGTGCGCAACACCGCGCTCACCCTCCAGCGCAGCCTGCTGCCCGACCACTCGGCCCACCACACCGGCCTGGAGCTGGCCTCGCGGTACCAGCCGGCGCAGGCCACCAGCGAGGTGGGGGGCGACTGGTACGACGTCATCCCGCTGGCCGACGACAAGACCGCACTGGTGGTGGGCGACGTCATGGGCAACGGCATCGACGCCGCCGCCACCATGGGCCGGCTGCGCACGGCGACCTGCGCCTACGCGGACCTGGACCTCGCCCCCGACGCGGTGCTCCAGCACCTGGACCGGATCACCTGCGACCTGGAGCACTACATCGTCACCTGCCTGTACGCCGCCTTCGACCCCCGCACCGGGCGGTGCACCGTGGCCAACGCCGGGCACATGCCGCCCGCTCTCGCCCGGCCCGGCCGGGCGCCGGAGCTGCTCGACCTGCCGGCCGGGGCGCCGCTCGGCGTCGGGGGCGTCGAGTTCGAGACGGCCACGGTGGAGCTGGGGCCCGGGGATCTGCTGGTGCTGTACACCGACGGTCTCGTGGAGACGCGGCAGCACTCCATCGACGACCGCCTCAACGTGCTCCTCGGTTTCCTCGACGAGCCGGAACGGCCGCTGGAGGAGACCTGCGACCTGCTGCTGTACGGCCTGCGGCATCCCGAGGACCACGACGACGTGGCCCTGCTCGTCGCCCGGGCGCTATGAGGACCGCGCCGCCGGGCGCCGGGCGCCGGACGCAATCCCCGCCCCACATGGTGCGGTTCGCCCCGCAATGCCACCCTGGGACGGGAGGTCTTTCGAGGAGCGCGATCCAGGAGGACGGATGGGACGGGACGTCCCGGCACTCGTCTTCACCCGTGAGGACCGGCGCCGGTACCGGATCAAGATGCAGGAGTGTCTCGACGTCTTCGCGCAGATGCTGCGCGATCAGCGCTTCGAGGCGGAGCGGCCCCAGGTGGGGCTGGAGATCGAGCTGAACCTGGTCGACGACGCGGCCGAGCCCGCCATGCGCAACACCGCGGTGCTGGAGGCCATCGCGGACCCCGCCTGGTCCACCGAGCTGGGCCGGTTCAACCTGGAGATCAACGTGCCGCCCCGCACGCTGACGGAGGGCGGACCCGACGCCTGGGAGTCCGAGATCCGCGCGGCGCTGAACCACGCGGACGAGCGGGCCGGATCGGTCGGCGCGCGCCTGGTCGTGATCGGTATCCTGCCCACGCTGCGGCAGGACGACATCGGTGAGGGGACCCTGTCCGAGAACCCGCGCTACCGGCTCCTGAACGACCAGGTCTTCGCGGCACGCGGCGAGGACCTGCGGATCGAGGTGGACGGCGTCGACCGGCTGCGGACGTACGCCGACACGATCACCCCGGAGGCCGCCTGCACCAGCACCCAGTTCCACCTTCAGGTGTCCCCGGAGAACTTCGCCGACTACTGGAACGCGGCGCAGGCCATCGCCGGGGTGCAGGTGGCACTGGCGGCCAACTCGCCGTTCCTGTTCGGCAAGGAGCTGTGGCACGAGACCCGGGTACCGCTGTTCGAGCAGGCGACCGACACCCGCCCCGAGGAGATCAAGGTCCAGGGGGTCCGGCCCCGGGTGTGGTTCGGCGAGCGGTGGATCAACAGCGTCTTCGACCTGTTCGAGGAGAACCTGCGCTACTTCCCCGCGCTGCTGCCGCTGTGCGACGAGCAGGATCCAGGTGAGACGCTGGACCGGGGGGACGTACCCGGACTGTCCGAACTGACCCTGCACAACGGCACCATCTACCGCTGGAACCGGCCGGTCTACGCCATCGCCCACGACAAGCCGCACGTGCGGGTCGAGAACCGGGTGCTGCCCGCCGGACCGACCGTCGCCGACACCCTGGCCAACGGCGCTTTCTACTACGGTCTGACGCGCGCCCTGGTGGAGGAGGACCGGCCGGTGTGGTCGCGGATGTCCTTCGCCGCGGCCGAGGACAACCTCCACACGGCGGCCCGGCAGGGGATCGACGCGCTGCTGTACTGGCCCGGCATGGGTGAGGTGCCGGTGCCCGAACTGGTGCTGCGCAGGCTGCTGCCGCTGGCGCACCGCGGCCTCGAGCACTCCGGCATGGACTCGGCCTGGCGGGAGCCGCTGCTCGGCATCATCGAGCAGCGCTGCGTCACCGCCCGCAACGGGGCGGTGTGGCAGAAGGAGATGTTCCACCGCATCGAGTCCGGCACCCAGGCCGGCCGACATGAGGCGCTGCGCCGGATGACCGAGTTGTACATCGACTACATGCACCTCAACGCCCCGGTCCACACCTGGCCGGTGGACTGACCGCGCCGCTCGCGCAGCGGGTCCGCCGGCGCCCGGCCGGTCACGGGCCGGGCTCCCCCGGCGGTGGCCGGCCGGGCGCCGCGGCATCCGTCGGGCGAGCCGCTCCGCGCCGTCCTCCACCTCCGCCCTCCCTCCCGCGCGTAAGGGCTGCGCGGTGGTCCGCAGGAGCAGGGCGTCCGCCCCGAAGGAGATCGCGGCCGCCGACCGGTCGGGCGCGCAGTGGGGACGCCCGGTGGACACGGACAGGCCGACGAGAAGGTGGACTCCCCACAGGACACGCGCCGCGGCGTCGGACACACGGCGGGCCGACGCGCCCCCGTGCCGGTTCCCTCCCGGCCGGGCGGGACGGCCCGGCCGTGTATACGGACGGACCCGATCCCAAGTCCGACAAAAGGCAATGAGTCCGGCTGCATGTCGGGAAAATGACGGGCGGCGCGCATTCAATAGGCGCCGCGGCGAACAACCGCCGGTTACCAGGGTCACGCACGGCCACCGGCACGCCGGCAAAAGAGACGGAACCAGCACCCCGGACCGGCTCGATACAGCCACTCCGCGCTGCAAACACTTCCCCAAGTCAGTGATAGCATCCCCGCGTCTGCGACCTTGGTCCACTCGGCTCGGGCGCTGCGCTGGGACCGGCTTCTCGACCCGAAGTCGGCCGAGTCGTTCCGAGCGGTTGTGTCACGGATTCCCCCCATGTCCGTCCACTGATGGCTGCAGGCTACACATAGGAAAGGTATCCATGTTTCGAGACGCACTCGTTTGGTGCCTGGGCGCGGTGGCGGTCATCGCCGTCGCCGCGGCACTCGCGCTCAGTCGTCGCAACAAGGCCATCGCCGCGAAGAAGCGCCTGGCCGAAGCCGAACTCACCCGGCAACTGAGCGCGGCAGACGGTCAACTGGCAGCTTTAAGCGCAGAGTTGCAGCGACACAGGGCCGAGCACGACCAGACTATCGCGGACGCCGAAGAGGCGGCCGAGGAAAGCACGAAGGCCGTCCTGAAGGGATCGGCACGCTTTCTGCAGAGCCTTGCCGCGGAACAGCTCGCACTGCTCGAGGAAATCCAGCGCAAATACGGCGGTCATTCCGTGCTGGGCGACCTGCTGGAAGTCAGTCACGCCAATGCGCAGATGGCACGCAAGGCACAGGGCATCGCCGTGATGTGCGGTGCGCCGCTGGGCCGCCGCAACAGGCCCGCGAGCGTTTATGACGTGGTGCGCAGCGCGCAGGGACAGATTCGAAACTTCCGGCGCGTCGAAATCATGCAGCAGACCGGTTTTGCATTGAAGGCGTCCGCCGTTTCCCCGGTCGCACTCGCGGTCGCCGAACTGCTCGACAACGCTGCCAGCTTTTCCCAGCAGGGCTCGCCGATCGAGGTCAATTTCCAGCGGGTGCAGAAGAATCTGTGCATCGTCATCGACGACGCGGGTGTCGGTATGAACGACGAGGACCGGCAGAAGGCCTCCACACTGCTCTCCGGTGACTTCAGCCCGCGGCTCTCGCACCTCGGGAACCAGCCCAAGTTCGGTTTTCCGGTGATCGGCCTGCTCGCGCGGCAGTACGGATTCCGGGTGGACGTGACCGGCGTCT
This sequence comes from Streptomyces cellostaticus, assembly GCF_023630175.1. GTDB lineage: Bacteria > Actinomycetota > Actinomycetes > Streptomycetales > Streptomycetaceae > Streptomyces > Streptomyces cellostaticus_A. Next base: position 88,188 of record NZ_JALLIN010000022.1, on the reverse strand, counting down.
CCCGCTACGGCGGTGTGCGGGCGGTCGTCCTGCTGCCGGAGGAACTGTGGACCGAGGAGGAGCCGGCGGTGCCCGAGGAGCCCCAGGTCAGCGGGATACGTGGCAGCGTGGGCCGGCCGGAGGTGGTGGCCCGCACCGCGCACGGCCTGCCCCGGCGGGGTGCCCGTCAGGTACCCATCGCGAGCGTTCCCGATCAGGCCGGCGCGTCGCCCGCCCCGGCGTCGGAGGACGCCGGACGAGCCGTCGGCCGGAGCCTGGGAGCCTTCCAGCGCGGCACGCTCTCGGGTCGCAATCTCGCCTCGGCGCCGTCCGAAGGGTCCGATGACGCATGACCAGCGACCTGTCGTGGATGCTAGAGGACATCGTGCACAACGTGCCGAAGGCACGCCACGCCGTCCTGCTCTCCTCGGACGGCCTGCCCCGCGGCGCGACCGACGGCATGGAGCAGAAGGACGTGCGGACGATCTCCGCCGCCATGGCGGGCATGCAGTCGCTCAGCCGGGCGACCTCCCACTTCGCCGGGCCCGGGACGGACAGGCAGTGGAACCAGACGATCATCGAGTTCTCGCACGGCTGGATCTTCCTGATCGGCGCCGGCCAGGGTGCCTACCTCGCCGCGGCCGCCGCCCCCGACGTCGACATGCAGCAGATCTCCTTCCGTATGCACCGGCTCGTCGCCCGGCTCGGCAACAACCTCACTTCGCCGCCGCGCGTGCACGCGGAGAGCGGCGACGGGCCTTCCGGCGGGACCCAGCAGGTACCGGTGGGCGGCACGGGGATCCCGATCGCGGACCTCGACGCGGCGGTAGGCGAGGTGCAAGGCGCCCGTCACGCCGTCCTGTTGGGTCACGACGGCCTGCCGCGCGGCGCCACCACGGGCATGAGCCAGGACCTGGCCGACACCATCTCGGCCGCGATGACGGGTATCCACGCCTACAGCAGGGCCACCTCGCAGTTCGCCGGGCCGGAACAGGCGGCGCGATGGCGGCAGACGGTCATCGAGTTCCAGCACGGCTGGATCTTCCTGATCTCGGCCGGGCAGGGCGCCTTCCTGGCGGCGGCCGCCGAACACGATGCCGATATCGAGGAGTTCACCACCCGTCTGCATCAGGCGGTGCCCCGGCTGAACGGATATCTGGCACCCCGTGGGGAGGCGAGCCGTACGTGATTGACGAGCCGCACGAGGAACTCGAACTGACCTCGGCATTAGTCCCGCTCTTCGTGATCACGAACGGGCGGGCCCTGCCACCGGACAATACCTACGAGCGCACCACGCTGGTGTCCGCGCAAGAGGGTGCCGCCGCTTCGGCGCGCACCCTTTCACCGGAGGCGCGCCGGGTCCTGGAACTCGTGACGGAGGGCTTTCTCTCCGTGGCCGAAGTGGCCGCCCACACGCATCTGCCGCTGGGGATCGTGCGGATTCTCCTGGCGCAGATGGAGGAGAGCGGCCACATCATCGCGCGCAAGCCGGTTCCACCCGCCGAACGCGTCGACCGCGAAGTGCTCAACGCCGTACTCGACGGCCTCAAAGCCCGATTCGGAGCGTGATTCGTGTACCTGGATTCAGGTGTTCTCACCGCGGTCAAGATCCTCGTGGTGGGGCACTTCGGGGTCGGGAAGACCACGTGCATCGGGAGCATCTCCGAGATCGAGCCCCTGCGGACCGAGGAGGAGATCACCGAGGCCAGCGTCGGATTTGACGACCTGTCGGGAACCCCGGACAAGACCACCACGACGGTCGCCATGGACTTCGGCCGCCTGACCATCAGCGACGAGGTGGTGCTCTACCTCTTCGGCACGCCGGGTCAGGAGCGCTTCAAGGAGATGTGGGAGGAGCTGTCCCGCGGCGCGCTCGGCGCACTCGTCCTCGTCGACCCCGAGCGGCTCTCGGACTCCTTCCCCGTCCTCGACCTGGTCGAGCGGTTCGGGCTCACGTACGCCATCGGCGTCAACCACTTCGACGGCACGACCGACTACCCGCTCGCGGAGATCCGCGAGGCGCTGAACCTGTCCGAGCGCACCCCCGTCGTCGCCTGCGACGTACGCGACCAGCAGTCGTCGGCACAGGCCCTGATCACCCTCGTCCACCACCTTCTGTCCCTTCTCGACTAGGAGCCACCCCCACATGCAGCAGCCTCCCGGCATCCAGGGGCCACCGCCCGGCTGCCCCGCGCACGGCAACGTCCCGCTCTACGGACCCGAGTTCGGCTCCGATCCGGACGCCCACTACGAACAACTGCGCCGTCTCGGCCCAAGCGCGCCGGTGGACATCGCCCCGGGAGTGGAGGTCGAGCTGGTCACCAGCTACGACGCCGCCCTGTACATCCTGCAGAACCCGGCCTCGTTCGTCCGGGACTCCCGCCGCTGGCGGGCGCTGAACGAGGGACGCGTGCCCTCGGACAGCCCGGCCCTGCCCATGATGGGGTACCGGCCCAACGCGCTGTTCAGCGACGGTGCGGCGCACGCCCGGCTGCGCCAGGCGGTCACGGACAGCCTGGCCGGTGTCAACGAACTCCAACTGGTGCGGCAGACCCAGCAGTCGGCCGACTACCTGATCAGCCGGTTCAGTTCGGACCGCCTCGGGCAGGCCGAGCTGATGGCCGAGTACGCCCAGCCGCTGCCGCTGCTGGTCTTCAGCGACCTGTTCGGGTGCCCGCCGGAGATCGGTGACCGTGTCATCGTCGGCATCAGCGGCATCTTCGACGGCACGGCCGGCGCGGACCAGGTGCTGGGCGAAGCGCTCGGCGAGCTGATCGCGCTGAAGCGGCGCCGGCCCGGCAACGACCTGACGACCCGTCTCATGGAGCACTCGGCGCAGCTCACCGACGAGGAGGTGCTGCACCAGCTCGTGACCCTGCTGTCCGGTGGCACCGCTCCGCTGTCGGCGACGATAGGCAGCGCCGGGGCCCTGATCCTCGGCGAGGACTGGCAGGTCGGACTGCCGGTCGAGGACGCCGTCACCCAGGTGCTGTGGAACTACGCGCCGATCGCCAACTACGCCGCCCACTACCCCACCCACGACGTGGAGTTGGGCGCCAGGACCATCCGGGCCAACGACCCGGTGGTGATCTCCTTCGCCGCGGCCAACACCGACCCCCGGCTGGCCGAGCACCGCGAACAGCTCAGCGCCAAGGCCCATCTGGCCTTCGGGGCGGGGCCGCACGCCTGCCCGGCCAAGGACCCGGCGTTCGTGATCGCGGTCACCGCCGTCGAGTCGCTGCTCAACCGGCTGCCCGACGTCGAGGTCCGGGTTCCCTTCAAGGACCTGAACTGGGTGCCCGCCCCGTGGAGCCGTTCCCTGGTGAATCTGCCGGTCCGGTTCACGCCGCGCAGCGTGACGCCCGCCCAGTCGCCGCAGCCGCAGCCGGCCGCGAGCGGCGCGCACCAGGTCCCGGGCCCGTCGCCGCGGTCCGCGGCACCGACCGCGCCCAAGGCGAAGCCCGGTCTGTTCAGCCGGTTCCTGGCGTGGACCAGGGGTGAGTGACGTAGGCAACTCGCACCGCGCATAGTCATCTTGTATGTATCAGCCATCGGTGGGGTATGCATGGCGCGCCCGATGCTGACGATCAAGAAGGGACCGTCGTGGAGATCGCGACAACTCCGCCCGCCGACAGACGCTTCGCCGTCTCGCTCTTCTCCCGGCTGCGGACGGCGAAAGGTCAGGCGAACCCCTTTCCGATCTATGCCGAGCTTCGGGCGAGGGGCGGAGTGGTCGCGGCACCCTGGGGGGGTCATCTCGTCACCGGCTTCGGCCTGTGCGACCAGGTCCTGCGCAGCCGCGAGTGGCTGGAACCCGACACGCGCTGGCGGGAGCAGCAGGGAGACGGGACGCGCTGGACGGCGCCCTCCTCCAGGGAGATGAGCAAGACGCTGCCCGCGCTCAACGCCCCGGACCACACCTGGGTGCGCCGGTCGGCCGGCATGTTCGACCGCACCTCCCTGGAGGAACTGCGCGGGACGGTGGAACAGATCACCGGTGGACTCCTCGACACCCTCGCCGAGCGGCTGCGCGACGGCGAGGCGGACTTCAACGCCCTGGTGGGCGAGGAGCTGCCGGTGGCCACCATCGGCCACTGGCTGGGGTTGCCGGCCGCGGACTTCCCCCGGCTGCGGGACCTGACCCACGACCAGGTCTTCACCCAGGAACTCCTCCCCTCGGCCAGCCAGTTGGCCCTGTCCGACGCCGCCACGGCCGAACTGCGCGACTACTTCACCGAGTTGGTGCGCGACCGGCGGGCGCATCCCGGTGACGACCCCGTGTCCCGCTGGCTCGCGGTGTGGGACGGCATGGAGAGCGACCGCGACAAGGCCGACGAAGCGGTCTACCACCTGGCCCTGTTCTTCCTGCTGGCGGCCCTGGAGACCACGTCCACGCTGCTGTCCACGACGGCCCTGCTGCTACTGGAGCACCCGCGGCAGTGGGACCGGCTCACCGTCAGTCCCGAGCTCGTCCCCGCGGCCGTCGAGGAGTCGCTGCGCTACGACCCGCCCACGCACGTCATCAGCCGCGTTGCCTCCCGGGACTGCGTACTCGGCGGCACCGAGGTGCGCCGGGACGACATGGTCCACCTCATGGTGGGCGCGGCCAACCGCGACCCGGCCCGGCACCCGGACCCGGAGCTGTTCAACCTGCACCGCAAACCGGGACACCTGTCCTTCAGTGGCGGCGTCCACTACTGCCTCGGGGCGCCGCTGGCCCGCCTCGAGGCCCAGACCCTGCTCCACCAACTGGTCCGGCGCCTGCCCGGACTGACCCTCGTACGCCGGCCGTCATGGGCACCGCGCGTGGCCTTCCGGCGCCTGCTGAACCTGGACGTCGCCCTGTCATGACCGAGATCGTCAACCCCTCCCCCGCCGGCGTGTTCCACGGCAAGGCGCTGGCCGCCGAGCAGGACGGGCCGGTCCTGCGGGTCCGGCTCAACCCCGGGGGGCGGGACAGCACGCTGACCGTGGCCGCCCTCGACGACCTCGCCGGGCTGCTCCACGGCCTGCACGACCGCCCCGACGTACGCGTGCTGGTGCTGTCGGCCGAAGGCGACGACTTCTGTCTGGGCGCCGACCGGAACGAGTACCAGGAGGCGCTGGCGGAGGACCCGACCGGGGCTGTCATGCGCCGGATCGCGGACAAGGCCCACCGGGTGTGCGACGCCCTGGAGAACACCCACGCCGTCACCATCGCCCGGCTGCACGGCAGGGTCATCGGCGCCGGCCTCGCGCTCGCCTCGTTCTGCGACCTGCGCGCGGGCGCCGACACCTGCCGGTTCCGCATGCCCGAGATCGGCGTGGGACTCCCGCCGGCCTGGGGCGGTGCGATGGGCCGCCTCATCGTGGAGGGCGGTGCCGCGCGGATCCGTGAACTCATGCTCACCTGCGACGTCTTCGACGCCGCCACCGCGCATCGGCTCGGTCTGCTGCACAAGGTCGCCCCGCCCGGCGAACTGGACGCCGCCGTCCAGGCGTGGGTGAGGCCGCTCGTCCGGCGCCCGCCGGAGGCCGTCACCCTCACCAAGCGCATGCTCGCGGGCCACTCGCGGGCCGCCCGCACCGCCGACGTCGCACTGCTCGACGCGCACCTGCTGACCGCGGAGCTGGGCCGGCCGCGGCGGGCGGGACGGCACACCTAGTGCCGTGACCGGGAAGGTCTGCCGGACGCCGCGAGCCGGTGAACCTTCCCGGTCACGGCACCAGGGCCGCTCACCGCGGTCGGGCCGGGTTCCGGTGGCCGCCGGACACCCCGCTGCCGCGACCGGCGACCGGAAGGGCCTGCCGGGCGGCACGCGGAAGCGGGCCGTGCCGCCGGTGGCACGGCCCGCTTCGGGCAGGAGCGGAGGACTGCCCCGAGGGTGTCAGCGCACCGAGTTCAGCTTGTCGAGGGCCTTGGTGAGACCGTTGGCCCACAGTTGGTTGACGCGTGACCGCTCGGTGGAGTTGGGGTAGCGGTTGGTGCAGGACGGGCCGGGGCCGCCGCCCGACATCAGCTCGCTGCAGGGCCCGCTGTAGTGGTCCGGCAGCCCCAGCACGTGGCCGGTCTCGTGCGCGGCGACGCGGATCGAGTCGTACCGCCGGTTCTGCGCGTAGTCGAGGAAGATGTAGCCCCTGCCGTGGCCGTTGGTGGAGGCGTACGAGCCGCGGGAGTCGTTGCCCTCGTAGTACGAGAAGTCCGCGCTGCCCGAGGTGGACGCCAGCTTGACGTTGCTCACGGAACTGTTCCAGATCGAGGCGGCGCTCGATATCTGGGAGCGGAAGGTCGGCGCCTGGGTGGCGTTGTAGTACACGGTCACCGACCGCAGATTCGGGTGCGCCGCCTGCTTCTTCGCGACCGAGTCCAGCACGGCCTCGAAGAACGCCTTGTTGTTCGCCGCCTCGTGGTCCGAGCCGGTGTAGCCGGCCCGGACGGTGGCGGTGGAGCCGGTGGTCGGGGTGCCGGTCCGGGCGCTCGCCGGGATCGCGCCGCCCAGGGCGGCGAGTGTCACGCCCAGGCCGAGCGCCAGCAGTCTCCTGGAGGCCTTCGCGGACATGGAGGGCCTACGGGTCGACGTCATGTGGGGGGCTCCTACTCGTTCGTGTGGGGTGGTGAACGATCGGTCGCCCATGAGTCTGGGCCAGCCCGGGGGCCGTGCGGATGATGGCAACTGGGGATAGCGCCCGGCTATCAGGGCGACTCGTGCTGTTCCGTTGGCGTTTGAACATCTGGCGCCTCATCAGGCTCACCCCATACGCTCCGCGCATGGAGCTCGAGGTGAGGCACTTACGCGTGCTGTGCGCCATCGCCGACGCCGGCAGCCTGCACAAGGCGGCTCGTGAACTGGGCATGGCCCAGCCCTCGCTGAGCACTCAGCTGCGCCGAATCGAGCAGTTGCTGGGCGGGCGGCTCTTCACCCGCGACCGTACGGGCAGCCGCCCCACGCCGCTGGGGCACGTCGTGGTCAGCCGCGCCCGGCCGGTGGTCGCCGAACTCACCGCGATCGTGACCGAGACCCGGGCCGCGGCCGCCCGCGCGGCGGGCGGTCCCCGGCTGCGCATCGGCGCCACGGCCAGCCGGGCGATTCCGGGCTGGCTCAGCCGGCTGCGCGCCCGCGTTCCACCCGTCGAGCCCAGCCTGCAGATGGACGTGTCCGCGAACGCCCTGCTGCGGCAGGTCGCCGAGGGCAGGCTGGACCTGGCGTTCGTGCACGAGGTCGAGGGCAGCCCGCTGCGCGTCCCGGAGGGGCTGAGTCTGCGGGTCCTGATGGAGCGCGAACCCCAGTTCGTCACCATGTCCGCCGACCACCCCGCGGCGGCCCGGCGCGAGGTCCGTCTGTCGGACCTCGCGGACGACCGCTGGATGGTGGACGCCACCGTCGACGGCGAGTGGGACGGAGTGTGCCGGGTGCTGCGCGCCGCCGGGATCGAGCCCGACCTGCTGCACGGCGACTACCTCACGGCCTACTTCCTGGCCGCCATCGGCGAGGTGGTCACGGTCAGCCAGCCGACCGCGCTCCCGCCCCGCTCCGACCTGGTCATCCGGCCCCTGCACGGTGACCCGATAGGAGTACGGCTGCTGCTCGCGGCCCGGACGGCTGACGAACTCGGCCTCGGCTGGCGGGAGTTGGAGGAGGCCTACTGGGAGGCGGCCCGGCAGGCGCCGGCGTACCAGGGGTGGCTGGCGCGCGACGCCGCCGCCGGGCGGTCCACGCAGCCACTGCGTGCGGTGGGCGCCTGAGGAGCCACGGCTTCCGGGCGCGCCGGAGCCGGGGCACCCCGGCCGGCCGCGGCGGTCGCCGCGGTCCTCGGCGCGGGCCCCCGGCGGGTCCCGCGCCGGCCGGCGGAACCGACACGGCCGGCCGGATGCGAGGGGCCCGGCGCGGTCAGTGGGCGGACCCCAGGGACCGGGTCGTGTAGGCGCATTCGGTGTAGACGTAGCCGGACCGCAGCCGGGCGGTGTCGGAGGCGGGCGTGGCGGTGCTGCCGCCGTGCGGCTTGTGCACGAAGTACGTGGTGCCGACCGGCAGGCTGAGGGTGCGCTGCGGGTAGTGCCGGCCGCTGTCGGCGCAGGGCTTGAAGCCGGTCAGGAGCGTGCTGGAGAGCGGGTACGCCTTGCAGCCGCCGCATCCCTTGAGGGTGAAGCTGCCGGTGACCGGCCCGGTGTACAGGACGGTGACGTCGTCGGGGCTGTCGTTCTTGACCGTGACGGAGATGCTGCCGCCGGAGGCGGTCGTGGGCAGCCTCTTCCCCGCGGCGGGCAGCGTCCGCGCGACCTCGGCACCGATGGCTATCTTCTTGGCGCGCTCGAGGTTCCCGCCGTGCTCGTTGTCGTCGACGTAGCTCTCCATCGTCTTCTGCGCCGCGTCGAAGTCGCCGTCCTCGAACTGGTCGACGCCGCAGGAGTACTGCCCGGCGTTCCCGCTGCGGCCCGCCCGGCCGGCGGTCCCGTCGAGGGCGTCCGCCGCGTCCGCCGCGCCGGCCGCGCTCCGCGCGAGATCGGTGATCCGGCTGCTGAGGCTGTTCAACCGCTCGACGGCGGCGCAGGGGTCGCCGCCGTGGACGCCCTTCTCGGCCCTGCGCACCGCCGCGTCCACGGCCGGCGCCACCCTGGCCGCGGGGGCGGAACGCGGAAAGGTGGTCAGCAGGTCGCCGAAGCGCGCCGCCCAGTCCTGCGCACCGCTCGTCAGCCCTGCCGAGCCGCACTCGAACAGCGAGGTGGCGAGGCGGCCGTCCGGCCACCGCGCCAGCGAGCCGAGCTGCCGCTCCGGCATGCCGCGGGGCACCGTGCGCAGGTAGGTGAGCGGCTCGACGGCCGCGCAGTAGTCCTGGTGGCCGTAGGCCGCGCCGACCGTCGTGTAGTAGGTCCGCATGCGGTCGGGGACCTGGTCGGCCGCGCGGGAACCGGGGTGCTCCACGGCGAGGTCGCGGTAGACGTCCAGGGCGGTCCGGTAGTCGGACCGGGCGGTGGCGAAGGGGTGCCGGCCGGCCGCCGTCACCAGGTGGTCGGCCCGTTCGAGACGGTCCAGGAGCGCCTGCTGCACGGCCTCCTCCCGGGCGTCCTGGTACCAGAGGGCGCCGCCCGCCGGGACGGCGAGAAGCAGCACGGCGAGCAGCAGGGCGAGGGGCGCGCCGGCCGGTCCGGTGAGCCGGGTGCGCAGTCCGGCGACCGCGCCGTGCACGGCCGCGAGCAGCAGCACCACGCCGTAGAGGGCGAGGGCGGCTCCCGGGACGCCGTCCGCGTCGGCGGGCAGGGCGACGAACAGCAGGGCCGCGGTCGCCACCCAGCAGCCGGCCATCGTCAGCCATCGCCGGACCAGTGCGTACCCGAGGCCGAGGCCGCTCAGGTTGAGCACCGCGACGGCGGTCGCGCGCAGGCCGTCCGGCGGTGCGGGCGGCGGTGCCTGGGGCATGGGCGGTACGGCGAATCCAGGTTCCGGGCCGTACGGATCTCCGGACATGGCGGCTCCCCCCGTCAACTGTCCCCACATGTCTGCGGATGGGCAGTGTAGGGCCGCTGGGCGGGGCCCGACAGAGGGGGTCCGGGACCGGCGCCCGGCCGGGGCGCGGGCCGGGGGGCGGGTCCGGGTGGGCGGCTGTGGTCGCCCTGGGCGCGCACGGCGGGGGCGGCCGCGGGGCGCGGGCCGGAGGCGGCCGGCGCCGCCGGGGCGACGGGGATGCCGGCCTCACCGGGGGTACCGGGGATGCGCAGGACCGCCGGCCACGACGCCGCAGCCGGCACCGGTGCCGATCTCGGCCCCGAGGAACGGCGAGGACGTACGGATCCGGCGACGTGATGCCCGGTCGGGCCGTCGGAGCGGCCGGCGGCCCCGGGCACCGGGACACTGGGGGAAAGCGGCCGGCGAGCGGGGCAGGGAGGCGAGCGTGGTGATCGCCGTCAATCCGACGGACAGCGCCTCGCTGCTCGCTGCCTTCGGGGCGCTGGGTGTCCTGGCGGTGATCTTCGCCGAGTCGGGTCTGCTCGTCGTGGGGTTCTTCCTGCCCGGTGACACGCTGCTGTTCCCCGCCGGAGTGCTGTGCGCCGCGGGCGACGGGCAGCCGCCGCGGCTGGAGCTGTGGCAGGTGATGCTCTGCGCGGCCGTCGGCTCCGTGGTGGGCGGCCAGGTGGGCTACCTGCTCGGGCGGCACGGCGGGCGGCCCCTGCTGGAACGTTCCTCGAACCGGCGGGTGCAGCAGAGCACGGCACGGGCGGAGCGGCTTCTGGCCAGGTACGGGTACGGCAAGGCGCTGGTGATCGGCCGCTTCGTCCCGATGCTGCGCACCGTGCTGCATCCGGCGGCCGGGGCGCTGGGGGTGCCGATACGGGCGTTCACCTTCTGGCAGACGGTGGGCGGGCTGCTCTGGTCCCAGAGCCTGGTGCTCGCCGGATACCTCCTGGGTTCGTCGGTCTCGCACGTCGACGACTACCTGCTGCCGCTGGTCACCGTCATCGTCGCGCTCTCGCTGCTGCCGCTGCTGGCGGAGGCCCGCCGGACGCGCCGCCTGCGGCGCGACCAGGAACGCCGCCGGGACGGCTGAGCCTCGGCCGAGGCGGCCGAGCCCGGACCGGGGCCGCGGCGGCCGGCCCGCGGGACGGCGCGGGACCGGCGTTCGACGCCACGCGGAATCCAGCCGTCGCCCGACCGGCCCAACGCGGCTCGGCCGGAGGGGCGAGGTCCGGTGAGGGGTGTTTCCGTGGTGGAAGGGATGGGCCGGTGCACCTGTGACAAGGAGGCGGTATGCCGGAGTCCGGCGACGTTGACGGCGTGGCGGGTGTCGCCCTCATGGGCGGCGACACCCGGGACGGCGGTTCCGGCGACGCCTTCGCGCGGGTGAGCGGTGTCGCCGACGCCGTCCTGTACGAGGGCTACCTGCTCTACCCCTACCGCCGCTCCTCGGCGAAGAACCGCGTCCGGTGGCAGTTCGGGGTGCTGCTGCCCCGTGACTGGGTGGAGGCGGACGGCCCCGTCGTCCCGGGCGTCTCCGGTTCCGCCGACTCCTGGTACCAGCGCACCGAGTGCCTGGTGCGGGTGCGGCGTCCCGGTGCGGTCGTACGGGTGCGGGTGCGGTACCTGCAGATGCAGCACAAGCAGGTGCGGGCGGCGGCCGCGGACGGCTGGGACCGCCCGGTCGAGTCACTGCGTACGGACGACGGGCGGGACCACCTCACCTTCGACGAGGCGGTGCCGCACGAGGTCGATCTCGCGTGGCCGCTGGCGGATCTGCTGCGCGGCGAGTGCGGTGCCGCGACCGGGGCGCCGGCCGCCGAGGAGACCGAGCCGCTGCCCGGCGGTGCCGGGCGGGTGGTGCGACGGCGCCAGGAGGTCCGGGCCCGCACCACCGTCATGGCCGAGCGCCTCACCGACGACGTGTACCGGCTGCGCGTGCGCACCGAGAACACCGGGCGGGCACCGGACGTCCGGGCCGTACGCGGCGAGGCGCTGCGCCACGCGCTGCTCGCCGCGCACACCCTGATCGGCGGGGCGGACCTGGAGTTCGTGTCGCTCGTCGATCCGCCCGCCGACCTGGAGGAGCAGGCCCGCGGCTGCGTCAACGCGTTCACCTACCCGGTGCTGGGGGGCGCGCCCGAGGACACGGGTCGGGCCGGACCGGTCGTGCTGTCCTGTCCGATCATCCTCCCGGACCGCCCGCAGGTGGCGCCGGAGAGCCCGGGCGATCTGCACGACGCGGCGGAGATCGACGAGATCCTGACCTTGCGCACGATGCTGCTGACCGACGACGAGAAGGCCGAGGCCCGGGCCACCGACCCGCGTGCCGCCCGGATCCTGGACCGCGTCGACAGCATGCCCCCCGAGGTCTTCGCCAAGCTGCACGGCGCCATCCGATCCCTCACCCCGGTGCGCCCGTCCCCGCCCGGAGCCCTCGTGGACCGGCCCGCCTGGTGGCAGGAGGGCGCCGACGACGGGCTGTCCCCGGCCACCGACACGGTCGTCGTCGACGGTGTCGACGTCGGCGGCGGCAGCCCGGTGCGGCTGCGGCCGCGTGGCCGGGGCGCCGACGCCCAGGACATGTTCCTGTCCGGCCGGACGGCGCGGGTGGCGGCGGTCTTCCACGACGTGGACGGCAGCACGCACCTCGCGGTGACCGTGGACGACGATCCCGCGGCCGAACTCCACGGCTGGTACGGCCGTTTCCACTACTTCCGGCCCGACGAGGTCGAACCACTCGCCTCCGCGGACCCGGTCGCCCCACCCGGCCGCGGCTCCCGCGGTCCCCGCGCCCGGCCGGCCGGCCGGAGAAGGGACGGCTCGACGGACGGCGCGACGGACGCCTCCGAGACGCCGGCGCAGGCCGCCGGCCGACTCCCCGACCGACTGCAGCAAAGGCCGACGACATGAGCAGCCACAGCGGTACCACCCACGTCAGCCGCGAGCCCGGCGGGGCCGGAGCACGCGACGGGATCGACGAGATCCACATCCTCTGGATCTCGGAGGGGATGAGCTGCGACGGCGACACCGTCTCCCTGACGGCCGCCGACCAGCCCTCGATCGAGGACGTCGTCCTCGGTCTCATCCCGGGCCTGCCCAAGGTCAACCTGGTCAACAAGGTGCTCTCGCCCAGCCTGGGCGGCGAGGACTTCCTGGCGCCCTACCGGGCGGCGGCCCGCGGCGAGCTGGCCCCGTTCATCCTGGTGATCGAGGGCTCCATCCCGAACCAGAACATCATCGACGGCGACGGCTACTGGACGTCGTTCGGCAACGACCCGGAGACCGGGGAACCGCAGACCCTGAACTGGTGGATCGACCAACTGGCGCCCAAGGCCTGGGCGGTGGTGGCCGCCGGAACCTGCGCGACCTACGGCGGCATCCACGCGATGGCCGGCAACCCGACCGGCTGCATGGGCCTCGCCGACTACCTGGGCTGGGAGTTCACTTCACAGGCCGGGCTGCCGGTGGTCAACGTGCCCGGCTGCCCCATCCAGCCGGAGAACTTCATGGAGACCCTGATCTGGGTGCTCCAGCACGCCGCCGGTACCGCTCCCCCGCCCCCGCTGGACCACATGCTGCGTCCGCAGTGGCTGTTCGGCAAGACGGTGCACGAGGGCTGCGACCGGGGCTCGTACTACGAGCAGGCCGACTTCGGACTCGACTACAACTCCCCCAAGTGCCTCGTGAAGACGGGCTGCTGGGGACCGGTGGTCAACTGCAACGTGCCCAAGCGCGGCTGGATGGCGGGGATCGGCGGCTGCCCCAACGTCGGCGGCATCTGCATCGGGTGCACGATGCCCGGCTTCCCCGACGCCTTCATGCCGTTCATGGACGAGCCGCCCGGCGGCACTCTGTCGTCCATGGTCATCAAGCCCTACGGGGCGGTCATCCGCCGGCTGCGCGGCCTGACCAACGACATGGTGAACCACGAGCCCAGGTGGCGTCACAACAAGCGGAAGCTCACCAGCGGTTACGACCCGCGCTACCGCCCGTGACCGCCGTGGTCCCGTACGTCTCCGTCCCGCAATCCCCCACCGAACCGCCGATCCCGAACAGCGAGGGGCAGTACCGCAGATGACCACCACCGAGTCCCGGCAGACACAGCGCAAACCCGCCCAGATCGTGGACATGTCCTGGGATCCGATCACCCGGATCATCGGCAACCTCGGCATCTACACGAAGATCGACTTCGCGAACCAGGAAGTCGTGGAATGCCACAGCACCTCGTCGCTGTTCCGCGGCTACTCGGTGTTCATGAAGGGCAAGGACCCGCGCGACGCGGGCTTCATCACCTCGCGCATCTGCGGCATCTGCGGCGACAACCACACCACCTGCTCCAACTACGCGCAGCAGATGGCGTACGGCGTGAAGCCGCCGAAGCTGGCCGAGCACATCACCAACCTCGGCGAGGCGGCCGAGTACATGTTCGACCACACGATCTTCCAGGACAACCTGGTGTTCGTGGACTTCTGCGAGGCGATGGTCAAGGCCACCAACCCCGGAGTGCTGGCCCGTGCCGAACGGACCGACGCTCCCCGAGGCGACATCCACGGCTACCGGACCATCGCCGACATCATGAAGGCCTTCAACCCCTTCGAGGGCGAGGTCTACAAGGAGGCGCTGAAGGTCAGCCGGGTCACCCGGGAGATGTTCTGCCTGATGGAGGGGCGCCATGTGCACCCCTCCACGCTCTACCCGGGCGGCGTCGGCACGATGCCACAGCCGAACACCTTCACCGACTACCTCAGCCGGCTCATGCACGTCATCGACTTCGTGAAGAAGGCGGTGGCGATGAACGACGACGTCTTCGACTTCTTCTACGAGGCGCTGCCCGGCTACGAGGAGGTCGGCAAGCGCCGCATCCTGCTCGGCTGCTGGGGCGCCTGGCAGAACCCGGACGTCGTCGACTACCGGTACGAGAACATGGACCGGTGGGGCAAGGCGATGTACGTCACCCCCGGCATCGTCGTGGACGGCAAGCTCGTCACCAACAACCTGGTCGACATCAACCTCGGCCTGCGCATCATGCTGGGCAGTTCCTTCTACGAGGACTGGGTCAACGAGCAGCCGTTCGTCACCCACGACCCGCTCGGCAACCCCGTCGACATGCGCCACCCGTGGAACCAGACCACCGTCCCCGTGCCGCAGAAGCGGGACTTCGACGGCAACTACAGCTGGGTGATGAGCCCGCGCTGGTACCACCGGGACAGCGGCGAGCACCTCGCCCTGGACACCGGCGGCGGCCCCCTGGCACGCCTGTGGTCGACCGCGCTGAGCGGCCTGGTCGACACGCCCTACGTCAAGTCCACCGGCAACAGCGTGCGGATCTCGCTGCCCAAGGGCGAGTCGCTGCCGGAGACCACACTGGAGTGGCACATCCCCAAGTGGAGCAACACCATCGAACGCGACCGTGCCCGGCCGTACTTCGTGGCCTACGCCGCCGCCATGGCCCTGCAGTTCCTGGAGGAGGCCATGGGCATGCTGCGCAGCGGCGACACCAAGGTCTTCGAGAACTTCGAGGTGCCGGACGACGCGATCGGCTGCGGCTTCCACGAGGCGGTCCGCGGTGTCCTCTCGCACCACCTGGTGATCCGCGACAAGAAGATCGCCAACTACCACCCCTATCCGCCCACCCCCTGGAACGCCAGCCCCCGCGACATCTACGGCACCCCCGGGCCGTACGAGGACGCCGTGCAGGGCCAGCCCATCTTCGAGGAGAACGGGCCGGACGACTTCAAGGGCGTCGACATCATGCGCACCGTGCGCAGCTTCGACCCCTGTCTGCCGTGCGGCGTCCACATGTACATGGGCAAGGGCAGGACCCTGACCACCGTGCACTCCCCGACGTACGGGGCCAATCATGGCTGAGTCCGCCGTCCGGCTCCCGGACCCGGCGGTGGAGGCACGGCTCGCCCGGCTCGACGAGTTGCTGGCGGGGCTGGAGTCCGCGCCGGGCCCGGCCGCCCGCGAGGCGCTGGAGTCGGTGCGGCTGCTGACCGAGGTGTACGGCGAGGCGCTGGCCCGGGTCGTGGACGTGGCGGACGAGCGGCTGAGCGAGCGGCTGGCCGGGGACGAGCTGCTGGGACACCTGCTGGTGCTGCACCGCGTCCACCCCGAGCCGGCCGAGCGCCGGGCCGCCCGCGCGGTCGAGAGGCTGCGCCCGGCGGTGCGCGAGCGCGGCGGCGACCTGGAGTGGGCCGGCATCGAGGGTCGGGTGGCCCGGGTGCGGGTGAGCGGCGGGGGCGGGTGCGGCTCCGGATGCGGCGGCGGGTCCGCCGACGTCACCGAGGTGGTCCGGGCGGCTGTGCTGGCCGCCGCTCCGGAGCTGACGGCGGTGGAGCCGGTGACCGAGGAGCGGCGGGCGGCTCCCGCGTTCGTACCGCTGGGCTCGATCAGGCGCCGGGCCGCGGCAGAGGAGGCCCGGTGACCGCCGAGGGAGCGCTGGCCCGTGTCATCCGCTCGGCCGCGGGCCGGGCGGCGGCCGAGGCCGAGGTGTGCGAGCTGTGCGCGGCTCCGGTGGCCGAGACCCACCCGCATCTCTACGACACCGCGGACGCGGACGTGCGGTGCGTGTGCGGCCCCTGCTCGGTGCTCTTCGCCGGGGACGGGGCGGGCGACGGCCGCTACCGGCTGGTGCCGCGGCGCAGGCTGCGGCTGCCGCCGGTCGACACGGCGGTGCTGGGCGTGCCGGTGGGCCTGGTGTTCTTCGTGCCGCGCTCCGACGGCACGGTCACCGCGCAGGGCCCGAGCCCGGCCGGGGCCATGCGGTGGGAGGTGGACGCGGCGGCCTGGCGGCGGCTGGCCGGCGAGTGTGCGCCGCTCGCCGGGATGGCACCCGATGTGGAGGCGCTGCTGGTGAACACGGCACGCGGCTGCGAGCAACACTGGATCGTGCCGGTCGACGACTGCTTCCGGATGGTCGCCCTGGTCCGCCGCGAGTGGCGGGGCCTGTCCGGTGGCGGCCGGGTCTGGCCGGCCGTGGAACGGTTCTTCGCGGAGCTCACCGAGCGACGCTGAGGACCTGGAAGGAGAGAAAAGATGGGCAGCATCCGAGTGGGCCGCGCCCAGGCGAGGCCCGACACGCCCAGCCATGTGCCCGGTCTTCACCAGGGCAACAGCGGCCCGCGCGACCGACAGTCCGGATTCCACGCGGACGGCACCTCCGACGCCCGCCGCTCCACCGGGATCCATTCGAAGCGGCATGACGCCCTGATCGACGCCATGCCGAACATCTCACCGGGATGAGAGGGCGGAAAGTGACCAAACGCTGTGCAAGGGCAAGGACGACGAAGAGGTCGGTGACGACCGGACGGCAGGTGCTGCTCGCGCAGGCCGCCCTGGTGGGCGGCGTGGTGGCCGCCCTGTTCCTCAAGGAGCTGCCCGGCCTGCTGCGGGAGGTGCGGATCTACCGGATGACCGGTGGGCTCCGCGCCCACCGCCGGTACCCCTGAGTCCGCCGCATGCACGAGCTGTCGATCGCGACCGCGATCGTGGAGCAGGCGGAGGAGATCGCCCGGGCGGACGGCGTCGACGGTGTGTCGGCGGTGACCGTCCGGGTCGGGGAACTGGCCGGTGTGGTGCCGGACGCGCTGCGGTTCGCCTTCGAGGTGGCCCGGGACGGTACGGCACTGGCCGGGGCCCGGCTCGTCGTCGAGCAGGTGACGGCACAGGCCTGGTGCGGCGGGTGCGCCGAGGAGTTCGCGGTGGGCATGCCGCCGTTCTTCTGGTGCCCGCGCTGCGACCGTCCCACGCGGGAACTGCGCAGCGGACGGGAACTGGAGATCACGGATGTCGAGGCGGTGCCGGCCCCGCGCTGAGCGCGGGGCCGTTCCCGCCGCCGGGACGGTCCGGGGGCCGCTTCAGCAGATGCGCGGCAGTTGCTCGCCCAGCGGCAGGTCGAGCACCCGGGTGCCGCCGAGACCGGTGGCGACGACGACCATGCCGGGATGCTCCTCGACGCACTCGCCGATGACGGTCGCCCCGGTGCCGTGCGGGTGGGCGCGCATCGCCGCGAGGACGGCCTCGGCCCGGTCCCGGGGCACGAAGGCGACGAGCCGTCCCTCGTTGGCGACGTAGAGCGGGTCGAGCCCGAGGAAGCCGCAGGCGTTCGCGACCTCGTCGGGCACGGGCAGGGCGCGTTCACGCAGCCGTACGCCGGTGCCGGAGGCGCGGGCGATCTCGTTGAGCGAGGCGCCGAGCCCGCCCCGGGTGGGGTCGCGCAGGACGTGGACGTCCTTGGTGACCGCCAGCATGGCCGCCACCAGACCGGCCAGCGGCGCGGTGTCGGAGGCGATCTCCACACCGAACTCAAGGCCCTCGCGCACACTCATGATCGCCACGCCGTGCAGCCCGATCGGCCCGCTGACGATGACCACGTCACCGGGCCGGGCACGCTGCGGGCGGATGTCGACCCCGTCGGGGACGAGGCCGACACCGGCGGTGGTGACGTAGACGCCGTCACCGTGTCCGGACTCCACCACCTTGGTGTCGCCGGTGGCGACGGTGACCGCGGCCGCCTCGGCCGCCGAGCCGATGGCGCGGGCGATCCGTCCGACGACGGCCAGTTCCACGCCCTCCTCCAGGACGAAGGCCGTGGAGAGGTAGGCCGGCCGGGCGCCGCTCATGGCCAGGTCGTTGACGGTGCCGTTGACGGCGAGGTCGCCGAGGCAGCCGCCGGGGAAGAACAGCGGCCGTACGACGTAGGAGTCGGTGGAGAAGGCGAGGCGCGCGCCGCCGAGGTCGAAGACGGCGGAGTCGGCCATCGTGGCGAGCGTGGGGTTGCCGTAGGCGGGGGTGAAGACCTGGTCGATCAGCTCGGCGGACAGCGCGCCGCCGCCGCCGTGGCCCATGACCACGAGCGGCTGGTCGCGCAGGGGGGCGGGGCAGGTCCAGTTCGCGGGGTCGACGGGCGTTCCGGCGGCATCGGCGGGCGCCTTCGTGGCGTCGCGGGCCGCTTCGGTGGCGAGGTCAGCCAACGGGGTTCATCTCCTCCTGCGGAATGCGGGCTCCCCGGGGTGCCGGGGAGCCGCTCATCCGGCGGTACAGGTAGTAGGCCGCGCAGGCCCCCTCGCTGGAGACCATGGTGGCGCCGAGCGGGGTGCGCGGGGTGCAGGCCCCGCCGAACGCCTCGCACTCGGTCGGCTTGATCAGGCCCTGCAGGACCTCGCCGGCGCGGCAGACGGCGGGTTCCTCGGTGCGGATGTCCGCGACGTCGAAGCGGTGCTCGGCGTCGTGGTCGCGGAAGGCCTCGCCGAGCCGCCAGCCACTGGCCGGGATGAGGCCGATGCCGCGCCAGTTGCGGTCGGTGACCTCGAACACCTCCTCGATCATCCGCCGGGCCGCCGGGTTGCCCTCGTCGCGCACGGCCCGGGCGTAGGCGTTGTCCACCCGGTGCTCGCCGCGTTCGAGCCGGTGCACGGCGCGGCGGATGCCCTCGAGGATGTCGAGCGGTTCGAAGCCGGTGACCACGACGGGCACCCGGTGCCTGTCGGCCAGTTCCGGGTACTCGGCGGTGCCCATCACACTGCAGACGTGCCCGGCGGCGAGGAAGCCCTGCACCCGGCAGGCGGGGGCGCTCATGATGGCGTCGATCGCCGGGGGGACCCGGACGTGCGAGACCAGCAGGCTGAAGTTGGCCAGGCCCAGCCGGCGTGCCTGGTGGACGGCCATGGCGTTGGCGGGGGCGGTGGTCTCGAAGCCGATCGCGAAGAACACGACCTGCCGGGCGGGGTTCCTGCGGGCGAGCTCCAGGGCGTCGAGCGGTGAGTACACCACCCGCACGTCACCGCCCTCGCTCTTGACCCGGAACAGGTCGCGGTCGGTGCCGGGCACCCGCAGCATGTCGCCGAAGGAGCAGAAGATGACGTCGGGGCGGGCGGCGATCTCCAGCGCCTTGTCGATGACGTCGAGCGGTGTGACGCACACGGGGCAGCCGGGACCGTGGATCAGCTCCACCTGCTCCGGCAGGAGCTGGTCGATGCCGTGCCGGATGATGGAGTGCGTCTGGCCGCCGCAGACCTCCATCAGCGCCCAGGGACGGGTGGCCGTGGCCCGGATCTCGTCCAGCAGCCGGCGGGCCAGGGCGGGGTCGTTGAACTCGTCGATGTACTTCACCGGACCTCGCTCCCGCTCTCCTGCCGGGCCGCCTGTTCCCAGGCGTCACCGAACTCCTCATCGAGCAGACCGAGTTGCTCGAAGAGCTCCAGGGAGGCCCGGGCCGACTCCTCGTCCAGGCGCTGCAGGGCGAAGCCGACGTGGACGATCACGTACTCCCCCACCCGTACCTCGGGCACGTACTCCAGGCACGCCTGTTTCTGCACTCCGCCGAAGTCGATCAGCCCGGTGAGCGGGTCGGCACTGTGGTCGATGGACACGACCTTGCCGGGCACTGCCAGACACATGGGTCACTCCGTCTCGTGGTGGTTTGCTGTTCCCGCGACCATGAGCTGGCCGAGCGCCAGCCCGCCGTCGCCCGGCGGCACCTCGTGGTGCCGCAGGACGGTGAACCCGTCCGTGTCCAGCAGGGCGGCGCACTCCTCCTCCAGCAGCCCGTTGGCGAAGACACCGCCGGTGAGGGCGACGGTGCTCGGGCCGGCGGACCGGCGGGCCCGGCGGCAGACCTCGGCGACGGCCCGCGCCACCCCGCGGTGGAAGCGGGCCGCCAGCACCGGCGCGGGGGTGCCGCGCCGCCGGTCGGCGAGGAGCGCCTCCAGCAGGGGTGCGGGGTCCATCCGGTGGCCGGCCCCGAAGCGGAAGGGGTAGGCCCCGGTGTCCGTCCCCCAGGCCTCGGTCGCCGCGGCCTCCAGTTCCAGCGCGGCCTGTGCCTCGTAGGTGGTGCGGTGGCAGACGCCGGCCAGCGAGGACACGGCGTCGAAGAGGCGGCCCATGCTGGAGGTGGGCACGCAGGCGACGTTCCGTTCCAACTGCTGGCGCAGCACGAAGAGTTCGGCGCCGGTGCAGGCCCGGTGGCTCGGCAGGTCCGGCTCCCACGGCAGCCCGGCGGCCCACAGCCGGGCCAGGGCCAGCCGGCACGGGTTGGCCACGCCCGCGTCGCCGCCGGGCAGCGGAGCCGTGGCCAGGTGGGCGAAGCGGCAGAAGCCGGAGTAGTCGGCCAGCAGCACCTCCCCGCCCCAGACGGTGCCGTCGTCGCCGTACCCGGTGCCGTCGAAGGCGACGCCGATCACCGGGGCGGTGCCGTCGAGGCCGTGCTCGGCCATCGCGGCGGCGACATGGGCGTGGTGGTGCTGGACCGGCACGGGCGGCGGCAGGCCCCGTTCCCCGGACAGGCGCCGGGCCCAGCCGGCCGAGTGGTAGCGGGGGTGCCGGTCGGCGGCGATCAGGCGGGGGGTGACACCGGTGAGGGCGGTGACGTGGCGTTCGGCCCGCGCTGCGGCGTCGAGGGTGGCGAGGTCGCCCATGTCGCCGATGTGCGGCCCGAACCAGGCCTGGTCGCCGTCGCCCAGGCACAGGGCGTTCTTCAGGTCCCCGCCGACGGCGAGCACGGGCCGGACCGGGACCGGCAGGCGCAGGGGCCGGGGGACGTAGCCGCGGGAGCGGCGCAGCACCTGCTCGGTGCCGTCGCTGCGCACCCGCAGCACGGAGTCGTCGCACGGGGAGGCGATGGGCCGGTCGTGGGAGAGCCAGGCGTCGGCGAGTCCGTCGAGTCCGTCGAGCGCCTCGGTGTCGTCGGTGACGATGGGTTCGCCGGAGCGGTTGCCGCTGGTCATGACCAGGACGCGCGGCCCGGGGGGATCGCCGGGCAGTCCGAGGAGCAGGGTGTGCAGGGGGGTGTAGGGCAGCATGACGCCGACGTACGGGCTGCCCGGGCACACCTGGTCGGCGAGCCGGGGTCCTGCCGGGGCCCGGCGCCGGCGCAGCAGGACGACGGGGCGGCGGGCGCTGGTGAGGGCGGCGCGTTCGGCGCCGGTGAGGACGGCGATGTCCTGCGCGGTGCCGAGGTCGGGGCACATCACGGCGAAGGCCTTGCCACCGCGCTCCTTGCGGTCGCGCAGGGTGGCGACCGCCGCCGCGTCGGTCGCGTCGCAGGCGAGGTGATACCCGCCGACGCCCTTGACGGCGACGATCCGTCCGGCGGCCAGCAGCGCCCTCGCCGCGGCCAGGGCGCCCGCGTCCCGGGCCGCCCGGACGCCGGTGCCGGCGGCCGGGGTCAGGGTGAGCCGCGGGCCGCAGTCGGGGCAGGCGACGGGCTGGGCGTGGAAGCGCCGGTCGGTGGGGTCGCCGTACTCGTGGGCGCAGCGGGGGCAGGGCGGGAAACCGGCCATGGTCGTGGCCGCGCGGTCGTAGGGCATCGCGGTGGCGATGGTGAAGCGGGGGCCGCAGTGGGTGCAGGTGATGAACGGATGGCGGTGCCTGCGGTCGGCGGGATCGGCCAGCTCGCGCAGGCAGTCCGGGCAGGTCGCGGTGTCGGGCGGGAGCTGGGTGCGGCCGGTGGACTCACCGGTGGGCCGGATGGTGAAGGGCGCGGCGGCACCGGTGGCGGGGACGTCCTCGCAGCCGGTGCCGGTCACCACGGCCAGCGGGGGCGGCTCCTTGACCAGCCGGTCGTGGAAGAGGGCCACGTCCTGCGCCGGGCCCTCGACCTCGATGAGCACGCCGCTCGCGGTGTTGCCGACGAACCCGGTCAGGGCCAGTTCGGCCGCCAGCCGGTGCACGTACGGCCGAAAGCCCACTCCCTGCACCGTGCCGCGCACGGTGATCCGGCGGCGCACCCGGCCGGTGACGGGCGCGGTCACGAGGCGGGGGCGGGGTGGTGGTGCCCGTGGGGGTGCGGGGCGAGCGGCGGCCGGTGCGCCGGCGCCGAGTCGCGGGCCGCGAGGGCGTGGGTCAGGAGGGTGTCGGACCCTTCGCCGGTGCGGGCGCAGGACCGTACGATCTCCACGCCCGGGTTGACGCGCTGGACGTTGGCCCGGAAGGCGGCCTCGTCGAAGCCGGCCGCCTCGGCCAGGTCGGTCTTGGTGATGACGACCAGGTGGGCGGAGCCGAAGGCGGTCGGGTACTTCAGCGGCTTGTCCTCGCCCTCGGTGACCGCCATCAGCACGATACGCAGGGTCTCGCCGAGGTCGTAGGAGGCCGGGCAGACCAGGTTGCCGACGTTCTCCACGAACAGCACAGCGGTGTCCTCGGGCAGCCAGCCGTCGAGATGCCCGCGTACCTGCCGGGCCTCCAGATGGCACAGTCCGTCGGTGAGGAGCTGCCGGACCGGCGCGCCCGAACGGGCCAGCCGGACCGCGTCGTTCTCGGTGGCCAGGTCGGCGGTGAGCGCGGCGACGGGCACCCCTCGCTCCACGGCCCGCGCCAGGACCCGGCCGAGCAGTTCCGTCTTGCCGCTGCCGGGGCTGGACAGCAGGTTGACCACCGTCACACCCCGCTGGGCCAGGTCCTGTCGCAGACTCGCGGCCAGGTCGTCGTTCTTCGCCAGGACGGCCTGCTTGACGTCGGACCGGCACATGGGCGCAGCTCCTCGCGGTCGTGGGGCGGAAGGCCCCGGCCACGCCCTGTGCGGTCCGGGGTCTCACCGATCTTCGGCCGCGCCGGCCGCGAGGCGGGGCAGCGCAGCCGTGTGCGGGGGCCCGGATTCCATCGGGCGGCCCAACGGCGGTGCGGGGGCGGCGGGGTCGGCCAGCAGGACGGGGACGAGCGTGTGCAGCGCGTCGACGGCCCGGTCGACGGCCGCGCGCACCGGTGCGCTCAGTCCCGGCAGGATGTCCTCGTCGCCCGAGGGCAGGACGGCGGGTTCGCAGGCGAGCACGAGGACGCGGGGCAGCGGCTCCTCGCCCAGGTGGGTGGCGAGGGCCAGCACCTTCTCCGGGTCGAGGCCGTGCGCCTCGGGCGCGACGCTCGCGTCGGGCGGTTCGGCCTCGATCAGGGTCAGGGTGCCGGGCCGGTGCCCGCGCGGGGCCGCGTCGATCAGGACGGCGGTGGCGCAGCCGCCGAGCAGCGCGTAGGCGAGGTCCATGCCGCGGATGCCGAAGTCCCGCACCGTGGCCCCTGGCGGCAGCGGGCGCCGGTCGAGGGCGCTGATCACCTCGGGGCCGAAGGCGTCGTCGCCGAGGAAGATGTTGCCCACGCCCGCGACGAGGAGCCGGCCGGACGGGGCGCTCATCCGAGCTCTCCTGTGACCGGTGCCAGAGGGCGGACGGAGCCGGCCGGCTTCTTGCGTACGAAGGCGGAGCGCAGGGCGTGGTACGGGGCCGCGGGGTCGAAGAAGACGGCGCGCATGCGGGCGAGTTCGTCGCGCCGGTACTCCGCGAGCGGCCGCCGTGCCTCGTCCAGCCGGCGCGCCGTTTCCTTGGCGGCGATCCGCCGGGCGAGGCCGGGTGCGGCGGCGAGGTCCGCGGCCAGCCGCTCGATCTGGGCGCCGAACTCGCCCGGCGCGGCGGGCACCAGCCGGTCCACCAGTCCGATCCGGGCGGCGGAGGCGGCGCTGAGCGGCAGCGCCTCGCCGGTCAGCCGGTGGGCGAGGCCGTCTCCCACCCGGCGCGGCAGGCTGTAGGTCCAGAACTCGGATCCGTACAGGCCCATGCGCCGGTAGTGCGGGTTGAGGACGGCGCCGGTGCGGCACCACACCTCGTCGGCGGCGAGGGCGAGCATGGCGCCGCCGGCGGCCGCGTTGCCGGGGAGCGCGGCCACCACCAGCCGGTCGGTGGTGCGCAGTACCGCCTCCACCAGGTCGTCCATGGCGTTGAGGTTGGTCCAGGATTCCTCGGCCGGGTCGGCGGACGCCTCGATGACGTTGAGGTGGATGCCGTTGGAGAAGAAGTCCCGGTCCGCGCCGAGCACGAGGACGGAGGTGGGGCGGGCGAGCGCGTACCGGTAGGCGGTGAGCAGTCTGCGGCACTGCTCGGTGCTCATCGCGCCGCCGGGGAAGGCGAAGGTGAGGAAGCCCGTGTCGCCGCGCCCGCGGTAGCGGATGTCGCTCCAGGTGCGCCGGTCCGGGGGCGGTTCCAGGGGGACGGAGTCCTCGGGCAGGCGGGGCGCGTCCAGGAGGGAGGCGAGTACGGAGGCGGCCGGGCGCCGGAAGGGCGCGGGGTCGCCGGAGTTCCGCCGCGGGCGCAGTTCCGGGATCCACACGGCGCCGTCGCGGGTGGCGCGGCAGACCGCGCCGGCCCGGGTGGCGAGCAGTTCGCCGGGGCGGCCGCGGAGCCGGTCCTCGGGGTGTCCGCCGTGCAGGAACATCTCCCGGCCGAGGAGTTCGTCGAGGACGCCCGGCTGGGAGTCGGCGCCGCGCAGCTTGCGCAGCACGGTGTCGGTGCCGTCGTGGTCCCAGTCGATCCGGCGCCGGTCCTGCCGGAGGAAGTCGCGCCACACGATGTGCGGGGCGATGCCCGCGTCGCGGGTCTGCGGGCGGGGCTTGTACGAGCCGTCGGCGTACCGGCGCACGGCGAGCAGGACGGCGGCCACGGCGGCGTCGGAGACCTCGTTGCGGTACAGGTCGCTCTTGCCGACGGGCGGGACCGGGAAGGGTTCGGACGCCCAGATGTCGCCCGCGTCCATCGCCGCCCCGGCCTGGAGGACGGTCACGCCCCAGTGCGGACCCTGCTCGGCGATGGCCCAGTCCAGTGCGGACGGGCCGCGGTCACCGGGCGGTCCCGGGTGCACGATGAGGCAGGTGTGGTCGCGCCAGACGTCCTCGGGCAGGGCCGACTTCAGCATCGGCGCGACGACCAGGTCGGGGCGCAGTTCGCGGACGGCGGCCCGGACCGGTTCGGCGCCCTGCGCGGCGAGTACGACATCCACCCGGTGGCCCAGGTCCGACAGCTCGGCGTACACCCGTTGGGAGAGGCTGTTGAACGCGCTTGCGACGAGCAAAATGTCCATGACGCGGCATGTTCGTCCTTTCACGGGGTGCCGTGAAGAACCGGTGCGGCGTTTCGTCAGGGTCGGTCGGATAGCTCCACCAAGCGGCTCGCACGGCGCGTTTTCTGAACGTTCGGCGTCGCTCGGCGTCGCTCGGCGTTCGCCGGGGGCGGCGCGGACACCCGCGCCGGGCGGCACGCCGCGGGGGCGGGCGGGATGCGGCGGCGGGCGGCGGGCGGCCGGGACCGGCCGGTGGCGCCCCCGCCGGCGGGTGCGCCGGAAGAAGGGCCGCCGCCGGGCGTGCCGCGGCCCGGAGGGCCGGGTGACCCAGCGGTCCTCGATCCGGTCGAGGCCGAAGAGCAGCACGGCGAGCGCGGGAAGCAGCACAAGCGCGACGAGGGCCATCTCGAGAACTCCTCCCTGCGAGTACGGCGGACGAGTGCCCGGCCCGGCGCCCGGGCGTGCGAAAGTCCTGCGGCTCCCCGGCGCGTCGGTGGAATCGGACGGCGCCCGCGGGGACGGGCGCGTTGCGCCGAAGCGGCACGGCTCTGCCCGTAACGTTCTCGCCGGTGACCGAACGTCACAGCTTCGATACGTCGAGTGCGCGGGAGGCCGGGTGGGCGGTCCGGGACGGCGGACGGGCCGGGGGCACCGGACGCGTGGGACGGTGCTGGGCAGCCGGCCCGCGCACCCGGTGCGGCTCCCGGCGCGCGCCACGCCCGCCACCGACGCGGCGGTGACGGCGCGGATCATGCCCTGGCTGCGGATCACCGCGGCCTACGCCTGGCGGCTCATCCTGGTCGGCGTCGTGGTGTACGGCGTCTTCACCGTGCTCGGCCGCTTCCAGCTCATCGCCGTGGCGCTGTTCGTCGCCCTCATCGTCACCTCGGTCCTGCGCCCGCTCGCCGATCTGCTCGACCGCGCCCTGCCCCGGCCACTGAGCGTCGCCGTCGCCCTGCTCGGCAGTTCGCTGCTGCTGCTCACCCTGTTCGCCCTCGTCGGCAATGCCGTGGCGAGCGAATCGGCCACGCTGGTGGGTGAGTTCCGCGGCGGGGTGCACCGGATCGAACTGTGGCTGCAGCGTCCGCCGCTCCGGCTCAGCCCGGGCCGGCTCTCCGCCCTGGAGAACCAGGTGACGGACTACATCGACGCCCACCGGTCCAGACTGCTCAGCAGCGCGGTCACGCAGCTCGGCAGGGTGGTGGAACTGGTCACCGGCGGCGCGCTCGCGCTCTTCGCCTCGGTCTTCTTCATCCACTCCGGTGAGCGCCTGTGGGCCTGGGCGCGCGACCAGCTCCTGCCGGGCGGCGCCCGCGCGGCCTGGGACCGGGCGGGGAGCACGGCGTGGCGGACGTTCGCCGGGTACACCCGGGGGATCATCATCGTCGCGGCCACCAACGCCGTACTCGTCGGCATCGCCCTGCTCGTGCTGCGGGTACCGCTGGCACTGCCCCTGACGCTGCTGGAGTTCTTCGCCGCGTTCGTGCCCCTGGTCGGCTCGCCGGTGGCGCTCGGGGTGGCCACCGTGGTGGCCCTCGCCGGGCGCGGGCCGCTGACGGCCCTGGCCGTGCTGGTGCTCATCGTCGTCATCGGCCAGCTCGAGGGTCATGTGCTGCATCCGCTGGTGCTGAGCTGGGCGGTCCGCCTGCATCCGCTCGTCGTCGCCGTGTCGGTCATCGCGGGCAGCATCGTGGCCGGGGTGATCGGGGCGGTCGTGGCCGTCCCGTTCGTCTCGGTGATCTGGGCGGTGGTGCGTGCGCTGCGCCCGGCTCCGCCCTGAGCGTGACGGACGGGGCATGCGCACCCGCGGCGACGGCACCCGGTGCGCGTCGCGCGTGGAACAGAGGCGATGCGCCGCAGGGCGCCGCCGGCCGGCAGGCCGGCGGCGCCGGTGGCGCCGGTGGCGTCCGTCGCGCCCCGGGCGACAGGGACCGGTGGAGGACCGGGCACCTGGCCGTCCCGTCCTGACGCCGGCTGCGGCCGGGACCCCGCCCGCAGCCGGCACGTCAGCCGTTCGCGAACGCGACGACCTTGTCCAGGGCTCCGTCGAACCGGTCGTGATCGCCGACCGTCGGACCGGTGGAGGTGTACTGCCACATCGTGTACGCCGACCAGCCCGCGGGCAGCGTCCCCGCCGAGGAGGCGTAACGGGCGACCCAGAGGGGGTTGTTCGCGGCGAAGCCGCCGTAGTTGCCGGTGCACTGGGTCCACCAGCTCGTGGCGGTGTAGATGACGGCGTGGCGGCCGGTGCGGGCCTTGTAGCGGTCCAGGAAGTCGCGGATCCAGGTGACCATCCCGCTGTGCGACTTTCCGTAGCAGTCGTCGCCGTACGGGTTCCACTCGATGTCCAGCACACCGGGCAGCGTCCTGCCGTCCTTGGACCATCCGCCGCCGTGGTCGACGAAGTAGTCGGCCTGGGTGGTGCCGGTGGTGGTGTCGGGCGTCGCGAAGTGGTACGCGCCGCGGATCATGCCGACGTCACGGGACCCGTTGTACTGCTGCGTGAAGTAGGGGTTCGTGTAGTACGTCCCCTCGGAGGCCTTGGTGTAGGCCCAGCGGACGCCGCTGCTCCACAGCGTCGGCCAGGCGACGTTGCCCTGGTAGCTGGCGACGTCCACCCCTTCGGTCTGGGTCGTCCGGGGGGCCGTCGGCGTGAACTCGTCCGTGGGGCCGGCGCCGTCGTGGGTCAGTACGCCGATGCCCATGTAGGCGCTGCCGCGCTCGGGCACGGACCCGCCGGCCGGCGCCGGCACGGCCGCGGGTGTCGTCAGGGACAGCAGGAGGCCGGTCAGAACGCCGGTGACGGACCAGCGTGAGCGGCGGCGATGAAGGGTTATATGGCTTCGCACGGGATCCATCTGACCCGGGGTCGGACCGCACCGCACGCCGGATACGGCCGTGTGGTGTCACCCCGGCCGGACATTGGGCCATGCGGGTGTGGCGTTCAGCGGGTGCCCAGGGTGATGAGGACGGCGTTGAGGCGGGTGCCGTGCGGACCCGGCCAGCCGCCCGCGACATGGCCGAGCGGATCCCCGCCGGGCAGCGCCGGGTCCCCGGCGGCGGGGACCGGGACGCGGTGCACATGGAGGGTCGTGCCGTGCGGCGCGGGCAGGTGGGTGCCGTGCTCGTCGTCGGCCGGGCGCGGGACGCACGCGTCCCGGGGGAAGGGCTCGCCGGTGTAGGCGCGGGTCACCTCCCGGTCGGGTGTGTCGGTGACGCTCTGCGCCACGGCCCCGGCGCGGCCCTCGATCAGGGCGAGCAGTTCGGTGACCAGTACCGGGTCGTGGCAGCCGTCGTAGACCCAGCGCTTGCCCAGCACGCCGTGCTCGCAGGTGCCGATCAGCGCGTGCTCGGCACCGGCCAGCGGGGCTCCGCGGTAGGTGAGCGGGACCAGGTAGGCGACCGGCTCGGGGCCGGAGGTGTCGGTGGTCACCATGAACTCGATCCCGACCTCGCCCGCCGGATCGTCGAGCCGGAAGCCGCCGGACTTCCGCGGTTCGGGCACTGGTCCCCCGCGGTACCAGGGGCGGGTGGGCAGCCACCGGGCCAGCAGTTCCAGCTTGGTCGGTGTGAGGGTGGTGCGGTGGATGACGGCCATGCGTCAACTCCTCCTGGGACGCGGGGACATGAGCCTTGCCAGCCTTTCACACGCGGAGGACCTCATGATCGGCTCCGCCCGGGTGCT
Organism: Streptomyces cellostaticus; assembly: GCF_023630175.1. Lineage (GTDB taxonomy): Bacteria > Actinomycetota > Actinomycetes > Streptomycetales > Streptomycetaceae > Streptomyces > Streptomyces cellostaticus_A. Next base: position 59,277 of record NZ_JALLIN010000022.1, on the reverse strand, counting down.
GTCCCGTGGCCCCCGGTGGATCGGCGCACGGCGCGGACGCGGTGCGCCGAAGGCGGAGGGTCGTCGGGGGCCGGGCACATCCGGGCGGTCCGGCGACACGGCGACGTGCCGCGGCTGCCGTCGTGCGCCCGCCGGGGATCGTGGGACAGCCCTCGGAGGAGGAGCGCCGGACGGATCGGGCCCGCGGCCGATCGGGGGACATGCGGGGCCGGGGCGCGGGTAGTCGGCTCTCGACTTGATCGAACTCGGCTTCGCACCGGAAAGGCGGATCTCATGCTGATGGCACACCCCGCGGTACTGAAGGACCTGATCGCCCAGTACGAGACCCTCACACTGCTCGGAGCGGAGGAGAGCACCCCGCAGGCCCGGCAGCGGCTTGCGGACATCGCCTACTCGCTGTGCGTCGCCACGGGTACCAAGGACGTCGACATGGCGCTGATCGCCGCCCGTCACCGGCTGTCCGGGGCGCGCCCCGAGGACGACTCGCTGCTGGGGCCGACCGCCGTGCTGGACCCCGCCCCCGTGCGGGAGGCGTCTTCGCTTCTGGAGGCGTCTCCGGTGCCGGGTCCCGCCCCCTCGGTGGGGCAGGCTTCCGCGCGGGAGGCCTCTCCCCTGCTGGACCCCGCCACCCCGGGGGGAACGGCTGCCGTGCTGGAGCCGGCCGCCGCGCCGGACTCGGCCGCCCTGTCCGGACCGGCGGCGGGCGTCTGACGGCGAGCCCGTCCGGGCGGCACACGCGATCCTGCCGGCCGCTCCCCCGGCCGGCCTCACGCCTTCCCTCCCTCTTGTCGTTCCTTCCCACGAGTTCCTTCCCGGTTATGGCCCACGCGACCTACCGGGCGGTATACAGGCCCAGTTGAAAAACGGACCGCCGCTCGGGCCGTCCGTGTGCCCAGCTTCCGGGGGAGGAACCATGGCGAACGACACGCGCGCGGCCGGCGGGGCGAGAGGCCGGCGGGGGACCGCCGTACTGGGGACGGCACTCGGGGGCTGCGCCCTCGTCGCCGCCGCCACGGTGCCCGCCACCGCCCACCCCGCCGGACACGGCCACGGGCTCAGGTACGTCTCCCTCGGGGACTCGTACACCTCGGGCCCGCTCATCCCGGCTCAGGTGGACGCCGAATGCGCCCGCTCCGACCACAACTACCCCTCGCTGCTTGCGTCGTGGCGCGGAGCGAGCGCGTTCAAGGACGTGAGCTGCGCCGGGGCGACGACGAAGGAGATGTGGCAGGCCCAGGGCGGCAACGCGGCCCAGCTCGACGCGCTGGACCGCAGCACCGACCTGGTGACGGTCCAGATCGGCGGCAACGACGTCGGATTCGGCTCCATCATCAGCACCTGCGCCCGTCTCGGCGCCCAGGAGCCGGCCGGGAATCCCTGCGAACGCTTCTACAAGGGGGGCGGCTACGACCAGTTGGCCCTCGCCGTCCTGCGCACCGCGCCGAAGGTCGACCGGGTGCTGCGGGCCGTGCACCGGCGCGCGCCGCACGCGCGGGTCCTCCTCGTCGGCTATCCGGACCTGCTCCCCGAGGACGGCGTCGGCTGCTTCCCGGCGGTTCCGTTCGCGGCGAAGGACTTCCCCTATCTCCGGGACACCGAGAAGCGGCTGAACCTGATGCTGCGCACGGTCGCCGCGTGGAACCGGGTCGACTACGCCGACACCTACGGGCCCACGGTGGGCCACGACATGTGCAAGGCGCCCGCCGACCGCTGGATCGAGCCGCTCCAGCCGGCCGCGCCGGCGGCCCCCGCACACCCCAACGCACGCGGCGAGGACGCCATGGCGCGGGCCGTGCGGGACCGGCTGGACCACGGGCACGGGCGCGGGCGCGGCTGAGCACCGCGCGCGGATGGCCCCGGCACGGGTGCGCCGGGGCCGGTCGCGCGGTCGGCCGGGATCAGCCGCCGAGCGCGGCCCGGACCACGCCCTTGGCCTCCTCCTGCACCCGGGCCAGGTGGTCGGGGCCGAGGAAGGACTCGGCGTAGACCTTGTAGACGTCCTCGGTGCCCGAAGGGCGGGCCGCGAACCAGGCGTTGGCGGTGGTGACCTTGATCCCCCCGATGGCGGCGCCGTTGCCGGGCGCCTCGGTGAGCACCGCGGTGACCGCCTCGCCGGCCAGGGTGTCCGCGGTGACCTGGGCCGGGGACAGCTTGGCGAGCAGTGCCTTCTGCTCACGGGTCGCCGGGGCGTCGATGCGGGCGTAGGCGGGTTCGCCGAAGCGGGCGGTCAGCTCCGCGTAGTGTTCCGACGGCGTCCGGTCGGTGACCGCCGTGATCTCGGAGGCGAGCAGGGCCAGCAGGATCCCGTCCTTGTCGGTGGTCCACACCGAGCCGTCCCGGCGCAGGAAGGACGCCCCGGCCGACTCCTCGCCGCCGAACCCGATGGTGCCGCCGGCGAGTCCGTCCACGAACCACTTGAACCCGACCGGAACCTCGACCAGGTGCCGGTCCAGGTCGGCGGCGACCCGGTCGATCATCGTCGACGAGACCAGGGTCTTGCCGATGCCGGTGCCGGCCGGCCACTGCTCGCGGTGCCGGTAGAGGTAGGAGATGGCGACGGCGAGGTAGTGGTTGGGGTTCATCAGGCCCGCGTCCGGGGTGACGATGCCGTGCCGGTCGGCGTCGGCGTCGTTGCCGGTGGCGATGCGGAACCGGTCGCGCTGCTCGATCAGCGAGGCCATCGCGTACGGCGACGAGCAGTCCATGCGGATCCTGCCGTCCCAGTCCAGGGTCATGAACCGCCAGGTGGGGTCGGTGTGCGGGTTGACCACGGTCAGGTCGAGGCGGTGCTGCTCGGCGATCCGGCCCCAGTAGGCGACGGACGCACCGCCGAGCGGGTCGGCGCCGATGCGCACCCCGGCCGCGCGGATCGCGTCGAGGTCCAGGACGGCGGGCAGGTCGCCGACGTAGGTGCCGAGGAAGTCGTAGCGCCGCGTGGTACCGGCGGCGAGCGCGCGGGCGTACGGCAGCCGCCGCACCTCCTTCAGGCCGCCCGTGATGATCTGGTTGGCGCGGTCCTGGATCCAGGACGTCGCGTCCGAGGCCGCCGGGCCGCCGCTGGGCGGGTTGTACTTGAAGCCGCCGTCGGCGGGCGGGTTGTGCGACGGGGTGACGACGACACCGTCGGCGAGACGGGTGCCGCGGCCCCGGTTGTGGGTGAGGATGGCGTGCGAGACGGCCGGCGTCGGGGTGTAGCCGTCCGCGCTGTCGACGAGCACGGTCACGTCGTTGGCCGCGAACACCTCCAGCGCGGTGACCCTGGCCGGCTCGGACAGGGCGTGCGTGTCGGCGCCCAGGAACAGCGGCCCGTCCACGCCCTGTGCCGCGCGGTACTCGCAGATGGCCTGGCTGGTGGCGGCGATGTGGTCCTCGTTGAAGGCGCCCGCCAGGGACGAACCCCGATGTCCCGAGGTGCCGAACGCCACCCGCTGGCCGGGGTCGGCCGGGTCGGGGCGCAGCGCGTAGTACGCCGTGACCAGCCGGGCCACGTCGATGAGGTCCTCGGGTCCGGCCGGCCGTCCCGCTCGCTCGTGCGGCATGAGTCCGCTCCTCCGCATCGGTGTGATCGATCGCTCGGAGCCCATCCTTCCCCGTCGAGGGCCCGGCGTGCGAGTACGCCGGGCCCCTCCTCGCCGGGCCGCCGGGGCCGGTCGCTGCGGCCCGCGGACCCGCCCGGAGCGACGCGCGCCGGATCGGGCGGTGCGCTCCGCCGGACCGACGGGCCGACGGGCGGCCCCGGCGGCCCGGCCCGCTCCCGCGCGACCGCGTACGGTTGCTTCGAGGTGGTGATCAGCCCCCGCCGCTCCTCCTGCGAACCGGCCATCGGCCGCGAGCCGTCGATCGGCACCTGGGCCGCCCTGCCTCGCACTCGCCACACAGCGGAGTGATCGCGGCCCCGACCGGTGCCCGGCGCGGCACCGATTCAGAAACCGGACCGCTCAATGCCATGACAGGTGGTGGTTGGACTTACGAATCATGGAGGCGCAGGGTGGGAAGTGCCCTCTCGCACACGAAGGGCACCCCTACGGCACCACCCGGAGACGACCCGATGAACCACGTCGCGGACCCCGCTCGCTACGACGGCACCATGCGCTACCGGCGCACCGGCCGCTCGGGACTGGACCTCCCGCTCCTGTCCCTGGGCTACTGGCACAACTTCGGCGACGACCGGCCGTTCGAGACCCAGCGCGAGATCGCGCTGCGCGCCTTCGACCTCGGGATCACCCACCACGACCTGGCCAACAACTACGGCCCGCCGTACGGCGCCGCCGAGATCAACTTCGGCCGGCTGCTGCGAAGCGACCTCGCGCCCTACCGGGACGAGCTGGTGATCTCCACCAAGGCGGGCTGGGACATGTGGCCCGGCCCCTACGGACAGGGCGGTGGTTCCCGCAAGTACGTGCTGGCCTCGCTGGACCAGTCGCTGCGGCGCATGGGCGTGGACTACGTGGACGTCTTCTACTCGCACCGGCTGGACGCGACCACGCCGCTGGAGGAGACGATGGGCGCGCTGGACACCGCCGTCCGCCAGGGCAAGGCGCTGTACGTCGGCATCTCCTCCTACGACGCGGAGCGCACCCGGCAGGCCGCGGCCATCCTGCGCGAACTGGGCACGCCGCTGCTGATCCACCAGCCGTCGTACAGCATGCTCAACCGCTGGATCGAGACCGACGGCCTGCTGGACACGGCCGAGGAGGAGGGTTTCGGCGTCATCGGTTTCACGGCGCTCGCCCAGGGGCTGCTCACCGGCCGCTACCTGGAGGGCGTGCCCGGGGACTCGCGGGCCGCTGCGGGCAAGTCCTTCGACCCGGCCTGGCTGACCGAGGACATGCGGAACCGGCTGCGCGCCCTGAACGACGTCGCCGCGCGCCGCGGGCAGAGTCTCGCGCAGCTCGCGCTGGCCTGGGCACTGCGTGACGAGCGGGTCACCTCGCTGGTCATCGGTGCCTCGCGCACGGAGCAGCTCGAGCAGAACGTCGCCGCGCTGGAGAACCTCGAGTTCACCGCCGAGGAGCTGGCCGAGATCGACAAGCTGGCCACCGACGGCGGTGTGGACCTGTGGCGGGAGGCGCGCCAGGGCACTCTCGGGTGATACATGGCACTGAGTGACACGAAAGTGTGGACATAAGGAAAAAGTCGGACATAATGGAAGTCATTCGGACCGCGACCGCGACTCGAGGAGCCGCTCCCCGTATGGCTTACGGAGCCCACCACAGCCCCTTCCCGCCGCCCCACCCCGACCTCGGCCTCGCTCGTCACTGCGCGCACTGCCTCGGCTGGGGAACCGTCGTCACCCGTGACGGTGAACACGAACTGTGCCGCACCTGCCAGCCCGACCCGCACGACGGCGAGGGCGGCCCCGGCTCCGTCTTCTAGTGCCGCCTGGGCCGGGATTCGATCCCGGTCGCCCTAGGCGCCGCCTCACCACCCGCCGCACGGAACCGGCCGCCCGCCGGCTCACCGCCCCGGGCGGCCGCCGTACGGCACCGGCCACCCGGCCGGACGCGGGTGGCACGGCACTCACCGGGGACGCCGAACGCGTACCGCACGACCAGGACACGGCCGGCCGCTCCCGACCCGGGCGCCGGCGGGCACGAGCCGTCCGGGGCGGGGCGCGCCGGACCCGCGGGGCGGGCCGGATCCGCGGGGCGGGCCGGCCCGTGAATCCGGCGGCGGAGGAGGAGCGGCCGCGAGAACCCGTGCGGCGGGAGGCCGCGGCGCGGGGGCGGGGTGTTTGGACCCGCGCAGAGTGGCAAACCGGATGGCGACCGCACTTCGGAACGACGTTGGGATGTGACTACCCCATGGCAGGCAACCAGAAGGCAAAGGCCAAGGCGGAGCAGGCCAAGGGCAAGGCCAAGGAGGCCGTGGGCCGCGCCGTCGGAAACGAGCGCATGGAGGCGGAGGGCCGCATGGAGGGCGCGCGGGGCGACGCCCGACAGGCCAAGGAGAAGGGCAAGGACGCCTTCAAGCACTGACGGGCGCCGAACCCGGGAAACCGCCGCCGGGGCAGGCCGCAGGGATCGCTCGCAGCGATTTCCGCGGCCTGCCCCGGTTCGCGTGTGCTTGATCGACCCTCCCACGGGTATGCGCGACAGGGACGGCACGAGCCTCCCCGATCAGGAAGGGACCCCGACCCCGGAGGAAGAGGGCAACGAGGTATGGACATCCGACTGTCGACGCACACGGCCACGCAGACCCGCCCCGGGCCGCTGCGGCACAGCCGCACCTGGGATCGGGGCGCGCCCCGCATCGCCGAGGCGAGGGACGCGGTCGGCGTCCTCCTGGCACAGGCGCTGCCCGCACCGGGCGGGCGCGCGGTCCAGGATGCCAAGCTCGTCGCGAGCGAGCTCGTCACCAACGCCGTCAAACACGCTCCCGGCCCGTGCGCGCTGCGGCTGGAGCTGTCGCCCGACGCCACCGCGCTGAGCATCACGGTCGTCGACACGTCCCCGGAACTGCCCCGGCAGCCCCCGCCCGACCCGGCGCGCGTGGGGGGCCACGGGCTGCTGCTGGTGAACATGCTCAGCGGCGGCCTGGAGGTCGCCCCGCTGCCGCACGGCAAGCGCGTCACCGCCACCGTCGCCCTGCACTCCGGCGGCCGGGCCGGGTGACGCCCGGCCCGGCCGCCGGGATCAGGCCAGCCTGATCCCCACGATGCAGGTGTCGTCGTCGGTGTCGGACCTGCTGTGCGTGAGCAGCCGGTCCAGGTGCTGGTCCAGGCCGCAGGGCGCGGAGCGCGCCATGGACAGCAGGTGCGACAGGGACTCCTGCACGGAGCGGTCCCGCCGCTCGATCAGGCCGTCGGTGTACATCAGCAGGGTGTCCCCGGCCGCGAGCTGGACCTCCGTCTCCTCGTACTCGGCCTCCGGTACGGCGCCCAGCAGCAGCCCCTTGAGCGTGGGCAGGGCGGTGGCCTCGGTGTCCCGGACCAGGACCGGCGGGAGATGTCCCGCCCGGGCCCAGCGCAGGGTACGCCGCTCGCCGTCGTAGAGACCGCACACCGCGGTGGCGGTGACGGCACCGGTCAGATGGTGGGCGACGATGTTCAGCCAGGACAGCAGCTGCGCCGGCCCGGCGCCCGTCACGGCCAGACCGCGCAGGGCGTTGCGCAGGACGACCATGCTGGTCGCCGCCTCTATCCCGTGCCCGGCGACGTCCCCCACGCACAGCAGGACGAGGCCCGAGGGCAGCACCACCGCGTCGTACCAGTCGCCACCGACCAGCTGCTCCGTCTCGGCGGGCCGGTACCGCACGGCCACCTGCAGGTCGGGCACCTCGAGAGGGGACTGCGTCGGCGGCATGATGGCGTGCTGGAGCTGCAGCGCCAGACGGTTGCGCTCGTCGGCCTGCTGCTCGGTGTGGGCGAGCTGGTCACGGGTCGCGGACAGGGCGACCTCCGTCCAGTGCTGGGCGGAGATGTCCTGGTAGGCGCCGCGGACGACGAGCAGTTGACCGTCGGTGTCCAGGACCGGTTCGGCCACCACCCGCACATGCCGGGTCACCCCCTCCGGCCGCTGCAGCCGGAAGGCGACGGAGGCCGGGCGCCGGTGGTGCACCAGGGTGCGCAGGAACCGGCCGATGCCGACGGCGTCGTCGGGGTGCGCGTGCGCGGCCAGGTCCTCCAGCGGCACCGGAGGGCTGGTGGGCGGCCGGCCGTACAGGTCGAAGAGCTGCCCGTTCCAGGTGATCTCGGCGGTCAGCAGGTTCTCCTCGAAGCCGCCGATGCGGCCGAGCCGCTGAGCGTGCTGGAGCAGGCTGGCCAGCCGGGCCGCCTCGTCCTCGATCCGCCAGATCAGCAGCACGCTGGAGCCGTGCCGGCTGATGCTGATGTCCGCGACCGCGGACAGCGGTACCTGGTCGACCAGGGCGGTGAGCCGCATGCGGTGCGCGCGGAAGGGCTCTCCGGTGGCGTAGACCCGCTCCACCCGCTGGAACAGCTCGTTGGTCCCGGCGGCCATCGGGTAGGCCTCCAGCAGCAGGGCGCCGCCGACCACGGCCCGCGGCCGGCCCGCCGGATCGAGGAAGCGACCGTTGACGTGCTGGATGCGGAAGTCGACGAGCTGCCCGCTGTCGTCGAGGTGCGGCACCAGGACCAGGGCCGGGTCGTGCAGTCCGTCCGCGAGGTCCATCAGTTCCACCGCGTCCGGCAGCACCCGGGTCTCCCGGGCCCCCGGCAGCAGCGGATGCGACTCCAGGGTGTGCGCGCACAGCTCGGCGAGCGCCTCGACCTGACGGACCACCTGGGGCGGCTGCGGGCCCTCGGGACCCGGCCAGGCGATCTCCAGGACGCCGTGGATGCGGCCGCCCACGCCGGCCGGTACGGCGGCCCGGGCGCCCTCCGCGAAGTCACGGCGGCCGATGGTGGGCAGCCCGGACTCGGCGAGGGACGCCAGCCACTGGCCGTCCCGCTCGGTCAGGCCGCGCCGGGCCACGGTGGCCACGTCCGGCGGGACGTAGCGCCAGCGCTCCGCCTCGGCCTGCGCGAACCCCGCGCTGCCCGCGAGGGTCAGCGAACCGTCGGAGCCGGCGGCCCAGACCGCGACGGCCACCGCGCCGAGCGGCCGCAGGGCGTGCTGGAGCAGCGAGTCGGCCACCGCCTGGGTGTCGGGGGCGGCGAGGACACCGCTCTCGGCGGCGCGCAGCCGCACGGCGGCGGAGTCCTCGTCCTGCCCGGCGGGGTCCGCGGTGGCGGCGAGGAAGGCCTTGGCGACCTCCGACACCCGGTCCCGGGCGGCCTGGTTGATGACCTCGACCGCGAACTCCAGCGGGGTCACCCGGGCCTGCTCGGTCAGTTCGGCGAGCTGGCGGGCGGCCTGGGCCGGTCCGCAGCCGAGGCGCTCGACCAGGATGCCCTTGGCCAGTTCCAGCAGCGCCCGGCCCTCGGCCTCGGCCTGCGCCGCCCGCACCTCGCCGCGCAGCCGCTCGACGGTGGCGGCGAGCCTGCCCACCAGCGAGGTGGCCGGCGCCCCGGACGGGTCGCCCTCCTGCGGTGCCCCGTGGGGCGCCGCGCTCTTCGGCCGACCCGGCGCCTCCAGGGCCCCGGGCGGGCCGGGTACGGCGGGCGGGCCGGCACCGGGCGGGCCCGGGTCCGGGGCGGTCGCCCCGGACAGCGGTTCGTGGTCGTTCACCGGTCACCTGCTCCTCGGCCTGCGGTCATGGCGTGCGTCCTCATGCGGGCAGCCAGCGCCGGACGCAGGCGATGAGGTCCTGGGTGTCGACCGGCTTGGTGACGTAGTCACTGGCGCCGGACGCGAGGCTCTTCTCCCGGTCGCCCTGCATGGCCTTGGCGGTCACGGCGATGACCGGAAGCTCGGCGTACCGGGGCATCCTGCGGATCTCGGCCGTGGCGGTGTAGCCGTCCATCTCGGGCATCATCACGTCCATCAGGACGAGTTCGACGTCCGGGTTGTTCGTCAGCGTCTCGATGCCCTTGCGGCCGTTCTCCGCGTGCAGCACGCGGAAACCGTGCAGTTCGAGGATGCCGCTGAGCGCGAACAGGTTGCGGGCGTCGTCGTCGACGACGAGGACCGTACGGCCGCGGGTCCGCTCGTCGACCGGCTGGGGTGCCGTGAGCTGCGGCTCCTCGCCACGGACCAGGGTCAGCACCTCACCGGGCTCCTCGGCCGAAAGGTGCAGGGCGATCCGCTCGCGCAGCTCGTCCAGGCTGTACAGGTACTCCAGCGAGCCGCCCGAGGGTTCCTCGGCGAGATGCTCGGTGCGGTGCGAGCTGTGCACCAGGACCGGGACGCTCGCGAGAGCCGAGTCACCGCGCAGCGCCCGCAGGAAGCGTGCCGACTCCCCGTCCGGCGCGCCGAGTTCGACGACGACGCAGTGGCAGGGTTCGGCGGCGAGGGCGCCGGCCGCCTCGTGCGCGCCGACCGCGGCGATGATGTCCACGGTGGCGCCCTCGGCCCGGCCGTGCCCGAGGTCCCCGACGACGCTCTCGGCGACGAGCGTGAGCAGGCCGCGCGGACGCTCCTCCACCACCAGCAGGCGGCGCGGGCGTTCCCGCCTGGCGGACGCCGGGGGCGCGCCCTCCAGGGCCGAGGTTCCGGGCGCCGTGCCGGCCGGCGACAGCTCGGGCGGCTTCGGCGCGCTGCCCAGCAGCTCCTCGAAGTCCACGCGGGCGACGGGCAGGAAGAGGGTGAAGGTGCTGCCCTTGCCGGGGGTGCTGGTCACGGTGACGGCTCCGCCGAGGAGATGGGCGATCTCCCGGGTGATGGACAGGCCGAGGCCGGTGCCGCCGTACTTGCGGCTGGTGGTGCCGTCCGCCTGCTGGAAGGCGCCGAAGATGGTCTCCCGCTGCTGTTCGGGGATGCCGATGCCGGTGTCCTTCACCCGGAAGGCCACGATGGTCGCGCCCCGCACCACGCCCTCGGGCACCTCGTCTCCGGGGGCGGGTTCGATGCGCAGCTCCACGCTGCCCTGCTCGGTGAACTTCACCGCGTTGGAGAGCAGGTTGCGCAGGATCTGGCGCAGCCGGGAGTCGTCGGTGAGCAGGTCGGCGGGGGCGCCGGGCGCGGTGGTGACGGTGAAGTCCAGGCTCTTCTGCGAGGTCATCGGGCGGAAGGTGGCCTCGACGTACTCGATGAGCTGCCGCAGCGGGACCCGCTCGGGGCTGACGTCCATCTTTCCGGCCTCGACCTTGGACAGGTCGAGGATGTCGTTGATGAGCTGCAGCAGATCGGAGCCGGCGGAGTGGATGATCCCCGCGTACTCGACCTGCTTCGGGGTGAGGTTGCGGGAGGGGTTCTGGGCCAGGAGCTGCGCGAGGATGAGCAGGCTGTTGAGCGGGGTGCGCAGCTCGTGGCTCATGTTGGCGAGGAACTCGGACTTGTAGCGGGAGGCGAGCGACAACTGCTGTGCGCGGGCCTCCAGTTCCTGTCGCGCCTGCTCGATCTGCAGGTTCTTGGCCTCGATGTCCCGGTTCTGGTCGGCCAGCAGGGAGGCCTTGTCCTCCAGTTCGGCGTTGGACTGCTGCAGCTCCTCCTGGCGTGCCTGCAACTCGGCGGAGCGTGAGCGCAGTTCGCTGGTGAGGCGCTGGGACTCCTCCAGCAGTTCGTCGGTCCGGGCGTTCGCGACGATCGTGTTGACGTTGACCCCGATGGTGTCCACGAGCTGCTGCAGGAAGTCCCGCTGGACGGGGGTGAACGCGGTGACCGAGGCGAGCTCGATGACGCCGAGGACCTGCTCCTCGAAGAGGATGGGGAGCAGCAGCAGGGCGGTGGGTTCGACCTGTCCGAGCCCGGAGGAGATGGTGACGTAGCCGGGCGGCAGCTCGTCGACGGCGATCGTGCGGCGGCTGCGTGCGGCCTGGCCGACCAGGGAGCGGCCGAACGGGATGCGGGCGGGCCGGTCGTCGTCCTCCGGCCTGCCGTAGGAGCCGACGAGCCGCAGCTCGGGGCCGCTCTCGCCGTCCTCGGCGAGGTAGAAGGCGCCGTACTGGGCGGAGACCTGGGGCACCAGCTCGTCCATGATCAGTTCCGCGACGACGGGAAGGTCGCGGTGGCCCTGCATGAGGGCGGAGATACGGGCGAGGTTGGTCTTGAGCCAGTCCTGTTCCTGGTTGGCCAGGGTGGTCTCGCGCAGGGACTCCACCATGGAGTTGATGTTGTCCTTGAGGTCGGCGACCTCGCCTGAGGCGTCGACGGTGACCGACCGGGTCAGGTCGCCCTCGGCGACGGCGCTCGCCACGTCGGCGATGGCGCGCACCTGCCGGGTGAGGTTGCCGGCGAGTTCGTTGACGTTCTCCGTCAGGCGCTTCCAGGTGCCGGAGACTCCTTCGACCTCGGCCTGTCCGCCGAGCCTGCCCTCGGTGCCCACCTCGCGGGCCACCCGGGTCACCTCGTCCGCGAACGCCGAGAGCTGGTCCACCATCGTGTTGATGGTCGTCTTCAGTTCGAGGATCTCGCCGCGCGCGTCGACGTCGATCTTCTTGGACAGGTCGCCCCGGGCCACGGCGGTGGTCACCAGCGCGATGTTGCGCACCTGGCCGGTGAGGTTGTTGGCCATGGAGTTGACGTTGTCGGTGAGGTCCTTCCAGGTGCCGGCCACGTTGGGCACGTGGGCCTGCCCGCCGAGCCGGCCCTCGGTGCCGACCTCGCGGGCCACCCGGGTGACCTCGTCGGCGAACGCGGACAGCGTGTCGACCATGGTGTTGATGACGTCGGCGAGCGCCGCGACCTCGCCCTCGGCCTCGACGGTGATCTTCTGCGACAGGTCCCCCTTGGCGACGGCCGTGGCGACCTGGGCGATGGAGCGGACCTGACCGGTGAGGTTGGACGCCATCACGTTGACGTTGTCGGTGAGGTCCTTCCAGGTGCCCGAGACCCCGCGCACGGTCGCCTGTCCGCCGAGGTTGCCGGCGGTGCCGACCTCGCGCGCCACCCGGGTCACCTCGTCGGCGAAGGCCGAGAGCTGGTCCACCATCGTGTTGATGGTGTTCTTCAGCTCCAGGATCTCGCCCCGGGCGTCCACCGTGATCTTCTGCGACAGGTCGCCCTGCGCCACCGCCGTGGCCACCTGGGCGACGTTGCGGACCTGCGCGGTGAGGTTGCCGGCCATGAAGTTGACCGAGTCCGTGAGGTCGCGCCAGGTGCCCTTGACGCCCTTGACGTCGGCCTGGCCGCCCAGCCGGCCCTCGGTGCCGACCTCCCGGGCCACCCGGGTCACCTCGTCCGCGAACGCCGAGAGCTGGTCCACCATCGTGTTGATGGTGTTCTTCAGCTCCAGGATCTCGCCCCGGGCGTCCACCGTGATCTTCTGCGACAGGTCGCCCTGCGCCACCGCCGTCGTCACCTGGGCGACGTTGCGGACCTGCGCGGTGAGGTTGCCGGCCATGAAGTTGACCGAGTCCGTGAGGTCGCGCCAGACACCGGCGACCCCGGGCACCTGGGCCTGTCCCCCGAGCCGCCCCTCGGTGCCGACCTCCCGGGCCACCCGGGTCACCTCGTCCGCGAACGCGGAGAGCTGGTCGACCATCGTGTTGACGGTCTCCTTGAGCTGGAGGATCTCACCGCGCGCGGGCACGTCGATCTTCTGCGACAGATCGCCCTTGGCGACGGCGGTGGCGACCTGGGCGATGTCGCGGACCTGGGTGGTGAGGTTGCCCGCCATCGCGTTGACCGAGTCGGTGAGGTCGGCCCAGGTACCGGAGACCCCCGGCACCTCGGCCTGGCCGCCGAGGGTGCCCTCGGTGCCCACCTCGCGGGCCACCCGGGTCACTTCGGAGGTGAACACCGACAACTGGTCGACCATGCCGTTGAAGACGGTGGCGATGTCGCCCATCAGGCCGCTGGAGTCGTCCGGCAGACGTGTGCCGAAGTCGCCGTCACGGACCGCCGTCAGCCCCGCGAGGAGCCGTCTCAGTTCCTGTTCACCCGGGACCGCGTCGGTCGTCCCCGTCGCCTTGCCGGCCATGTGCACCCTCGTTCCGCTCCCCAGGAGCCCTCGGGCAGAGGGCTCGGAACCACCGCCGGGCACGCGGCCTGACCCGGCCCTTGGTGTGTGCATTTCCGCAGTTCACGGATTTGCCTGATGAGAAAAATACGTCGCAGGCTAACCCACTTTCACGACCCCTCACAAAGCCGTCGCCCGGCCGGCGGGAGTTCTCGGGACGATCCGCCGCCCCGGGTGTGGAGTCCGCAACCCCGGGTAGTGGTATGTGTTCGGTACGTGCCGGCGAGCCTAATCCCGGCAGCGCGTCCCGCGGCTGCCGGGCACAGGCCGCCCGGGCACGCCGGCCCCGCCGTGCCCGGGCGGGCGTCGGCTCGTCGTCCGCGGGCGACGTGGTCCGGCGCTCCGGGACCGACCGGCCGTGTCACGGACCGCCGTCGGTTTCCCGCGGACGGTCCCCGGCCGGCGGGGGCGTCCGCCGCTGGGGCGCCTCGCCGGCGGTGAGGTGGGCCAGGACCTCCACCAGTTCCTTGCAGGCCTGTTCGACGGAGCGCCGGGTGTTGCGCTGCTCGGTGATCACGGCGGACAGCAGCAGCGCGGTGAGGGCCATCGCGCCGTTGAACGCCTGGAGTTTCGCCATGATCTCGATCTGGCTCAGCCCGGCGAAGGCGCCGGCGGCGTCCGTCGCCGCGACCGTGGCCAGCACGGACGTCAGCAGGGCGCAGAGCATGCCGCCGGCGAGCTGGAAGCGCAGCGCCGCCCAGATGATCAGCGGATAGACGAGGAAGAGCAGGCTGAGCGAGCTGTAGGCGGCCAGCGGAACGAGGGCGCAGGCGACCACGACCAGAGCGGTGGCCTCCCTCCAGCGCCCCAGCGGCGGCGGCCAGGTGGTGCGCCGCAGCAACAGCAGGACCGGGGTGACGAGCAGGACGCCCATGGCGTCGCCCACCCACCAGGCCAGCCACACGGCCCAGAAGGCCTGCGGCGCCAGCTTGCCGGTGAGGACGAGGACGCCGACGCCGAAGGTCGCGCTGATCGTCATGGCCGCCAGCGCACCGAGGAACACCAGGGCGAGACCGTCGCGCAGCCGGCTGATGTCGGTCCGGAAGCCGGACCGGCGCAGCAGCAGCACCGCGGTCACCGGTGCGACCGTCTGGCCGAAGAGGATGCCGACCACGTCGGGACCGGGGGTGCCGAGGGACCAGACGGCGAGCAGCGCGCCGACCGTGATGGCGGGCCAGCAACCGAGGCCGAGGAGCAGCAGGGCGGCGACGGCCACTCCGGTGGGCGGCCAGATCGGGGTGACGACGGCGCCCTCCACGGCCAGTTCGCGCATGAGTCCGAGGCGCGCCGACCCGTAGTAGCAGGCGGCGACCGCCAGAAGCCGGATCGCGTAGCCGCCCGGCCGGCGCGGATCCTGGTATGGCACCACAGCAGCAATCTCACACCGCCTGCTCCCCGTCTGCGAGGTGAGCGGTGATCGGTCCCGCCCTATGGCTGAACGCCGGGGCGCTGCCGGGACCCCCCGGCCACCGCGTCCCGCCAGTGCGCTCCGGGCCCGTCGAGGCCCACGACCAGTGCGGCCGCGTCGTCCTCGTGCCCCACGCCCTCGGCGCCCTTGATCACGGCGGCGGCCAGCGCGTGCGGCTCGAGCCCGGCGACCGCGGCGATGCCGGCGAGCCGGACCACCTGGTCGAGGCCGTCCTCGATGCGCAGCGAGGGTCCCTCCACCACGCCGTCGGTGAGGAGGACGAAGACCCCGCCGGTGGTGAGCCGGTGCCGGGTCACCGGATACGTCGCGCCCTGCTGGATACCGAGCGGCGGTCCTCCCTCGTCCTCCGCGACGCCGGACCTGCCGTCCGCGGTGGCCCAGACGAAGGGGATGTGCCCGGCCCGCGCGCTCTCCAGGACGCCCGTGGCCGGGTCGAGACGCATGAAGGTGCAGGTGGCGAAGAGCTCGATGCCCAGCGAGAGCAGCAGTTCGTTGGTCCGGGCGAGGACCTCGCCCGGCTCGGTGCTGACCGAGGCGAGGGCCCGCAGCGCGGTGCGGACCTGGCCCATGAAGGCGGCGGCCTCGATGTTGTGGCCCTGCACGTCCCCGATGGACATCCCGATGCGGCCGTCGGGCAGGTGGAAGGCGTCGTACCAGTCGCCGCCCACGTTGAGGCCCTGGCAGGCGGGTGTGTAGCGCACCGCCAGGTGCAGGCCGGGCGCGGTGGGCAGGTCCGGGGGGAGCATGCCGCGCTGCAGGGCGATGGCCAGTTCGACCTGGCTGCGCTGCAGCTCGGCGCGCTCGCGTGCCTGGGCGGTGAGCGTCCCGAGCCGGACCAGCAGCTCGTCGCCATCGTCCATGGAGCGCTTGCGGGGCATCGATCACATCCGGCTGGGCGGCAGCCTCTCGGGTAAACGCCTAGATTTTACCCATTCGCGGCGATTCCCCCAAAGGAGGGGCCGCACGGTCCGTGCGGCACCCGAGGTCCGCACGGTCAGTGGACCTCCGAGTCGATGCCCGTGACGACCGCCGGTCCCAGCGGGGCCGTCCGCTCGTCCAGCCCGGCGCCGCGCAGTGCCGAGTCCGCGAGCCTGCGGGCCTCCTCCTCGGCGTGCGGGCCGGTGTCCGCCTCGACGGTCAGACGGAGGGTGAAGGTGTTGTCCTCGTTCACGGTGAGTACGTCCAGGTCCTCGGTGCTGCCCATCCGCGTGGTGTGCGGATCGGCCGGCCGGAGCGCCCGGCTCAGCCGCGCACGGGCCTCGTCCCCGACTCCCGTCGTGAAGGTACCGGGCACGGTGATGACGTAGGTCGTCATGGCGATCCTTTCCTCGGGCCCTCCACGCCTACCCCGATTCGGGACGGCGACCCGCTCCCCGGTCCCCCGCTCGGGCGTGGTGCCGCCCCGCCGGGGCCCCTCGGGGATCCGCTCGTCCCACCGCTCCGGGCGCCGCAGGACCCCGTCACCGGACCGCGGGCGATCCACGGGGGGCGGCCGGAGGGCGTCAGGGGCGCCGGGCGGCCGGTGGCCGGGAGGGGCGGGTGGCGAGACCGCCCGGGCGGGGGCGGCGAGACCGGTGGGACCGGGCGGGTGGAGGCTCACAGCGGTGAGTGCGCCACCACCGTCACGTAGGCGCCGTACAGCAGGGACACCACGGCCAGGGCGCCGCCGACGAGCAGGGCCCGGGCGGGTCGCACCCGCCAGGTGCGGGCGAGTGCGCGGGCCGGCGGGATCAGCAGCGGGAAGACCGGCAGCAGGAAGCGGGGCTTGGACGAGAAGGATCCGGAGCCGCCCAGGACCAGCAGCACCAGGACCCCCGCGAACACCACCAGGGCGAGCGGGGCGCGGTCCAGGCAGAGCAGTCCGAAGAGCACCACACCGACCAGGACGAGGATCAGCGCGGCGGGGTAGACGACGCCGCCGCCGTACAGGAACAGCAGCCGGAGGAAGCGCAGGGCGCCGGCGCCGAAGTCGAAGCGTGACTCCCAGGCGCTCTGGACCGTGAAGTAGCCCCGGAGCGGGGCGCCGGTCCGGGCGCCGACCCACAGCACGTAGCCGAGCCAGCCCAGCGGGGCCAGGAGGACACCGGCCCACAGGGTGGCGGGCACCCGGCCCCGCCGGCGCAGCAGTTCGTGTGCGGCCGCGACCCCGAGGGCCGCGGCCACGGCGAATCCGGTCGGCCGGGACAGTCCGGCCAGCGCGGCGAGCGAGCCGGCCCACAGCCAGCGCCCCGTGAGCAGGCAGTACAGGGACCAGACCGCCAGCGCGGCGAACAGGGACTCGGTGTAGGCGATGGTCAGCTCGACGGAGTGGGGCAGGACGGCCCACAGGGCCACCAGGGCGGTGGCGGCGGCCCGGCCGTACAGGAGGTGGCCGATGAGGTAGAGGCCGTAGGCCGCCACGCCGGCGGCGGCCCAGGCGACCAGCAGCCCGGCCTGCCCGGGCGTGCACGGCAGCACCGCGAGAACGGCGCGGACGAGTCCGGGATACAGGGGGAAGAAGGCCCAGTCCGTCTGCACCGCTCCGGACGGGGTGATCCAGATGAGGCGGCCGTAGCCGTGGGTGGCGATGTGCAGGTACCAGCGGGCGTCCCAGGAGTGGGCCAGGCTCCTGGCCAGGGTGTGTCCGGCGAGGTGGTCGGCGGCGATCACGACCAGGATGCCGGCGAGCCGCGCCGTCGCGAACACCGCCAGGGCCGCCGGGGCTCCCTCGGGCATCCGGTGCCGTGCCGTCGGGCGCGGCACCGGACGGCGGAGGAGACCGGACGGGGCGGCGGGCTCGGGCCGGGGTACGGAAGACGTGCTCACGCCCCGACCTTGGTGGGGCCGGTTCGGTCGTGCAATGCGCGACCCGCGTGTCCCGGCCCCTTCACCCTGATTCAGGAACGGCGCGGGGCGCCCTCCCGGGGACCCCCGGCAGGATCGAAGTAGGGTGTGGTTACCATATGAGCGCTGCCTAGCTCGAAAGATAGATCTGTGACTGTCAACGACGACTCGTTCACCAACTGGATGCACCGCGAGGAAATCGCGGAGTCCATGATCCCGATCATCGGAAAGCTGCACCGCGAGCGGGACGTGACCGTCCTGCTGCACAGCCGCTCCCTGGTGAACAAGTCGGTGGTCAGCATCCTGAAGACGCACCGCTTCGCCCGGCAGATCGCCGGTGAGGAGCTGTCGGTCACCGAGACCATGCCGTTCCTCCAGGCCCTGACCACCCTCGACCTCGGGCCCTCCCAGATCGACCTCGGCATGCTGGCCGCCACCTACAAGGCCGACGACCGCGGCCTGGGCGTGGCGGAGTTCACCGCGGAGGCCGTCGCCGGCGCCACCGGCGCCAACAAGATCGAGCGCCGCGAACCGCGCGACGTCGTCCTGTACGGCTTCGGCCGCATCGGCCGCCTCGTCGCCCGGCTGCTGATCGAGAAGGCCGGCTCGGGCAACGGCCTGCGGCTGCGCGCCGTCGTCGTCCGCGGCGGCGGCGCCCAGGACATCGTCAAGCGCGCCTCGCTGCTGCGCCGCGACTCCATCCACGGCCAGTTCCAGGGCACCATCACGGTGGACGAGGACAACAGCACGATCGTGGCCAACGGCAACGCGATCAAGGTCATCTACGCCGACGACCCGTCGCAGATCGACTACACCGAGTACGGCATCCGGGACGCCATCCTCATCGACAACACCGGCAAGTGGCGCGACCGCGAGGGCCTGTCCGAGCACCTGCGCCCCGGCATCGACAAGGTCGTGCTGACCGCGCCCGGCAAGGGCGACGTCCCGAACATCGTGCACGGCGTCAACCACGACACGATCAAGCCCGACGAGCGGATCCTGTCCTGCGCGTCCTGCACCACCAACGCGATCGTCCCGCCGCTGAAGGCCATGGACGACGAGTACGGCGTGCTGCGCGGCCACGTGGAGACCGTCCACTCGTTCACCAACGACCAGAACCTGCTGGACAACTACCACAAGGCCGAGCGTCGCGGCCGCTCCGCACCGCTCAACATGGTGATCACCGAGACCGGTGCCGCCTCGGCCGTGGCGAAGGCGCTGCCCGACCTCAAGGCGCCGATCACCGGCAGCTCGATCCGCGTTCCGGTGCCGGACGTCTCGATCGCGATCCTCAACCTCCAGCTCGCGCGTGAGACCACCCGCGAGGACGTCCACGACTACCTGCGGGACGTGTCGCTCACCTCACCGCTCAAGCGCCAGATCGACTTCACCACGGCACCCGACGCGGTCTCCAGCGACTTCATCGGCTCGCGGCACGCCTCGATCGTGGACGCCGGCGCCCTCAAGGTGGAGGGGGACAACGCGATCCTCTACCTCTGGTACGACAACGAGTTCGGCTACTCCTGCCAGGTCGTCCGGGTCGTCCAGCACGTCTCGGGCGTGGAGTACCCGACGTACCCGGCCGCGGAAGGCCGGACGCCGGAGCTCTGAGCACCGGGCACCGGGCACCGGGCACCGGGCACCGGGCACCGAGCACCGGGCACCGAGCGCATGACGGCCGCCGACCGGGCCTCCGGTCGGCGGCCTTCGTGCTCGGCGCTCCCGGTCAGAGCCGCCGGGGCGGGGCGCAGGCCCCCGCGGCGCACGCGGTGAGCCACTGGTCGAAGTCGGCGTCGTAGCGGGTGCCGATGCCGTCGTGGTAGAGCGCGTATCCGCCGGAGTAGTCACCGGCACGGAAGCGGGCGAGCACGCGCTGGACGTCGTCGGGGTGCCGCTCCACCATGTAGCGCACGGCGAGGTAGCCCCACGGGTAGGTGCGGGTCACGTCGCTGTTGCCGTAGGTGTTCTCGAAGAGGGTGCTCAGGCGGTACGTGTGCCGGGCCGCCTCCTGGACGGCCTGGTCGTAGGCCAGCCCCCGGTAGCCGTACGAGACGTACTCGGCGAGACCCTCGATCCACCACACGTCCGGCACCGAGGTCTGCTGGGCGAAGTCGCCGGGCAGGTCGTCCCGGGCGTCGAGGAAGTGCGTGTACTCGTGGTTCAGGTTCCAGACCCGGGCCGCGAAACCGTCGTCCGCCTCCTTCTGGTACATGATCGAGGTCGGCCGGTTGGCCGGGTCGGACGGGTCCCCCTCCAGGGTGATGCCGCCGTTGTCGGTGCTGACGCCGTAGATCGCGCCCGCGTAGGTCCGGTAGTCGGCGCGGCTCGCGAAGACCACGAGCCGGATGGTCGAGACGTACTGGCCGGGTATCGGGCCGTCGGCCCCGACCACGCCGCGGAAGTAGGGGCCCTGGCCCAGCACGCTGGCGCACACGGCGTCCAGTTCGTCCGCGGTGAGGGCCTGGGCGCGGACCGAGTGGGCCGCGTCGCAGCGGTGCGTGATCGGCAGGGCGGCCTCGGTCAGCCTGCCGGGCAGGCCGCAGACGTCGTAGTAGGAGCAGCCGGCGCCGTCGTAGGCGTCCGCCTGCGTGGCGACCGCCACCCAGAGTCCGGCCGTCGGGCCGGTGATCCGCGACCGGTCCAGCAGGTCGCGGGCCAACGGCCGCACGGTGGCGCGCAGTTCCGGGTGCTCGACGTAACGGGCCAGGTTCATGCCGGCGTTGGTGTCCAGGAAGGCGAGATCGGTGCCGAGCAGGTCCAGATGGCCCAGCGCGAAGTCGTGCAGGGCGCCGGTGACGCGCGGGTCGGCGGCGACCGCCGCGACGTACCGGGGGTTCCAGTTGCCGCGCCACAGCGGTGTGTGGACGTCGTTGACGGCCCGGACCATGCTGCCGATCGCGTCGTACGAGCCGTCGTAGGCGTCCAGCAGCCGCCGGTACACGGGGAGATAGCGGTCCTGCTGGTCGGCGCTGTCGGTGAGGATCACCGTCTCGCCGAGGATGTCGCCGTTGGCCGCCGTGACGTCCCGGGAGTGACGGCCCGCGAAGAAGGCGTCCAGGCCGCCGGTGGTCGCGGCGGTGAGACGGGTGGTGTACGGGCCCACGTCGCCGGGGTGGTGGAACCGCACGTAGTAGCCGGCGCGCAGGAAGAGGACGAGCTGCAGCAGGCCCGCGGAGTTGTCGCCCCGGTACCGCCGCGCCGCGCGTGTGAAGGCCCGGGCGACGCTCAGCATCTGCGGCTGGCGGAAGACGTCGTGGGCGTCGGTGCCGGTGACGGAGAAGAGGGTGTCGACGCAGTCGGCGGTGGAGGCCCTCACGAACGCGACGAGGGCCGCTCCGGTGCGGCCGCCGAAGTCGCCCGGGGCGCACGAGCGTGCCTTCGCCCCGGGTCGCGGGCGGCGTTCCCCGCCGTGGGTGAACGGCGTCGCCCTAGGCGGTAACTGGGCCGGGCTGAGCGGCCGCGCCCGGCCGGGAGCGGGGCGTTCGGTGGCGGCGGGGGCCGGACCGGTGGGCGGCGGCGCGGTCACGGGCCCGGCGGGGACGGCCGACGGGCCGGACGGGGGTCCGGGCAGGGCCAGGGCCGGGGCCGGGGCCGACAGCAGGCCGGCCACGGTGGCGCAGACGGCGGCCGCGCAGGCCAGCCGTCCGGGCAGCGCGAAGCGATGGCGCATCGGGGATCCCTCCAGGAAGGGGTGCGCCTCTGTGGGGTGTCGAGGCGTGCGAGGAATGTCTCAGCGCGACGCGGCGGCAACAATGGCGTGTGACATAGCACATGACATCGCCCGCCCATAACGTCCCGTCCTCGCCAGAGCGGCGGGCGCCGGCCCGTCAGGCCCCGGCGATGCTCCAGGTGCGCGCGGCCCACGCCCTCAAGTGCGGTGCGGCGGCGACCAGTTCGCGATAGGCGCCGGCGGCCGACTGCATCAGTGCCTCCACGACGTCGTCACCGACCGCTGCCGGTCGCCAGGCCAGCACGTACCGGCACCACAGCGGTGATCCGGCCAGGGGCTTCACCGCGACGTGCGAGATCGGGCGCAGCGTGGGCTGGACCAGGGACACGCCGATCCCGTCGGCGATCATGCTCTGGAGCTGCGCCTGGTCGCCGAGGAACTCGTGCACGGTGACGGGGGTGAACCCGGCCGCGGCGCAGGCGTCGTAGAACACCCCGGGCCAGCCGGCCCCGTCGTCCGGGGTGACGAACCACGGGTCCTCGGCCAGGTCGGCGAGCTGCACCTGGGCGCTCTGGCGCAGGCGGTGGCGGGCCGGCAGGGCGACGAACGTGGGCTCGGTGACGATGCCGCGGTGGCGCACTGCGGGCGAGTGCGCCAGTTCCCGGCCCGGGTAGTCGGCGGCTATGGCCGCGTCCACCGCCCCCTCCTCCAGCAGTTCCACGATCCGCGAGGAGGCGTAGACACTGGTCACGGCGACGGACAGGTCGGGCAGCCGGGCGCGGAGGCGGGACATGGTGCCCGACAGCATGGGCGAGTTGGTGGCGGCCACGCGCAGGGTGCGGGCCGGGCGGGCGGCGGGCGCGCGGTGGCCGATGGCGTCGGCGCGGGCGAGGACGTCCCGGGCCCGGGCGACGACCTCGGCGCCGTACGGAGTGGGCCGCACCCCGCTCGCGCCCCGCTCGAAGAGCGGCTCGCCCAGGTGCCGCTCGATACGCCGGAGCTGGGTGCTGACGGCGGGCTGCGAGTAGCCGAGCTGCGCCGCGGCGCGGCCCACGCCGCCCGCGTCCGCGATCGCGCAGAGCACCCGCAGGTGCCGAAGCTCCAGCTCCATCGATCCACTCCCCGTCCCGGTCGCACCCGCCACGCAGCCGGCGCCGGCGCACGGCCGGCCCCGCTCGATTGTCCACCCCGGGAGGGCCGGCGCCCATCACCTCCCCGGCCGTCCCCGGTCGCGCCCCTCGCCCATCCATCGACGGGACACGGCTACCGTTTTATGGCACTTGCCTAAGCATATTAGGCATACACATAATGGAACTAGTCCATGAGGAGGAAGCCGATGGTACGCGCGGGTCTGTCCACGGAGCGTCTGGTCCTGGCGGGGGCGGAACTGGCCGACGAGGCCGGCTTCGACCAGGTGACGGTGTCGGCCCTGGCCCGGCGCTTCGACGTCAAGGTGGCCAGTCTGTACTCGCACCTGAAGAGCTCCCGCGACCTGAAGACCCGTATCGCCCTGCTCGCACTGGAGGAACTCGCCGACCGCGCCGCGGAGGCGCTCGCCGGCCGGGCCGGCAAGGACGCCCTGCGCGCCTTCGCGGACGCCTACCGCGACTACGCCCGGGAGCACCCCGGGCGCTACCAGGCGGCACGCTTCCGGCTCGACCCGGAGACCGCCGCCGCGAGCGCCGGCGGCAGGCACGCGCAGATGACCCGGGCGATCCTGCGCGGCTACGACCTCACCGAGCCCGAACAGACCCACGCCGTCCGGATGCTCGGCAGCGTGTTCCACGGCTACGTCGACCTGGAGGCGGCCGGCGGCTTCAGCCACAGCGCCCCCGACTCGCAGGAGTCGTGGACCCGGATCCTGGACGCCCTCGACGCGCTGCTGCGCGCCTGGCCGGCCCCCTGAACCCCTCGGCTCCCCCGCAGCACAGGCTCGGCTCATCCGATGACCTCCACCCCGTCCGGCCGGATCACCACCCCGCTGACCGGCGGCCTCCTGCGCGGCGCCCTGGACCTGGAGCGCACCGGGCACGGGCTGCCGCCGCACGGGCTGCCCGCCCGGGCCCGCGCCCGGTGCGCGGATCCGCAACCGCGGATGCGGAGTCCCGGCCGTCCGGCGTACGACTGGTGCCGCGCGCGCCCGGGCCTGCCCTGCACGGCTTCCTCGACACCGCGCGGGAGGGACATCCGGTACGCCGCTGCTCGTGATCTCGCCGGCCCTGTGCCCCGTCCACGAGGACACGCCGGACCCGAGCGCGCCGGACCCGATGGCCCTGGGTTCCGGACGGCTCAGGTTCCGGGCCGCCGGGGACCCGCGGAGGTCGCGCGGGGCGGACTCACCCCGGGCGTGGTCCGGGAGTCGCCGGCCCGGATCGTGCGGGAACGGGCCGGCGGGGACCCGGCGCTGCACCGCCTCGACGGCCGTGGACTCCACGGGGCGTCCGACCTCGCCGAACTGCCGCTGCCCGACGGGCTCCGCCCGGACGCCGCCGCACACCGCCGGAGCGGCGAGCGGTTCGCCTCGCTCGCCCTCCGACCGGGCGGCCCGCTCGGCCGCCGGAGCGGCTGACCGGCACCGCCGGGCCGGACCCTCAGACCAGGTGGGCGAAGACGACCAGGTTGTCGGTGTAGTCCCGCACCGTGTGGTCGTAGTCCCCCGCGCAGGTGATGAGCCGCGCCTCGGGGCGGTCGGCGTCGGCGTACACGCGGTCGCTCGGGAAGGCGTCCTTGGCGAAGGTCTCCGTGTCGTCGACGACGAACTCCGCCTTCTGCCCGTCCGCCCGGTCCACCGTGAAGCGGTCGCCGGGCGCGAGTTCGTAGAGGTTGGCGAAGACCGCCGCCGACGTCACCGTGTCCACGTGGCCGGCGATGATCGCGGTGCCCTTCTCGCCGGGCGTGACGCCGTCGGCGTACCAGCCGACGAGGTTGGTGTCGGCCCCCGGCGGCGGCTGGAGCTGACCGGTGGAGGCGAGGGACAGGGGCGTGAAGGGGGCGTCCACGGAGATCTTCGGGATGACCAGGCGGGTCGGGGTGGCGCGGGTCAGCGACCGCTCCGCCTGGCCCGTGCCCGGCTGTCGCGCACCGGGCCGTTCGGTGCCGGCGCCCACCGTCGTACCGCCGGGGGCCCGCGGGACGTCACCGCCGGCGCGGTGGCCGCCCAACACGCTGACGGCGATGAAGACGATCGCCACGCCCCACAGGGTCAGCCGCCCGCCGCGGCCGGCGTCCTGAGCGGCCCGGGACCGCTCGGCGCGGGCCTCGGGCGGGGAGTCGGGAGAGGGGGAGTCCGGGGACGAGGGGTCTGCTGCCATCGGACATCACCTCACTCGG
This sequence comes from Streptomyces cellostaticus, assembly GCF_023630175.1. Lineage (GTDB taxonomy): Bacteria > Actinomycetota > Actinomycetes > Streptomycetales > Streptomycetaceae > Streptomyces > Streptomyces cellostaticus_A. The sequence goes on along the minus strand of NZ_JALLIN010000022.1, from coordinate 34,564 downwards.
GCGCGGCAGCACGGGCGGCGGGCTCCGCGGGGCGCGGGCCGCCGGCGCGGGGGCGCCGGCGGCGTGAGTGGCCCCGGGAGAAGAGAGGGCCGGTCAGGACGCCGGCTCGGCGGCCTTCCTGCGGCGCAGCGCGTACAGGCCGGTGGCGCCTACGGCGAGCACGGCGAGACCGCCCGTGGTGACACCGGGAGAGGCGAGGGCGCCGCCTCCGGTGTGGATGCCCCCGCGCGGCTTGCCGTGGTCGCCGCCGCCCCAGTCGTCCTTGCCTCCGCCGTCCTCCTTGCCTCCGCCGTCCTCCTTGCCTCCGCCCTTGTCCTTGTCGCGGTAGGTCTCGGGGTCGAACCTGCTGTCGCCGCCCGAGCCCCAGTCGTCCCCGCCTCGGACCGCGGCGAGCGCACCGCCGCCCGTGTGCATTCCGCCGCGCGGCCCGTCGTGGCTGCGGCCGCCGTCGTCCTCGCTGCTGTAGTCGTTGTCGTGGTCCTTGCCGGAGCCCTTTCCGGACCCCTTGTCGTGGTCCCCGTCGGAACCCTTGTCGTAACCGCTGTCGGAGTCGCTGTCGTGCTCCTTGCTGTGCGAGGAGTCGCCCCGGCCCCCGCCGTCCGCGGCCGACGCGACGAAGGCCGCGCCGGGCGTGGCGAAGGCCAGGGCGGCGGAGGCGGCCGCCGTGGCGAGAAGAATGCGGGCAGAGCGCATATCGGTGTCCTTCCGCCGTGGCCGGGCAGCGGATACGTCATCAGCTTGATAAGCCCGGTCTCGACATGAACCACCGTCAGTCAGGCCGTGACCGCGCACCATCCGGGCGGCCCAGCCGGGTCATCGCGCCACCCGTCTGCCTCAGCGGCACCCCGCGGCACCCCCCGTCCGGGGCACCGGACGTCACCCGGCCGCGCGCCGGACAGGCCCTTGGCGACACGGGTGCACCCCCCTTCGGGCCGTTCCCCGCCGCGGCGGTGGCGGGCGTGCGCGAAACCCGACGACGCATCATCTGACGGCGGAACACCTGCTCCCGGCCGGCGCGGCGGGGCCGCTCGGCCGGCCCGCCTACCCCCGGCGGGGCGGCGGCCGGTCCGCCGTCGGATCCGGCGCGGGCCGCGTGAGCGCGCCCTTCCGGGTGCCGGACGACCGCGGCGGGGTGCCGTTTGCGGCCACCGGAGGCCACGGCGGCGCGTGGGGCACCGGGCCGCCGGCCACGGCGGTGGGGCGGTGCCCGGGCCGCACCGGCCCCGCGACGCCGCCACCCGTCCGTGCGGGAGCGCGGAAGCCCCTTGTTATGACCGGCGTCATAGAGCAGGCTGTTCGACGGTTCGCAGGCGAGCCCGGTCGGCGGTGGCCCGGCGGGGCGGTACGGCGGGAGGACGCTGTGGTGGATTCGACGGCGCGGGACATGTGGGAGCGGTTCGAGCCGGTGCACGACCTGGTGTACTTCGCGCCCGAGGCGCTGCGGGCGGCCGAGGGGCTCGGGATGCGCGGGTACTGGATGGGGTACTTCGCACTGCGCGCCGCCCCGTTGGGCCCGGTGGGCCCGAGCGTGGTGACGAGTGCCTTCAGCGTCTTCCACCCCTCCCGGGTCGCCCGCGCGCTCCCCGACGCCTGGAAGTACGCGGCACCGGCGGAGGTGCTGGCGGCCCGCGGGGAGGCCATGGACGCGGCGATGACGCGCCTGTTCGGGGCCGAGGCGGCACGGTCGGCGGAGTTCGCGGAGGCGGCCGACCTAGCGTGGGAGGCGGCGGCATCTGCGGACACCACGGGCCGGGTGCTGGCCGCGGCGAACCAGGCGCTGGAGCGGCCCGGCCGGGCGACCGCGCGGCTCTGGCAGGCGGTGACGACGCTGCGGGAGCACCGGGGCGACGGGCACGTCGCGGTGCTCGTGAGCCTGGGGATCGGCCCCGTGGAGGCCATGGTGCTCAAGGCGGCCGCCGGCGAGTCGGACGGGGCGTTCCTGCGGGAGACCCGCAAGTGGGAGCCGGCGGACTGGGCGGCGGCCGAGGCCGCCCTGCGCGAGCGCGGGTTCCTCGCCGCCGACGGTTCACTGACCCGCGCGGGCGCCGAGGGCCGGGCGCTGGTCGAGCGCCGGACGGACGAGGCGGCCGCGCGGCCCTGGCGCGGGCTCGGCGCGGAGCGCACCGCACGCCTGGCCCGGCTGCTGGAGCCGCTGACCCGCGCCGTCGGGGAGTCGGGGCTGCTGCCGCCCGGCAACCCGGTGGGGCTGTCCCCGAGGACGTCGGCCGAGCGGTGACGGCCGCCGGATCGCCCCACGGCGGCTGAAACCTGATCAGGCCAGGTCCGAAGTGTGCTCAGAGTGCCCTCGCGCACGGGTCGTACGCTGACGCCGTGGTCAACCGAGACGAGGAAGCAGGGCGGGCGGCGGCCCGGCTCACCGGGCGCCGGGTCGCGGCCGTGCGGGCGCCGTCCGCGTCACCCGCCGAAGTGACGCTCGAGGGCGGTGAGGTGGTGATGGTCAAGCGCGCTGACGCACCGGGCGCGGTGCGCGCCGAGGCGGCCGGGCTGCGCTGGCTGCGCGAGGCGGACGCGGTGCCCGTCCCGGCGGTGCTCGGGCATGACGAGCGGTGGCTGGTCACCGAGCGGGTGCCGACCGGGCAGCCGGACGGCACGGGGGCCGTGCGATTCGGCCGGGCCCTGGCCGCCCTGCACGCCGCCGGGGCGCCCGCGTTCGGCGCACCGCCGCCCGGCGGGCCCGCGCAGGCGTACATCGGGGCCGCGCCCATGCGCAACACCCCGGCGGCCGACTGGCCCGCGTGGTACGCCGAGCACCGGGTGCTGCCGTACCTGCGGGCCGCGGTCGACGCCGGCACCCTGCGGCACGAGGAGGGCGCCCTGATCGAGCAGGTCTGCGCGCGGCTGCCGGACCTCGCCGGGCCGGCCGAGCCGCCCGCCCGGCTGCACGGCGACCTGTGGAACGGCAACGTGCTGTGGGGCGCCGACGGGGACGTGCGCCTCATCGATCCGGCCGCGCACGGCGGGCACCGCGAGACGGACCTGGCGATGCTCCGGCTCTTCGGCTGCCCCCGGCTGGAGCGGGTGCTGGCCGGCTACGCGGAGGCCGCGCCGCCGGCGGACGGCTGGCGGGGCCGGATCGGTCTGCACCAGCTTTTTCCCCTACTGGTGCACGTGGTGCTGTTCGGACGCGGATACGCGGATCAGGCCCTCGCGGCGGCCCGGGCGGCCCTGGCCGGATGAATCCGCGGCGGCCGCGCGCAGCCTCGCGGCCCCGGCCGGCGTCCTAGTACCTGACGCCCGCGAACGACCCTGCTCCCGACCATGATTACGGAGCGTAAGGAAACCAATCACCCGTTCGACTCGTATAAGGACGTGAAAGCCGAATCAGGGAGAGACCAATGCAACCGTTCACGCTCAACTACGCGCGGCCCGCTGTGCAGTTGGACGTCGCCACTCCGTACGCGTACGACTCCGGACTGCAGTTGAACGTCCTCCCGGACGGGCGGATCGCCGCCACCGACCACGCCACGCTGAGAGCGTTGGGGACGACGACCTCGACGGCCGGCTCCAAGACGCACTTCGACGACTGACCGCGGGCCCACGGAAGATGACCGTGCTCATCCTGACCAGTGAAGAGGACGTGACGGCGGACATGGTGGTGCTCCGGCTGCGCCAGGCCGGAGTGCCCGTGGTCCGGCTGGACCCCGCCGATCTCACCAACGGGGTCGCGCTGTCCGGCGAGTTCGTGCACGGCGCCTGTCGCGGACACCTGTCCGCCGGCGGGCGCCTGGTGAGCATGAGCGGCCTGCGGTCCGTCTGGGTGCGCAGGCCGGGGGAGGCCGCTTCCCGAGCCGCCCAGCCGTCCGCCTGGCTGACGGAGGAGTCCGCCCAGGCGCTGTACGGCATGCTGCGCTCCACCGGGGCACGCTGGATGAACCATCCGGACGCGGCCCGCCGCGCCCGGCACAAGCCCTGGCAGTTGCGGCTCGCGCAGGACAGCGGCCTCGCCGTGCCGGCGACACTCATCACGACATTCCCGCAGGCGGCCCGGGAGTTCGCCGAGCGCTTCCCGGACCTGGTGGTCAAACCGGTCTCCGGCGCGCATCCGCAGGAGCCGCCGCGGGCGGTTCCCACCAGCCGGGTCCCACCGGACGCCGACTTCGCCGCCGTCGCCTTCGGCCCCACCCTGCTGCAGCGGCGGATACCGAAGCGGGCCGACATCCGGCTCACCGTCGTCGGTGACCGGCTGCTGGCCGCACGCAAGCCGGCCGATCCCGACGGCCACCCCGACGACGTCGACGTGCGCTTCGCGCCGTCGGTCTCGCCCTGGCTCCCGGCGGACGTTCCGCCGCGCGTCGCTGAGGCCGTCCACCGCTACATGAGGGATGCCGAACTCGCCTATGGCGCCTTCGACTTCGCGGAGGACACGGATGGGATCTGGTGGTTCCTGGAGTGCAACCAGTCGGGCCAGTTCGGCTTCGTGGAGATGGACACCGGCCAGCCGATCGCCGCGGCCATCGCACGGTGGCTGGCGGGCGACGGCGAGCCGGCCGTGCCGGACGCGGGCGACGACCGGGACGCGGCGTCGTGACGCCGTCGGGTCCGGTCCGAGGAGAGGAAGACGACATGCGCATCGGACTGCTGGGAACGGGCCCGTGGGCCCGGGCGGCCCACGCACCCGCCCTCGCCGGGCACCCCGGCCTGGACTTCGCCGGGGTGTGGGGCCGCCGCCCGGAGGCGACCACCGAGCTCGCGGCGCGGTACGGCGTGCGGGCGTACGACGACGTGGACGCGCTGCTGGACGACGTGGACGCGGTCGCGATGGCGTTGCCGCCGTCCGCGCAGGCGGAGCTGGCGGTACGGGCCGCACGGGCGGGCCGTCATCTGCTGCTGGACAAGCCGCTGGCGGCGGGGGCGGCCGAGGGGCGGGCCGTCGTCGAGGCGGTGGAACGGGCCCAGGTGGCTTCCGTGGTGTTCTTCACCGCCCGCTTCCAGAAGGAGCCGGAGGCGTGGATCGAGGAACAGGCCGCCACGGCCGGCTGGTTCACGGCGCGGGCGCAGTGGCTGGGGGCGGTGTTCACCGGTGACAGCCCGTTCGCGCACTCCCCCTGGCGGCGGGAGAAGGGCGCGCTGTGGGACGTGGGACCGCACGCGCTCTCCCTGCTGCTGCCGGTGCTCGGCGACGTCCGGCAGGTGGCGGCCGCGGCGCACGGCCCCGCCGACACCGTGCACCTGGTGCTCGACCACGCCGCCGGCGCCTCGAGCACCCTCACCCTGAGCCTGACGGCCCCGCCGGCGGCGGCCGGGGCCGACCTGGAGCTGCGCGGCGAGGCCGGGACGGCGGTACTGCCCAGGAGCTCCGAGGGCGCGGTCCCCGCCCTCTCCCGCGCCGCCGACGCCCTCCTGACCGCGGCGCGCACCGGCCGCCCGCATCCCTGCGACGCCACTTTCGGCCTGCGCGTCACCGAGATCCTCGCCATGGCCGAGGCCCGCCTGGCCGGCCGCACGACCGACTGACCCGCCCCGATGCCGGCGCTCCGCCGCCCGGCGGTCGCGGGCGGCGGAGGGAGGTGCGGGGCGAGGGGGCGGCGTAGCGTGGGAGTGTGACTGGGGTGCGCGGCGGGGCGTCGCGTCGGGACGTGGAGGATCGCGGCTGGCTGCGGGGTGCGCCGCCACCGTGGTGGGTGCGGGTGCTGCCGGTGGTGCTGCTGGTGGTGGTGACCACCGCCACCTTCGTCACCTCGGAGGCACGTGATCTCGGGTTCCTGCTCGGCGCCATCCCGCCGCTCGCGGTCCTGTCGTACGGGCCCTGGGCGACGGCCGCGCTGGGCGGCGCGGTCGTCGTGGTGCTGAATGTGCCGGCCACGCATCTGAACCGCCCCGGCAACACCGATCTGCTCACGGTCGTGTTCGTCGCCCTGCTGAGCGTGTTCGTGTCCTACGTGCGCAGCCATCGGGACGCCCAGCTCGTCGTGGAACGCGCCATCGGGGAGGCCGTGCAGCGGGCGGTGATGCCACCGCTGCCGGAGCGGGTCGGGCGGATCGGCTGCGCCGGCTTCTACCGGGCCGCGCAGGACGGGACCCTCGTGGGCGGCGACTTCTTCGACGTGCGGGACGGTCCCGGCGGTGTCCGGGCGGTGATGGGTGACGTGCGGGGGCACGGCCTGGCGGCGATGGCGACCGTGGTGTCGCTGCTGGGCGCGTTCCGCGAGGCCGCCCTCGACCAGCCGGACCTGGAGGCGGTCGCGGCCCGGATGGACCGAAGACTCTCCGTGGACGCGGCCGGTGCCGGGCAGACGGAGCTGTTCGCCACCGCCGTGCTGCTGGAGTTCACCGGCGACGCCGATGCCGTGCGGGTGGTGGCCTGCGGTCATCCGCCGCCCGTGCTGCTGCACGACGGGCAGGCGAGGGAGGCGACCGTGGCCCCCGGTCCGCCGCTGGGGATCGGGCTGGTCGGCCTCGACCCGCCGAAGGAGGTCACCCTCGCCCTCGCACCGGGCGACCGGCTGCTGCTGGCCTCGGACGGGCTCTGGGAAGCCCGGAACGCCGCCGGTGCCTTCTATCCGCTGCCCGAGCGGCTCGCCCGCCTGGCCGCGGTCCCCCCGGCCGAGCTGCCCGGCGCGGTGTGGGACGACCTGGCGCGGCTCGGCTACGAGGTCCGCGACGACGCCACCATGCTGGTGCTCGCGCCCCGGACACCGGGTGCCTGACCGGCCACCCGGTGTCCGGGGATGTGCCGCACCGGTCAGCCCACGTCCCAGAGGAACCGGTGGGTGTGGATCCCGAAGTACGGGAAGGACTGGACGTCGCGGACTCCCTCGACGGGCCGGACCACGTCGTTGACGAAGTCCAGCAGGTCCTTGGGGCCCGGCGCCACCACCTCCGCGAACAGGTCGAAGCCGCCGGCGGTGAGCACCGAGTAGACCACTTCGGGGCGGGCGGCGAGCGCGTCCGCGACGGTCCGCGGGTCGCCGTCGACGCCGATGCCGAGCAGCGCCATGGCCTGTCCGCCCATCGCCATCGGGTCGGTGACGCCGACGACCTGGACGGCCCTGGAGTCCAGCAGGCGCTGCAGCCGCTGCCGGGCCGCCGAGGCGGACAGGCCGACCCGGGGGCCGAGATCCGCGTAGGCGATACGGCCGTCGGTCTGCAGTTCGCGCAGGATGGCGCGGTCGATCTCGTCCATCTGGGCGGGCGTCCTCTCTCACTCCGCCAGTTCGGCCAGGGCCGCGGCGAAGACCTCGGTGTGGGTGTCCACGTCCTGCTCGGTGGTGTCGGGGCACATCAGCGCCATGTTGTGGAACGGGGTCAGCAGGATGCCCCGGTTGGCGAGGTAGAGGTGCAGGAAGTCCTCCAGCTCGGGGTCGGTGGCGGCGGCGGACTCGGTGCCGGTGCGGGGTGCCGGGGAGGTGAAACGGTACTCGGTGCGGGCGCCGAGCCGGCTGACGGACCAGGGCAGCCGGTACGCCTCGACACCGGCCCGGACGCCCGCCTCGAAGCGCTCCGAGAGCCCCGCCATCCGGGTGAAGGCCCCGTCGGTGAGCACGTGCTCCAGGGTGGCGCGGGTCGCGGCCACCGACAGGGCGTTCCCGGCGAGTGTGCCGCCGACGCCGCCCATGTCCACGAGGTCCAGGTCGTCGCGTCCCAGCAGCCGCTCGGCCAGTTCGGCGGACAGGCCGTACGCGCCGGCCGGAATGCCGCCCCCGATCGCCTTGCCGATGGTCAGCAGGTCGGGGTCGAGGTCCCAGGCCGCCGTGCAGCCGCCGGGTCCGGCGGAGAAGGTGTGGGTCTCGTCGTTGATCAGCAGCACCCCGTACCGCCGGGTCAGCTCGCGGACGCCGGCGAGGTAGCCGGGCTCGGGCAGCACGATGCCGATGTTGGTGAGCGCGGGTTCCATGAGCACGGCGGCGACGTCGCCGTGGGCCAGCTCGCGCTCCAGCCCGGCCAGGTCGTTGAACTCCGCGACCCTGCTGGTCCGGGTGACGTCGCACGGGGCGCCGACGTTGCCGGGCCGGTCCGCGCCCCGGCCGTCGGGACCGACCACGATCAGCGACTCGTCGACGCTGCCGTGGTAGCAGTAGCTGTTGACCAGGATCTTCGGGCGGCCGGTGACGGCGCGGGCGAGCCGGATCGCCCACCGGTTGGCGTCGGTCGCGGTCAGCGAGAAACTCCAGCGGGCCAGGCCGAAGCGCCGGGTCAGCTCGGCGCCGACCCACTCGGCGTCCTCGGTGGGCAGCATGGCGGTGGCCCCGCCCAGCGTCCCGTACCGGTGCTGGACGGCCTCGGTGACCGGGGCCGGCGAGTGACCGGCCATCGCGCCCGTGTCACCGAGGCAGAAGTCGATGTACTCGTGGCCGTCCACGTCGGTGACCCGGGCGCCGCGTGCCCCGGCGAGGTAGCGGGGGAAGGCCCCGGCGGTCTTGTTCATCCAGGTCATCGGCACGCGGCCGAAGAGATGGTCGGCCCGTGCGTAGGCCGCCCTGGAGCGCGGGTTGCGGCGTTCGGCCTCCGCGCTCTCGCGGGCCAGTAGGGCGTGCAGACGCGTGCGGTCCATGGAGTACCTCGGTATGGGCTGGGCAACGGAACAGCAGCAGCGTACGACCGAAAACGCACATCGAACAAGGTCTGACGCTCGAATCGATTGCCACAACACTCGAATCGGCTGCTCGTTGCCGCCTGGCCACGGGAACGCCGGGCGCGCCACCGAAACGCCGGCCTGCGCCACCCCTTCCGCCGGATAGAAATATCTATCAGCATGCATATGCCGGGTTGGCGTGCCCACGCACCGAGTGCCCGGTCATGACCGTTTCCCGCGCCGCGGGCGGACGAGCGAGAATCACCCGGAGCAGTGCATGACGAACGCGATGTGGATGCGGGGCGTGGAGTGGCTCGCCGCGGCGGCGGGCGATCCACGGGCCTGCAAGTGGGAGTGGGACCACGGCGACGGCGTCTCGGTGCTGGAGGCGGGCCGCTTCTGGGACGTGCTGAGCGTGCCCGACCGGCTCGGTCTGCTCACACTTGACCTGCTGTGGCGGCCCGGGCTGCCCGTGCCCGGCCCGACCCTGGTGGACACCACCGCGGGACGGGTCGGGTTCTTCCTGCCGCCCGACCCCGCCGGCGGCTGGGTCGGGGCCGGCCTGCGGTACGCGACCAAGGGGTCCTGGGTCGCCGTGCCGCCCCCGTACCGGCCCGCCCGCTCCCTGGAATGGCTGGTCCCGCCGGACGGCACCGGCTCGCTGCACACACCCGGCACCCTGGAGAGCGCACTGCGGCAGGCCAACGGCATGCTGGCGGTCACGGCTCCCCTGTGCGGACGTTAGGGGGCCGCCACGGCGCCGCACAGCACCGGGGCGCCCGGCACGCCGGCCCCGCCGCACCGGCCGCCGGCGCGAGTGCACCCGGTACGGGCGCATCCGTCCGGCACTCCCCCGGAGCTCGCAGCGGACACGGCGGGCGTGTGCTCCGGACGTTCGCCCCCTCCTCGCGGACCGCCCCGAAGACCGCCGCCTCACCCCGAGTTGGGCGGGGACCGTCGGCCGCCGCCCTCACCGGGCCGACGGGCGGGGTGCGGTCGGCGCCCCTATGCTGAGCGGGCAGGGCTCCGACGTCTCGCCCACCGCACGTCCGGCTCTCATGTGGTTGGAGTCGCCCATGTCGCATTCGCTCGCACGCCTGCGCAGGGGGGCCGCGGTCGCCGTCGCGGCAGGGGCACTGACGGTACCGCTCACCGGCGCTCCCGCCGGGGCGGCACAGGCCGGCGCGCCGGTCGCGGCCGCCACCGGCTCGCCGATCCTCTCCTCCCCCTCCCCCTCCCCCTCCGGACCGGACGCCGTCCGCCCGCTCACCCCCCAGGTGACCCGACGGCTCGACTCCGCCGTGCGGCAGGTGATGCGCACGGCGGACGTGCCCGGCGTCACCGTCGGCGTCTGGACGCCGGACCGCGGCAGCTACGTCCGCTCCTTCGGCGTGGCCGACCGGAGCGACGGCCGGAGGATGGCACCGGACATGTACGTCCGGATCGGCAGCGAGACCAAGACCTTCACCGTGACGGCGCTGCTGCAACTGGTCGACCAGGGGAAGGCCGGCCTGGACGACCCGATCGGCAGGTACGTCGACGGCGTCCCGAACGGGGACCGGATCACCCTGCGCGAGCTGGCCGGGATGCGCAGCGGGCTGTTCAACTACTCCGAGGACGACGGCTTCTTCAAGGCCCTCACATCCGATCCGCAACGCCCCTTCACACCACGGCAGTTGCTCGGCTACTCCTTCCGGCACCCGGTGATGTTCCCGCCGGGGCGGAAGTTCTACTACAGCAACACCAACCTCATCCTGCTCGGCCTGGTGGTCGAGAGGCAGAGCGGGCTGAAGCTCGGTGACTACATCCGCCGGCACATCCTCGTCCCGGCCGGGATGAAGGACACCTCCTTCCCGTCGGGCGCCGGCTTCCCCTCCCCCCACCCGCAGGGCTACACGGACCAGACGGCCGACGGCAAGGTGCAGGACACGGCCGACTGGAACCCGTCGTGGGCGTGGGCGGCCGGCGCGATGATCTCCACCGTGGGGGACCTGCGGACCTGGGCGCCCACGGTGGCGACCGGCCGATTCCCGGACGGCCGGCGGATGATCAGTGCCGCCGCGCAGCGGCAGCGGCTCGACACACCGCCCACGGCGATCCCGGGCGCCGGGTACGGGCTGGGGATCTTCGACGTGCAGGGATGGATCGGCCACAACGGCTCGCTGCCCGGCTACGAGACCCTGACCATCCACCTGCCCGAGGCGCGGACGACCCTGGTGGTGGCCCTCAACACCGACATCGGCCACGACAACCAGGAGCCGAGCACGCTGTTCGGACGGGCCGTCACACGGATCATCTCCCCCGGTCACGTCTTCGACCTGCCGGCCCAGCCCGCGGCGCGGTGAGACCGGCCGGGCTGCCGCGAAGGGGGGGATCCACCCCGCCGCCGAGAAGGGGGCGGGGCGGCGACCGGTCCCCCGTACCGGTCGTGCCCCGCGCATCACCGACGTTACGCACGGGGCACGGCCGCGGGTACCGCGCCCGTGCCCTCCCGGCGGCGCCGGGGACTCACCCGTGCACAGGCGAGTCCGGTTGGCCCCGGTTCGCCCCGCCGAGGCCGGGCAGGGCGAGGGCACCGAGCGCCAGATGGGCGAGCACGACCTCGTACAGATCGCTCCCGCCGGCCAGCAACTGGCGTTCCAGCACGGGTTCGGCGGCCCGGACGTGCTCGCGCACGGTCTGGGCGTGGACGCCCAGTTCCCGTGCCGCGCGCTCGGCGTTGGCGTCGGCGGCGAGCCAGGAGCGCACGGTGCGGCGCAGATCGCGGCCGTCGCCGTCCAGGCGGCCGAGGAGATCCCCGGCCCAGCCGCGCAGCGCGGGCTGGGTGAGCAGGTCGGCGAGCCGGACGCCGGACGGCGGGGCGGATTCCGTGCCGCCGGGGCCGTACCGGCCGTGCCCCGCTTCGGAGCCGAGCGCGAGCCGGACCGCGGCCCGGGTGGCGAGGCCGGCGAAGTCCGCGCCGATCAGCGCCTCGACACGGTCCGTGCGGGCGCGGACGGTGTTGCGGCTGACACCGAGCACCTTGGCCGCGCTCACGGCGGTGAACTCCAGGCCGAGACGGGTGGTGGCGAGGAGTTCGGCGCGGGTGTGGTGCGGCAGGGTGTCGAGGGGGCGCAGCACCGCCGCGGACCAGGCGTGCAGTGCGGCCGGGTCCATGAGGCGCTCGGGGTGGGTGCGTTCGGCGTGGACGGCCGTCCGGTCCGGGCGGAAGCGGGCGACGGCGAGGGCGCTGACGGCCTGGCCGTAGGCGGTGGCGGTGTGGGCGAGACGCTGGCGCAGGCTGCCGCCGAGGAAGACGCCGGGCCGGCCGTCGATCAGGGACCGCAGCCGCTGCCCCGCCGCGGGTTCGGGGCCGACGACGATGACATGGCCGTCCCTCGCGGGACAGCGCACGACCAGTGCCTGGCCGTCGGTGGCGCAAGCGCAGGCGTCGGCGAGGGCGTCCCGCTCGGCGGGGTCGCTCTCCACCACGTACACCCTGGCGGTGTCCCCCTCGAGCAGGCCCGGCCAGAGGCCCGCGGCGACCCTGCGGGCGGAGACGATGTCCTCCACCATCAGCAACTGCAGGATGGCGAGCCGCAGATCGGCCGTGGCCCGGCGCAGGCGGTGCCCCGCACGGGTCAGCTCCCGGTGCCGCAGCAGGAGTTCGAGCACACCGGCGGCGCGGTTGACGAGCGCGGCGGCTCGCGGGTCGAAGGGTTCGCCGCGGACCAGGGCCAGCACGGCGCCGGTGCCCTGCTCGCGGTGGCGTACCGCGACCATGCGGACGTGGCGCTCGCCGTCGTGCAGCGCGGCGGAGGAGACCCGGCCGCCTCCCACGTCGGCGAGCACGGCGGAGTCGAGCGGCACCGGCTCGCCCGCGAGGAGGCCGCCGTCCGGGTCCTGGAGGCACACGGCCGCCCGCAGGGCCCGTCCCAGCCAGGCCACGAGCCGGTGCGGATCGCGGGCGGCGGGGCGCAGATGGTCCAGCAACTGCTCGGCCCAGTCGGTGGTGTGCGGCTCCTCGGCGTGGAGGCCTTCGTCGACTCGGCCGACCACGTCGTGCCCCTCCTCGCTCTCGCGTCGACCTCGGGTTTCGGACGTGGACGTTACCCGATTCACGGCCTCGTGCCGTCGGCGGCGCCCGTGGGCGCGGCTCCGCCGGCGGTCAGGGGGGTGGACCGCCGGCGGAGGCACCGCAGCCCGGTGGCGGGGGGGAGGCCCCCGGGCGGCTCCTCCATCGGATGCCCCCTGATGCACGTCCTACACGAGGCGAATCGCGGGGAGTTCCGGCACGGGGGCCGCCGATCGCTCCCGGCGGTCCGGGGCGCCGGTGTGCGTGCCCGGCGAGCGGCACACTCCGGTCCCCGCGAGGAGGGTGCCCGGCAGGCGGAGCGCACCGGTGACCGCGGCGGAGGCGCACAGCCCGTCCAGGGGCACCCGCTCGGGTGCCCCGCGTGCGCCCGGGCGGCGGGCGGGGGCCCTGCCCGGCGGGGCGCGGAACGCGTACGGGTGTACGGGCGGTGCGGCGGGCCGGTGCGCCGAGGGGAGGCACCGGCACCGCCGACCGGGCGTCCCGTTCCGGTTCACCGCCGGCCGGCGGTGCCGGCGGTACGGATGCCACGGCGGACGGGGCCCGCCCGGCCCGCGGCACCCCCGGAAGGGCATTAAGCTCGGCGGATGGCGAAGTACTTCGACGTGCACCCCGAGAACCCGCAGCCGCGCAGCATCGGCCAGATCGTCGACGCGGTGCGCTCGGGGGCGCTCATCGCATACCCGACCGACTCCTGCTACGCGCTGGGCTGCCAGATCGGCAGCCGGGACGGCATGGAGCGGATCCGTTCGATCCGCCGGCTGGACGACCGGCACCACTTCACCCTGATGTGCCGGGACTTCGCGCAGCTCGGCCAGTTCGTACGGGTCGACAACGACGTGTTCCGGGCCGTCAAGGCGTCGACCCCGGGCAGCTACACCTTCATCCTCCCGGCCACCCGCGAGGTGCCGCGCAAGCTGCTGCACCCGAAGAAGAAGACGGTGGGCGTGCGCATCCCCGACCACGTGGTCACCCAGACCCTGCTGGCCGAACTGGGTGAGCCGCTGCTGTCCAGCACCCTGCTGCTGCCGGACGAGGAGGAGCCGATGACCCAGGGCTGGGAGATCAAGGACCGGCTCGACCACGTGGTGGACGCGGTGGTCGACTCCGGGGAGTGCGGCACCGAACCGACCACGGTGGTCGACTTCTCCGGCGGGGAGGCGGAGATCGTCCGGCGGGGCGCCGGGGACACGGCCCGCTTCGAGTGACGGACGGGCCGGCCCGGCCGTATGGATCTTGCGTGGCAGCATGAGGGCGTACACGCGAGGCCGGTGGGCACCCGGGCCCCGCTCGGCCGATCCATCCGGGAGGCTCCCCACCATGACCGACGTACAGGGCACCGACGTCGACGTACCGACCGCGGACGGCGTCGCCGACGCCTATCTCGCCCACCCCGCAGACGGGCGGCCGCGGCCGGGGGTGCTCCTCTACCAGGACGCGTACGGGCTGCGCCCGTGGCTGCGCTCGATGGCAGACCGGCTCGCGGCCGCCGGCTGCACGGTGCTGGTGCCCAACGTCTTCCACCGGCACGGCCGCACCCCGATCGGAGAGGTCCCGGAGTTCATCGACACCGCGGCCGACCCGACCATCTGGGAGCGGATCGGACCGGTCATGGCCTCCCTCACGCCGGACCGGACCCGGCGGGACGCGGACGCCTACCTGGACTGGCTCGCCCGCAGCCCCGTGGTCGCCGACGGCCCGGTGGCGCTGACGGGCTACTGCATGGGCGCCCGGCTGGCCCTGCGGACCGCGGCCACCCACCCGGACCGGGTCGCGGCCGCGGCCGGCTTCCACGGCGGACGGCTGGCCACCGACGCCCCCGACAGTCCGCACCTGGGGGCCGGGCATATCACCGCCGAGCTGTACTTCGGCCACGCCGACCAGGACCGGTCCATGCCCGAGGCGCAGATCCGGCGGCTGACGGACGCGCTCACCGCCGCCGGTGTCCGGCACACCTCCGAGGTCTATCCGGGGGCCGCGCACGGATTCACGCAGGCGGACACCACCGCCTACGACCGGGAGGCCGACGAACGGCACTGGTCCGCCCTGCTGTCCCTGCTGGAACGCGCCCTCTGAGGTTCGCCGCGGCGTCCGCCGGGCCGCGGATCCTGTTCACATCATTGACATGCACGCGATCGAACAGGACGCTGAGAGCGCTCTCACGACAGGTACGGACCAATATCCGTACCACCCCGACCCCCCACGGAGGTGGAGAGTGCTCCCCAGCCGTACACGTCCCGTGCTGCCCCTGGCGGCCGCGGCGGCCCTGGTGGGCGGTGTGCTCGCACTCGGCACGCCGGACCGCGCCGGCGCCGCCGTCCCGGACACCATCCCGCTGAAGATCACCAACAACTCGGGCCGTTCCGAGCCCGTGTACGTATACGACCTCGGCACCCAGCTCTCCTCGGGACGGCAGGGCTGGGCCGACGAAGGCGGCGCCTTCCACGCCTGGCCGGCGGGCGGCGATCCGCCGACTCCGGCACCGGACGCGGCGATCGCCGGTCCGGCCCCCGGACAGTCCAGGACGATCCGGATACCCAGGTTCTCCGGCCGGATCTACTTCTCCTACGGCCGGAAACTCGACTTCCGGCTGACCACCGGCGGCCTGGTGCAGCCGGCCGTGCAGAACCCCTCCGACCCCAACCGGAACATCCTGTTCAACTGGTCGGAGTACACCCTGAACGACTCCGGCCTGTGGCTCAACAGCACCCAGGTGGACATGTTCTCGGCGCCGTACACGGACGGGGTGCAGCGTGCGGACGGCGGCGTGAGCACCACCGGCCGTCTCGAACCCGGCGGCTACAAGGCGGTGTTCGACACCCTGCGCAGCCGGCCGGGAGGCTGGTCCGGCCTGGTCCAGACGCGTGCCGACGGCACCGTGCTGCGTGCGCTCTCCCCGCTGTACGGGGTGGAGACCGGGGCCCTGCCGGCGAACGTCATGGACGACTACGTCGACCGGGTGTGGCAGAAGTACGCGACGTCGACGCTGACCGTCACACCCTTCGCCGACCAGCCGAACACCCGTTACTTCGGCCGGGTGTCGGGGAACGTCATGAACTTCACCGACTCCTCGGGAGCGGTGGTCACCGGCTTCCGGAAGCCGGACGCCGCCAGCATCTTCGGCTGCCACAAGCTGCTGGACGCGCCCAACGACACCGTGCGCGGCCCCATCTCCCGCACGCTGTGCGCCGGTTTCAACCGCTCCACGCTGCTGAGCGATCCGCACCAGCCCGACACCTCGCCGGCGGACTTCTACAAGGACGGCGTGACCAACCACTACGCGCGTGCCGTCCACTCCCGGATGGCCGACGGCAAGGCGTACGCCTTCGCCTTCGACGACGTCGGCAACCAGGAGTCGCTGGTGCACGACGGCGGCCCGCGGCAGGCGTATCTGACGCTGGATCCGCTGAGCTGAGACATGGGAAGGTCCCGCACCCCGGAGGTTCCTCCGGGGTGCGGGACCGCCTGGTGCCCGGATCAGCTTGTGGTCAGGGCGGTGTCGTCCACGACGAAGCTGGTCTGCAGGGAGTAGTCCTCCACGCCGTTGAACTTCAGCGTGACCGTCTGACCCGCCAGCGAGGACAGGTCGAAGGACTTCTGGCTCCAGCCGGAGGCCGCGTTGACGTTCGAGTAGGTGGCCAGGGTCTTCGAACCGGCGGTCACCGTCAGCTTGTCGTAGGCGGTGCTGCCGCTCTCCGAGGTGTCGATGTGCAGGTAGAAGGTCAGGGTCGCCTTGCAGCCCGCGGGGATCGTCACCGACTGGGACACCGAGTCGGTGTGCGACGTGCCGTAGCCGTCGAGCCACGCCTTGTAGGAACCGCTGTGCGCGGCCTCACCGGAGTCGGTGGTGATGACGCCGCTCGTCGCCGTCCAGCCGGTGCCGCCCGACTCGAAGCCGGGGTTGGCCAGGAGCTGGGACGAGGAGCAGCCGCCGCCGGTGGTGCTGACCGTCCAGCCGAAGGTCGCCGTGCCGGTCGCGCCGGTGGAGTCCTTCACCGTCACCGTCGTGCTGGATGAGCCGGCGGTGGTGGGCGTGCCGGAGATCAGACCGGTCGAGCCGTTGATCGACAGGCCGGCCGGCAGACCGGTGGCGCTGTAGGTGAGAGCACCGCTGTTGGTGCTGCTCGCCTGGACCTGCAGGCTGACCGCCGTGCCGACGGTGGCGCTCTGGCTGCCCGGGTTGGTGACCGTCACACCGCTGCTCGGCGGGGTGATGTGGCTGCCGACGTTGATGCCGGCGAAGGCGTTGCCCACCCCGGCGTACTCGGCGGAGTTGGTGCCGTACAGCGAGGCGGCCGCGTTCAGGGCGGCGGTGCGGGCACCGGCGTAGTTGGTGCTCGAGGTCATGTAGCTCGTCAGCGCCTTGTACCAGATCTGCAGCGCCTTGGCGCGGCCGATGCCGGCGACGGCGACGCCGTCGGAGGTCGGGCTGTTGTAGCTGACCCCGTTGATGACCTTGCTGCCGCTGCCCTCGGAGAGCAGGTAGAACATGTGGTTCGCGGGACCCGAGGAGTAGTGGACGTCCTTGTTGCCCACGCCGGAGTACCAGCTGTCGGCGGAGCCGCCGTCCTTGCTGGGCTTGTCCATGTAGCGCAGCGGGGTGCCGTCGCCGTTGATGTCGATCTTCTCGCCGATGAGGTAGTCACCGGGGTCGGAGGAGTTGTTGGCGTAGAACTCCACGCCGGTGCCGAAGATGTCGCTGGTGGCCTCGTTCAGGCCGCCGGACTCGCCGCTGTAGTTGAGGCCCGCGGTGTTGGAGGTGACGCCGTGGCTCATCTCGTGGCCGGCGACGTCGAGCGAGGTCAGCGCGTGGGTGTTGCCGGAGCCGTCGCCGTAGGTCATGCAGAAGCAGCTGTCGTCCCAGAAGGCGTTCACGTAGCCGCTGCTGTAGTGGACCCGGCTGTAGGCGGCGACACCGTCGTTGCGGATGCCGCTGCGGCCGAAGGTGTTCTTGTAGAAGTCCCAGGTCTCCTGGGCGCCGTAGGCGGCGTCGGCACCGGCGGTCTGGGTGTTGGAGCCCGACCCGGTGCCCCAGACGTCGTCCGAGTCCGTCATCAGCGAGCCGGTGCCGGAGGTCCCCCCGTTGAGGGAGTACGTCTTGTGGCCACCGCGCGTGGTGTCGTAGAGCTGGTACGTCGAGCCGGACAGCGTGGTGCTGAGGCTGACCGAGCCGCTGTACTGGGTGTTGCCGGTACCCGTCTGGATGGCCTGGTAGCGGTGCAGCTCCTTGCCGGTGGTGGCGTCGGTGATGACGTGCAGCGCGCTGGGCGTGCCGTCGTCCTGGAGGCCGCCGATCACCGTCTCCCAGGCGAGCTTCGGGGTGCCCTCGCCGGCCCAGATCACCTTGCGGGCGCTGTCGGTGGTGGCCTTCTTCGCGTCGAGGGCCTTCGCGGCCTTCAGGGCCTTGGTCTCGGCCGCGCCCTTGGCGAAGGCGGCGGTGGTGGAGGCCACCTTCATGGTGCGCTTGTTGTTGAAGGTCGTGCTCACCGTGCCCTTGGCCACGGAGGCCGGCGGGGTGTGCACCACGACGTCGCCGCCGAGGACGGGGAGCCCGGCGTAGGTGCGCTCGTAACGGGTGTGCAGGGTACCGTCGTTGTCCTTGACGACGTCCTTGACGACCAGCTTCTCCTTGGCGCCGAGGCCGAGGGAGCGGGCGGTGGTGGCGGTCTTCTGCTGGGCGCTCCTGACCAGCTTGGCGTGCTGGGCCGGGGAGAGCTTGGCCTCCAGGCCGCCGGTGCGCAGGTGGCCGGCGTGGGGAGCGGAGGGCTTGGCGGCGGCCGGCACCGACTGGATGCCGACGGCGAGGAAGGCCGCGGTGGAGACCAGTGCGGCTCCGGCCATGGCCCGTCTGTGGGGAAGACGACTCACTCGATTTCCTCCTGCTGCGGCCGCCTGGGTAGCGGCCGGTGAAGACCCGGGCAGACGGGTGTGCTGTCCGGGACGAGCTGAACTGTGTGGGGAGCGAGGTACTTGCACGCGAAACCGACTGCGTGTTGGGGGAGAATGGCAGCCTTGACTCGCGCATGTCAGCAACGTCAGAGGCAATTCGAGGGTTTTCCCTACCCTGCCCCGGTGGGCGTCCGGGCGCGCCCGGACGCTCCGGCCGCGCGGGGTCCGGCGCCTCGGGCGGCGCCGGGCAGGTGAACACGGCCGCGGCGAGACCGAATCGCGAAGTCGAATCACGAAGTCGCCTTATTTTACCAGCACTTGACGCCAGTCCCGCCTGCCGGGCATTCACAGGGGCGTTGTTACCGTGCTCGCGTGTCTGAATCCTCACGCGATACCGCCCGGGGCGCCGGCTGGGGCCCCTCCGAACCCGGCCTCTACCAGCGGCTGATGCCCGACCACGTGAAAAAGCTCTCCTGGCTGGATCCGAGACTGCTGTGGGCCGCCCGCAACGGGGTGCTCGCGTCATGGTTCGGCGACCCGACCGGCCGTACCCGCAGCCGGCTGGTGGCCGCGCAGGCCGCGGCCGGGGCGCCGGCGGACAAGGTGGTGCGGCGGGACGTGCCGGAGTGCTTCTCCTTCATGGTCGTCGGGGACACCGGCGAGGGCGGCGCCTCCCAGTACGCCACCGTGCCGGGCTTCCTGAAGGCGGGCCGCGGCACGGAGTTCGCGGTGATCGCGAGCGACGTCATCTACCCCGTCGGCAGCGCGGACGACTACGGCACCAAGTTCTTCCGGCCGTACCAGGACTATCCCGCGCCCATCTTCGCCATACCGGGCAACCACGACTGGTACGAGGAACTCACCGCTTTCATGCGGGTGTTCTGCGCCGACGCTCCCCCGCCGGCCCCCGAGCCCCGGCCCCGCCCGCTCACCCGCGCCTGGTGGCGCACCCTGCTGTGGCACCGCGCGCGCCCTTCGGACGGCCGGCACCTGGCGGAGGCGGCGGCGTTGCGCTCGGCACCGGAGCAGCGGGCCGTGCAGCCGGGGCCCTACTGGGCGATCGACGCCGGACCGGTGCGGATCGTCGGCATCGACACCGGCCTGCTCGGCACGATCGACGCCGAGCAGGGCGCGTGGCTGCGGGAGGTGTCCCGGGGGCCGAAGCCCAAGATCCTGATCACCGGCTCCCCGCTCTACGTGGACGGCGAGCACCACCCCTGCGCCATCGAGGGCGGCGGCACGGTCGACGACGTCGTGCGCGACCCGGAGCACCACTACGTGGCGGCGATCGGCGGCGACATCCACAACTACCAGCGCTATCCGGTCGACGTGGACGGCCGCACCGTCCAGTACGTGGTCTCGGGCGGTGGCGGCGCGTTCATGCACGCCACGCACACCGTCCCCCGGGTGTCCGTCGCCGGCGTCACCGAGCGGGAGTTCCGCTGCTACCCGCTGCGCGGCGACTCCCTGGCCTTCTACAGCCGGGTGTACGCCCGGCGGCTGCGGCTGCGCCGCTTCTTCGCCCTCACCGACGACGAGGCGACCGCGGTCGTGGCCGAGCGTCTCGGTATCGAGCCCGGCCGGGAGCCCGGTCAGCGGGTCCGCGTCACCCGGCGGGTCCGGCTGGTCGCGAGCCTGCTGGGCGCGGGCCGCCGCCCCGACCGGGCCGCCCGGTTCCGGCTGCCCGTGCGCAAGCTCCACACCCGGCTCTTCTCACCGGGTTCGGTCACGTACAGCCCGCCGTTCTTCAAGTCCTTCCTGCGCCTGGACGTCACCGCGGCGGCGGTGCGCCTGCGCTGCTTCGCCGCGACCGGCAACCGCGCCCAGGAACTGGATCCGCCGGTCGAGGACGAGGTCACGATCCCGCTGATATGAGTCACCGGCGGCCGGCGCCGCGCGGGCGGCCGGCCTCCCGGCTCACCAGCGGCCCGCCCGCGTACCGGTGACCGGCTCGGACGGTCTGCCGTCCACCCCCACCGGTACGTCGCCCGCGAGCATCACCCGGTGCATGATCCGGGGGAAGCGGAGGTGGGCGTTGTCGCTCGGGGCCAGGTGGATGGTGGCGCGGTTGTCCCAGAAGGCGACGCTCCCGGGCTCCCAGCGGAAGCGGACCGTGTACTCGGGGCGCACCGCCTGGTCGAGCAGCATCTCCAGCAGGGCCGCGCTCTCGGGCCGGGAGACGTCCCTGATGTGCTCCAGGTAGTAGCCGTTGACGTACAGCACCCGCTCCCCCGTCTCCGGGTGCACCCGCACCAGCGGGTGCACGGAGGCGACCTGGTGGTCCAGCAGGTGGCGCAGGTAGGCGTCGTCGCCGGGCCGCGGCTGGTAGCCGACGCCGAGCCGGTGTTCGGCGCGCAGCCCGTCCACGAAGGCGCGCACCGGTGCCGAGAGTCCGGCGTAGGCGGCGGCCAGATTGGCCCAGGTGGTGTCGCCGCCGTACGGCGGCACGGTCTCGGCGCGCAGGATGGTCGCCGCCGGCGGGTCGATCCGGGCGCCGTGGTCGCAGTGCCAGCCGCGCAGCAGCGTGTGCCGGCGCCGCCAGAGCCACTCCTCGTGCTCCATCCCGAAGCGTCCGCCCAGCTCCAGCCGGTCGGCGGTCGTCTCCACCGCCGCGAACCCCTCCGGTGAGGCGCTGCCCCGCCGTCCGAGGACGACCGGTTCGCCGAACCGGCGGGCGAAGGCGACGTGCCCGGCGTGGTCCAGCTCCTGCCCGCGGAAGAACACCACCTTCCAGCGCAGCACCGCCGCCCTGATCAGGGCGGCCACCGCGTCGTCCAGCGGACCGGCGAGATCGACGCCGGTGATCTCGGCGCCGATGTGCCCGGCGACCGGGCGCACCTCCACACCCCCGGCCCGTTCCGCCTGCCCGGTGGGCTCTGCCGTGGCCCTGTGCGTCGTCATGCGCGCTCCGTTGGTCGTCCGAACCGGCTCCACGACCGATCGTGACACCGCCGGCCCGCGCGCGGCGACCCTCCCACGCCCGTGTGCGTGCGCCCGCGCCGCTCACCGCCGCCCGCGCCGTCGCACGGCCCGGTCCCATGACCGGATCACCTGGTTCCGCCCTCGGCGCCGGCCCGTTGCCCCTATGTTCACGTCGGTGACCGCTCGCGACCCTGGAGGCTCCCGCATGCGCACCGCACTCCGCACCGCCGTCCTCGGCACGGTGACCGCCACCGCGTTCCTCACCTGCGGCACCGCGGGCGCCACCCCGCCGGGCTCCGGGGTGACGGCCCGGCTCGTCGCCCAGCGGACGGTCGGCGGCACCGACTACACCCTGCGCGAGATCACCATCCCGCCCGGCCAGAGCACCGGCTGGCACTACCACGACGGTCCGCTGTACGGCGTGGTGAAGCAGGGCACCCTCAGCCACTTCGATTCGGGCTGCGCCTCCGACGGCGTGTACCGCGCGGGCGCGACCATCCGGGAGCCGTCCGGCCCGGGGCACGTGCACATCGGCCGCAACCTGGGCAGCACCCCCGTCGTCCTGGAGGTGCTCTACGTGCTGCCGCACGGTGCCCCGTTCTCGCAGGACGCGCCGAATCCGGGGTGCTCCTTCGAGTGATCGGGTGCCGGTGAGTGATCAGGTACCGGGCAGCGGCTGCTGCGCCCAGATGGTCTTGCCGCCGCCCGTCTGCCGGCTCCCCCAGCGCTGGGTGAGCTGGGCGACCAGCAGCAGTCCGCGGCCGCCCTCGTCGTAGGCGTGCGCCCGGCGCAGGTGCGGTGAGGTCGAACTGGCGTCGGACACCTCGCAGATGAGCGCGCCGTCACGGATCAGGCGGAGCTGGACGGGCGGTTCGCCGTAGCGGATGGCGTTGGTGACCAGCTCGCTGACGACGAGTTCGGTGACGAACGCGATCTCCTCGAGCCCCCAGGCGGTGAGCCGCTCGGTGGCCGCCTGCCGGAAGGTGGCCACCGCGGCCGGGTCGGGCGGGACGTCCCAGGTGGCCACCCGGTCGGCGCCCAGTGCGCGGGTGCGGACCAGGAGCAGGGCGATGTCGTCGGTGGGCTGCTCGGGCATGACGGCCTTGAGGACGTCGTCGCTGAGGGCCTCGAGGGAGGTGGCAGGCGCGCCGAGCGCGAGCCGCAGTTCCTCGACGGCGCGGTCGACGTCCCGGTCACGCTCCTCGACCAGGCCGTCGGTGTAGAGGGCGACGACCGAGCCCTCGGGCAGTTCGACCTGCGTCGCCTCGAAGGGCAGTCCGCCGACCCCGAGGGGCGGCCCGGCACTCATGGGCACGAACTCGGCGGTGCCGCCGGGCAGGACGACGGCCGGGGCCGGGTGGCCGGCCGCGGCGAGGCTGAGCCGGCGGGAGACGGGGTC
This sequence comes from Streptomyces cellostaticus, assembly GCF_023630175.1. Taxonomy (GTDB): domain Bacteria; phylum Actinomycetota; class Actinomycetes; order Streptomycetales; family Streptomycetaceae; genus Streptomyces; species Streptomyces cellostaticus_A. Next base: position 11,749 of record NZ_JALLIN010000022.1, on the reverse strand, counting down.
GTAGACGGCGTAGAGGCAGGTGGCGCCGAGTTCGGCGACCTCCTCGCCGGTCCCGGCGGACGTCAGGTGGCTGACCAGGTCGTCCAGGTGGGTGAGCAGTTCGTCCGGGGGCAGGTCGACGTCGGCGAGGGTCCGCACCGCCGTCCGCAGCCGGCCCATGGTCGCGGAGGACTGGATGCCGTGGCCGACGACGTCCCCCACGACCAGTGCGACCCGGCTGCCGGAGAGCGGGATCACGTCGAACCAGTCGCCGCCGATGCCGGCCAGCGAGCCGCACGGCAGATACCGGTGGGCCACCTCGACCGCGGCCTGGCCCGGCAGGCCGCTCGGCAGCAGGCTGTGCTGGAGGGCGTGCGCGGTGTCGCGTTCGCGGGCGAACCGTCGGGCGTTGTCCACGCACACGGCGGCGCGGCTGGCGAGTTCCTCGGCGAACACGGCGTCGTCGGGGCCGTACGCGTCCGAGTGGTACTTGCGCACGCACACCGCGGCGCCGAGGGTGACGCCCCGGGCGCGCAGCGGCACCGCGATCATCGAGTGGACGCCTTCGCGGTGGGGCCGGCCCTCCGGGGAGCGGGCGTTGCGGCCCGCCAGCCACGCGTCGAAGGCCGGCTCGCCGGCCTGGGCGAGCACCGCCCGGCCCTCGCGGAGGGCGACGGCCGGCGGGGTCGACGGCAGGTACTCCTCCGACTCCCCCGGCCTCAGCGCCGCGCCCCGGTTGCCCGGCACGACGGAGCGGTGGGCGACGCGCCGCAGTTCGGTGCCGGCGTCCGGGACGGCCGGCGGCTCGTCGGCGCCGAGGACCCAGTCCAGGAGGTCGACGGTCGCGAAGTCGGCGTACTGCGGGACCAGGAGGTCGATCAGCTCCTCGGCCGTGCGCGCCACGTCCAGGGTGGTGCCGATGCGGGTGGCGGCCTCGTTGAGCAGGGCGAGGCGGCGCCGGGCCCAGTACTGCTCGCTGCTGTCGAAGGCGGCCAGGGCCACCGCCGTCGGCGCCCCGGCACCGTCGCACAGGGGCCACATCTCGATGCTCCAGGCGTGCGCCCGGTGCAGCTCGGTGGCGTCGGTGAAGCTCTCGTAGCGGACGGGCCGCCCGGTCTCGGCCACCTCGCGCAGATGGCGCACGAAGCCACGGCTGTGCTCGCCCTCCGCCACGGTGTCCGTGTAGAGGCGGCCGACCAGGTCCTCCTCGGGCACCCCCATCTGCCGGCAGGCCGTGCCGTTGACGTACAGGTAGCGCTGTTCGAGGTCGAGGACCGACATGGCCGTGGACGCCTGCTGGAAGGCCTCGCCGACCAGCACCGGGCCGCTCGGGTCGGCGGTGATCACGTGTCCGGCCGGTGCCCCGTCGGCGCCGAGCACCGGGCAGACGCTCACCGTCACCTCGACCCCGTGCCCCTCGCGGTGGCGCAGGGTGACGACGCCGGTCCCGGCGGCCAGGGCTCCGCCGCGGTGGTTCCCGGCGAGCAGCTCGGCCGCCGGACGGCCGACGACCTCGTCCGCCGCACGGCCCGTGAGCAGCCGCGCGCCCTGGCTCCACCCGGTCACCCTGCCCTGGGCGTCGATGACCACAGCGGCCGCGACTCGCTCCATATGCCCCAGGATGATCCGATTACCGCGGTCCATCAAGCGCGGCGGCGGACCGGATCAGTCCCGGGGGGCGCGCAGCACGGCCAGGGCGCGGTCGGCGTGGGTGTTCATGCGCAGTTCGCTGAGCACCACCTCCAGGACCGTGCGGTCCTGGCCGATCACGAACGTGACCCGCTTGGTCGGGGCGAGGGTGAAGCCCCGCCTGACCCCGAACCGGTCCCGCACCGCGCCGTCGGCGTCCGACAGCAGCGGCATGCCGAGGGTGTGCCGTCCGGCGAACTCCTGCTGGCGTTCCACGCTGTCGCCGCTGATCCCGACCGGGCGTGCGCCGACGGCGGCGAACTCGGCGGCGAGGTCTCGGAAGTGGCAGGCCTCGGCGGTGCAGCCGGGCGTCATGGCGGCGGGATAGAAGAACAGCACGACCGGGCCGTCGGCCAGCAGCCCGGTGAGGCTGCGGACGGTGCCGGTCTCGTCCGGCAGCGCGAAGTCCTCCGCCTTGTCGCCCACCTCGACACGTCCGGTCACGACCGCCCCTCCCCGTTCCGGGCCACTCCGCGCGCCCAGAGCACGAGGGGCACCTGGAGCGGCAGCCTGGCCAGGGCCGCGTTGCGCTGGGGAGCCGGCCGGTGGCGCCAGTCCACGGCCATCTTCACGTTGGCGGGGAACACCCCGACGAAGAAGGCCGCGGCCGCCTTGGCCGCCAGGGGGCGCGTCCGGCGCGCGGCGACACCGGCCGCCAGGGCCAGCTCCACGGCCCCGCTGCCGTAGGTCCAGGCCCTGGGCGAGCCGGGCAGCGTCCGGGGGACGAGGTGGTCGAACTGGCGGGGTGCGGCGAAGTGGGCGACCCCCGCGGTGGCCAGCAGGCCGGCGAGCAGCAGGGGTGAGCGTTCGGACCGGGGCACGTTTCCTCCTCTGGTGACCTGCCGCCGGATATTACTCGACAGTAGCGGCGACCCGGGCCGCTTCGGGCGGGCGGGCGGCACAAAAGGGCGCCCGGCGCCGCGCCCGGGGCGCCGGTGCGGGACGGTACCGGCCGCCCGCCGGGCGAGAGTGGGGCGGGAGCGGCCGGACCGGTCCCGGGCCCGTTCGGGGGAACACGGGCCGAAAGGCGCGTGGGGGCGGCGGGAGTGGTCGACACCTCCAGCCGTGAACACCCCCACCCTGCCCCTCGTCGCGCCCATGCTCGCCACCCCCGGCACCCTGCCGCCCGCCGCACAGGACGCGCGGTGGGCGTACGAGACCAAGCAGGACGGCCAGCGGGTGATGGCCTATCTGCCCGGCGACGGCAGCGTCCTGCTGCGCGCCCGCTCCGGCGAGGACATCACCGGCGCCTACCCCGAACTCCGCCCGCTCGGCGCCGCCCTGGGCGCCACACCGGCCGTCCTGGACGGCGAGGTGCTGGCCCTGGACGAACTGGGCCGTGCCGACTTCCAGTTGCTGCAGAGCCGGATGGGTCTCGCGCACGCCCCCGCCCGGGCGGCCCGCCGCGCCGCCCGGGTGCCGGTCCACCTGGTGCTGTTCGACGTCCCGTACCTGGCCCGGCCCCTGGTCCGGTTCCCCTACACGCGGCGCCGGGCGCGGCTGACGGAGCTGGGTCTGAGCGGACCGCACTGGTCGACGCCGGCCGCGGTGACCGGACACGGCGCCGAGGCCCTCCGGGCGACCCGGGAGCACGGCCTGGAGGGCCTGGTCTGCAAGCGGCTGGAATCGGTGTACGAGCCGGGAGTGCGCTCCCGCTCCTGGATCAAGATCCGGAACATGCGCAGCGAGGACGTGATCGTCGGCGGCTGGCTGCCCGGCAGGGGGCACCTGACCGGGCTGCCCGGCGCCGTGCTCGTCGGCCAGCGCGCCGGTGGCCGGCTGCGCTACGTCGGCGGGGTGGGCACCGGCTGGAGCGAGGCGGAGCGGACCGAACTGGCCGGGCTGCTGCGGGCCGCGGCGAGCAGCCGGTGCCCCTTCGACCCCGCCCCGCGCGTCGCGGGCGCCCAGTGGGTGGTGCCCCGGCTGGTCGGCGAGGTCAGCTACCGCACCCGCACCCGGGCCGGGATGCTGCGCCAGCCCTCGTGGCGGCGGCTGCGCCCCGACCTGACCGCCGAGGAGTCGGCGGCGGACCTGCCGGACGACTTCGGCTAGAACCTGCGGCGAAACGCCCGTCGTCCGCCCGCAGGGCGGTCGGGACCCTCGCAACAGGCCCCGGTGCCGCGTCAGTCGGAGTTCGACACGGGCGCACGTCGGCTGACACGGCACCGGGCAAGGCCGTTCCACGGCCCCTCACCCGCGCGCCGGCTGCGCCCCCTCGGCGGCGGTGCGCACGGCGGGACGCCGAACTCCCGCACTCGTCGCCCCGGTTGAAGACTCCGCGCGCCGGCCGCGAACCCGCCATCCGAGCCGGCTCCCACCCGGCGTCGGCCAACCCGTCCGGGGGCCCGCCCGGCCCGAACGCCCGACGCCTCCCGGCCACCGCCGCCGGCCCGCCCCTGGCCGGGGAAGCGTGCGAGGGGAGGCCCGTGAGGGTCTAGGGTGTCCACCATGCCCGTGCCCGAGTTGATCCGTATCGTCTCCCGCGACTCGCCGATGGCCCTCGCCCAGGTCGAGCGTGTGCGCGCCGAGCTGGGCGCACTGCATCCGGGAGTGCGCACCGAGGTCGTCCCCGTGAAGACCACCGGGGACAAGTGGCTGGGCGACCTGTCCCAGGTCGAGGGCAAGGGCGCGTTCACCAAGGAGGTGGACGCGGCCCTGCTGGCCGGGCGGGCGGACCTCGCGGTGCACTGCGTCAAGGACGTGCCCGCGGACCGGCCGCTGCCCGCCGGCACGGTGTTCGCCGCGTTCCTGAAGCGGGACGACGTGCGGGACGCGCTGGTCCACCCGGGCGGACTCACCCTCGACGAGCTGCCCGCGGGCACCCGGATCGGCACCTCGGCGGTGCGCCGGGTGGCCCAGCTCGCCGCCTCGCACCCGCACCTGGACTGCGTGCCGTTCCGCGGCAACGCCAACCGCCGACTGGCCAAACTGGCCGCCGGCGACGCGGACGCGCTGCTGCTCGCGGTGTCCGGTCTGGAGCGGATCGGCCGCGAGGACGTGATCAGCGAGGTGCTGTCCACGGAGACGATGATGCCGCCGATCGGTGCGGGCATCCTCGCCCTGCAGTGCCGGGAGGACGACACCGAGCTGATCGACGCGGTCAGTGGTCTCGGCCATCCGGACACGCACCGGGAGGCCACGGCCGAGCGGATGTTCCTGCACGTGCTGCAGGGCCACTGCAACAGCCCGATCGCCGGTTGCGCGCGCGTGGACCGAGGCGGCGAACTCTCCTTGCGCGCCTGCGTGTTCACCCCGAACGGCAAGACCAGGCTGAACGCCCACGAATGGGCGGGCCGGCTGGACGCGGCCACGCTCGGCACGTCGGTCGCGGTGTCGCTGCTGCGGCAGGGGGCGCGGGAGATCATCGACGGCATCCCGCACTGACCGGCCTCAGGCGCCGCCCGGCTCCGTCTGCTCCTTGAGGAAGGCGCTCACCTGGTGGGCCAGGCTGCTCTGCGCGCCGGCCGCCGGGGCGGCGGGCGCGGCGGCCTCCAGCAGGCCGATGCCGCCCGCCCACAGCCGCCGGTCGGTCCACTCGTCGTCCACCCGGAGCTGGACCTGGACGTCCACGTGCGTCAGGGAGGCCTCGGGGCCGGCCGCGTAGAGGACGGCGGTGGCCCGGCGCAGCGGGTAGACGTCGAAGCCCTCGATGAACTGGGAGTTGCGCCAGTCGATGAAGGCGCCTTCCCCGTCCGGGCCGACCCGGATGTCGAGCTGGCCGTCCTCGAGGTGGACACCGTAGTGCCGTGAGCCGCGGTTCTCGATCGTCACCCGGACACTGAAGTACGTCAGACCCGCGGCGGCGTCGTCGCGTCCGCGCGGCGGTTCGGCCGCTTCCAGGCGGTGGACGCGGATCCGCAGGCCGGCGTGCTCGTCGTACTCCTGCCAGTCCCCGACCACGTTCGGCTCGTACACAATGCCCCTCTCCACCTATCGAGAGCTGCTGTCTATCTGTGTGCCGAGCACACTGTCAAATGAGCGGAATGCGCTGTGGCCAGCGGGTTCGCCCGCTTTGCTCGGCGATCAAGCGCTGCCCAGGAGAAACCCCGCCGGCGGGCTCCCGGGCGGGACCCGGGTGCGTGCCGCACATCACTTTCACCGCGGGACCTCCGGGGGCCGGGGCACCCGGTGACACGGCGGGCCGCTCCGGGGGCCGGGCCTGGCCGGACAGGAAAGGGGAAGGAAACATTCCACGCATGACCCGAATGGACCGTTTTGTTTGTTTATGCCCAGGGGAGGGAAGATAGATTTGAGTGCTTCGGACAGGAGGCACGTCCGTGGGAGCCGGCGCCGGCCGGGCGCCCCGGTGTTTCCTGAGGCATCCGCGCGCACCCCCCACGGTGTCGGTCGACCCAGCACCTGCCGAGAGAGGTGCGCACGATGCCTGTCACCGCCAGCACCAGGCCCCACCCCCACGACGACGCCCCGGACACGGGCGAGTCCTTCCTGCGGCTCGCGGGCCTGCCCGAAGGTCCCGAGCGGCAGGCGCTCCGGGACGAACTGGTCCGGCTCTGGCTCCCCATGGCCGAGCGGATCGCCGTACGGTTCCGCGGTCGCGGGGAGTCGCTCGAGGACCTCTACCAGGTGGCCGCGCTCGGCCTGGTCAAGGCCGTGGACCACTACGACCCGGCCCGGGGCCGGGCCTTCGAGGCGTACGCGGTGCCCACCATCACCGGCGAGATCAAGCGCCATTTCCGCGACCACATGTGGACCCTGCACGTGCCGCGCCGGGTGCAGGACCTGCGCAACCGGGTGCGCGCCGCCCTCAAGGAGCTGGCCCACACCACGCCCGGCCGCACGCCCACGGTCGCCGACATCGCCGCGCACACACGGCTGAGCGAGGACGAGGTGCGCACCGGCATGGAGGCGCTGGAGTGCTTCACCGCGCTGTCCCTGGACGCCGAGGTGGCCGGCGCGGAGGGGTACGCGCTCGGGGACTCCCTGGGCTCCCCGGACCCGGGATTCGACCTGGTCATCGACCGGGCCGCGGTCAAACCGTGCCTGGCGGCGCTGCCCGAGCGTGAGCGCACCATCCTCTACCTGCGATTCTTCGGCGGGATGACGCAGAGCCGGATCGCCGAGCAACTGGGCATCTCGCAGATGCACGTCTCACGTCTGCTGAGCGGCTGCTTCGACCGGCTGCGGGAGGAGCTGCTCTCGGAGGCGGGCTGAGTCCCGGTCCCCCGCCCACGGCACCCGGGTGGGCCCCGCCCCCGGCCCGCCGATCCGGTCCGTGCCGCCGTGCGCCACGGCTCCCGGTGTCACCCGCCCGGGCGATCGTCACCGGGGTACTCGACGAGCAGATCAGGCCCTTCCGGTTGGACACTGGTGCGTGAGCGGTGGCCGCCGGGCCCCGAGACTCAGGACGCGACAGCCATGAACGATGACAAGCCTGCCGGTGGTGGGACGAGGACGCGCGAGCCCCTCTCGACGCACTCCGTCTTCGGCGCCCCGTGCTGGGTGAGCCTGACCAGCCGCGATCTGGGCGCGACCCAGGAGTTCTACTCGGCCCTGCTGGGCTGGCGGTGGCGCGGCGCCAAACTCGGCGAGCACTTCCGCATCGCCCTGGCCAACGGCGTGCCGGTGGCCGGTATCGCCGCGGTCGCCTCGATGTGGCAGATGGCGGTGGCCTGGACTCCGTACTTCGCGGTGCCGGACGCCGACGAGGCCGTGGCCCGGGCCCGGGAGCGCGGCGGTACGGCGGCGGTCGGACCGCTGTCCTTCCCGCCGGGCCGGGCGGCGCTGCTCGCCGACCGGGACGGGGCGACCTTCGGCATCTGGCAGGGCGAACTGGTCGGCAACTGGGAGGCCTGGCGCCGGGCGGCCCCGACCTTCATCCGGCTGCACACCCGCAACGCCTTCGACTCGGCGATCTTCTACGGCGAGATCCTCGGCTGGGCGTCCGGCAAACCGGGCTGCTGCGAGGTCCAGTACGAGGGCGGTGAGGTGGTGCTGCGCAGCCGGGGCGACGTGGTGGCGCGCATCGACTCGGGCGCGGTCGAGGCGGCCCCGGACCCGTCCGTGCGGCCGCACTGGCAGATCCACTTCGCGGTGGACGACGTGCCGGGCTGTGCCCGCACCGCCGAGAAGCACGGCGGCAGTGTGCTGAGCGAGGACGAGCAGGAGGCGATCCTGCGCGACCCGGACGGCGCCCAGTTCACGGTGACCTCGCGCAGCGCGCGCTGACCGGCCGCCCCGGCCGTGGGGGCGGCCCGCCGGGGGGGGGGGCGGCCGCCCGGGGGGGGGGCCGGCCCGCCCGGCGGGGCGCCCGGCGGGGGGGGGGGGGGGGCCGACGGCCGGGGTTTCAGCGGGTGCCGCGCGCCGAACGCGCCGGCCGGGTGCCGCGCTCCGGGTGGGAGTCACGGGCCGGGCGGGAGAGGAGGACCAGGCTGCGCGGCTCCACCCGCAGCCTGGTACCGGCCTTGCGTTCCCGTTCGTCGGGGATGCCGTCCGGGTCGGCGGTGTCGATCAGGGTCGTCCAGCGCTCGCCGAAGGACCCGTCGGGCAGGCGGAAGACGACCGGTTCCCAGTAGCCGTTGAACAGCAGCAGGAAGGAGTCGTCGACCACCCGGCGGCCGTGCGGATCGCGCTCGGCGATCGCGTCGCCGTTGAGGAACACCCCCATCGAGTACGCGTCCTCGCGGTGCCAGTCCCGCTCGGTCATCTCGCGGGCGTCGGGCCGCAGCCACATCACGTCGGGCAGCGGCTGCCTGGCGTTGGTCGGGGTCTCGCCGCGGAAGAACCGGCGCCTGCGCAGCACGGGATGCCGGGCGCGCAGGGCGATCACGTACCGGGTGAAGTCGGCGAGCGAACGCTGCTCGTCGGTGATCCCCCAGTCCACCCAGGAGACCTCGTTGTCCTGGCAGTAGGCGTTGTTGTTGCCGCGCTGGGTCCGGCCCAGTTCGTCGCCGTGGCAGAGCATCGGGATGCCCTGCGAGAGCAGCAGCGTGGCCAGCAGGTTGCGCTGCTGGCGGGCACGCAGTTCCAGCACGGCCGGGTCGTCGGTGTCGCCCTCCGCCCCGCAGTTCCAGGACCGGTTGTGGCTCTCGCCGTCCCGGTTCCCCTCGCCGTTGGCCTCGTTGTGCTTGTCGTTGTACGACACCAGGTCGCGCAGGGTGAAGCCGTCGTGCGCGGTGACGAAGTTGACGCTGGCACGCGGGGTGCGGCGGCTGTGCTGGTACAGGTCGGACGATCCGGTCAGCCGGGAGGCGAACTCGCCCAGCGAGCCGGGCTCCGCGCGCCAGAAGTCCCGTACGGCGTCCCGGTAACGGCCGTTCCACTCGGACCACAGCGGCGGGAAGTTGCCCACCTGGTAGCCGCCCTCGCCCACGTCCCAGGGCTCGGCGATCAGCTTGACGCGGCTGATCACCGGGTCCTGCTGGATCAGGTCGAAGAACGCGGACAGCCGGTCCACCTCGTGGAACTGCCGGGCCAGCGTGGCCGCCAGGTCGAAGCGGAAGCCGTCGACGTGCATCTCGGTCACCCAGTACCGCAGCGAGTCCATGATGAGCTGGAGCACGTAGGGGTGGCGCATCAGCAGGCTGTTGCCGGTGCCGGTGGTGTCGTAGTAGTGCGCCCAGTCGCCGTCCACCAGCCGGTAGTAGGAGGCGTTGTCGATGCCCCGGAAGGACAGCGAGGGGCCGAACTCGTTGCCCTCGGCGGTGTGGTTGTAGACCACGTCGAGGATCACCTCGAGGCCGGCCGCGTGCAGCGCCTTCACCATCGCCTTGAACTCGTTGACCTGCCGGCCCGAACTGCCGAAGGCGGCGTAGGCGTTGTGCGGGGCGAAGAAGCCGATGGTGTTGTAGCCCCAGTAGTTGGCGAGGCCCCGGTCCTGCAGTACGCCGTCGTGGACGAACTGGTGGACCGGCATCAGCTCCACCGCGGTGACACCGAGCGAGGTCAGGTGCTCGATGACGGCGGGGTGCGCCAGACCCGCGTAGGTGCCGCGCAGCCGCTCGGGGACGTCCGGGTGCGCACGGGTCAGGCCGCGCACATGGGCCTCGTAGATGACGGAGTCCGCGTAGGGGTGGCACGGCGGGCGGTCGTCGCCCCAGTCGAAGTACGGGTCGGTGACCACGCCCAGCATGGAGTGCCCCGCGCTGTCGCCCGGGGACGGACCGTCGGGCGAACGCTCGTACAGGGAGGCGTGGTTGTCGATCTGGCCGTGCACGGCGCGGGCGTACGGGTCGAGCAGCAGCTTCGCCGGGTTGCAGCGGTGCCCGAGGGACGGCTGCCAGGGCCCGTGCACGCGGTAGCCGTAGCGCCGGCCGGGACCGACGCCGGGCAGGTAGGCGTGCCAGACGAAGCCGTCGACCTCGTGCAGCGGGACGGGCGTCTCGGCGCCGGCGTCGTCGACGAGGATCAGCTCGACGCGCTCGGCGACCTCGCTGAACAGGGCGAAGTTGGTGCCCTCGCCGTCGAACACGGCCCCCAACGGGTAGGGGTGTCCGCTCCACACGGACACCCCCTGCCGGGACTTGCGTGCCGTCACCGGGCACCCTCCAGGAGGCCGTCCGGGGCGGCCGCCGGCGCGGCGAGCGCGGCCACCCGCAGCTCGCGCGGCACCTGCAGGCCCTCGGTGAGGCTCGGCGCCGGAGCGGTCGGGACCAGCGGGACGCGTTCGCCGGTGCGGGCGCGCTGCGAGAACCAGATGATCACGCTTCCGGTCTCCGCGGCGCAGCAGCCCCATCCGTCGCTCATGGCGGCGATGTCCGCCAGGCAGGCCCGCAGGTCCTGGTCCGGGCGCAGGTCGCGGTCGCCGCCGCCGACCGCCGTGATCAGATGCTGGCCGTTCCACCACATCTCGATCGACATGGTCTTGTCCGTGGCGTGCCGTTCGATCGCCCGCAGCAGCAGTTCGGCGCCGCGGCGGACGGGGGCCACGAGGTTGTCGAGGTCCCAGTAGCGGAGGTGGGCGCCCAGGATGCGGCTGACCTGTCCCACCCGTTCCGGGCTGACTTCCACATCTATGTGGTAGTAGCAGGGCACTGCGGTCTTCATCGTCGCTTGCTCCTCACCGGCGAGGCTCTCGCTCTCTCACTGCGTCCGGGAGGGATCCCGGACACCGAGCGTGAGCAGTGATCGCTTCTGAGTCACTCCCCACAGTGGGGTCGCTACGCCATTCGTGCAACACGAGCATCCCGAACGGCCCTAGTGGTTGAACGTCCAACAGGACGGTGCGTGCCTGTACGTGCACCATGAGTGAAAGCCTCGATCGCCGTAACGGTTCCGTGCCCACCCCTGCGCGGACACCACCCGACCGTCGGGAACGCGCCCAGTCGAGAGCGTGGAAGGTGAAGAGGGTCATGCTGCTACCCGCCAAGGCCGAAGTGGCCAGGCAGTTGCGGCGTTACCGGGCCTGGGAGCGCGTGATGCTCGCCTCGCCCCACGACCGCACGGTCCGGGCAGCCTTCGAGGACTCGGGCTACACCTTGTGCGTGCTGATGGGAAAGCGCTGCGCCCGGGAGGCAGCGGACGCGGCCGAGCGCTATCTGCGCTCGACCCTGGCCGGCTACCTGCGCGAGCAGGACGGCCGGCCCCAGCCGGGCCGGGCGGCGCGGCGCGCGCCGCCTTCGGAGCGGCGTTCCACGGCGCCGAGGCCATGACCTGGCACCGTACAGGGCGTTCCGCACGAACCGGCAGCAGCCGGACGTGCATCGGATCGCGAAGCCGGGCCCGGGGCCCGGCTTCGCGCACGGCGGAGGTGACAGACCATGCGCAGGACCCCGGCCATCGGCCGCGTACCGGTACGTGACGTCCGGCCGGCCGTGGAGTGCGGCAGGCGCCCGGCGAAGGCGGTGACCGGGGAGACGTTCCAGGTCACGGCCACCGTGTTCCGGGAGGGGCACGACGCCGTCGGTGCCAACGTGGTCCTGCGGGATCCGAGGGGCCGTCGTGGCCCGTGGACGCCGATGCGGGAGCTGTCCCCCGGCAGCGACGTGTGGGGCGCCGAGGTCACTCCGGACGCGACCGGCCGCTGGACGTTCCGGGTGGAGGCGTGGAGCGATCCGCTGGCGACCTGGCGGCACACCGCCTCCGTCAAGGTCCCGGCCGGCATCGACACCGGCCTGGTCCTTGA